>CANJUQ010000065.1 GCA_947478175.1 Thiotrichales bacterium | reverse complement strand
TTCGAAGTTCACTCACGTGCTTGGCAAATTCGAAGGCTTCTTGGTGAGGCCTTTCACCCTGATCAGAAGCTTTGTACAAATTCTTCCAAAGGCTGCGAGCCTGTTTTGAATAGGAAAGATAGGAGTTCACGACCTTTTGAAGTTTTCTATTGTCTTCTTTCTCTTTTTTGTCTGCGTATTTTTGTATCAACCGCTCGTTTAACCCAAAAGATTGGAGGGAATAGGCTAGATGCTCTTCGTCATTCACTATCTTATGAGCTAATTCCGCCTGGGCCGCATCCAGCATTTGAGCATTGCTTAATGACTCTTTGGCATCAGCACCTACTTTTCTCTCTTGATAATAAGTAATCCAAGCCTGACCACAGGCTTTTTTACCCTCGTGAAATTCTGTTAAGGCCTCTAAGTAATCTCTGCGAACTTTATTATCAGAGCTTTTGACAACCTCTTCTAAAACATTGCCAGTCAATGCCTGATACTGTCGTGCTACATAATCTTGAGAATGTGTATAGAGCGTTGCAGATTGTTTTGCTTTGCCCATCAACCCCATCGACGCAGCAATCTTTCCACCTGATTTTGTTTTGGAATCTAAAAGTAAAATTCCCTGAGAATAAGGCTTGGGCTCTTGATCCTGAATCTCTCTGGCATAGGCATATTTCCAGTGCAATGCTCGTTCGTCCGATAAAGAAAGATTTAAAACGCCCCCCTTTTGAAGCTCAACATTAACCCTGTTTTTTTCAAGATCAATGGATTGAACCCGCGCTATTTCTTTTTCAATGATTCCGCTTTCTTTAAAAGATTGTGTCCAAATAATTTCATCCCCCACCGATAAGCTAAGCGAGTCTCTTTTGAAAATACTAAGCCCTTCCCCTTGCTGCTTTGCCAGAAAATCTAAATCTACTTTTATCCCAGGTTCATCAGGGTGATTTTTAAGCGTTGCTTCTTGGGTCAAAGAATCAAAATCAGAAACAGCGAAATAAGATCCTTTGGTAATCCCTAATTTTTGATAGCCTCGATCGAATTTAATGAACATTCCAACCCGTAGGCTTTGTTTATCTTCTGAAGGAACCACATGAAAAGATCTGAGCGAACCTACTGAAAGCTCCTCTTTCCCTAGCTCCCCTTTTAATTTTAAATGGTCTCTCACCAGGCGATTGATCTTTTGCCTATTTTGAAAATCTGGAACGACCAAAAGCGTATTTTTTCTCTCTTCACGCTGGGCATAATCGTTGGCGCATAAGCTCAATCGAATCAACTCATTTTTTTCTTCATAAATATTTTGACCCAATTTTTGATGAACAGACTTTAAGTAACCCTCGTATTCAAGTTTTTCTTTTTGAGCCACTAGAAACTCAGTGGCGTTGGATTTCTCACCACTGTGCTTTTCAATAGTCTTAATGAGCTTGTCTATATCATCGACAAAAAGTTTGACCCCATGAACAGCCCGGCTAATCATGACGTAGAAGCTAGAAAAGTTGCTCAGGTTTTTGTTGCCCGATTCAAGCATGCCAATCACTTCATTGGCCTTCTTGCCCTGGGCGCCGTAAATCGTCGAAGACCAGGCATAATCCCAGTGCTGCCCTAGGGGTGACATAAGATCCATCTCATAGGATTTGCCATTTTTTAGAATCAGTGTGACCTGATTGCCTTGAACACCAACCACTTTGGCTGATTCGGTATTGTAAATTTCATAGGCTTTATTATTTTGAGTCCATCGGATCTCATCACCCACCGCTAAAGATCGCTCTTCTTTGGTATAGACATCAATGGCAGAGCCCTTTCCTTTAGCAAAGCCCTCCGGGTTCCATTGAATGTCTTGGCCCGATTTTTTAAAAAATAGCTCGTTACTCTCTCTATCAATACCAACGACTTCAAGGTAATCAAATTTCTCAATGCCTAATGACCGATAGGGTTTATTGAATCGTACAACATCCCCAATTTTATAATTAGAGACATGCGAACGTTCTGCCAATGTCATGCCTTTGTTCACATAAACAATTGAGCTGGCCTCTTCTCCAAAAATCCTGCCTTCAGCCTTTAGCCCACTTCTAATCAAGTCATTCACAAAAACTCTGTCTTTGTTAGCCCCTAATAGAACAAGCGTATTCGCCCTCTCTTCTGGATTTTTAGACAAAAAATAACGAGCAATCTCGCTTAAACGATCCTCTTTTTTTTTAATTTCTGTCACGGCACTTCTTGGGTGTGCCAACACATAGGATTCATTGATTTGTTCTAAAAAAGACGGATGCCCTATTGCCTCAACGGCGCGTTTTACATTTCCAAAGACGGTCTCTTTAACAGCGAAGGCAATATCAGCGGCTTTTTGACGAATAATGCCTGTCAAAACTCCGCAAGCCATTTCTGATTTTTGTAAAAGCAAAAATGGGTTCCCTCTCTCAACTGCCCCTAATTGTTTACAATCCCCCACCAAAATCACTCGTTTATCTAAAGCCTCGGCATATTTCAAAAGATCTAGCATTTGCTTTGTGGATATCATGGAGGCTTCGTCTATCAAGAGAATTTCTGGTTTCTTTTCTTGCGGCTTCTCTGAATGATCGGGTTTTTCTTGAGCATTAATGGCCAATGCTTCCTTTTCAAGCTCCATTAAAAGAAAGGCCAATGTATCAGTCTCAGCGCCTATCTCATTTCTTAAAACTCCAGAGGCAGCGGCACTTGGCGCGGCTCCCCGAATAGAATATCCAGCCTCCTCTGCCATTCGAGTAAAAGCGTGAAGCATGGTTGTTTTACCTGTACCTGCATAGCCTTGAATTCCAACTACCCGATCAGTGCTACCCATCAAAAAATCTAATAAACTTCGCTGGGATTTTGTCAGTGTTAACTCGGATCCATCCGATATTTTCAAGTAAGCGTCACACCAAGTACACCCAGCCCATAAATTTAGGCAGGGTCTTTCTGAATTGGATTTTTAATTTCAGATTGTTTGATCTTAGGCAGATGCTCTTTGGCCTTAATCGGCAAGAGCTCAGCTAATTTTTCTTCAGTGTCTGCCAT
>CANJUQ010000064.1 GCA_947478175.1 Thiotrichales bacterium | reverse complement strand
TAAGAGAATATTCAAATCTCAATGGATTCGTTTGGTAAGGACTTTTTGTCACTAGACCGAATTCCTCGATGCGCTTTAATCGTTCGGCAAGAATGTTAGTCTGCATTTTTTCTTTGGAGTCTATGAATTCCGCATAGCGCCGCTTTCCTAATAATAGATCTCTTATGACGAGCAGGGTCCATTTATCTCCAACGATGTCGAGCAGGCTTGTAATCGGACAAATTGAACGTTTCGAACTAACAGATCGCATAGTGGCCTCACAGTAACTTGCAATTTGCAAGTGACTATGAGAGTATCGCCATGGTTTAAAAAGTCAAATTTTCTGAGAAATGGAGATTGTTATGAAAAAGTCAGGGAGTAACTTCTCCTTTGTTGATTTAGGACTCTTTGCAAATACCGATCAGCATTTTTTTGAGCATCCAAAGCTCGAAAAAAAAGTCGCAGGTAAGAAATTTCTAAGAGAGGAATTGGATCTAACCAGCATGGAGGTGTCCATCAATAAATTCCTATCTGGGGAGTCGATGCCTTTTACCCACAAACACCGCGAAAATGAGGAGCTATATTTGTTTCTTAAAGGTAAGGGCGAGTTTTGTGTTGATGGCGAGTGGTTTGATGTGAAAGAAGGATCAGCGGTCAGAGTCTCGCCCGATGGGGCTCGAACTTGGCGAAGCTCCAAAACGGATGAACTTATTTTCATTGTGATTCAAGCAAAGGCGGGAACCATGAAGGGAAGTACTATTGAGGATGGTTTTCCGGTGTCCAAGCCATAACAATTCTTGATGTCCAATGGTTCGCAAAACTACGCTAAGGAAGTTTGAGTCTCCATTTTTTGACCGTCAACTTCTTTCAATAATTTATAAACCGTCGACCGCCCAATCCCTGCTTGTTTAGATATTTCAGTCGCCCCTGTACCTGCGGTATAAAGCGCCACTATTTTTTCTCGGTCCACGGTTCGCTTCCTGCCAAATTTCACGCCATTCACTTTGGCCTCTACCCGGCCTTCATTCGTCCTTTCTAAAATTCGGCTTCGTTCTGCTTGCGCGACGGCCGCCAAAATAGTGACGACCATTTTCCCCATGGTGCCTTCAGTACTGATGCCATCATCTAAAAATCGAATAGAAACCTTCATATCGTCGAATTCTTTGATGAGCTGAATCATGTCAGCCGTATCACGGCCCAGCCGGTCCAGCTTCTTCACTAAAATGACATCGCCTTCTTCCACTTTGACTCGAAGTAGTCGCAAGCCTTCTCGATCCGCATGACTACCCGTCGCCTTATCCGTAAATATTCTGCTGGAGGCCACGCCAGCTTCTTTTAAAGATTTAATTTGAAGTTCCAAAGATTGCTGGCTGGTTGAAACTCGGGCATATCCGAAAAGTCTCATGGGTTTGTGTCTCCAAAATCGATTAGTAGAACGAGTGTCTAATAACTAGTTATAAAACGATTTAGTAGACAGCCATTTGGTATGAAATTAAGATGTCTACAAACTTATAATATAAGAGACGCGTTCAATGCCAGAGGTTTATTGCTTTTTTCAGCTTTTCTTAGTCTTGCGTTTTTAAATAATTTTTTAGCTGGTCTTTATTAGAAATAATATCTTCCAGAGAGTACTGAGAAAGTGTATTAATAAAATCTTTATTGGCCTGATTTAAAATCTGCTTGAGCTTGCAGACAGGGGCGATGCAGCATCCTTTATTCTTAGGGTCAAAGCATTCGACAAGGTAAAAATTAGGCTCCGTTTTTTTTATTAATTCACCAAGATTAATTTGACTTGCTGGATAATTTAATTCAATACCGCCTTGGCTACCTCGCGTGGTTTTAATCACCCCAATTTTTCCCAATTTATGAATAATCTTGACTAAGTGATGCCTCGAAATTCCATAGGCTTCTGAAATTTCAGTAATGGTGCAGATCTTATTTTTAAGCGCAATAAAGATGAGTGCGCGTAAAGCATAATCAGTGAATTGGGTCAGTTGCATAAACAATCCTCAGTCAATCTTTAGGTCTTATTTTTAGCTTGTTTTTTAACAGGCTTCGTCATAAAGTTGCTCAAAAGATGTATTTATAATACATCTTAATTTTTTAATATTTTAAATTTCAAAACAAAAGGCAAAACTATGACGCAAAGTTTATATGAAAGATTAGGTGGGGTAGAGGCTGTTAATGCAGCTGTGGATATTTTTTATCGCAAAATGCTATTGGATGATCGCGTCAATTATTTTTTTGCTGGCGTAGATATGACACAACAAATTCAAAAACAAAAATCTTTTTTAACCATGGTTTTTGGTGGTCCGCATCACTACAGCGGTAAAAACATGAGAGATGGTCATCGGCATTTAGTCAAAATGGGCCTGAATGATACCCATGTGGATATCGTCATTGAACATCTAGGGAATACACTCAAAGAGCTGGGCGTAAAAGATGCAGATATTGCTGAAGTTGCCGCCATTGCAAACAGTGTCCGGGATGATGTTTTAGATAGATAAATAAAATAAAAAAATCTGGAGTGACTGACACATGCGGCAGGTATTTTTAAATCATCGTTCTTATGACATTAAAGAAAATGAGAGTGTTCTGGATGGCCTGCTTCGTCAGGGTGTTGAACATCCTCATGCCTGTCGCGCTGGGACCTGCCAGTCTTGTCTATGCCGACTAGATAATCATTTAGATGAAAATGCAGATAAAAAATTAATAAATCCCGCCTGGCAAAAAGGCCTAAAACCAAGTCTGGCCGCTAAGAATTATTTTTTGCCTTGTGTTTCTTATTTAGAAGAAAATCAAAAAATTTCTATAGCACTCGCCGATTTAGACCAAAGCAGTTTCTCGGTAAGAATCTTAGAAAAATTTAAATTTAATCATAACGTCTTATGTTTGCGACTGTCTTTGGCCGATCTAAATCAACACACTTCTGATCAGTACCTACCTGGGCAATATACCCATCGGGAATGAATTCACCGATTTAGCATGTGCGGCCTAGAGTGCCTAATTTTTATGTGATGAAATTGGGAAATGAAAATTACCCTAAGCCCAGAAGAAAAAGATGAATTAGAAGCTCTCCATAAAGAAGAGCGAGATAGC
>CANJUQ010000063.1 GCA_947478175.1 Thiotrichales bacterium | reverse complement strand
TACTTTTTTCACCTGAAATTTTGCATATTTTTTGGAAATTATCTCAAATGGATTAGATTCTTACGAGGCATTAACAGTCTCGGAATCAAGTAGTATCAAGACTCCCAGCGATCTTGTCCAAAAAGTGACTCTACGTACACATTAGGCCTGATGCAAGAAGAAGATTTTGTAAACTACCCCAGTGAATTTTGAGTCTTCTCTGAACTCTTCATAATCCCAACAACTTTAAAAATTCTCTCACCTTAGGCTGAACAAATTTTGGTTTGGCATAATACAAAAAAACAGGCTCTTCAGATTTAAAAAATCCAGGCAATACTTCGATCAACAAACCTTTTTTTAATTCTTCTAAAACAGCGTACTCATGCACTTGAATTAACCCCATTCCTTTCAATGCTGCACTTTTCAAGAGTGAAACTTGATTCATAGATAATTTTGAAACTGCTCTTAAATCAGACAGTTCCCTTCCCGCATGATGAATAAAAATTTGTGATTTCAAATCGCTTTTTTTCTCAGGCTTGCCTTGTTTTTTAAAATAATCAGGACTGCCTACTAAAACATACCGTGTCTCGCCTATTTTTCTCCTAACGACATCTAGTGGCGCTTCCCAAGTCACACCGAAGACCAAATCTATTTTTTCCATTTTCATTGATGGGACTCTCTCATCGGTTAAAAGCTCAACCTGTATTTCAGAAAAGGCTAAAAGATACGATTGAATTTTTTCCAATAAAAAAGTCTCCGCCCAAATAGGGTTCGCCATGATTCTCAAGACACCCTTAGGCGCTACCTGAAGCCCAGAAATCGCTGATTTTAAAGACTCCATAGAGGCTTTAACCCCTAAAGACTCTTCGTAAAGCAGTTTCCCCGCTTCTGTCAGTTCCATTTTTCGAGTAGAACGATCAAATAAAATCGATCCCACTTCATTTTCTAAGAGCTTTAAACCTTGGCTGATCGCGGCCTTAGTCACCCCTAGCTTTTCTGCGGCT
Source organism: Thiotrichales bacterium (assembly GCA_947478175.1). Taxonomy (GTDB): domain Bacteria; phylum Pseudomonadota; class Gammaproteobacteria; order Francisellales; family CACEW01; genus CAMCUU01. Next base: position 2,146 of record CANJUQ010000063.1, on the reverse strand, counting down.
TGACTTAAATGCTTCAACTCAGCAATCAAAATAAAACTCTCTAAGTGAGACAATGAAATTTTATTGACGTTCATAATTACTAAACAAAAGTTAATTTATTTGAATATTGTAAACTAAATTTTAACCTATAGCATTATCAAAAAATCTAATTCTATTAGGATGATTTCTTCATGAATGCCTTTAAAACCGCCACACTCCTGAGCTTTGTCAGCATGGCTTCAGCCTCTGCAGCTATCATTACGCCCGCTTTTCCAATGATTCAAAAAGCTTGGGGGCTTTCTAATAATCAGTTGAGCGCCCTGGTGAGCATTTTTCTGTTGGGCTATTTATTAGGTCAATGGATTTATGGACCTCTCGCCAACCGTTTTGGGAGGATTCAAGCCCTGAAAATCGGGTTTATTTTAAATGTGATCGGACTTATTTTTTCTTATTTATCCGCTGAATTTAGTATTTACTCGTTATTTTTAGCCAGCCGATTACTCACGGCATTAGGGGCTTCTGCAGGTCTTGTTTGTACTTTTGTATTACTGAATGAATATTTTGAACCAGCAAAATCAAAAATGCTTTTTCCCTTTATTGTTCTGTCTTTTACATTAGGAATTGGCCTATCGACATTTTTAGGCGGCTTGCTAAGCCAATATTTTTCATGGCCTGTTGTTTTCATCCCTTTGCTTATTCAAGGCCTATTATCAATCGCCGTATTGAGAATTTTTCCAGAAACATTGAGACAAGCTCAGCCTATTTCTATATCACATGTCTTATCAGGTTATGGATCGGCCCTGAGATCTAAAAAATTAATCTCTTATGCCTTTTGGGTCGGATATGTTTCTTGTTTCTCTTATGGGTATTCAACCATTGCACCTCAAGTGACTCACAGCTGGTTTGGGTTAAGCGCAGGCGCTTATGGAACGTTTTCTTTAATCAATATGGTTGGCATGTTTTTAGGATCTTTCATTGCAACCTGGCTACTGAAACATTTCAAGAGTAAGGGCATTATTATTTTTTCTGGAATTGGCATGATGCTAATTTTGCTGGGCATGAGCTGGCTTCATGCCTGCCATCACCTCTCAGTTTTAGGGTTTTTTATTTTTGCAGGCTGTTTATACCTCATCTCTAGTTTTATTTTCCCTGCGGCCTCTCATGTAGCGTCGAATGCAATCCCCAATAAAGCGAATGCCTCGGGTGCAATGAATGGCATTAATCTTGGCCTGGCTGTGTTGTCACTAACATTGATGGGATTACTTCCGGCCTCTCTTTTTATGGGCTTTTTATTAATCTTGTTAATCCTAGGCGCAATTGGTTTGTTACTTTTGCTATAGCTCTTGTGTCATAAGTTCTATAGCACTCCATCCTGTAGTGAATGAACCGTGAACTGATTTATCTTTGTAAAAATTACAGAGAGAAAAAATCCTCATAAATAATCGCCCAACGCTCATGATCCCTCCATTCCCCATTAATTTTTAAATATCTGGGCGAGAAGCCTTCTTTTTTAAAGCCATTATTTTTAACCAAATTAATCGACCGAAAGTTATCGGGCTGGATATTGGCCTCTAAGCGATGCAGGCCCAATTCTTCAAATGCTTTCTTTAACACTAATTTTAAACCTGCGCTCATCACGCCTTTTCCGGAAAAGCCCTCTACAGAATAAAAACCTAAATAGCCGCTTTGAAATCCACCACGAACTATTTCATTGATATTAAAGACACCTGCAATATTTCCAGACGAATCTAAAAGTAAGAAGCTTTTATTCTGATCCTGATCTGCTGAATATTTTTGAATATAAGACTCAAATTCTTCCGATGCTTTTGGCGCAGAGACCCAAGGATGATGTAAAGACTGGCTTTGATTCATGGCTTCTAGAAAAAGAGTTTTATCTTGAATGATGGGCTCTCGAAGGGTTAGGAAACTTATCAACTCACTCACTGAAATCTCCTAGTAGGCCTAATGTGGCCATTTTTGCCCATCCCCTCGAAAAGGTAAAGTTAGCCAAAAAACCATTGGTATTGCTTGCTTCTAACGCTGTTATTAATTAGCTGATTTTCAGTAAAATTAAATTTTATAGCATACTTAGATATCGAACAGCACGCGCTGCCGTTCTCACACATAATCGGGTAATGAAATGGCATTTGCCGCCATTTTAATTTTT
>CANJUQ010000062.1 GCA_947478175.1 Thiotrichales bacterium | reverse complement strand
GCATATTTTTTGGAAATTATCTCAAATGGATTAGATTCTTACGAGGCATTAACAGTCTCGGAATCAAGTAGTATCAAGACTCCCAGCGATCTTGTCCAAAAAGTGACTCTACGTACACATTAGGCCTACTGGGACTGTCTTTGCTTTTCGTAATACCAAAGGCAGCGCCGTCAAATTACTAATCTATGACGGCACTGGATTTTGGCTCTGTACCAAACGCTTTTCTCAGGGCAAGTTGCTTTACTGGCCCAGGTCGCCTGACGAGTGTGTTTGCGCAACAAGCATGATGATTATCCTGAATCAGGGACGCCCAGTAATGATGGGGTCTTCTTGGCGGCCGCTTCCTTCTTCTGCACCTTGAGGGTTTCTTGATAGACCCAGGGGAACCAATCTTTCGGTGCGTTGATCACCTGATTCGTATGTTCTATGAGTGCTTTCATATAGTCATAAGGGTTCACATCATTTTGGGCCGCACTATAAAGCGCTGACTGAACATAAGAGGCGAACGCCGCACTGTTTAAACTTTTATAAAACATCGAAGACTTGCGAGTTTGAATCACGAGTTTTAAAGCGCGCTCAACCAGGTTGGTATCCAAAGGCGCATGCGCCTGCTCTAAAAAAACAGTGAGATTGGTCCAGCGTTTTAAAACATAGGCGATCGCACGTCCTGCGACCCCATTGGGTTCAAACTCTTCTTCTTGCGCCTCAAGATAGGTCTTTAGTTTATTCATAACAGGCAGGCTATGCTTTTGGTGATAAGCCAATCGAGCCTGGGGCTCTAAGCTTTTGGCATAGTCTTCATGAAGATAAATTTTTCCAATGGCCCCAATGACCTCATCAGATAAATCATCATACCCATCGGGTAATTCATAAAATTGGCGTCTGGCGTGAACCAAGCAGTAACACAAGATATAAAGACTATCGGCAATATCCTGGGGAATATTGGCCGCCAGTGCGTCGCACATGATAATGGGCAACTCTAACTCAGGATTCCGAAGCGCTAAAATCTCAGCAATAAATTGACCGGCCACGCGGTTATCAGTCATATATAAATAAGTATCATGATCTTCATGGAGGCTGACTAAGCCCGTTGTAAAAGTATTGTGCTTATTCTTTTGGCCTTTTTCTGCCAAGCGCTTGGCTTTAATTTCTTCCAAAATTTTGACAGAGGTGTCGTCATAACACATGGCCAAGCCATTGGCCGCATCCTGGCTGAAGGCCTGATATAGCGCCTTCAGCATCTCTTGATGCTCAAACATCAAATCCCATTGGGTTGAATCCGGCAGTGGCATGCCAAGATAAGCCTGTAATTTATCCTGGCGGTATAAAGGCACCGACATAAAGTATTTATTGATCATCAGCATCGAGACAAAACCAGCATCATATTTTTGATCCGACACGCCTTCTGGCAAGGGCGCGGTATAAATCGTTTCACAAATCGCACAGCGCAGTTTTTGCAATTCATAGCGTGTCGCCATCGCCAAAGGCGAGCCTGTGACACGAACCACACAGCCAGGTTCGGTCATTTCGTACAGACGACCCCCACAAGCCACCGCAGGACAAGTAGATCCAGGGGTTAAAGTCGGATGAGAAACCTCTTCAATCCTAGCGCCAGCGTAGGCTTCAGATGAATTGCGACCATGGCCATTGGATTTGGCCTTATTATTTTTGGAATTTTTATCCGTGGATTGGCCCGTATGACGATGGGATTTTTCGGTGCCCTGAATTTGAAACAGTTTGCGCAATTTGGCGATGGTCAAAATTCCTCGCTCCAGCGCATCACAAAGCCAGGCATTCCACTCGATTAAATTTTTTGTATCTAAGATGTCTTCTTCTGGTACGCCATGTTTTTTTAAAGTCTTGAGAAGCTTATCCGTCCTCTCAATATGCATGCGAATTAGCTTTGGTGGTTTTTTACTTTTCTTACTCATATGTCCCGGGCCATTCAATCAATAATGGCGCCATTGTACACCCTGTTTTAAAATCGAAATTTCTCCTCCATACGAGGCTTTGGCGCAAGGATAATTTCGTTGATCAAACAGGCCATGGATCACTGAAAATAAAGCAGTACTCAAAGCGTCAGCGCCCCTAAAACTTAAAATAAGCAGGTTGATTAGAGTGCGAAAAAATTCGTCAAAAACCGTGTCAATAGCTGCACGCACAAAAATGAAAATATTTTTTAATTTTTCTCACGCAGCTTTGCCGGAGGGACACAACTCAGATGGCCTAATACAAGACCTCTAATCCATGTATCGCGACTAAATTAAGAAGCTTGAGCGAGGTACCAGTGGGGTGTCGCTCGCCTTGCTCCCACTTTTTTATCGTTTCAGGAGAAGTGTTTAATAGTTTTGCAAAAACTGGCTGACTGACTTTGATACTTTCCCGAATTTTTTTGATGTCATCCGCTTGTAAATCTTTAACCTCAGGAAAATTAATTGAATACTCCTTCAATGCCGTCTCATCTATTTTTCCCATGTGATTCAAAATGCTGGCCATTTCTGAAATAGCATCACGAGCAACATCATTCATCGTTTTTTTAATGTTTTTCTTAACGGGGTTTTTATTTTTAGAAATCATGTTAATTCACCTCTATTAATTCGCCTGCTTCAATTCTTTTTTGTATTTCAGACTCAGTCGCATTGAGTAATTCTTTTGCTAATTTTTTCAAAACAGCCAATTCATCATCACCAATGTTGTCTCTCTCATTTTTTGGATATCCTAAAATAAAAATGGCTCGATCATTCCATCGAAAAGCAAGCATTGTTCTGAATCCGCCGCGCTTACCCTGACCTTCTCTGGCGACTCTCTTTTTAAAAAGACCGCCACCAAGATCGCCTTCTATCAAACCACGAGCGATCTCATTAACTGCTTTCTTAAGTGATTCATCAGAAAGGCTTTCACTTTTAGCCCACCGATGAAATGACCGTAATTTAAGTACCATCATGACTTATTTCTTATCTATATAGTATAGCACATTGTACCACACATATATTAAGACTCAACAACCAATGATTTACTTGAATTTTCCAATCTATAAATCAGCAAAGCTCACTGATACCATTCACCCGTTTTAAGTAAGCGTCACAGCAACCCCATCTACACAGCCTAATTTTTCTGTTTAAGATGACACTCCTGTTCAATCACAGGAGATGTTTATGAGACTAAAAGATATTGATGAAGTGGCCTGGGCTGTGCTTTTTGCAGAATGGAAATCCTCCAAG
>CANJUQ010000061.1 GCA_947478175.1 Thiotrichales bacterium | reverse complement strand
TCTTTCCTATTCAAAACAGGCTCGCAGCCTTTGGAAGAATTTGTACAAAGCTTCTGATCAGGGTGAAAGGCCTCACCAAGAAGCCTTCGAATTTGCCAAGCACGTGAGTGAACTTCGAAACAAATTAGCGCTAGAAATAACAGAGCATCTTGAAAAATACAGCCAACCGTTAGATCGCCTCTCTCAGAGAACCAGAGATCTCATGGAGACTCATAGTCAGCAATTTAAAAAATCCATTGAAGATAAAATTAAAAAAGAACGAGTCTTAAATACCCAAGATTGGCGAATGACTTTGAAAGCGGAGCAATCTGAGAAGACGCTTAGCCCTGTTAGTCTTGAGCCCTCTAAAAATCTTAAAAATAGTAAAGTTGAAAAGCGTTCTTATTTCGATAAAGCCCAAGTTTTAAATTATGCCTTAGGACATGCGGAAGAGATTCTGTCAGAGCTTTTGTCAGGGGCGACTAGAGAATTTGTAAATTTTTGTACGCTAAGACTTTTTACCCGCCCCTCATGATTGGTTTAAATCCGTCAACAAGCTTAAAAGATTAGCAATAGTCACTAATCCATACCCCTGCGTATTCACTGCAAAAGTCAGATACTGTTGAGTTTTTGGATCATAGACATAAGCAAAGTTGAATCCATCCGTCTGGCCATTATACAAATAGAGAAAGCGCCCCTGAGACTGCCAGTAATACCCCACAATTCCAAATCCAAATCCTCGAGGATCTTTTAAATCTTTTGTCGGATTAAAGGGGGTGCCATCTTCCATAGAAACCAATTTTTTAGTGAATTGATTAATCTGATCTTGATTGAGTAATAAGCCCGGATGATAGAGCGCATGAACATAGTTATTAATATCTTCAGGCGTAGAAACCATTGCGCCCTGCGCTCCGTATTCTGAAAGTGAAAAATCCGTAATGTCTTCACCAAAATGCATAAAAGAATAGGGATGAGAAGTTGCTGGCGTCGTGTTATAGCCATGAACAATTTGAGAAGGTTTTATTCCTGGAATTTTCTGCTCCGTGTCTATAGCGAAATAAGTGTTTTTCAAACCAAGCTTCTCAATAATTCTTTTCTTAACTTCATCTTCTGGGCTGTGATGCGTGATTCTCTGAATGAGCTCCCCCAGCAAAATGTAATTAGTGTTTGAATATTCAAAAGACGTTCCTGGTTTAAAGTGCACCGGCAAGGCATAAGTTAAATTAAGAAGTTTGGTTGAGCTGATGTAATGGGTATATTCAGCCCTTGTAAATTTTTTGAAGATATCATCGGGTAATTCATTTTCATTGCCTGGAATCCCACTGGTCATATTCATCAATTGACGAAGGGTTATGCCAGACCAGTTTGGATATTCTGGAAAATATTTTCCTAATAATTTTGGATCATCAATACTGAATTTATCTTCCTCTGCCAATTGCAAAATAACGACCGCGATAAAAGACTTTGTAATACTCCCAATTTGAAAAATGCTAGAAGCATTAATTGCTGTATTGTCACCGAGGCCGTTAACACCTTCATAGAGAGAAACAGGGGTACCTTCCCCTCGTTGGATCACCATTCCGATCGCGGTGATTCCACCCAAGGAGCCCTTGTCCTTCAAAGCTTTGTCCGCAAAATCCGTCAGAACTTTTTTTTGCTGAATAGCTATTTTATTTTGATCGCAAGTATCTGCGTTAGCAGGACTAAGACAAAAAAGGCTAATCAATAGACTTACCAATAAAAAAACAGTTCTCACTACCTAGCCCCTATCCAAGTTTTAATTTTTACTCGCTCACTGAAATTGATATTTTATTTTTCTGTATCACCCTCGAAATAGTCGCCGGATGCACATTAAATAATCTTGCGACATCCGCTGCGCTTTTATCGCCAGATCGGACCATTCGAATAGCTTCTTGCTCTTGATGATCTTTAAGTTTGGGTCGACGCCCACCAATTCTGCCTTCTTTACGTGCAGCATTTAAACCATGCTGGGTTCTTTGACGAAGCATGGATCGTTCAAACTCTGCGAAGACCCCCAGAATTTGCATCATCATCCGGCCACCCGGTGATGTGGTCTCAATAGATTCTGTCAGACTTTGAAATCCAGCCTCTAGTTTCTGGATTTTATCCATCAGGGTAATTAAATCTTTTAGAGATCTAGAAAGTCGATCTAATTTACAGACCACTAAAACATCGCCTTTGCGAAGTTGCTCAAGAAGTCTTTGAAGCTCTGGCCGGTCCCACCGACCTCCAGTTATTTTCTCTTGAAAAATTAACTCACACCCAGCGGACTCGAGCGCTGAAATTTGAGCTTTAGTGTCTTGATCATTTGTTGAAACTCTGGCGTAACCAATCAGCATAAAAATTGCGGAAACCTGTTGCTAATGGATTGAATAATGCAATACATTTTTGCAACACTCAATGCGCGTATTCTTCATGATGGTTCATTCGTTGCGTAAACGAAGGTTTGCGCAATGGATTGACAGATCATTAATCCAAACAATTTTTCAAAAGCATCAAAATAGAAAAAATAAGAAGCATCAAAAGAAGAATAATATCTAAAAGATGTAAATACAGACTAACTCCAAAAAACCATGACCTAAAAATTGTGATAGTCCCCAGATAAGTAAAGAACTCTGTTGGCCCATATTTTATGCCTTTTCGCATTAACATAAATAAAGGAATTAAACAGAAAAATGTGATTAACAACACAAATAATTTATACCAAAGTGGATGGAATATTATTAAATTAAAACTAGACAAATTTTTTTAAACCCAGCCCCATCAGCATTAAATGCATATCCAGACTGTATCAAATGTGGCTCTAAGACATATAAAGAATACCCTTGAGGAAGCTCATTTTTAATGAGTGCCTCTTTGGGAACTTTTGGGCTCATTAACGGATATTTTATCCAATCTACTGTTGGAAATAGAGTTAGGTGAATAACATTAAAAGGGAAGTAAAAATCACAATTCCCATCCAGTGGAATAGAGCCTGTTCCTATGTAATTATTATAAGGATTACGCATCAAAATAGACTCTGAATAAAATAAACTGGATTGTGTTTGCATTGATAAGTGAACTGCGCCAGATAATTTTATGAAATTATGTATTGCCCCATATGTTATCCCATATGATAAATCGGATTCAGAAATTCTTTTTAAGTCTATTTCGATAATGTCGTACGGTTCAGATTTTTTATCCCATTCAGATTTTGACAAGTTGACAGAATAAGAATCCTTTAAACGGTCAGTATTGCTGGAAAAAATATAACTAATACACCCAAGAATAATTATTAGCAGCATTATAATTACGAACGAGATACTCAAAATCTTAAGTTTATTGGTCGTAACTACTCAGGTACCCACTCGCTGACATTATGAATGCTTTCACCTCGCCCCGCCGCGGGAGAGGTCGAGCAGTTTCTGCGAGGGAGAGGGGGTAAAAAAAAGTGTGCGCACCTCCCAAAGAATTTAATTTTGTGGAATAAAGCGCG
>CANJUQ010000060.1 GCA_947478175.1 Thiotrichales bacterium | reverse complement strand
GCGATGGAAAGTAATATCAATGTTCTAAAATCTGCCGAAAGTGTGAGGACACGTGATCTATTGGGAGCCGGATGCGGTAGTTCTGCAAGTCCGGTTCTGAGGAGGGGGCGATGGAAGTGATTCTGTCGCTCTACTCAACCGGTACCCCAACCAGGATTGCTCGTGTGTGATGAAAGAAGCTGGTGATCAGGTTGTCCATAATCTGCTGGTATCGATGATGAACAAAACAAAGGATCTGTAAAAATTGCTGGTCTTTGGAAAATCGTCTTAATCTTGAGGCGGCGTATTGTTCGGCTAAATCTGAGTAATAACCAATGGCATTCTTAGACAGATTAAGACTGGGTAAAAATTCTTTTGAAAATTTATATAAATCCACAATCGTCATGGCTTTATCAGCTTCTGATTTAATCGCCGTGTATTGGAAATTTTTTTGATCTGAGCGTATGAGATTGAGCTTGCTGATCCCGTCGCCTTTCTCAACTAACTCTAATAATTTTTCCTGTTGAATCTTTGGAATTAATAAAACTAATCGGCTTAGCCTGTCGTTCTCTTTGGCGAAAGCCCGGGTGAACATGTCCTGCAAATTTCGATAAGTGGGAATGACTATTTTTTGATGATCGAAATAAGTCAGCAGGTGCCGAAAGGCATCATGGCCCTTGGGGTAATAGCGCAGCAGTTCAGCCAAGTGCTCTTCGGCAGAATTATTTTGATGGGCTGGCAAGTCTTGGTAATCAAAGAGTTTGAGGATGGCTTTCTTTTGCAGGCTAATACATTGGCGAGTGATGCCGCCAGTAAAACGGCCTTTTGGAATTTTAAAAAATTTAGAAAGAACATAGGCCAGATCTGCTCGAACTTCTTGGAACTCAAAATTAAAAAATTGTTGTCTGGCCTTAAAGTAGCCCAGCTGCAAAATAAAGTAGGCCCTGGTCTTAGTCGTCGCGTAATGATTCAGTGCCTCCAGTTCTTGCGAGCTCAGAGAAAAATAAAGTTCACGCTCGTCTGAATTAAAATCGGGTCTTGCATAGAGATCCGAAATTTCAGATTCAGAGAGTAAATAAATTCTTTTGAGGGTGGCCATATCAGTTCAAAAAAACGGAGGTTTAACTGAACCCAGAGGACCAGTAAGATGCGCGCGATCGTACGCTTATTCTGAGTCAAATAAAGCGGTTCAATAAAACAAGGTTCAAAAAATATAATTCTCGTTACTAAACTGGACTAAAAACTATGAAAATCGGATATGCGCGTGTTTCGACCAAAGATCAGTCGGTCTTGATGCAAGTGGAAGCGCTCAAAGAAGCAGGTTGCACAAAAATACATGAAGAAATTGTCAGCGGCGCCAAAACCGATCGACCTGTTTTAGATGAGATCATGAGGAATCTTCGAGAAGGCGATACGTTAGTTATATGGAAGCTGGATCGACTAGGCAGAAACTTGGCCCATTTAATTCAACTCACGAATACCTTGATGGAAAAGAAAGTGGGACTAATCAGCCTCAATGACCCGATCGATACGACGACGGCCCAGGGGCGATTAGTTTTTGGAATTTTTGCGTCCCTTGCTGAATTTGAAAGAGAGCTCATCCGCGAAAGAACTCAGGCTGGATTGAAATCCGCCAGGGCCCGAGGTCGAAAAGGCGGTCGACCCAAAGGTTTAACGCCAGAGGCCATTGAGAAATCTACCATTGCTGAGGCTCTTTATAAAAATGGCAGCATCCCTGTGAAAAAAATCGCAGAGCAGCTGGGGATTTCGAAGACGACGCTGTATTTATATTTGAGGCACCGTGGTGTAAAGATTGGGACTGATGAAAAATCGACAGAACAGAAAATCATTCATCCAAGCCACCAAAACACGTCTAAAGTTGCTCTGATTAGACTGCGACTACGCATCGAGAACAACAGTAAATTCGTCCGGGGTAAAAAACGCGCGCAAGAAGACATAGAGCAATATTGCTTGAATAAATATGAACCCAAGCAGATAGAAAGTGGTGAATACGTGTTAAAAGTACCTTACATCAGCGATGATGATCTCGATAAAAAAATGTACGATTTACTTGGGGATATCTCCAGCGAAGCGGATGATCGTCATTGTTTCTCAGAAAGTGATGCCCACATGGAAGGCACGGATCGGTATTGGTAAATGTTATTTGAATCTGAAAATTTCGATATCTCTGACTAGCAATAGCCGTCACTTATCCGACGCGGTTGAACCTCTAACCATTTAGACGCCATAGACAGTTTGATTGAAAAGTACTTGCGACAACGGTTTTAGAGAGATTGATTTTCTCAAACTAACATTTTTGGGGGTTCTTTAGCAGGATCCCTAAAACAACGCGTCAGACTATTATGCGAGTCAGAGCCCTAACTTAAAAATAAACAGCTATTTTTTTAAAATGAAAAAATCAGTAACGATTGTCAGCGGAGAGAATTCTTATGCAGCTTAATACATTAATTGATAAAACTTGTGATTGGCTTTTCGAAGGCAACTTAGATCCAGAGATCTTGGCCGCGGATTTCCACTTCAGCTCCCCTTTTCACAAAGAACAAGACCTAGAAACTTTTATAGACAATTTTAAAAATAAAACTTTTTATAAAGACCGTATCCTCGCCGGTATTAAATCATTTGACCCGATTTTGAAATTTCACAGTGAAGATGGAGAAAGCTTTTCTATCGTTCTTCAATATCACACCCATAGTGGCCATAGCGTCTGGGAGACGGTTTTAGGAACAGTCAATGCTCAAGGAAAGATAAAAATCTTAAGGTCTATTTATGATCTTAATCAGACGAATCAAGCGCATGGATTCTAATTTTTAAAAACAGGTATTTTTATGATCGACCCAAATCTCAAATTTCCAATGACCCATATCACTCGGCTCTGCTTTCTGAAAAATATTATTAAAAACCCCAATATCATCATCGGGGATTACACCTATTATGATGATCCAGAAAACGTCGAAAATTTTAATCAAAATGTCCTTTATCATTTTGATTTTATTGGCGACAAACTGATCATTGGAAAATTTTGCCAGATCGCAACCGGTGTGAAATTTATTATGAATGGTGCCAATCACGCCATGAATGGCTTCTCGACATTTCCATTCTGCGCTTTTGGAGAAGATTGGAAAGACGTTCCCCTAACGCCTGGCTTCAAAGGAGATACCGTCATTGGCAACGATGTCTGGATTGGCTATGACGCCTTAATTATGCCCGGCATTAAAATTGGGAATGGAGCCATTATTGCTTCGCGCTCTGTCGTCACCAAAGATGTGGAGCCCTATTCGATTGTGGGCGGCAATCCAGCCCAAGTGATTCGAAAACGTTTTGATGACAAAACTATTAAAAAATTACTTAAACTCGGTTGGTGGGATTGGCCGTTTGAGAAAATTTCACAGCATGCAAAGCAAATTGCAGTGGGTGATCAAAGTCTAATCTTGTAAACGTAAGCGTCACACCAAGTACACCCAGCCAAACAATTTAGGCAGGGTCTTTCTGAATTGGATTTTTAATTTCAGATTGTTTGATCTTAGGCAGATGCTCTTTGGCCTTAATCGGCAAGAGCTCAGCTAATTTTTCTTCAGTGTCTGC
>CANJUQ010000059.1 GCA_947478175.1 Thiotrichales bacterium | reverse complement strand
GTTTTACATGACTACGTTCGCGAAGCCTCTGATATACGCACGACAGATGCACAAATAAAGGCAGACCGCGTCGAAGCCCTGCATGCTGGTTTTCGCTTTTTTTCTAAAGTCGCCCCTTTTCTGCCTTTTGGCTCAGCAGCCAACAAAACAATCAGTCGACACTGCCTAGCAGGGCCTGAGTATTTAAAAATTTTTGATCATGCCTCCAAAGTCAACAGTTTCTTAAGTTCTGCAATCACTTTTTCTAAAATTCCATGGGCTAAATTAGCGACGTCTTTATTTAGCATTGGAGATGCCATTACCACGATTCTTTCTCTTTTTATCGACCAGCCCGATCAACTCGCCGAACTTTCAAAACAAATGGCTGCGTTTGAAAATAATATGAATGAAAAATTGAAATCCATCTCAGAAAAAATTGAGGCCCATGCTGAAAACCAAAGAACTTTGACGCTTCAAACTTATTATCAACTGCATCGCCAGGGATTAGAAAATTTTGAAGCCATTAAAGACGTTCAAAAAGCCATTGAAACACTTCAAAAAGCTTTTGACAGTGCGAGAAGAGCTGATTTAGAAAGCTCTAGAGCGACAGACCGTCAGTCCATTAAAACTTTTCGTGAAGAAAAACTACTTTTCTCCAAAAAACATTGGCAATCTCTATGGTCAACACTCAAAAACCAAGCCTGTGATCAAGCAAGAATTATTCCCTCTCTTTCCGGCAATGACTCACTGACATTGAGCAAAGATCTCATCAGTTATATCGGACCTGATGATCTTTTTTGGCACACGAATTCTTTATGGTTTTACTATCGTCACCAAAGAAACATCCTTACCCCCTCGGATCCCGTCCGAAAGAGCGCCCATAGAATTATCAACCCCAATCTTTGGCATCACTCTGTCATAGACACCTTGAGCCTGGCTTTAATCCATCATGAGGATTCAGACACTAATAAACCAAAATTAAGAGAAGGGGTGCAAGAATTAATTAGCACGGGCGCAAACTATACAAAAGCCATACAAACCATTCATCAAGACAAGCTTTTTTGGGAAAAGCTTGTGACAAACCATCAAAAATCCAAGGCTGTTTTAGCCAAAGCAATGAGAAAAATTTTGATCGATCATTGTATCGATCCAACAGCGGGCATTAGTGGAATAGAAACCGTTCGAGCGCAATTGATAAAACGTCGCGAAGATAGAATCAAACTGAATGACCATATTTCAGCCGCAAAAGCATTCCCATTAATTCAAAAATTCCAGGCTCTCAAAACTTCAGCGGACCATTTAGAAAAAAGTATTCCAGGACTCATGTGTACAGCGAACCTAATTACGTTGACAACAGGGGTATTTTGTCCTCCAGAGCTGCTCTTTGTAAGAAGTTCTGAAAGAACGCCCTTTCCCTCTCCATTTGATTCTCTTGAAGATCAAATACAAAAAAATCCGGGCCAATTTACTTTATTCAATGACTGCAGAAAAAAACTAGCCTCTATTTGGATTGACTGGGCTCTTATCGCTGAGACATTCCCAACACCCAAAGAACAGCCTGTTGTTACAGTGACAGCCTTCCAAAAGAAAACTAGGCAAGAATATTTTAATACTCATTCAGCCTTAGCCTCCGGCGGAAAACATTACCTCTCCACGCTCACAACGTTTAGAGGCTGGCTGGTTTTAAACCGCGAAGTGGCCTCTTTAAAAATAACCGGAGGTCAGGCTGCTATGTTTTCCGAAAGAAAAGACATCCCTCTTTTGGATCCAACCCTGGAGGCATTGGGTACTGCTTTAGATCAAGCCACGACCCAATACATAACCCTCACCACTTTACTAGAAACAATCAAAACAATTCCTTCTTTAAAAGCCCAGATGGCTCTATGCCATGTCGTTTCCACTATTAGTCAATTGGCCATATCCGTCCTCACGGATGTCCCCGTTCTCCATGGATTTTTATCTGTCGAAAGAGCCCAAGATTTAGCAGAAATAACGGCCATACAAGCCATGTCAGAGGATCAAGTTTTAGAAAAATATAGGGCTGATCTCAGCGAAGATAAAAAACATCCCTTCATCATGGGCTTCATTGGAAAACTAAAAAACTCAGAGGCTTTCAAATCTGCTTTAGCCGACGTCGATGCTGACTATCAAACCCTTTTGAACTTTTTAAAGTGGATCTACCCATCCGAGACAGCACTACAAACGCTAGTAATGACTTACTTAACTCATATCAATTCTATTGGCAGTGTTTTTGAAACATGGATCAGCAATAAGACAAGCAGGCCTAATCTCCAAGAAATTTTATTCACTGAAAAACCTGACACGACACAACCTGTTTTAGATCAATTTAAAATTACTCAAACCAAAGAATTACAAGACCCCCTAGAAGAACCTTTAAATCAACTCAGAAATTTTGGTGAATATTTTCTTTCCATGAAAGTTACGAGACCCAAAATATTAGAAGTTCTAAGAGTTCCAGAAGCAGCTCGTGCTTCAGAAGAACCAGAATTTGCTCCAAGTCCTGAGTCCAGCGAATCCAGCGAACTCCCTTTCACATCTGCAGCGAGTTCTATGCCCTTCTTCTCTTATTCAACACCTCCAGAACAATATCGATCATCAGAACGTTTTGTCAGACTTGGCATGAGTGGCCCCATCTGCAAAATCATTGACAATACCGGGGCCGGCGACTGTGGTTTCCATGCCATTCGAATCGCATTAGAAGAACAAGGGCGCCTAGATTTATCGCCCTTGTTCACAAGAGAAAATTTTATAGCGTTGGTAGTGGATCGATGGACACATGGAGATGCGCTCGAACATGCGCTAATCAAGCAAATTCTTGAAAAAGCAGGTTACCCTAAGAACATCAATGCATGGAAAGAAGCTTTTAAAGACAAGGCTCCCAAAAAAAACTGGTTAGCAGAAGAGCATTTCCAATTTCTTTCTTCCCATTTCAAACTGAAGTTTCATTTCTATGTCCGCGAGAGAGATGGCACTTTTAATGAGTTCCCTCCTTTAGGTGACATTACTGACTTTTCTTTTAACCCTAGTGCTGCTACCACGACTTTTGTTTCACTCGTCGCAGTGGGGCCCTGCTTTGCAAACGAGACCTCACACTTCGAAACGATATTAGTTCCCCAACAAAAAGAACCAGAGGTCACTCCAGGCATGTAAAGATTTTGGGATGAGTGACGGATTCGGAACTGCCTATAAATTTGGGATGCGTAGGGGCAGACCCGTGTGTCTGCCCTCGATAATCACCTGCCACCGAACGAGGGCGGACACGCGGGTCCGCCCCTACAGGGACATCAAATTATTTAAAATTAATAAATAAAAATCACCTAAACCCCCGCTCCAAAATTCTCTTCACAGAAATAGGCAAGGCTGTTTTTAAATGCTGCGCAAACAAAGAAATTCTCAGCTCTTCAATCCAATAGTGAATCTCAGAAGTGAGTGGGAGTGATTCATCTTTAAGATACAAACTCCAGACTCTGTTTAGTTCTCGCCAGGCCAAGTTATCTCGATCTGCCTGGTATTTTTCTAAGCGATATAAAATTGCTTTTAGATATAGGGGATATCTAAGCAGCCATTCTTGAGGGGTATGCTTAATAAACCCTGGGTAAATTAAATAATCTAACTGGGCTTCAATATCTTCCAGAACTAATTTACTCGGCGCTTGTTTTAATTTTATTTTGAT
>CANJUQ010000058.1 GCA_947478175.1 Thiotrichales bacterium | reverse complement strand
GCGCTTCGTAAGACTCTGATGGGTGATGAACTGATGATAGGTCAAAGCCCTTGACCCCCTCTCCCTCGCAGAAGCTGCTCGACCTCTCCCGCGGCGGGGCGAGGTGAAAGCATTCATAACATCAGCGGGTACCTACCTGGGTAGTTACTCTAATTTTCTTTTTTCAGATTTTCAGACCGTCACGCGCCGAATCTCAGCGCCTAACAAACGCAATTTTTCTTCCAGATTTGAATAACCCCGATCCATATGGCCGACACCTTCCATCTGCGTTTCACCTTCGGCAACTAGGCCTGCTAAAACCAAACAAGCAGATGCTCGCAAATCAGAAGCTAAAACAGGCGCCCCGGATAATTTTTTCACGCCCTGACAAGTAATAGACCGACCCGTAATCTGAATATTCGCACCTAACCTAACCAATTCGGGAACATGCATAAATCTATTTTCAAAAATAGTTTCCGTCACTTTGGATATCCCATTCGCAATGGTATTTAACGCGACGAATTGCGCTTGCATGTCTGTCGCAAAACCAGGGTATGGCGCGGTTTCAATATCAACTGCTTTAGGCTCTTTGCCTTGCATATCCAAAGAAATACTATCAGGCGTGGTTTCTATTTTGGCCCCTGTTTTTTTTAATTTAATTAAAGTCGCTTTCATGCACTCAGGAGAAATATTGCGAAGCTTAATATTACCTTTGGTCATGACCGCAGCGACTAAATAAGTCCCCGCTTCAATTCGATCACTCATGACTTTGTAACGCGTGCCATGCAATGATTCGACACCTGTAATTGTAATTTTGGACGTCCCTGCGCCAATAATCTTAGCGCCCATTTGATTTAAAAAATTCGCCAAGTCCACCACCTCAGGTTCTCTCGCGGCATTTTTCAATACAGTCACACCCTCTGCCAACGTCGCCGCCATCATAAGATTCTCAGTCGCAGTGACGCTGACCATTCGCATCGCAATCTTGGCGCCTTTCAATCGGTTTTTAACATAGGCATGAACAAAGCCTTCTTGGACATCGATCTCCGCGCCCATCGCTTTTAAGCCAGCTAGATGAATATCAATCGGCCTGGGACCAATATTACAGCCTCCTGGCAATGCTACTTTGACATCCTGAAATCGGGTTAATAAGGGCCCTAAAACAACAATAGAAGCTCGCATGGCTTTGACTAAATCATAAGGCACCGTCAGACACTCTATTTTTGATGCTTCTAAACGAATCACGCCCTGATCACAAAAAGTAATCGAAACACCCAGCTCACATAACAATTCCATCATCACAGTGACATCTTGCAACTGAGGAATATTTTCAATTTCGACAGGTTCAGCCGTTAATAAAACAGCGGCTAATAATTTCAACGCTGAATTTTTAGCACCGCTAATTTCGACTTCGCCTATTAAAGGCTTTCCGCCTTTTATTACCAAACGCCCACTCGTTATTTTCTCTTCCATGACACACTCACCCTAACCATTCTGCCACCTAAAAATCCGGCCGGGATTTTAGATAAACAAATGTGAAACTCAATGAGTTCAGAGCGAGTTCATAAGATATAATCTCTGCCCTTTTTGACAGGCCAATTATTAGAAAACTATTTTATGTCCCCTTTGCTAAATCCTGCCCAACTTCAAGCCGTAAAATATATCGACGGTCCTCTTTTAGTCATTGCCGGTGCGGGCAGTGGA
This sequence comes from Thiotrichales bacterium, assembly GCA_947478175.1. Lineage (GTDB taxonomy): Bacteria > Pseudomonadota > Gammaproteobacteria > Francisellales > CACEW01 > CAMCUU01. The sequence continues at coordinate 2,287 of CANJUQ010000058.1, read as the reverse complement.
AAAACCAAAGTGATTACAGAAAAAATTAATTATTTAATTAATACCTGCCATCTTCAGCCTCAAAATATCTACGGCATTACTTTTACTAATAAAGCCGCCACTGAAATGAAATCCCGTCTAGCAAAAACATTAGGCAAAGCTCAAGCGAGCCAAATTCAGATTTCTACTTTTCATACGTTGGGTTTAAATATTTTGAAAAAACACCCAGAAAAAGCTGGGTTACGTCCTAACTTCACTCTACTAGACGACCAAGATTCGCTGGGGATTATTAGATCGCTCACAGACTCTCATGCAAGCCTAGATAAATTAGACAAATCAGAAGCTGAAAAAATTGCGTATGCCATTAGTCGATTTAAATCAGCTTTACTCACCCCAGAGCTAGCTCTAAAACAAGATCTTAAATCTTCTATCAACGCCAGACTTTATGACCGTTACTCAAGACAGCTTAAAGCTTTCAATGCTGTCGATTTCGATGATTTAATTTTATTACCCGTCCAAATTCTTAAAAATTATTCAGACATTCGAGAATTCTGGCAACGCCAAGTGCATTATTTACTGGTCGACGAATATCAAGATACCAATGAAAGCCAATATCAATTTATTCAGCTCTTAACCTCTGAACGCCAAGCTCTCACAGCAGTGGGCGACGACGATCAATCTATTTATGCCTGGCGAGGCGCCAAGCCTGAAAATCTTCATCAGCTCCAGCAAGATTACCCCCGACTGAAAATTATTTTATTAGAACAAAACTATCGATCGACCCAGGCTATTTTAAAATCAGCCAATAGTTTAATTAGCCACAATCCACATCTGATTAATAAAAAAATCTTTAGTCATTTGGGTTTTGGCGATCCTGTCAAAATTATTCATTGCCCCAACGAAAACATCGAAGCTGAAAGAATCATCAGTGAAATTATTGCTCACCAATTTAAATATCAAGTCCCCTATTCTCAGTACGCCATTTTATATCGCAGCAATCACCAAGCAGCCATTTTTGAAAAAGAACTCCAGGCCCATCGCTTGCCTTATAAACTTTCGGGGGGGATTTCTATTTTCTCCCGCGCTGAAGTCAAAGATCTTTTGGCTTTCGCCCGATTAATCGCTAATCCCAACGACGATACGGCTTTACTCAGAGTGATTAATACTCCCAAGCGCGAAATCGGCCCAACCACTCTTGAAAAACTAGGCCTCTATGCCAAAGAGCGCGGCTTGCCTTTTATGCGAGCCATCGGAGAACTCGGCTTACGCGAGCAAATTCCAGCCAAGACTCTCGAAAAACTAGAACAGTTTTCCCGATTTATTCATAAACATCATCAAAAAATCCATCAAGAAAATAACCTATTCAACATTGGTATTAATTTAGAACAAGTCCTCGAAGAATTAGATTATTACGGCCATCTAGAAACTCAAACTCAAGATGAAACTCTAGTCAAAAGACGTTATGAAAATTGCCTACAAGTGATTGGCTTTATCCAGTCTTTATCTCAAGAAATTAATCCAAATCAAAACCAAGTTAATCCAATTAATTCTAAAACCACGCTCACTGATTTACTCAATAAACTTATGCTCAGTCAAAACACTGACAACGAAGAAGATTTAAGCAATCGGATTGCGCTTAGCACGCTTCATGCTTCCAAAGGCCTAGAGTTTCCTTATGTCTTTTTAACAGGCATGGAAGAAGGTATCTTGCCCCATCAAAACAGTATTGACACAGGGACAATCGACGAAGAAAGACGATTAGCTTATGTCGGCATCACTCGAGCGCAATCAACCTTAGTTTTAACGCTTTGTTCAACCCGACAAAAATTCAGAGAAACTTTAAAAACACTACCCTCAAGATTTATTGCTGAACTGCCTCAAGATGACCTAATGATTGAAGGTAAAGCACCTGAAAATCAAACAGAACAGAGCCATTTGAACCAGTCTAAATTAACAGAATTACGCAGCCTTTTTAAAAGACCTTAATACACGAATAAATTTATATTATTCGCTGGATTCTTAACCTTCTCTTAAGAATTGATTCATACAATACACCCAGCTTAGACAACCTAAGAACTTCCTTAGTATTTAAGTCTTAATTAGATTTCGCAGACCGCTTTAAGTCAGGTTTAAATCTAAGAAATTAATTTATAAAAAGGGGATATCGATCATGACCTGTTATTTTTACGCCCATATTGACGGCCAAAACACTGAAGCTGAATCAGCGCTTGCTAAGCAATATGCTGAAAAAAATCGCTTGACCATTAATCAAACCGTTGTCGATCAAGACAATATCAAAAGCAATTGG
>CANJUQ010000057.1 GCA_947478175.1 Thiotrichales bacterium | reverse complement strand
CTTAAATAATCAAAGATTTTTAAATCATGAATCTTCGCGGATTCAATCAAACTAAAAATATTCCCAGAGGCTTTGGCCGATTCCGTCGTGCCACTGAAGAGCCAATTTTTCCTGCCAACAGCAAAGGGCTTCACGCAGCGCTCCGCTGCATTGTTATCAATATCCAAACGCCCATCGTCAATGTATCGACTGACGACAATCCAGTGTTTTACGGCAGGGGAAACCCCTACCAAGAATCTGTACAACTTGAATTCTGTCCACATTGACCTGCTGAGCAGACAGATCCGCCACTAGCACCTGAATACCAAGCAGCACAGCTTTTTTCATGAAGTACAGTGCCTCCAGAATCTTTATATTGATATTTTGTACACACTTTTTTCCATGCTGTGCCGCCACCATTGTTATTCACCATATACCAAGATGAATCATTGGTTGCAGCGTAAGTGACGCCAGAAGAAAACGTTTCATCAGCTGAGGCCGTCATAGTCGCTGTCGCAGAGGGCGACCCAGTGCAAGTATTACCACTTCGAGTTGAATATTCAGATACAACAAGCGTTCTAATATTTGTCTGTGTAGCGGTCATTGTTATTGCATATTGATTACTATTTGTTAAACCAACGGTCCCATGCAAGAACTCAAAAGGGCCATTCCAATCTTGAATGATACTTACTGAAAAAACGTTATGACTAAAAATTGCTAAAGGCAGGAAGAAAAATATTTTAATAAATTTTATTTTCATTTTTTGACTCTTTTTAGAATAGAAAATCATGACACAAACCCACCACCGGAATCTGACTCCAATGGGTTAGGTCCACCGCCTTGAGTGTCAAATATCACTGAAAATTGAATTACCCTAGGAGGGGCGTATTTAGACCGTAGTTCTTGATGAAGCGAAGAATCCTTTAAAATATCCTCATCTTGAAACTGGCCTCCGTAATCTTTTTTCAAAAAGACATTCCTTCCGAATTTTAAGGATAAAAAATATAGGAGCATGGCTAAATTAACCAGATTGGCTACTTGAATACCTATTTTCAAAAATAAATGTTTTTATGAACATAAAAAACTCTGTACCACTAGTTGCTATCTAAACAGTTGACAAAAAGTAGTTTATATACTACAAATAGAGATCAAGATGTTATGGCTATCGTGAAATGAAGATACTGAAGTACTACAAAACTTCGAGTGGTAAAGAGCCTTGCAAGGAATGGATTTCTGGTTTGAAAGATTTTGTTGGTGTTGCACATATTAACAAACGTCTTGAGAGGTTATCACTTGGTCAAAGAGGAGATTCTGAATCTGTAGGAGAAGGTGTTTTCGAATTGCGGATCCATTATGGCCCTGGATATAGGCTTTACTATGCGGAACACGGAAAAGAGATTGTGGTTCTATTAAATGCTGGAAGTAAGAGAGCCCAACAGCGAGATATCAATCGAGCAATTGAATATTGGAAAGATTATTTGGAGCGATATGATGAAAAAAATAAATAATAAGGCTGTTGAAGAAATGACAGGCGACTATCAAGAATGGCTAATAAGCCATCTTAAAAATAAAAAGGCCGCCTGCGCACACTTACAAGTTGCTCTTGAAGAGTATCAACAAGATGGTGATAGAGAATCTTTTCTTCTTTCACTGAAAAATGTGGCCTTAGCCCAGGGTGGGATTGCGCATTTGTCTCAAGAAACACACCTTAATAGAGAAAGCTTGTATCGATTATTTTCAGGAAGGGGGAACCCAACTCTTGAAACTTTAACGTCCATTTTGAAAGCTTTTGGTTTAAAAATTAAATTGTCAGTTGGTTAGATCCCACCCTGCCGTAAAACACTTGTTTAACGACAGGGGCGCCCCAACGCTCAAAATCCAACAAAAAACCAGGATAACAGCGTACGGAAAACTCTGTCGCTATGGTAAGGTGTGCGGAAAGTGGCTATGAGGGGTTTTAAATACATTAAATTATTGACACTGATTATTTAATCTTTTGAAAATTCAGTTTCTCTACCATATTCATCCACTAACGCCAGCTTTTTTCCTTCTTTTAAGAAGGTTTCTGCCAAAAAAGCGCCCAAGTATAAAATCTTACCAGATTCTTTATTTAGCGGAGTCGCACGACAATTACTAATATCGCAATTGTCCATATGAAAATTTCCACTTTCAAATTCGAAAGTACAACTAAGGAATTTACAATTTATAAAATTATTACCATCCAGTTTTACTGTTTTATTTTCATAAGTCTGGCCAAAAATTTTTTCTAGTTCACTCTGGTTTTTATTTTTTTTCGAAAAATTCATACTAGGAAAATTCCTTATAAAATTGAAATTCATATTTTCTGCAAAATTTATACGTACCATAAAATGCCTTTAATAATTGAAAATTTTTCTACCTCGAAAGCACAATTTTAAAAATTATATTGGGCTATCTGAGGCGTAATAAATATACAGATTTTTTTTTTCAAATAAAAAGACGAAAAATTCTCTAAAAAATATTCATCGTGTAACAGGCTATCTATAAATATTAATCTCTGATAATACTTATAACAATCTTTATCAATAGTTTTTTAATATTAAAAGAGGTGTAAATTGATTGTAACTGTTGGCAACACAAAAGGTGGGGTTGGAAAGACAACAATCTCAGTTAATTTGGCTATCGCGCGAGCTTTAGCCGGTCGCGATGTTTGGCTCATTGATGGTGACCGACAAGGCACTGCACAAACAGCGATTCAAATTCGGTCAGATGCAGGTCACAAACCTGGCATTGCCTGCTCTACTTATCCAGACGGTGCAACATTGCGTTCACAGGTTCAACAGCAGCGAGACAAATTTGATGACATCATCATTGACGCTGGTGGACGAGATTCAACCGCATTAAGAGCGGCTTTAGTTCTTTCTGATGTCTTACTAGTCCCCTTCCAGCCAAGAAGTTACGACGTTTGGGCCTTGGATGACATCGGCTCTCTAGTCGATGAAGCAAGAAGTGTTCGCGATGGATTGCGTTGTTATGCCGTCCTCAATTGCGCTGACCCTGGCGAGAATTCAACAGACAATATTGAAGCAGCTGCCGCTGTCGCAAATGTCCCTCAATTTGAATACTTACCCACAATCTTGCGTCGCAGGAAATCATTCTCGAATGCCGCCGGTGCAGGTCTCTGTATATTCGAATTACGGCCTGAAGATAAGAAAGCAAGTGAAGAATTAAAAGAACTTGTTTCAAATCTTTTTCAAGATTAAAATAAATTTATTTAATATTAGGAATAATTAAATGGCAATTACAAAACCCGCTAAGAAATCCGTCGAAAATTTCATCTCTTCTGCCCCAGATGCCCTGGCTGAAACAGCCGCTGTTGCAAAGCCAAACTACGTCAGAAAAGGGAAAAAATTACAGATCACTCTAACCATTGCTCAACCTCTTTTAGAAGAAGTAGATGCCCTGGCGCATGAGCTCGGATTAAGTCGTGCTTCGGTTATCAATTTGGCTATTCATCAAGGTATGCTCCATGGAATTAACGTCAGTGGTGGACGTAATAGTTAAACTATTTGGAGCATTGCAAGATGGAAGACATAGAGAAAAAAACGCCGCCTACAGAAAGTGTTCCCAGCATACAGTACGATTTATTTTCTAGATTTCTCTCAAACGACGAGAAAAACATATCAAACACCGTTGAGCTCTGGGAATGCATTCCAAAATATTTTTTCACTAAAAAAAAATGCGAAGAGCTAAGAACTCCTAGCGGTCATGCGGATCCATTCCGTTGGGAATATTTTTATAAGAACACAGCGTTCACCATAAAAATTCAACCAGCTTTAATTGAAGGAGATGATGGGAAATATAAATCTTATTTTCCTGGAGCCACAGAAGAGCTGATTGAAGAAATTTTAAAAAAAATTCTCTCCAATCAAAATTACGGGATTCATGATCCAAAGAATGAAGAGACCTGGGTAAAATTCTCTCTGAGTATGATCCATCGAGAATTAAAATCGATGGGAAGGGAAAGAAATAGAGACCAGATTAAGCATGCTATTGAAGTAATGAGCTCATGTATTCTTACACTCTATAAAGAAGGAAAGGAAATCTGGAAAGGATCAATTATTCAAGACTTGGTTACCGTTGGTCGTAAAAAATATCTGGCTAATACAGATTCTCAACACATTGCAAGACTTCCTTTATTTATCAGTCATAGCATTAACCAGCTTGAATACCGCCAATTTAATTATGGCCGTCTCATGAGTTGTGATGAGCAATTAACACGATGGATCTATAAACAACTAATCCATCGGTACAAACAAGCGAATGTTTTAAACACCTACCATTTCATGTATTCCGATATTTTGAGAGATAGTGGGCTACTTCAACAAGCCACAGAAAATAGAAACAGAGAAAAACTAGTCTCCTCCTGGCCTAATGTGTACGTAGAGTCACTTTTTGGACAAGATCGCTGGGAGTCTTGATACTACTTGATTCCGAGACTGTTAATGCCTCGTAAGAATCTAATCCATTTGAGATAATTTCCAAAAAATATGCAAAATTTCAGGTGAAAAAAGTAT
>CANJUQ010000056.1 GCA_947478175.1 Thiotrichales bacterium | reverse complement strand
GCGCTTCGTAAGACTCTGATGGGTGATGAACTGATGATAGGTCAAAGCCCTTGACCCCCTCTCCCTCGCAGAAGCTGCTCGACCTCTCCCGCGGCGGGGCGAGGTGAAAGCATTCATAACATCAGCGGGTACCTACCTGGGTAGTTACAATTTTCTTTAAAAAAACTCTCTTGAAGCGTAATAAGGTCTTTGAGACATGGGAGCTCCGGCAAAATAAGGCGGCCGTGCAAAAGAAAAAGCTGGATATCCCCCTGGATAAGCTCCCGGTGGTGGTGCATAGCCATATCCAACAGGAACACCCGGTGAAGGCGGCGCAAAAACTGTTTGTGTCTGGCCTGCGAGCAAGGAAGGTCGTGCCGGATAAACGGTATCGCCTGAGTGCACTGCAAAATCTTGTCTCGCTGCGAAAACTTCTCTTTCAATCATTTGATTAGATTCTTGAAGCTTTAAATTAGATGCCTGGAGTTCTGTCTTAAGTTCTGCATTTTCTTTTTGAAGTTTTTCGAGTGTTTGATTCATGCGTTGAATTTCTTGCGTTAGGGCTAACAAAGAAGACTTCACACCCACTACATCTTCCGTTTCACCCACTACAGAGCGCTCACCCTCAAGCACTCTTAATTTTTGACTTGAAAGTTCTAACGCTTGAATCAAGCCTGCCTTTTCCTGCTCTACTAAAACTATTTTCTGTTCTAACGCTTGTTTTAACTGCGCCAATTGCGCTTCTTTCTCTTGTTCTTTTTGAGTTTGAACTAGCGCTAATCGCTGTTCTAGCTGTTCTAGCTCTTGAGCCTGAGCGGTTTTTAAAGCATGGATGGTCTCACCATGCACGCTCTTGAGACCTTCCAAACTAATAACCGATTCGTGTTGCACTTGTTTAATTTGAGTTTGAAGACTTGAAACTTTTTCTGCTAAATCTTTCTGTAAAGCACTCAAGTCAGATTGTAATTTTGCATTCTGCTTTCTAACCGGCTCTAACGACTTAAACATCTTGCCCTGAGAACACAGCGATTCTGCTAAGCCTGCGACCTCTAGTTCTTTCTCAGACAATCTAGCACTTACCTCAGCCAGCTTTTTGACCACAACTTGATATTGGTCTTCTGAATAAGTCACAGGAACAGGCGCAGACGCTGCAGCCACCGATGAGAAAGCTGATGGAGAAACCTGTGGTAAATCAACCGGATTAATCAGTGACATTAATTCTGATCCCAAAGCTGTTTCCCTCAAAGGCACATGCTCCTTCAGTAAAGTTAAAATATTTTTACCGTCCTGGTTTTTTAAAGAAAAATCTAGTTCACGATTAATATCTGCTTTGAATAGCTGATTGACCGTTTCATAAAAACCCTTTCTGATTAAAATATGAAGCGTCGTTTCACCCTTATCATTTTGAAAATTTAAAAAATCAAAACTGTACCGAGGGATAAAGTAATTAATTAACTCAAAAGAATCCCCTAAATACTCAGCAGCCAAATGAAGCAAAGACAGCTTTCGTTTATTTAATTGGGGCACAATAGTTTCCAAGTCTTGCCCTGCGTTGGCCAACCCTGCTAATAACTCTCTTTTATTTAATAAAATAGCCATGGTGATGGCAGAAAGCCCTTGTTGATTTTGATGATGTTTATCCACCTCAGACATCAACACGAGATCATGCGCGAACATTAACTTTCCACCCAAAATGGCGTAATGCAGAGTGGTATTGCCACGCTTGTCTTTTTGATGCCAGGCATCACGCTCCAGATCGTCTTCCCAGTCATAAGTATCATCACGGCAGGCCGCAATAACATGCGCCTGGCTCGCAACGGGTTCAAATAAACGGTAATTAGGCTCTCTATCTCGTAGTGGGATTCTCCCCCAAGATAGATCCTCACGAATCCCATATTCAGTGAGACTCATGACAGGTTTAAAAAAATGTATTTGCGTTCCTGAGAGCGGCATCTCTAACACTTTTTTTAATAATTTTTTTGCAAACTTCGCAAAGACACCAGGCTCCTCGGCATCAGATTTAAATTGAACTTTATTAAAAATAACACCATAAGCCCATGGTTCCTGATAATACAGCGCACAGAATACGAACTGCTGAATTAGCTCTCTGTCGGCTACAGGGTGCACAGTTAGCCAATATTTTCTAAACTCACTCAAGTTAAAACTTTGAACCAATTTTTTGGCAGAGAGGCCTGGAACTGTAAGTGCTTCGGAACAAGTGACTTCTTTCTCTTCAAAAAATGAAAGAAATTTCTGACTCACATCACTAGAAAAATCTTTATTAAAAAAAGCACCGCCCGCACAAAAACCCCATAAAACCGATGAACCCAATGAGCCCGACATGTCTCTCCCCTTTTTAGAATATTTATATTTAAAAAAAGGCGCTACGGTAATGTTTTTTTTGCCAAAAGACTCTAATTTTTTAAATCTCGCACTGCCCGCCAGCACAAGCCAACTCTCGCTTGACCTCTGTTTCATCGGTCCGTTCATAAGAAACCAGTTTTGAGAAATCAATATGGCCCATCTGGCTCGCCAGTTTTTCATATTGCTCTTTGGTAATTTCTTCATACGGCGCTAGTTGATACACATGGTTGGATCTCGGCAAGAAAGAAAGTCCACCGACAATATCCCAGTTTTCATAGAGCCAGTTTAAAACACCAATCCATTCATCTTCACCCACAGAAACGGTGACTGAAGGGTTATGTTCTGTGTAATTTAATTTCACTATTTTCCAATGATGCAACTGATCTAACGCTGAAATATCGTTTTTACAGATGGCACCGTCCGGCGCTTTAACGGGAAACTCCAAAACATACGTCGTTGCATTGGCAATATTTTGACCCACTTCTGGGTGATACGGTACACCTTGATCTTTCAACATTTGGAACAAAGCATCGGTTGCCGAAATTCTAATTCTGCGAATGTAATAAGGCGCATGTCTAGGATGCATTCCCGACGCGCAATCGACTGTCTGAGAGACTGTCCCTGAAGGCTTAACACAGGTAATACAGGTCGATGGACTCACGCCAAAACGTTCAGAATAATCTTGATTTGAAACAATGGCTGCTTCTCTTAAAGACGCCAGCATTTGGGGGTCTCTCGCCAAAGCGGAATCCCACTGACCCGTTACAGACACGCCTAATAAACGTTCACGTTCACAATTTTCTGTCCACTCTTTCGATAAAAATGGGAAATCTGTCAACGTTGCTTGATAGGTTCCCAACAACGTCGCGATTTTTACTTTTCGCATGAGGCTTTCTTCGGTGTCATCCGCTCTAGCAATAACTTCTGAGAGATTACAAAACTGTTTAGACAATAAAATAATTTCCGCGCAAGGATTAGTTCCAACAAAACCTGTAATTTTATTTTTCTTAATCACGCCTTTTTCACGCCAAAGTTTTAAGCGTCTATCTGGCAAAGTTTTAATTAATCCTCCGCGATTAAATATTCCACGCTCTCCTGATCCGCTTTTAATCAAAGCCACCCATTCGTCTAATAAAACAGTATTGCTAGGACGCTCGTCATAGACCGCTGAGTTATTCGAAATACTTCTTTGGGGCTCAGTGAAATAAAACTGACCGCACTTGGCATCTCTCATCGCAATGTCATCTAAATCAGACAAAGAAATCATGGCTGAACGACGCACGCCGCCTGCGACGACGACCTCACCAATTTTGCACAAAATGTCATGAGCGTTGATATTGGTCAGACGACGACCTTGGCGCGCTAAAATTTTGGCTCTCGCAAAATCCAATAAATTTCTGAGGGGCTCTGGCCCTGAGCTTTTACCGCCAATGGTTTTTAATCTTGCACCGGCTGGACGAACCAAAGAATAATCAAACTGAATATCTTTTCCGGCAAACCAAGTTTCCATGCCTGATACTAAAGCCTCACACCAGCCTTCTTTGCTATCTGCAACAAAGTGCGTTGGGAGCATTTCTCCGGACTGAACTTTAATCTGTGGCAGCATTTGAATATTTTGACTTTCGACTGAGAAACCAACCCCCGTTCCACACATAGAGATATACATTACTTCTGCAAAATCTCTGACAGAAGACGGTGCAATAAAAGAACAGTTGTAAGCACAGACATTGGTTGTCTCAACGGCTTTACCCGCAAATTGTAATAGCCGCATCGAAGGCATGACTTCTTGTTTTAAAATCGCCTGACGAACCATTTCGTATTCATTATCAGATAACTTTTCTTGAAGCTTTTGACGCATTAAATTCATATAGCGATTGACGGTCTCAATCCAAGTCTCACGTCGTGCCTCGTCTTCAATCCAACGAGCGTACGTTCTGAGATATACAAATTCACTCAAACTATTTCTAAAATATTTTCGGGACTCTTCCGCTAGCGCTTTGATATGAAGCGGGACTTCAGCGCGCTCAGCTCTGAGGGCCTTTCTTTTTTCACGGTACAAAATATAAGCCTTGGCAGAGTTCATATAGCCATTCGCCATGAGTTCTCGCTCGACAGCGTTTTGAATTCCTTCGACATCTGGTACAAAATTTTTATAACGCACTGCAATTTCTGTCAGATCTTCTAAGACTTTTTTAGCAATCAAAGCGGCTTCTTCTTGCGTCCCTTCATTCACAGCCTGCATGGCTTTGAACACAGCTCTTTCGATCGCTGAGATATCAAATTTAACAAT
>CANJUQ010000055.1 GCA_947478175.1 Thiotrichales bacterium | reverse complement strand
TTCAAATTTTCTAGTTTGGTTTCCTTGGTATCTGTGCTTAAAAAAATCTAAACATTATTTGGAATTCCAGCTTGGGAGCTGGTTTTATGCAGCTTTAATTCTTTGAGAATTTGTATCTAGGGGTAATGGCTCAGGCCGGGAGCTGCTGGACGTTGTTCCACTTCATTGCGTTTTTTCAATCGATTAAAACGCGGCATATTGCCATCTAATCTAAGGTTTCGAAAGAGCTCTAATGAGCCAAGTGTTGATATTGCTATTCAGGATGCTGAGAGAGGAAAGCCGTATACCATTCAGTGGGTTCAAAATAAAGAATATCTTGGTGATTCCAGGGTTGATTGGGCGCTACCATTTTCATGGAAATACAAATTTAGTATCAGGTCCTTCGATGGAAGGGGTTTTGGCTATCTGGAAATCAATGGATCTTTATTTAAAGACGAATCTTTTTCAAAAGAATTGATGATAAGGGGCGTTTTTCTAGTCTTATCCATTTTAATTATGCTGAGTTTATTGCTTCCTTTGGCAGGTAAAATACCTCAAGAATTATTTGTTTCACCGATTTTAAATTTGCTTAATTTGCTCAAAGAAAAAAAAGGCCAACCTGCCAAACAAATTGAAGAAAATAGCAGTGTTGAAGTCTATGAAATTATGACATCCGTGGAAGCTCTTTTGTTTCAAATAAAAACGGATGCAGAAAGCAAAATTTTGGCAGAACTTGCAGCTCAAGTAGCCCATGATATTCGATCTCCTTTAGCAGCGCTAAATATCTGTTTAAAAATGCTATCTCAGGTGCCTGAAGAGCAGAGGATCTTGATGCGTAATGCTGCGACTCGGATTAATGACATCGCGAATAATCTTTTAGTCCAGTACAAAAAAATCCCGATGAACACAGGTAATACCATTAAAATTTGGCTACTGGTACCTTTAATTGAAAGCGTTGTATCGGAAAAGCGCTTAGCTCTTGAAGGCCGTAATATCGAGATTAATACGAATATTACTAATGATTGCTTTTCTGCTTTTGCCGAATTTGACGCTAATGAAATGAAAAGACTGTTTTCTAATTTGATTAACAATTCGATCGAAGCTTTTTCTATAGGGAAATCTGGCCGGATTGTTCTTTCTTTAAATATTGAGATGAATCAGATCAAGATTTCTATTAAGGATAATGGGATAGGCATTCCAAAAGAGTATTTATCAAAAGTTTTAGAGCCAGGTATAACTTTAAAATCTAATGGCAATGGGTTAGGTCTTTCTCATGCTAAGAAAAAAATGCTGGAGTGGGGCGGTTCTTTATTTTTAAGCTCAGAACAGGGTAAAGGAACAGAAGTGTTTTTGAGCTTACCCCGTGTAAAGACACCCGCCTGGTTCGTGTCTGAGATTAAATTAAGTAAATCTGTTGTTATTGGAATTCTGGATGATGATTTATCTGTTCATGATGCTTGGGATCAGAGATTGTCTGAGGTGTCTAAAAATTTGGAGATTCATCATTTTAGACATTCAAAAGATTTTATTGATTGGTATTCAATTGAGAAACCTCCCGTACAAATTTTTTCAGATTATGAGCTGTTAGGGGATGAGATAAATGGCTTAGAAGTTCTTGAAAAATTGAGTCTAGGTAGAAATGCTATTTTAGTGACGTCGCATTATGAAAACCCAGAAATCATAGAACGTTGTCAAAAACAAGGAATTGGGTTGTTACCGAAGAATTTGTTAGCGCACATTTCAATATCAGTTTGTTAAAACCAAATAGCCTCGTGGTTTTTTGCTTGTCCCATCGTTATCTTCCATTGCCTTCCACAAAGTGTCGGCCTTAATCCAGGTCGGTGGATATTTATAGCGCGCTACATCCATCAGTAAGAAGCTATCTGATCCAGGATCATAAGCGGCAATGGGTGAAAAATGGCCTTGACCAACTTCTCCTAAAGCTTGGCGATTAAAATTGATTATTAAATAGGAATTCTGATTCGATAGGACGTTCTTTGCTGTCTTTCTGAATTCACTCAGGCCGGTATCATTAGCAGCAAAATATATTTGATTTTTTACTCCAAGAGCGCTCGTAAAATTTGCGAGTTGCTGCAAAGAAAGCCCTTTTGATGCTACTGCTCTGGGTTGAAACATTTTTACGACTGTAGGGTTGTTGAAAACGTTACTTTGGGTAAAAAGTGAATAAGGATATAAATCTGGTGATAGGGGTCGCTCAATATTTAGCGCATTCAAGACCATCACCATGCTTGCTACACTGCAGAAAGCAATGTTTTCTTCGGAAATAAAGTATCGGCTTAGCTGCCAATAGCTTGATTTATAGTTTGAGTCCAAAAGCATCTTTTCACCTTGTTCAGAATCAAGAGAAATTAGAGTCGAAGGCACTGATAAATCAGCAATGACTGGCAGAGGCAAGGCAAGGCCAATAGCAAGTAACAAGGAAAATTTTATTAAATTGTTCAGAAAAGGAGAAAGCATTACCTAATCCCTTTTATATGAAAATTTTGACTGGACAACAGGCCCTAATATTTTAATTTTCTTATTTAAAACTTCCTGCTGAGCCTGTTGATTCAAAGCAATTAAAATTTGATTCGGTCCATCAATAGATAGCTCTCTTAAAGTGGCTTCCCCAGTCTCTGGATATTGAACGACGACTAAGTCTCCATCGGAGGGTGTCACCGCTGGATCAATAATAAATAGAGTGCCTTTGGGGAATTTATTTTCTAAAGCCGGTTTACTGGAGAGGGCATAGGTTTTCGTACTAAATTTTGATTCAACGATTGTCCACTTATCCCAGTCTGCAGTCGGCATGTTGGTGACAAAATTGGTGTCTACGCAATCTGACCATGAAATAACAGGGATTGCTTTGCCGCGTGGGACTTTCTCAGAGTGAACTGGCATATCTTCAAGGCAAACATCGCCAACAGGAACAGAAAAATAGTCAGCTAGTGCTTTCAGTGTTGAGATTCTAGGGTCTGCTGTTTTTCCAGAAAATATTTTATGAAGAGTTTGTTGTGGAATATTAATTCTTCTTGCTAACTCACATTCACTGATTCCTTGTCCATCTAAAAGACGATTGAGATTTTCAACTAAGAAATTTCGCTTGGTTTTTTGTGGAGACTCTTTGGGTTTTATTTTTTTTACAGCGTTCATGCGGGCCTCATTTTTGGTTTCAATTTTTTTAGAGTAATTCATAAAAAATTATTATGAAACACTCCATTTATGAGATTGATCATATATTAGAAACATATATTAATTCAATTTTTATAATAAATTTAACCACGTTTAGAAATTATTATATTAATAATACACTTGATATTAACTCTTAAAGTTGTTAGAAATTAGATATTGTTTGTATTTATCGGTTAAAAGTTATGAAAAATTTATCCAACCCTAGATCTTGCCTCCTTAGATCTAGCCTGCCGCTTTGTTTCGACACCAGCGAAGCGGCTTTTTTATTTTTCTTCATTCGCTGAGGTCCAACGATGAATTTATCTAAACACACCCAAAGCGATCTTAATAAGTTGAAGTACGACGCCGGCGAGCTTGTTCTCTCAGCGCTTGAGAGTGACGACATCACCGAAATCATGCTCAACCCAGACGGTATCCTCTGGTTTGAAAGTCGTTCATCTGGCATGTATCCAGCCGGGACGATGCCTGCTTTTCAGGCCAAGAATTTTTTACATACGATCGCTGGGATTCAGGGTCTCTATATCACTGAAGATTACCCGGTCTTAGAAACAGAATTGCCTTTAGACCGTTCTCGTTTTGAGGGAACTCTGCCGCCGCTGACGGAGAACCCTTCTTTTACGATTCGTAAACGCGCCAAAGAAATCTACACACTGAGTGATTATCTGCATCGGGGGATTGTTAATCAGAAACAGGTGGAGGTAATTCGTGAAGCCATTTGCGCTCGTAAAAATATTTTGATCTGCGGTGGTCCTGGGACTGGGAAAACAACGCTTACCAATGCTTGTATTCACGAGCTCACGAAGCTCTGTGATCCCAGTCAGCGGATTGTGATTTTAGAAGATGTTCCCGAGCTTCAATGTTCTGCCAAGAATGTCCTGAGCATGTGTACGTCTAAAAATATTGATATGTCGGCCTTACTCCGAATTACTTTGAGATCCAGGCCCGACAGAATTTTAGTCGGCGAGGTTCGCGATAAAGCGATGCTGGATTTACTCAAAGCCTGGAATACCGGCTGCCCTGGCGGCATCGCCACGGTTCATGCCAATGGAACGATTGCCGCGATTCAACGCTGCTGTGATTTGTCGATGGAAGCCAATATCCCAAAACCCGTGAGTCTGATTTGCGAGACGGTGAACGTCATTGTTTCGGTTGAGCGAGATCCCAAGCACCCAGCAGGGCGATTGGTTCGTGCGGTTACAGAGCTCAAAGGTCATAAAGACCAAGATTTTATTTTTCAGCATTTAGCGACGATGGAGGATTGATCATGAACTTGCGTAGACGTCATTCCGGCGAAGGCCGGAATCCAGGCAGATTGTTTTGGACTGGATCCCGGATCAAGTCCGGGATGACGGCACTGCTAAAAATATTAGTGGTGCTGGCTCTCACTCCCAACTTAGCTTTTGCCGCTGATGATACGTCCACCGGATTTTTAATGTTCTTGTAAGCGTCACACCAAGTACACCCAGCCAAACAATTTAGGCAGGGTCTTTCTGAATTGGATTTTTAATTTCAGATTGTTTGATCTTAGGCAGATGCTCTTTGGCCTTAATCGGCAAGAGCTCAGCTAATTTTTCTTCAGTGTCTGCCA
>CANJUQ010000054.1 GCA_947478175.1 Thiotrichales bacterium | reverse complement strand
GTTGATACCTATTGAAGAATTTAGGGGATGGATGAGCAAGAGGGCGGGTAGAGTAATGGGGGAGCAAGAGGGCGGACACACAGGTCCGCCCCTACGCGAAACATCCTCATAAACCCTGCCATTATTGAGATTAAGATGCGTTTACCCTGTCCTAAAAATATTAAAACGATGTTGAAAGAAGTTGAGGCGCGAGCCGTAGAAGCGATGCAAGAACAAGAAGACGAATTTGGGCTGGAATGGTGAGGCTTTTTTTACCCTATTTTACCATAGCCATGAGCAGCATCCCTCTATAAAATGCCCGCCTATTTTTGGATTTTTAGTTGGGAATTTTTAAACATGGCCGTTGATTTTGCGATTGGTGTCAGTGATTTTTCTGAGCTTATTAAATTAAAAGCGACTTATATTGATAAGACTTTATGGATTAAAGAATTACTAGAAGATCTGTCTTCTGTGATTTTATTCCCCCGCCCCAGAAGATTTGGCAAGACTTTAAATATGACCATGCTGAGGTGTTTTTTAGATATTAGAAGCATAGAAAAAAACAAAGATTTATTTAAAGATTTAAAAATTTCCCAGCACCCAGAAATTTTAAAACATCAGGGAAAATACCCTGTAATTTATTTATCTCTGAAAGAAATTAAAAAAGATAATTATGATAAAGCCATGGGTGGGATCAAAGTTTTATTACAAAAATTATTTACAACCCATTTAGATCTTCGTGAAGAATTAGCACCCCATTATCAAGACCGATTTGATCGACTGTTAAATTTAACAGCCCCAGAAGAAGAGCTAACGCAAAGTTTGGAATTTCTTTCTGAAATTTTAGAGAAAAAATATACGCAAAAAGTATGGATTTTAATCGACGAATACGACACACCCATTCATGAGTCCTGGAGTCGAGGGTATTACGATTCAATGAAATCATTCATGCAGGGATTTTTAGGCGCTGGATTAAAAGACAACACGGCGGTTTATAAAAGTGTTCTGACAGGGATCATGCGGGTTTCGAAAGAAGGTTTATTTTCAGATTTAAATAATGTGACCTGCTATTCCATGCTCTCAAATTTTTATGGCGTTTACTTTGGCTTTACAGAACAAGAGGTGGATTGGATCTGTGAAGAGGCTGATGTTTCAGCTCAAAGAGAACAAGTTCGTGAATGGTACAACGGCTATCAGTATGGGGACTTAGCTATTTATAACCCCTGGTCGATTATTAACTTTGCGAAAAATAAAAAACTCGAAGCTTACTGGGTTCATACAGGATCTAGTCAAATCATTGAGGATTTAATTGCGAAAACGTCTGGCGAATTTAAATTTGCTTTTGAGGCTTTAATTCAAGGCCGAAGCATTCAAAAATCTATTCAGGAAAAGATCTCTTTCCCAGAAATTGATCATCGAGTGGAATCTGCCATCTGGAGCTTTTTATTATTTTCAGGCTATTTAAAAATAATTCGCGCCATTCCAGAAAGTGAAACGAACGAATGCGAGATCGCGCTCCCCAATATAGAAATCACGCGGGTGTATCAAAATTATTTTTTAAGTTGGCTTCGAAAATCAGTCTCAGGATCCAGAAAAGGAGAAGAGATGTTCGATGCATTATTGTTGGGCAATGTGGCTATTTTTAGCAAAATTTTTACTAATTATTTACAAGAGACCCTGTCTTATTTTGATTTAAGTGCTGGGGAAGATAAGACCCATCCTGAAAAGTTTTATCATGCTTTAGTGCTTGGCATGCTGGTTTATTTAAAAAACTCACACCAAGTTATCTCTAATCGAGAATCTGGGACGGGGCGATATGATGTTTTAATTATCCCCAAAGATGTTTCAAAGTTGGGAATTATTATTGAATTTAAAGTCGCGGATTCAGATCAAGAAAAAATAATGAAGAAAGAAGCTGAGCAAGCTTTAAAACAAATTGATGCTGAGAATTATCAAGCAGAGCTCAATGCCCGTGGGATTAAAAATATTTTAAAACTAGCGGTCGTATTTTTTGGGAAGAAAGTGCTGATTAAAATATAGAAATGAGGGTAGAGGGGTGAACTTTATGTTCGTCCCGTGCAGCAATTCCCGCTCTGAAATAACATATTGATACTCAAGCCTTACAAAGGCATTCTAAATTTATTTTTCGCAGGTTTTTTGAGGGAAAGATGGATGTTGGAATGCACAAGCACCTGTCGGCGCCAGGTTTACGAGTCCGCCAATTTGAAGACAGGACAATTTTGGCTTCACCTAAGATACATAGCTGTTTTAAAAATTCGACAGATTCAGGGTGCCAGTCATAGGTCACGGCCCCTATGTCATATTTATATGCAATCTCTTGTTCAAGATTTTGCTGGCGTTCTTTCATCTCAGTCTCAAAGCCGCGAGGGTATGAGTGTTAATTTTAATTTCGTGAAGTTCTTCGAGATCTTGAGTTTGAATCTCAATGGATTGTTGAAGTGAAGAGAGTTTTTTTTGGTTAGAAAGTAATTTTTCTTCGATGTCTTCGAGCGATTTGGCTAAAGATAATTTTAAGTTAGCTAAATTTTTGACGATCTGATCGGGTGTTTGTTTAGAAACGGTTTGAATGAGTTCTTTTTTGTCTTCTAAGATTTTTTGCTCTTGCTTGCTGGGGTTCTTAGCGTCTTTGAGTTTTTGTAGGGCTTCATGATAGGCATCTAGTATTTCGTTTATCTTTGAAAATAAAATGCGCCCGATTTTATTAGGCATACCAATTGGGAGTTTATAAAGATGGGGACTGTGTATTGGGTTAAATTTAAAATTGCAGATGAGAAAGATCAGGAGCAATTTAAAAATGCATTTTCAGATATTTTGCTTTTATCAAAAAAATTATTGGCTTCAAAAAATAAAAAAGTTAAAAAATTTGTATCGGATAGGGTGGATGAAGATTGGCGTTGGCTATGGGTTAACGATGAATCTATCGGCATCCAGTCAGAATTATTAGTGAAAATTAACAAAAGCGATGCGGATAAGTTTTCCCGAATTACTTACAATTTTGGAAAGCTTTACCCTGCGCAACCAGAGTACTTAACAGCCATCATGCTCATCATTTGTGCTTATTTCCCGAATGCAGTTATCAGTGATGAATTGTGGGGAGAAGAAGATGAATTTAAAGATGGAGCTTGTCTTGCATCGCTTGTTAATCCCAAAGCTAATCACAATACATTGTCAGATGAGACTTATGACAAGTTGGAGCCATCAGAGGATATGCGTGCGATTTTGAAGGCGTTGAGGTGACACCTGTCTAGAAACGCGATGGACTAAAAAGTTTTGAAGTTGGGTGTGATTTTTTGTGGGAAGAGAGTTTTGGTGAAAGCTTAATCAAAGGCGAGAGGCAATGATGTGATTGCTGGAGAATCTTTAGGCGCTTACGATATTCGCGAAATATTGAGTGTTATTCAAAGCGCCTTGGGAGAAAAAGAGTGAAAGGAAGTAACTACTCAGGTACCCACTCGCTGACATTATGAATGCTTTCACCTCGCCCCGCCGCGGGAGAGGTCGAGCAGTTTCTGCGAGGGAGAGGGGGTAAAAAAAAGTGTGCGCACCTCCCAAAGAATTTAATTTTGTGGAATAAAGCGCGTCATGAAATCAGAACTCACCGAATTAAAATCAGAAGTTGCTTTGCTGAAGGCGCTCATTAAAGAGCTCTTGGCTGAGAATGCTGCTTTAAAAGAAAAAATTGCGGATCTTGAAGCGCGTTTAAAAAAGAACAGCCAAAACAGTTCCAAGCCACCTTCCAGTGATGGCCTATCAAAACCCCCTCGTGGGCAAAGGCAGCAATCACTGAGAGAAAAAGGCAAGAAAAAAACAGGTGGCCAAAAAGGTCATGCTGGCAAAACCTTATCTCGAGTCACTGCGCCAGACCACGTGATTACGCATGCTTTGAGCGTTTGTTCAGAGTGTTTTAAAGATTTATCGGGTATCCCCTGTTTAGAAACAGAGTCTCGTCAGGTCTTTGATATTCCGGCCCCGAAATTAGAAGTCACCGAACATCGAATAGAAATAAAAATCTGTCCCTGCTGCCAAGAAAAAACTAAGGCGCAATTTCCTGACTTTGTTTCAGCGCCTGTTCAATATGGGTCCAACATTCAGGCTTGGTCAGTGTATTTGCAGCATCGCCAATTTATTCCAGAAGCCAGACTGCAAGAGACTTTTGAGGATTTAGTGGGAGTTCATATCAGCACTGCCACTTTAAGCTCTTTTAGCGTCAGCCTTTATGAGTCTTTGGAAAAATTTGAAGCTTCAGTACTCGACCATGTGGCTCAGGCCCCTGTGAAACACTTAGATGAAACAGGTTTTCGCATTGGTGGTCAGACTCAATGGTGCCATGTGGCCTCAACTGCTGAAGGGACTTATTACCACGTCTCACCTAAGAGAAAATCTTTACTGGAAGGCCTTATGGGTGTCGTCGTTCATGATCACTGGAAGCCTTATTTCCAATTGGAAAATGTGCTTCACGCCCTGTGCAATGCGCATCATCTTCGAGAGCTGAATGCTTTGATTGAAAACAAAGAACGCTGGGCCCGACACATGAAACGGTTTTTATTATTTGGTTTAGCGCTTCAAAAACATCATGGAGAAAGCCCAATCTCGCCAGAAAAGTTAAATCGATATCTTGCAGGGTATGACCGAATTGTCAGAAAAGGCCTGGCGTTTCATGAAGCGATGGAGCCGTTACCCAAAAAAATTGGCCGTGGAAAACAGGCTCGACGAACAGGCCATAACTTATTATTGAGATTCATAAATTATCGCGATGCCGTTTTAAGATTTTTAATAGATCCCGAAGTTCCATTTACGAATAACCTGGCTGAGCAGGACATTCGAATGATGAAGTGCAAACAAAAAATCTCTGGAGGATTTCGAACATTCACTGGGGCGATGCAATTTGCCAGGATTCGCGGGTTTCTCTCAACCGCTAGAAAGCAGGGCTGGAATATGATGACGGCGCTTCGTAAGACTCTGATGGGTGATGAACTGATGATAGGTCAAAGCCCTTGACCCCCTCTCCCTCGCAGAAGCTGCTCGACCTCTCCCGCGGCGGGGCGAGGTGAAAGCATTCATAACATCAGCGGGTACCTACCTGGGTAGTTACT
>CANJUQ010000053.1 GCA_947478175.1 Thiotrichales bacterium | reverse complement strand
TTTCCAAAAAATATGCAAAATTTCAGGTGAAAAAAGTATTTCTTGATCTAAAAATCAACAAAAAAACCTGGGAAAATAAAGAATGGCAACTTCAATCGTAAAGTGGGAACTAATCTTGGTCAAAATAGTGTCTACGTACACATTAGGCCGATAACAGTTTGGGAACAATTTGGTAACATTTCGGTAACAATACATGGACACCACTGTTAGCTAAATTTAAATTTTCTTTTAAAAACAAAAGATTGATAAAATTACAGCAAACAAAATTTAAGATATTTATTTGTCCTAATGTTACCGAATTGTTTCCGTAACAAGGCAATTCTTGTTACCGAATAAGTTACCAAAGTGTTACCGAATTGTTACCTATTTGTTACTGAATTGTTCCTGAACTGTTACCAGATGTTACCGAATTGTTTCGGAAACACTTCGATAACAATTCGGTAACAAGAGTGGCTGCTTATTTTAGAGGTTCGCAGTGGTGACTTTAGAAATCAATGTCTTTTAACTGTTACCAAAGTGTTACTGATTTGTTATCGATATGTTGTCGATTATTTTTTATTTTTAAAATAATTATTTTTAATTATTTGTTACCAAAGTGTTATCGAAGTGTTACCGAATATATAGATTTTAATATCTGTATATTGTTACTGAAGTGTTACCTATTTGTTACCGAATTGATTGAGCGTTCTTTAATTATTTAATTTTATTAATTTTTAATAAGTTAGATTAATTTGTTACCGAAGTGTTACCAAATAAAATATTGTTTTGTTATCGAATTGTTACCGAATTAAACCGGTTAATTTAGTTGTATAAATTTAAACGTGTTACCGAATTGTTTCTGAAACATTTCGGTAACAATATAGGGTTTTATTTCTTTAATTTTTATTTTTTGTTACCGAAGTGTTACTGAATTGTTACCGATAAAAAATAAATCAATATCCTGGTTTAGCCGATTTAAATTGATGCCTTTCTGATTTATCTAGGACAAATGATTTTTTCTTTTTGTGATAAAAATAAAAAAGAGGGGGAGGGCAGCTTGGTTTGTTTTAGTCCCCCTGGGGGGACTTTTATAAACTGGATATATTTTATATTATATAAAAATGGATATATTTATTAAGGGTCGTCTCCATGGAAGAAGTAGAAAAACATGAAAATGTCTGGGCTGCGATTTCGGATACCCCGGTGGAAGCCGCCAATATGCGAGCTAAGGCGGAGTTAATTCGAAAAATTGTGGCCATTCTTGAACAGAAGAATTGGACACAAACTGAAGCGGCTAGTCATTGCGGGATTAAACAGCCAAGGATGAATGATTTACTACGAGGGCGAATGTCCCGATTTTCTTTAGATGCTTTGGTTAATATTGCCACAGCGCTGGGGTATCAGGTTCATATTGATTTGGAATGCATTCAAGAAAAAAGTGTTGAAGAAAAATTTAAATGTTTAGAAGAATTAATGGATCAAGCCCAGAAACTTAAGCTTGGATATGAATGAAGAATATTTTTGACGTTTCAAGTCAAAACATATATTTCTTATATGCATTTTGATTTGCTTTGTCATATTTCCAACAATCCACCAGATGATCATTAACCATGCCAACTGCCTGCATAAATGCATGGATAATGGTTGATCCCACGAAATTCATTCCGCGTTTTTTAAGATCTTTGGATAGGGCATCACTTTCCGTAGTTTTGACTGGGGCTTCTGAAAAATTCTTCCAGTGATTTTTAATCGGCTTATTTTGAACAAAGCCCCAAAGATAAGTATCAAAAGAGCTAAATTCTTTTTGAATTTCTAAAAAAACTTTCGCATTTTGGCGGGCTGAATAAATTTTTAAGCGGTTTCTAATGATCTCTGGATTCTGAATGAGCGCCTCTAATTCTGGATCCGTCATGACGCTGACTTTTTTCGGATCAAAGTTATGAAAGGCTTTTCGATAGCCTTCGCGTCTTTTTAAAATCGTCTCCCAGCTGAGGCCCGCTTGAGCGCCTTCTAGAATCAGCATTTCAAATAAATGCTGATCGCAGTGAGAGGGGGTGCCCCATTCAGTATCATGGTATTGGGCGTATAACGTTTGATTGGGTTTATTGCCGAAGCAGCGAGTTTTGTGTGGCATGGTTTTTATAGTTCTTTTATCGCTAAAGATTAATTTGAGTTTTTTGTAATTTATCGTGTATTGGTATCGTTTTCAAAAATCACAGATCGCTCCTCTGCGTGAATCTCACCCCGAAAACGACTTTTAAGTTGAACGCTAAAAACGACAGGAACTTGGGTTGTTTTTCCTTCGTTATATTCTCGAATAGCACGACCCAATTCCCATTGGACGCCAAATTTATTTAAAGCTTCCATAGCAACCGTTTCAAAAGATTCTTTTAAGAAAGTCTTTGTTTGGCCATTTTTCAAAGTGATGGGTTCAGCCTTGGCATAAAGACCATGGGAGATTTTAAGAATCTCCCCCTCGTCCAATAGCATGTTGAGAGCTCGATTTAATCGCAGTTGAGCTTGATTGGAGTGATCTTTTTCTAGGTCATTGCGAATAAATACTTGGCCTTTGAGGCTTTCAATTTTTCTGCGTAATTCATTTCTGTAAGTGTTTTGATAATGATGAGTCTGCATGGTGATATCGCCACAAATAGTCATTTTTGAATAGTAACATGCTCCCATTCTTTCTTAATAGAACGCAATGATTTTTGATTGTTGCAAGTGACAAATCGCTAAAATAATGATATTTTACACGTCATATTTCTTCTATTAATTGAATTTATGAACGTAAAATATAACAACTTGCAAGGCCTAGGTGAATTAGAACGATCTCATTTATCCAATCTTCTTAGGCTTTCTAAAGGACCTATTTCAATTTCGGATGCCGAAGAAATTCTTAAATTGCCTAGAATTTCTGCTGCAAAGATTCTGTCTAAATATGCTCAAAAAGGGTGGCTGACTCGACTAGCGCCTGGGGTTTATATTCCAGTACCTATTGAATCAAATACGGCTGATATTTCACCTGAAGATCCCATTGGAATCACCGAAAAATTATTTTCGCCTTGTTATATTTCGGGTTGGACAGCAGCTGAACATTGGGGACTCACTGAGCAAATTTTCCAATCCATTATTGTTGTTGTCCAAGCGCAAAGGGCAAATTACCGACCTGTTATTCAGGGAACAGAATATTGCTTATATCTTTCGGCTAAAGAGCGATTTTTTGGGTTTAAAAAAGTTTGGAGAGGTAATGTTCAAATTCAGATGGCAGACCCAAGTCGGTTAATGCTTGATTTAGTGTACCGGCCAGAAATGGGGGGCGGAATTCGTTCAGTGTCTGATTTTTTTTCTAATTATTTATCTTCAGAAAAAAGAAATATTCCTCTTTTGTCAGAGTACCTTGAGCAATTTGATAGTGGGGTGGCTTGTAAGAGATTGGGTTTTTTAGCTGAAAAGTACTGCCCAGAAGAGAAAGCATTGATTGAACTTTGTCATCAAAAAATAACCAAGGGGTATTCAAAACTCGATCCTGGTTTGGAGTGCGCGATACATTTATCTAGGTGGAATTTATTAATTCCAGAGAGTTGGCAGTCGGTAAGCGGAGAAGTTAAATGATAGAAAAATATGAGGTCATGGATTGGGCTAGGAAGCTGGGGCTTTCTCCCAATATTATCGAAAAAGATTATGTATTGAGCTGGGTCTTAGCTGGAATTTCTGAGCAGGAATCTTTGAAGAGTTCCTATGTATTTAAAGGCGGGACCTGTTTAAAAAAATGCTTCTTTGAAGACTATCGTTTTTCAGAAGACCTAGATTTTACAGTCATTGATCCAGACCACATGGATATTAATTTTCTTAAAAAAACCTTTTTGAATATTTCAGAGTGGATCTATGACAACTCAGGCATAGAGATATTGAATTCAGATATTCGATTTGAGGAATTCCAAACACCAAAAAGAGGCGTGGCTGTCGAGGGTCGACTTGGTTTTAGAGGGCCTCTAAGGCGACAGGGGGACTGGGCGCGAATTAAGCTGGATTTGACCCACTATGAAAAATTAGTTTTTCCACCTGCCATGAGTCCTATTCATCATCCTTATTCAGATGGGCTAAAAGCCAGAATTCAGTCTTATTGCCTTGAAGAAATCTTCGCTGAGAAGTTAAGAGCGTTAGTGGAGCGGATGAGGCCTCGTGATTTATATGATGTCGTTTGTTTATTTGAGAGAAAAAAATCACAGGCTGACAGAAATCAGATTTTGCTTTGTCTTAAAGAAAAGTGTGAGTTTAAGAAAATTGGGTTACCAAAGATGGGTGAACTCCAGACTAGGCCTGAACTTCAAGAGTTGACGAAGGAGTGGCAGAGCATGTTGGCTCATCAAATTAAAAATTTGCAGCCTTATGACATTTACTGGGAAAAACTGCCTCAAGTTTTAGATTGGGTTTATGGGGCTTAATGATTCACAGCCGTCATTGTCGCCACTCCAAACAACCTCGCAAACGCCTTCATATGATTATTCTGTTTTAGATAACCGCTTGGCATTGAAAACCACTGATTCGCCGCGCTGATAATCACCGTCGGGTAGGGCGCTTGTAAAAACAGACTTAAAATCGTCCAAGGGACAATTTGCTCATAGCAAATCAAATAACCCGTCTCTTGGCCCTGTAATTTAAATTTTCCTGGTAAGTTCCAGTGACGATTATCGGTTTTAGTTTTCCAAGGCTGCCAGAGTCCAATGGGCATGGGTTGGCGGGCCGGATAAATTTGGCCATTCCCTTGGCCTAATAAAATCAGAACGTTGTTGGACGGGCCATCTTTGAGATCTTGCTGAGCGCCTAAAATAATCGTTGCGCCTTTTTGTTGGGCTTGTTGATTTAATTCTTGCCATTGGAATTGTGTCCCGGGTAGCCAATCGAGCGCGATGTTCTCTGGGAAAATAATGACTTTATTATTTTGGTCTAACGCTTTCTGAGCGAGTGAAATTAACTTTGATTCTGGCCTAGTGTGTACGTAGACCTTGCTTTTGACCAAGATTAGTTCCTACTTCAATAATGAAGTTGTCACTCTTTGCTTTTCTGGAAATTTTTGCTGATTTTTAGAGCAAAAAAGGCTTTTTCAGCCTGAAATTTTATCTATTTTTTAAAT
>CANJUQ010000052.1 GCA_947478175.1 Thiotrichales bacterium | reverse complement strand
AAATAAAATATATTATTGTTTTTTTATAGATTTTTATCTTTTTATTATCACCAAAAATATTCTTATAATTTTTTAGCTGCTCTTGTGTAATTTGATATAACACATGCCGACATAACCCATGATCTTTGTCTAATTTCGGATGATCAAAAAAATATTAAAACAGCGACAAAAGAAATTTCTGCATGAATACAGTCCACCCATTTTGGCCCATCATTATTTAATAAGGTAGAAACACAAAATGTCTTTCAAAGAAAAAACGCCTCAAATTATTTCTATTCTGACTCGAAAATTAAAACCTGGAAAAACGTTTAAAGATTTTCAGGAAGCTCACCTTCCCCCCGGAGAATGCCGAAAAACAGAATTTGGATATGAAGTGGATTATTTTCCGCTCCCGACTCGAGTCATTAATAGCATCAGCCTGACTGATCCCAGCATTATTTCGTCCATTGGTTTTTCTTATGGAACAAAAGAACAAATTTTTAAAGCGGTAGAAGAAAGGCTTCCTATTGAAGCGGAACGCGCGAAAAAAATTGCAGAAGTCTCAGAAAAAGTAGGACCAACACAGCTCTTTGTCGTGGCTACTGATAACAACTATGGGGGAGCGCATCAAAATTGCCCTCAAGAAGATTTGATTCAACTTTCCCCCGAGTTATTGCAAGGAATTTCAGAATTTCTAGGTTCAAAAAAATCATAAAGTTTCTTAAAATATTTTTATAAATCACTTAAACATCGCAATGAATACTTCAGAAGAATTAATCAAAACTAAGAAAAAAATCGCCAGGCTTCAATCCAAATTAGCCTTGCAATCCAAGCATGAAAGAAAGGCGGATACTCGCCATAAAATCGAATTGGGTGGCTTAGTGATTAAAGCCGGTTTAGGCGATACATCCAAGGCTATTGTTCTAGGCGCCCTCCTTGCAGCCATGGAACAAATGCAAAGAGAGCCCGAAACTAAAAAATTATTTCAACTCAAAGGAGAAGCTGAATTTATGGGATGGCATCGTGAATAATATTAAACTTTTTCCAATCGGGATTATTCATTCTTCACGTAAAACGCTGGAAGATGATTTTTGGGGGGAAGTGATTTCAACAATAGAAATCAACCACCCAGATCTAGATGAATCAGCGCTCTATGGATTAAAAGAATTTTCTCACCTGCAGGTTATTTATTACATGCACAAGGTTGAACCAGATAAAATTATCAACGGCGCACGTCATCCACGAAATGATAAGAGTCTGCCCTTGGTTGGTATCTTGGCTCAACGCGCTAAAAACAGGCAAAACCAGATCGGACTCTCACCGGCTAAAATTTTAGAAGTACATGGCAAAATCATTACAGTACAGGGTTTAGATGCAATTGATGGAACGCCCGTTCTAGATATCAAGCCTCATATGAAAGAGTTTTCCATTCATGAACCTATTCGTCAGCCTAATTGGGTAAATGGTAACCGATCCTAGAACCCCACCTACCGCTAGCCATTCCCCCGCGTAAAATTTAGCTCCTGATCAATCACCCAGGAGTTTTATTGTGATGAAATTAAAAAATAAATTTGAATGGATTTCTTTATTTGAAGAATGGAGAAGTTCAGGGCTTTCTAAAACCGAATTTTGCAATCAGCGAGAACTTAATTACCGGACTTTTCTTTATGCCCTTAAACGATTGAGCCCGCCTGACCGCCTCGCTAAACCTAAGCCCCTCAAAAAAATTCAAGCGCCTGCTTTTTTAAAATTGCAAACTGAAAAACCTTTGCCTTCTCCAGAATGGATCGAGCTTGTCTTGCCTCACGGAATTATTTTGAGGATCCCAGCTCATGCACCTGCCTGAATACCCGGTCTATGTCGCCAACTTCCCAGTGAACATGAATAAATCCATCGACGGTCTGTGCCTGACTATTTCTGGCGTCTTAGGTAAAAATCCGACAGAGACAGCCCTCTATGTTTTTTTTAATAAGTCCCGCAATCGGGTCAAGATTTTTTACTGGGACTTCAATGGATTTTGCATCTGGCACAAGCGCTTAGAGAAAGAAAAATTCAAAGTTCCCAGGTCAACTAGCGATGTTTTTTCTCTGGAACCACGTCAGCTTACGTGGCTTTTATCAGGCCTAGATTTTACAAAATTAAAAGGCCACCAGCGTTTAAATTATTCTGATTTTTTCTAATTAAAAATTATAAAAAATTACTGGAAAAAGCCTTGAAAACACTGGGCTTCAAGGCTGTTTTTTGGTATGATTTCGCCATTGAAATTTGGTGATTTTTACTGATGTTAGACCCACTTTTACAGCTCAAATCTAGAGTGGATTTTTTAGAATCTAGGATCGTTGATCAGGATCAAAAACTGCTGGATCAAGAAAAGAAATTTAAAGACATCATTGCGCAAAAAGATCTCAAAATTTTAATTCTGGAAGAAAAATTCCGCTTGGCGATGGTTCGTCGATTTGTCAGATCTTCCGAATCTTTTGCGCGTCAAGAATCTTTTGTTTTTGATGAACCTGAGGCCAATTTAGGCCCACAAGCCGAAATGGATCTTGAGCCTGAAACGACGGAAGTGGCTGGACACACCAGAATTAAACTCCCCAGAAAAAGAGCCGAGCTTCCAGAAGGCTTAGAAGTCGTCCCTGTTATTCATGAATTGCCCGCGTCTGAACTCATTGGCCCCAATGGCGAGCAATTTACAGAGATTGGCCGTGAGGTGACTGAGAAGCTTGATGTGGTTCCTATGGACTTGAGAATTATCCAGCACATTAGAATTAAATATGCCGTCAAAGGCCGCGAAGAATTGGGTGTGAGAACAGCACCTCTTCCAGCACAAATTATTCCCAAAGGCATCGCAACCCCAGGTCTCTTGGCTCATATCGCTCAAGCTAAATATGAACATCATTTACCCCTTTATCGCCAAGAGAAAATCTGGGCAGACCTAGGGGTGCACATGCCCAGGAACTCGATGTGCCAATGGATGATGAAAGTGGGCGAGAGCGTTAAAACCCTCTGTGATTATTTATTCGAAGACATGAAGCTCGAAAAATATCTTCATGCTGATGAGACTCGCGTCACCTTGCTGCAAGACCCGAATAAAAAGCCAGATCATCCCAGCCACCAGGGATATATGTGGGTCTATGTGAATAAAACAGGGGTGAGATATGACTATCGGAGTTCGCGAGAAGGTAAGCATCCCTTGGAGATGCTTGAGAATTTTACAGGCCATCTCCAGGTCGATGGCTACTCAGGTTATGACCGAATCTTTACCTATGGCGCCATTATTGAAGTCGGCTGCATGGCCCATCTTCGACGCAAATTCACCGACATCCAAAAAGCAGAGGGTAAAAAAGCCAAGCTGCCGATTATCAAACATGTCTTGGAGTTAATTCAGAAGCTTTATCACATTGAGAAAATCGCCAAAGAACAAGGCTTAGATCCAGAGGGTGTTTACCAGCTCAGGCAGGAAAAATCCAAACCCATCCTGGAAGAACTGCACGCCTATATAAAAGATCAGCATCCCAAAGTCCCGCCAAAACTAAGCACGGCGAGAGCCCTGCAATATGCTTTGAATCATTGGGTTCCCATCAGTCGATACCTTGATTCTGGAATCTTGGACATCGATAACAATGCGGCTGAGCGAGCCATCCGGCCCTTCACGATTGGGCGTAAAAACTGGACCTTCTGTGGCAATGTCCGAGGCGCTGACGCTGCGGCGAATATTTATAGCCTGATTGAATCGGCCAAGATTCATGACTTAAAAATCTTCGAGTATTTAAAATATATCTTCGAAGAAATTCCTAAGGCAGACACCCCTAAAAAATTAGAAGCACTGCTACCAAAGCAGGTCGCGGAATCTAAGCCTGAATTTAAAAAGCAGGTTAAAACAACCCCGTCTAAAAGATAGCGGCCTGAATTATCGCGCGGGAGAGTGGGTGTCGGTAGATGGGGTTCTAGGATCGGTTACGGTAAATGAAATCATGAAAAATTATTACTCATAACGATCTCTATGAGCCTGAATGATATTTTGTTTCTGGCAACGACGATGACGGCAGCTAATTCTTAAATTTTTTCAATAATATTTTCTTGGAAAAATTTAAAAGCCTCATCAAAACTCCAATTAATCCCTGGTGGAAGTAGCAAGCTCATATCAATTCTAAAGTCAGTATTTAAACGCTTTTCTTCCATATTATTTTTAAATAAATCTTGAGAAATTCGAGCCCCCTCTTTTTCACAGTATTTGTGAAATACCTGAATGACCTGATCGATATTTACAGAGCAAAAATTAAACACGTACCAGATATCAAATAAATCTCTGCCCTTCCTACGTTGATACAATGCTCTCAATTTAGTGGCCATTAGTTCTTCAAAATCATAAGTCGAAATATCACACGATCCTTCAAACCACTCTGATTGAATAGAAAAATGCTCTTGCCTTAATGGCAGAACCTGGAAGTGCTCACTGGTGTTAATTTCAATTTGGCAGGTAAGTTGCCCACTGAAACATATTTGTAAATGAGCTTTACCCCACGCTCAGTAATTTTGCGTTTTGGCTCCCCTAGCCATGGTAATAAAACTTCTCTGATCGCATCAATAGTTTTACCAATAGGGCCTTGGAGTCGCTGAACAAAGTCAATATCTTCACTGTAACGCGCAGGTGGCTTGATGAATAATTTATTCAAACAAGTGCCACCCCTAAAAACTAAGTTAGTTTTAATTTCTGGATGACTGTAAAGACAAATTAAAGCTCGACTAATAATCAAGTCTTGCTCGACCATATCTAGCAATTTCCAGTTCGCATTTTCCTTCCAGGCCTCAACAAAATCTTCTGAAATCATAAATCACTCTCAATCGTTGTATTGGCAATAATCATCCATTTTTTGACCCTAGGAAATCCTGACCTTGGGATCTCTGAGGCTAATGGAACAAAAACCTTCATTTTATTTTTTAAATAGCTTTCTATTTTTTCAGACAGCTCTTTTGTTTTTTCCGGAACCATGGTCTCCAACTGATCCAAAATATACCCAAGTCTTTGGAGCCAAGAATTTTCTTGGATCTGATCGGCCAAAATTAACAGCTTCTCAGCATCCAGTTCCTCTACAAGCTCTGACAATACCGTTGCAACATGATTTAACCCGCCGCTTCTCCCTAAATAAAAAAACAAATCCAAAGCGACCAATTCGGGAGAGGCAATTTTTAAGATCCCTGTTTTCACAACCACTTCTTGCATTGGAAGATCTTTTAAAGATTTTTTATAAAGAACATCGATCTTTACTTGCCCAAACTCCAAAGGATGTTTGATTCTTT
>CANJUQ010000051.1 GCA_947478175.1 Thiotrichales bacterium | reverse complement strand
TTACAAAAATCTAAAGCCAAAACGAAAGCGATTCAGCAAGACCCGATGCAGAAAAAATACCAAGAGGTGATGAAGTCTGAGATACGGGCTTATGAAAAAAAACAGGGCGTGTCTGTGAGCATGGAGCCCAAAGAAGGCGACAAAGGGACGTATGTTGGATTACAGGAAATCGCTGGCAGAAATTATGGCGTGATCAGGCTGGAAAGCGCCAATCCAGAGGATCCAAAGAAATGCTTATTGGTGCCCTCTGAGAAAATGGGATCGCATCGAAAATCTCAAGAGGTCATGATTGAAAAACACGCAAAAGGCAAAGACCTTGGCAAGCTGAAAGTGGTTAAGCAGCCTCAAAAAGAAGCGCCTGAAAAGAATCAAACTTTGTCTAAATCTGTATCACAGGACATCCAGGCTCAATCTCGGAGTAGAGGTGGTCGTGGGCGGTAATGGTTGTTTACAAGTAAAAATTGGCTAGGTAGAGTTGATATTGCCGAAGATATCAAATAGTATGCATTTACTATGAATAAATATGTTTTTGACACGAATGTTATTGTTGCTGCAATGCGGAGCCCAACGGGTGCTTCTGCAGCGCTTTTGAAAAAAGCTTTCAACAAAGAACTTATTATGTTGGCTAGCGTGCCATTGTTTGTGGAGTACGACGCAAAATGTACAGATTCAGAACATAGGTCTGCGGCGGGTCTTAGCTTGCCTGAGGCCGACATATTTGTTGATGCGTTAGCGGCGCTTGTCCAGAAGGTTTTTATACATTATCTGTGGAGGCCTATGCTGAAAGATCCAAAAGATGAAATGGTTCTTGAGGCCGCTGTGAATGGTGGAGCAAAGTCGATTGTTACTTTTAACATACGTGATTTTGGCGTGGCTCCTCACATGTTCAACATAGATATTGTGACGCCTGGCTACTGTTTAAAGGAGTTTGAAAAATGAATAAATCCAATGCCTATGCACTTCGTTTGCCGCAATCATTAAAGAATGAAGTGGTTAGGATTGCCAATGCAGATCGAACGAGTGTTAATCAGTTTATTGCGATTGCCGTTGCTGAGAAGATTGCAGCTCTTGAAACAGAGAGTTATTTTGAAAAGCGTGCGAAAAATGCAGATATGGACGCATTTTACAAAATTCTTACTCGTAAAGGCGGCCAGAAACCTGAGTCTGGTGACGAGATTTTGTAGGTAGATTCTTTTTAATTAGGCCATGAGCAGTGAGCAGCCTAAAAAAGAAGCACCTGAAAAGTATCAAACTTTGTCGAAATCTGTATCACAGGAGATCCAGCCACAATCTCGGAGTAGGGGTGGGCGGGGGCGGTAGGGTTTTTATTCACCAGTAAAAATCCCCCCGGTCACTTGATTCGTTTTATGGCGATCAGTGACCGGGGGGATTAAGTTAGTACCGAGAATGGAGATTATTTTGTTCCAGTCACATCACTGGAGCTTGCAGCCGCCGATTCAAATCTTTCTAAATCAGCTAAAGAGACTGGAACGGTGGTACCAACTGCAAAAGTAGCCGTCCCTATTTTTGATTTTGCATAAGCCAGAACTCGTTTGAACATTGGCTCATCCATAGAGGATTTAATACTATCATCTAATACAACATCCGATCCTGAGGTCATTAATTTAAGAAGTTTCTCTGACTCTTTAGCGGCAATGGCATAATTAATTGATTCATCTAGAAGGCTTCGGTCATGAACGTTTGAGCTAGTAGTCACCGTTGGGCTAAAGGCAAAAGAGGAAGTTGCAGTTGTTGATGAATTTTGAGAAAGCATATAACAGTGTTCCCACAAATAAGATGCAACTTCGCCATAATGAGCAGATCTTTTTGAAATATCTCTAAGAGACTCCAAGACTTCAAATCTTTTTTTAGGGCTGCAATCAGGGTCAGCCAAAACAAACTTAGCAATTCTGCGATTTTGCTCTGCCTCACAAGTTTTTTGTAAATCATCAAGCGAGATGTCAACTTGAGCTTCTAAATCTGATGGAATCTCTTTGCCAAAACTTTTTAGATGGTCCTCTATTCGACTTAGCTTCCATGGTTTCACGCGATCATGCCATTTAAAAGACCCTATACGAGTATCGCCATAGGAAAATCTCAGATGAGTCACAGTTTCTGGAATGCTCTCAAATACTAGGCGAGGTGTGACTCCTTCTACTAAAAGCTCATCAAGGTCGATGTCTAGCGTTTTAATATGTGCTGGCAAATCTCTGAGCAGCCCCATAATCCCACCTGGACCAATCGTCATGCCTGGAAGACCACCAATCATTCTAAGTGTTGCATCCAGTCCTATATTGCTTCCGAGAACTAAAGTATCTATTTGCGGTGCGGCTTGTAGTGCGCGTACAAGAGATGTGGTGCTGGCATTACGTAAATCATAAAAATCATTCGAAGAAATATTAAGAGCAGTAATGTTTTTTGGAATTCTTGAAAAAAGCGCAATGACATCAGTGCTAGAGCTTCTCAAACGTTTTCCTAAATCAGTTTGACTTAAGTCAAGCGCGGTGAACCCATCTATCCTATCTTCATATTTGAAGCAGACTTCTTTCAACATATGGTTTGCAAAGGCATCTCCATGTAAGACATCCAGCTTCGCTTTTTCTTCGTCATTATACCAAACTTGAGTATGGGTAATTTTTGAAGAGCCTGGTATTTTTTGTAGAAAAGCCTCGACACTTCTTAAATATACCTCTCTTAATAAAGTGGGGTTCTCTTTAAGTTCAGGCGAATATTCTTCAGCTTTAATAACTTGTAACACCGCTTCAATAATTCTGGTTTTTTGCGAATCCACCCGCCAGCCACCTTTTTGAGAATCTTCTAAAGCAGATTGAATTAACCTAAAAACTAATACTGATTGAGCGCTATCTTCATCAGGTCCTATAAGTTTTGCAGCTTTCTCTAATATTCCTGCTTTCTTTTTATCTCCAAATAAATTTTTCTCTTTGAGGAATACCTCTGAAAGATTGTATAAAGCTCTACGCAGGTCTTCACGAGTTTCTTGCAGAAGGAATGGATCATATTTTTGACTAAAGGTAGCTCTTGCCGAGTCTCCACCAGTACTAGTTCCTGCTCCCGCTCCACCTGAATTTGAAAAACTTGACATATAAACACCTATAATTAATGAATTCCCATGTGAATTATAGACATTAATTATGTAACATAAAAATATATTTTTACTTCTAGATAAGACAGCGCTAATTCGTCAATTTTCAAGCCAATTTTTAGCCATAATCACTAGTTCTAGAAAGCGTCTCAATCAAGGTTGTTCTTTTTACTCCAAAATTTCGGCAGGCCGCTGACTTAGACATGCCATTTTTCAGAGCTTCCAAAATGGCCTCTAGTTTTTCACCTGTAATAGCTGGAGGGCGCCCTCCTACTCTGCCCCGTTTTTTGGCGGCTTCTAATCCGGCGATGACTCGCTCTTGTATGAGAGATCTTTCGTATTGGGCTAATGCGGCGAACATGTGGAACAACAACTCACCTGATGGGGTCGTTGTGTCCATGCCTTCTGTTAAAGATTTGAAGGCGACTTCTTTTTCTTTCAATGAAGTAATGATGGTCAATAGATGCGATAAAGACCGGCCAAGTCTGTCTAATTTCCAGACAACTAAAACATCACCTGGTTTTAAAAAAGCTAATGCTTTAGCTAGGCCCGGTCGATCATCTTTAGCACCTGAGGCGTGATCCTCAAAAAGATGTCTCGCATCGACACCAGCGGCGATGAGTGCGTCCCTTTGGAGATCCGTCGATTGACGTTCTGATTCTGACGAGACCCGCATATAACCCACTAACATTCGTAAAACCCCTGAACCTTAATTTTTAAATAAGTCTGAATGCGTGCCTGTTCTTTCAAACACAATTTCTTTTTTTCCTGGGAAATAAATCAGCAACCAGTCTGGTTCAATATGACACTCCCTGCGGTTAACATAATTTCCAACTAACCAGTGGTCACTGCATCTAATTGGTAACGCTTTACCAGCCAAAATAAGATCAATAATTTCTTTGATTTTCTCAGGGTCTTTTCCTCGTTTGAGGCTTTTTTTCAAATCTTTTTCGAATCGCGTTGTATAGACGGGTTCAAACATTTAGATGCCTAATTTTTCAAACATGTCTTTTGAATTTTTACAGCGAATTAGATTTTTACCTGCATCCGTGTCTTTAAAAGTTTTTAACGTAACGCTGTTTGGAACGCTAATATCAAAGGGGATACCCCTCCTGAGTTTAATTTGAGCCATAAAAAGACTAATAGCCTCAGAGACAGATAGGCCTAATTCACCAAGAACGTGCTCTACATCCACTTTTAACTCTTCATCTATTCGTGCTCTGACTGTTGCAGCCTTCATAATTAAACCCTTTTAAGTAAAACGAGATTAATTGTAGCGATATTGAGCCACAACACAATCAATACTTACAAAAACAACGCAAAACATCCCACACCTATTTTCCGCACACCTTAACATGGCGACAGAGTTTTCCGTATGGCGTTATGGGGATTTTTGGGTGGATTTTGAGGTTTGGGGCGCCCCTGTCGTTAAACAAGTGTTTTCCGTCAGGGGCAGTTCAAGAAGATCTATTTCAAAGTATCGGGTTATGGGTGACGCCATTTTTAATGGCCTAGTTTCTAATTGATAAGATATCCAAGCAAAAAACAGCAGGGGTTATAATTTTGGTTCTTTTAATTTTCCCAAGCTGAAGAAGGCCTGATTTTCGATCTCCTGTTATCAAATAATCTGCATTACTTGCCAATGCCATGGCCAGTAAAAAATCATCATTTGGATCAAGAGATTTTATTTCTGCTGGTAATTCTGGAAGATCTTCAAGAATGCTTGCTCTCTGCATGTTATTGATCATTGTACCAACTCGATGAGGAGGGAGGATTCTCTTTAATTTTGGGTATCGACTTACTTGCCGTATTTCCTCTAGCTGTATCAATGAAGTTAAAAGCTCGAAACGGTCAGAACACCAGGCGTCATAAATTATGTGTGGATGGCCACTTGGTGAAATCAGAGCACCAATTAATACGTTCGTATCTAAAATTACTAGCATTATTTATTACGAGCCCACTGAACAGCTTCATCAATTAATTCGGTCAACTGGCTTTCTGTTAGATGAGAGCTAGCGTCTTTAGCTTGCTCAACCGCGCTTTCAAAAAGTCTTGCCCGCACTGAATCTTCAATAAATCGAGATAAATCACCTTTTCTGCCTCCGCCGTTAGCAGCAAGAAACATTCTGACGGATTGATCGGTACTTGGTGATACGGCAACATTCCAACGGACGCTACTCATGATAATCCTCGCTTATGCGCATAGGTGTTTATGCGTATGTTATATGTTTTTCTTACCTAATCAATAGTTTTTAAGTAGTTACCTTATTTGTTTAGTTCTTCAGTCTAAATCAATAAAGTTTTTTTATCGGCTTTGTAGGTTTATCTGTCCCAAGTTTTGAAGCGGATTTTATGCCAGCTGTAGAGATCGGCTGGCGCATTGCTAAAAAGCACTGGAACCAAGGCTATGCGACGGAGGCCGCGAAATTTGTATTACACGAAGCGTTTGAGAGATTTAATTTAAAAGAAGTGGTTTCTTTTACGGCCATGCCTAATCAAAAATCCATGCGGATTATGGAAAAGATTGGCATGACAGAGATTCGAAAGATGATTTTGATCATCCGAAATTAGACAAAGATCATGGGTTATGTCGGCATGTGTTATATCAAATTACACAAGAGCAGCTAAAAAATTATAAGAATATTTTTGGTGATAATAAAAAGATAAAAATCTATAAAAAAACAATAATATATTTTATTT
>CANJUQ010000050.1 GCA_947478175.1 Thiotrichales bacterium | reverse complement strand
TTTGGACGCTTTCCATTCTGCATAAAGCGCAGACCAAGCCGCTTCATCAATATCTTTTAGTCTCATAAAACATCTCCTGTGATTGAACAGGAGCGTCATCTTAAACAGAAAAATTAGGCTGTGTAGATGGGGTTGCTGTGACGCTTACAAAAGCCTGATAGGGCTTCAAAATAAATATGGACTATTTCTATACATCGATGATTCTCATTCACTCTCAATGTTCGGTCGATTGGGATGGGGTTATGCAAGAACTTTTTTCTCTGATTTGAATGACAAAACCATCATTGTGGCTTCTTTAGCAAAAGCCTTTGGAGCAAGTGGTGGCTTGATCCTGTCAGGCGACTCTCAAAAATTAAAATTAATTCATCGTTACGGCGGCCCTAGTAACTGGTCTCAAAGCCTCAATGCTGCTGCTATTGGCTCAGGTCTAGCTTCTATTGAAATTCATAGGACCTCAGAATTAAATATGCTTCAAGAAAAGTTAAAAAATAATATAAAACTTTTTGATTTCCTGATTCATACCGATCAAAAATCAAGTTTTTCTCCCATTCGGCTGATTCGTTGCTTTGAAAGCCACATTGCAAATGATTTATCGGCGTTTTTAATTCAACACGGATTTTTTATCTCTCCTGTCTTTTTCCCCATTGTTCCCCAAGGAATGGCCGCTGTTAGGATTACTTTGAGAGCCGATCTTGAAAAAACAGCCTTGGAGAAATTTTGTTTTTTAGTTAAACAGAAGCTTTCAGACTATGGATTGTTAAATTGAGCCTTCAAAAAAGTTATTCAATAGCCCTTGGATTCAGTTGTTTGATTTTGATTATTGGGCTGATGTCCGTCGATTTTATTGGACCTTCATTGCCTTATATTCAAACAGATCTTCACGCTTCCCAGACTTGGATAAAAAATAGCGTACTGCTCTACATGCTGGTGCTAGGCATTGGACAATTATTTTACGGCTATGCCAGTGATCAATATGGTCGCAAATCTGTCGTCTTAGTGGGATTAGGAGTTAGTTTAATTGGATTAGTAATGGGAGTTTTCGCTGAAAATATTACCCTGTTCTATCTCAGCCGAATTCTGACCGCTATTGGATGCGCAGCCTGCCCTGTGATTGCCAGAGCCATGATCACGGATATTTCAAAAGATTCAGTCCAATTGAAAAAATCTTTTTCTATCTTTTCTCTGACCAGCCAATTGTCTCCCGGCATTGCGCCTGTACTAGGCGGCTTGATCCAAAGTCTGTCTTCTTGGCATGTGTCTTTGGGTGTTTTAGTGCTGATGAATTTGACTGTCTTTTTTATTTTGTACCGTTGGATGCCAGAAACTCATCACGAAATTAAGCCAAATAATCTTGGTAAAAATAATTTTCTGAATATCTTAAAAATTTATTCTGATTTATTTCGCCATCGTTATTTTTTCATCATGAGCCTGCTGTCAGCTTTAATTTACGTGTACACCATTGGGTTCTATAACATGCTGCCTTTTGTGCTGCATACCCATGGCGTTCCTCCCTGGTTAAATGGGGTTATCAATAGTGCTTACGCTTTTAGTTTGATGCTAGGGGCTTTGGCGCTCCAAAAATCTTTGTATCGAATTGACTCTAAAAAATTATTTTCCACTTTGGTTTATAGCTATGTGATTTACGGCGGGCTTTTTTTATTAATTTTTATGATGGGCTTTAAATCAATTGTTATTGTTTTGATTTGGGGCTGTGGGATGGGATTTTTATGCGGCATCATCGCGCCGTTGACGCTGTCTTTATGCATGCATGGGTTTAGCAAAAACAAAGGCGCAGCAAGCGCCGTCCAAAGCAGCATTAAAATGTTTTTCACCGGCATTGGGCTGGTTTTATTTAGCTTGATTCATTTGGATAGCTTGAATCAAATGGCTGTCATTTTTGGTGGAGTGACGGTATTAATATTGGGTTTCTGGCTTTGGATTAAAAAAGCAGTCTAAGAACCCAGCTCACCCTAAAATTTTCTTCAAGATTTATCTTCCCGTTCAACCGTCCGATATTTCTGATTTGGACTATTGGGAACATCCGGTTTAGTTAAGACCAGCTTACCTTTCTCAACCAATGGATTCAGAATCATTTCTCTGAAATGGTTCACATCTTTTAACCCTAAGTGCTCCATCATTTCTTTTCTAGAACGAGGCATTAAACAAAACGCTAATAAAATCTCAGCTTTCTCAGGTTGTGGGGTAACTTGTGGGGTAGCTTGTGGGGTAGCTTGGGTGGTCACTCGAGAAACTAACGGTTGCGCAAGCTCTATTCTGAAAACGTCTTGTTCCAAAATCACAGGATCTGCGCCCGTATAAGCCTTGGTATATTGAAACAAATTTCGCATCCCAGAACCCAATTCTTCAGCTCGACCCATCTCTCTAAAAAGAGCAGCCAAGTTAGGATTTTTGGGAAATGGCTCATAATTTTCTAAATTAATCGGACCAAAACCATGCGGTCTATTCGCATTGGAAGCAATAATTTTATCTGCTTCGATAATCAATCTGGCAGGTGAGCCGTTCATGTATTCACGATGAATCAGCATATTCGAAACGATTTCACGAAATATTTTATTTCTGAGGCTAATACGCTGAGTGCCTTCCAGATAAAAAGGGTCTGGCAAATGTTTTTCAATAAACGCCATGACGAGCTCGTAACTATCAATCAAATTAGTAATCACAATTTCCCGGTCGTCGTATCGATCCACATTCACCACACGCTTAATACAGTCTGTCTTGTAGTGAGGCACGGCCGATCGAATTACATCGTCTTTACCAAATAGTAATATTGCTGCCAGCGTGAATCCTTGGTTTCCAGTTTGATGATCGCGCTGATAAAGCTGGGCCAATAAAATCACCCGTCATTTTTGGAAGTAAATTGACCCAGTATTTCCCGATATCTCAATATTGATATTTGTGATAAAAATTTGAGTTAATAGCGGCCAGATAACCCTCTTAAAAAAAAATCATCAATATGTTTTCAATCATCGTCTCTATGTTT
The DNA here is from genome assembly GCA_947478175.1 of Thiotrichales bacterium. Classification (GTDB taxonomy): domain Bacteria; phylum Pseudomonadota; class Gammaproteobacteria; order Francisellales; family CACEW01; genus CAMCUU01. The sequence goes on along the minus strand of CANJUQ010000050.1, from coordinate 3,287 downwards.
ATCTGGGGAACACTAGGCATGTTCGTCCTCTGGTCGGGCTTACCCATGATGGATATTGCCTGGTCTCGCTGTTTAATTGGCGGGGTTGTATTAGCTATTTTCTGTTATCAGCAAGGGCTATTTAAATTTGAACGAGCTCACCTAAAAGAAGTCATGCTCACTATCTTCAGTGGCATTTTTTTAGTTCTTAACTGGGTCTTACTTTTCGAATCTTTTAAATATGCATCTATTACGATTGGCAATGTTTCTTATTATTTACAGCCCATATTTTTAGTTATTTTGGGAATCTTTTGCTTCAAAGAAAAAGTAGTGTTTTCAAAATGGGTTTTGATTTTTTTATCTTTTATTGGCGTCATTTTAACCACCGGACTTTTATTCAATCATGCAGGATCCGCTCATGGCATTATTCAGCCCAATGAACGCCATTTATTAATAGGCGTCAGTTGTGCCGTATTAGCAGGTATCTTATATGCCCTCGTCACCATCATTGCCAAACCCATTCGCCATATTCCCTCCCCGATGGTCACGCTGATTCAATTGATGACCGGCGCGGTCTTATTGCTTCCCTGGGTCAGTTATAAACTCTTGGCTTCTATCCAATGGCAAGCTGGGTTTTATTTAATCTTGATGGGCATTGTTCATACAGCGTTGGCTTATATGCTTTATTACAACGGCATTAAAAAAGTAAGCGTCACGACGATTGCCGTATTGAGTCATATAGATCCCGTTGTCGCCATTGGAACGGACATTCTGTTTTTTCATCAACACTTAGATTTACTTCAGATAACGGGCATTCTGATTACGCTTATTTCTAGTTATCTGGTGATTGCGATGCGTTCTAAATGAAAAAATCTCATTTGTTTTTAGCCCTTTTGATCATGTTGATCTGGGGCTGCAATTACTCCGTCATTAAATTGGGCCTTGATACCTTAGACCCCTTCATGTTGACGGCTCTACGATTTTTACTTTGTGCGATTCCTTTGATCTTTTTTCTTAAAAGACCTAAAGGCCATATGAGCGCTTGCATACTCTATGGAGTCATTTTTGGCATAGGTCTTTGGGGCGTGGTGAATTTAGGGATTTTTCTGGGCATCTCTCCAGGTCTAGCTTCTCTTTTATTACAGATCAGCGCCATTTTAACTGTTTTATGGGGTGTCATTTTTCTCAATGAATCGTTCACAAGAATTAAATATCTAGGGATGGTTTTTATACTCACTGGGCTTTTAATCATTATTTTTTCAACGCCGGGTAAGACCTCATTACTGAGCATCGGATTAATTTTGTTTGGCGCTTTTTCCTGGAGCCTTTGCAATTTGATTATTAAAAAAAACAAACCAGAAAATCTTTTGAGTTTTATGACTTGGTCCAGCTTATTTTCAGCGCTGCCCTTATTTATTTTGACTTACTTAGTGAAAGGCAGTACGCCATTTTTACATCTGGCTCACGACCTGACTGCCCAGGCCGTTTTTTCGATTTTCTTTCAAGCCTATATCACAACGATTTTTGGCTATGGCGCCTGGAGTTTTTTATTAAAAAAATATCCTGTCTCTCAAGTCGCCCCGCTCTCTTTATTGATTCCTATCTTTGGATTTTTAAGCGCTTATTGGCTTTTTCATGAAACACTTTCACCTATCAAGATCATCAGTGTTTTAATTATCTTACTAGGCCTGGGTATTTTTTTATTTCCCATTAAAAAACTTAAAAGTATTTTTTCAATCTTACCGAAGTAGAAGTGATGCCAACCTTAGTCGTTATCGATATTCAGAAAGAATACACAACTGTAAACCGCCCCTTTTATCTTAACGGCATTGAACCTAGTTTAAACAATGCAAAAAGAATGCTTGAGCTTGCCAGGTCACTAAATTGGAAGATCGCTCATGTTCAGCATTTTAGAGAAGTCGAGAGATCTCCTATTTTTAATCGAAACCTTCCTGAGTTTTCTGATTTTGTAGAAGGCTTTGAGCCAAGAGAAGATGAATTTTATTTTGAGAAAAGAATTTTTTCTTGTTACTCCAATCCTGAATTTTCACAGTTTATTGAGAGTCAAAAAGCTGAACCTATTTACCTTGTCGGGTACGGAACAACAAAATGCGTGTTATCTACTGCTGTTCAGGGGTTTCATTTGGGACATAAATTAACTTTGGTCGCTGATGGAACCTATGCCAAAGCGGAAGCAGCTAAAGGATTTTCTGAAGAAGAACTACATAAAGCCATGGTAGTAGCCATTGGGAGCAGTTTTTCTGCATTTTTTTAACTCTTCCATTTTCATGTAATTTAAGGCGCTTTCTAGCTCGGTCTTATCCTGATCAGATAAATCTCTATATTTCATAGTGAGGTCCCAAAAAAAATATCATGATTCAGCTCTTCCTAAGTTTTGTCGATCCCAGCCAGAGGAACAAGAAGTAAAAATACCCGTCATTTTTGGAGGTAAATTGACCCAATATTTTCCGATATCCCAATCTTGATATCTGTGATAAAAATTTGAGTTAGCGGCTGGCATCTACATAAAACTCACGTGATGGCACCTGTTTACCCCGAGTGATTTCATTCATTTGATCCATGCTATCAACTAGCCGTTTAAATAATTTGTTGTCCATCATTCCCATCCTTCATTCAGTTTCTTGAGCTGCTGTTTTTGTACTTCATCTAAGCCTCGAGCTCACCCTCAATCAAAAACCATTCACCCTGCACCGCCTGCTCACACTCGCCTTCCATAATTTTAAACAGCATCCCATAAGGCACGCGATAATTTTTATGGTCTCGAGTCGTCAAGTTCACGGTCTTAAAATTTAATTTACTAATCACACCCGAGTAATTTTTTCCCTCATAGTCAAAACCCACCCAATCCCCGACTTTCAGATTATTTTTACTGAGCTTTTCTTTGCCCTGGGTTTTAAGTTCACTGTCTTTTCCAAAAAGATTGATCATGCAATAAGGCAGATTCCAATTTTTATGAGTTTGGCAATCTTTAATGATTAAATTTTTAGACTTTTTCTCTAACACCAAGCCCTGGGAAAGCGTATTAGCCTGCGCATCAAAATAAGAAACAATATCTCCGACAGCAAAAGCATTACGAGCCTGATGAATTTTTTCGGGATCTTCCATTTGATTTTTGAGCGCCACTTGCAGTCGGTAAAGATCATACAGACTCGCGTTTTTTAATAGGCCCATGATTTGGGTGAAGTTCATAAAATCCCTCTCAAATAAAAAAACCTTTGAAGAAATCGCCATAAAAGCGCTCAATAAATTAGCTCTGGATACATATCTTTAATTTTTGCCGCCACTAA
>CANJUQ010000049.1 GCA_947478175.1 Thiotrichales bacterium | reverse complement strand
TATAAAATTGCTTTTAGATATAGGGGATATCTAAGCAGCCATTCTTGAGGGGTATGCTTAATAAACCCTGGGTAAATTAAATAATCTAACTGGGCTTCAATATCTTCCAGAACTAATTTACTCGGCGCTTGTTTTAATTTTATTTTGATTTCTTGATACAAAGAAAAAATAGGGTTTAACAAAACTAATTTTTTAACCCCAGCTTCAGACAGTTTTGATTTTTGATTTAATCGCTCTAAAAAATCCTGTTCTGTTCGGGGAATATTTTGGGGATTTTGAATATTAAAAATTTCTGAAAAAACACTTTCTACAAATTCATCTAGATAATTTTCGTTTAAATATTTAACTAATAAAACAAAACTTTCGATGCCCACTATTTTTCTTTTGAGTATTTGAATTTCTTTAGGTAACGCCAATAAAAATAATTTTAAAATCCCCTTTTGAGATTCTTGCTGAGCGGTCTTTAAAGACGACATCACTTGTAATTTAACACTCTCTCCACAGTCGATTAGCGCTGGATAAGCGATATAAACCACGCCATTTCTTTCGCTTTCAATACTTTCTGGCAAATCCCTAAAGTCCCAGCTAGTTAATTTTTCTCGCTCAGCAAAGTCATGAATAGATTTAACGGCTGTCTCGGCTTTTTCTTGATTCCCTCTTTGTAAAAAAATCAAATCTCGAGACTCTGCAATCACCTGATTTTTTAAATCCCTCAATCGATAGTTCATGCGCAAATGCGTGGGGCAGTCAGATTCTCGAAAATCTCGAGGGTCAATTTCAATACGGGTAATTCTGGAAAGTTCTTGGGCCATGAAATTAATTAATCCAATCAAAACACCATTGGGCATCGCAAAATTTTTTTTATCGATCAGATCAAAAATCACTTGGGCATAAGTCGCCGGCGGTGAACAGGCCAGTCTTTTGGATTTAGGTAAGGTTCTAATTAAAGCTTCGCATTTCTCGACTAATAAGGGCAAAACCAAATAACTGGTTTTCTTAATATCTACATGATTTAACAAAGCCACCGGGATTTCTAATGTCACGCCGTCATCTAGGGTCCCCGGCTCAAAATGATAAGACAAATCTAATTTCACTGGCCCAAAATTTAAACTAGACGGATAGGGCATCGTTTCAGACGGCGTGTAGGCCAATAAAAATTCACGGGTATAAAAAAATTTGTTTTGGTCTGAAAAATCTAATAATCCATACCATTTTTTAAATTTAATTAAATCTGCCATATCAGCAGGAATTAGCTGATTAAAAAATTCAAAACAAACACTGTCATCGACTAATAATCCAGAGGTTCTTTGCTGATGCTCAAATTCTAATAATTCTTCTTTGAGTTTTTTATTAGCCAATAAAAATTTTAATTTCTGATCTTTTTCATCTTTTTCTTCTAATTCTTGTTCGACCAAAGCCCCCCGAATAAAAAATTCACGGGCTTCTTGGGGATTCAAACTACTGTAATTAATTCTTCTTCTGGGAATAATTTCTAGGCCATATAAATTAACTTTTTCAAACGCACCGACAAATCCAGCCTTGAGCCAATGGGGTTCAAAGTACTGGCGTTTAATCAAATGCTGCGCGGCTCGTTCAATTTCATCCGGATTAATTTCACTGACAATTCTGGCAAATATTTTACTGGTCTCGACTAACTCATAACCCATGATCCAAGCCGGCGTTTTCTTTCGTCCAAACACACTGCCAGGAAATAATTGGAACCCAATTCCGCGAGGACCTGCATAGTTTTTATCTAAATCTAAATGCCCGATATGGCCCAGTAATCCAGTCAATAAAGCCCGGTGAATTAATAATGATTTTTTATTAATTTGTTCTATCAAGTTTTCTTCAATATCTGCTTGAGGGCGGACATGTTCTACTTGAGGGCGGACACGCAGGTCCGCCCCTACGGCGGAAGACGGAACGACGGTTAATAATTCTTGATAAACACTCAGCCACTCTCTGTATCTAATCGGCGAAATAAAATGGTCTTTTAAATATTCTAAAAAATTCTTCTTAGATAAATTATTTTTGGCTTGTTCTAATTTTTTAAATAACACCCAAAAACTTAAAAAATCCGAACTGGGATGTTTATATTCTGCGTGAATTTGATCGGCCCTAGTTTGGGATTCCATGGGTCTAATTCTAGGATCTTGAACAGCCAGTCCAGACACAATAATCAATACAGGCTCTAGCACTTTATATTGACTCGCGGCGACTAACATACGGCCTAATCTGGGATCCACTGGATAGTTCGCAATCTCACGGCCAATCCGAGTTAAATTTTGATTGGCATCTAACGCCATGAGTTCTTCTAGTAATAAAAAACCATCTTTAATTAAAGTATTTTCAGGTCGTTCTAAAAACGGAAAAGTCTCTATGGACCCCAGTTTTAAAATTTTCATTTTTAAAATCACAGCCGCCAAATTGGATCTTAAAATTTCGGGCTCTGTAAATTCAGGCCGAGATAAAAAATCTTCTTTGCTATACAGCCGAACACAAACCCCTGGCGCAATTCGACCACAACGCCCCTGCCTCTGATTTGCAGAAGCTTGTGAAATAGACTCTATGGGTAATCTCTCAACTTTAGATCGATAGTTATATCGTTTAAGCCTGGCCAATCCTGAATCAATGACATAGTAAATATTAGGCACGGTGACAGACGTCTCGGCGACATTAGTCGATAAGATAATTCGACGCTTAGTACTAGTTTCGAAAATTTTTTGCTGGGCTTGATTCGAAAGTCTCGCAAATAAAAGCAAAATCTCTGTGTTAAATAACTTGGCTTTATTTAAAACTTCTTCGACCTCATGAATATCTCGTTCAGTCGGCAAGAAAATTAAAATATCGCCTCGACCCCTTCCAAGATCTTCTGAATTTAAAGACAGCACTGCCGCCAAGATTCCTTCAGATAAAGACAAAGCCTCTCGAGAGTCTTCTAATAATAAGGGCTGATAAATTGTCTGAACAGGATAGGTCCGACCTTCGATTTGAACTTTGGGGGCCTGATTAAAAAATTGGCAAAATCGCTCAATATCTAATGTTGCCGACGTGATAATTAATTTTAATTCTTTGCGTCTGGCTAGAATTTTTTTCAGACAGCCCAATAAAAAATCAATATTTAAACTTCTTTCATGGGCCTCATCGACCAGGATTAAATCATAACGAGATAACAGAGGATCTTGTTCTAGCTCAGCTAATAAAATCCCATCAGTCATTAAGATCAATTGGGTATTCTGTGAAACTTGGGATGAGAACCTAATTTTATAACCGACGCCATCACCCAAATTAGTCTTGCATTCACTGGCAATCCGAGAGGCCAGAGCCGTCGCCGCAATTCGACGAGGTTGCGTATGCGCAATGGGCTTGTTATGACCCAAGCCCAACTGCATACATATTTTGGGAAGCTGGGTGGATTTCCCAGACCCCGTATCCCCCGCAATAATAACCACCTGAGATTTTTGTAAAACTTCTGAGAGTTCAGCAATCTTTTCAGTAATGGGCAGTTCTGGGGGATATTCAAAAATCATAAAAAATTAACACGATGTTCGATTTTTCTAATAGGACAGGTGTAGGGGCGAACCTCGTGTTCGCCCGCGTTAGGTGGCAGCGAGGGGGCCTAATTAAAGCCAGCCTGGGAACAAACCAGCCAACCCTGATGCAAGCATCTGTAAAGCAATGGCTGTTAATAATAAACCCATCACACGAGTCACAATTCTCATGCCGCCTTCGCCTAAGCAACGACCAATAAAAGGCGCGAAAAATAAAACAAAACCAATTCCAATCGCAATTAAAATCATGACGCCTGATAACTCTAAACGCTCATGCAACGTTGGGAAATTTTTTGAATTCGCAATTACCGTCGTAATCGAACCCGGACCCGCAATAATGGGAATCGCCAAGGGGACGACAGAAATAGAATGTTTTTGCTTCTCTTCCGCTTGGCCTTGTTTGGTGTCATACACATGGGTATGTGAACCCCCACGAACCATTCTTAAGCCAATCAACATGACAATCAGACCGCCTGCCGCTTCGAAAGAACTTAAATTAATTCCAAAGACATCCAGCATGGGCATGCCGATCCACAAGGCTAACAATAAAATAATAGCCACGGCCATTGCACAGATCATCGAAATACGATGCTGTTCATGCTTGGTTCTATCCGCAGACATGCCGATATACAGAGCCGCATTCCCAATGGGGTTTAACACTGCCACCAGCGCGACAATAAAAGTAACCATTGACACCGAATGGGCTGTCGCAGTTGATGTGATCATAGAGAGTGACTCCTTGTTGTTATAAAAAAAATTAAAATTAAAAAAATAAAAAAATAAAACTAATTGATTAATAGCCGATCAATTTTTTTTGCACAGATAAAATCATTCTCTGTCAGGCCTTTGACAGCATGCGTCTGAAAATGAACCGTACAACGGTCATAGCTGATTTCAAGATCAGGATGATGGGACTCTTGATTTGCAATCCAAGCAATCGCATTCACAAATCCCATGGTCTTGTTAAAACCCTTAAAAATAAATTCCCGAGAAATCTTTTGACCCTCAGAACCTAATTTCCAAGCAGGATCTATTCGACCCAACCAAATTTTGGCCTGGTCTAAATCCATTGCTGGCATGCCGCCCTCGCAGGGAATGCATTTTTTGTCAGCCAGATTATTTACATCATTAACAGGGATGGTCATCAAAAGCCCCTCCAACTTTTTTTTCTTCTTTCCGTAAAAACTTAGGGTGATAAGGCAAATCGCCTAGCCCTATGGCCTCATCGACTAACCCCATAATATTTTGATCCAGTAATTCATAGAGCTGATCAAAATGATTAATTAAAAAATAATTCGGCTGAATCATGTCAATTCGAAATGGCGTTCTTAAGACTTTTTGAATATTCAAATCTTCTAATTCAGGTCCATGATTTTTATCTAACGCATATTCTGTCTCAGCTTTAGACGACAAAATTCCACCCCCATAAATTTTTAAACCCTGGTTGGTTTTTAATACGCCAAATTCAATGGTGTACCAGAACAATCTAAATAGCCGAGTCCGTTGTTTTTTATTGGCCTTTAAAGCCAAGTTTCCATAACGATGCATAAAATCGGCATACGCTGGATGCGTTAATAACGGACAGTGTCCAAAAATTTCATGAAAAATATCGGGCTCTTCCAGATAATCTAATTCTTCAGGAATTCGAATAAACGTCGCTGCAGGAAATTGCTTGTTAGCCAATAATCCAAAAAATTCTTCTGCAGGGATCACTGCTGGAACTCCGGCGACAGACCAACCCGTCAGGCTTTTTAATTTCTCTGAGACTTCATGATTTTGGGGGATTTTATCTAAGGGCAACTCTAATAATTCCAGTCCCCTCATAAACTCATCACAGGCACGATGCTTCACCACGTCTTTTTGGCGGTTGATCAAATGTTTCCAGGTTTCATGTTCTTCTGGTGTGTAAGGCACGATGCCATTGGCATCTGGCTGTTTGGAAAGATATTGATATCCCATAAAAACCCTCTAAAAACCCGATCTCTAGGCGAAAAAAGGCGGCCATGATTCCATTTTTTTCGCCAAATTGAAACCATGCAGAGAAATCAGCATAATCCGCGGCCTTTTTCACTGAGATCATCCATGACCCATTCACAAATCGAAAAGATTGAAAAGATCGAAGACAAATTATTTCATTACACCCAAATTGCTTTGAAAAAATTCAACATGATTCAAAAAGGCGACCGCGTCATGGTCTGTCTGTCAGGGGGTAAAGATTCATTTACTTTGCTTTGGATGCTGAATCTTTTAAGAAAACGCTCCAATTTTTCTTTCGAACTTCTTTCTTACACGCTCGATCAACAGCAGCCCGGCTGGGATGATTCCAAACTTAAAAGTTTTCTCGAGGCCCATGAGATTCCCTATCTCATAGAATCCAAAGATACCTATTCCATCGTCATGGATAAAATCCCCGAAGGAAAAACTTACTGTTCTTTATGTTCAAGACTCAGACGGGGCAATATTTATAGATATGCCGAAGAAAATGGCTTTAACAAAATCGCCCTCGGCCATCATCGAGATGATCTGAATGAAACTTTATTGATGTCTATTTTTTACTCAGGCCAGATTAAATCCATGCCGCCAAAATTACTCTCAGACAATGGCAAGAATATTTTAATTAGGCCCCTAATTTTTTGCCAAGAGACCGACATTATTGAATATGCCAAGCTGATTGGCTTTCCGATTATTCCCTGTAACTTATGCGGCTCTCAAGAAAAATTGGCGAGAGTCCGAGTGAGAAAATTACTGAGAGAATTGGCCCAAGAAAATCCAAAGATTCCTTCCAATATTTTACATGCGATACGGTCTGTGCAGCCCAGCCAGCT
>CANJUQ010000048.1 GCA_947478175.1 Thiotrichales bacterium | reverse complement strand
TTTCCGATTATTCCCTGTAACTTATGCGGCTCTCAAGAAAAATTGGCGAGAGTCCGAGTGAGAAAATTACTGAGAGAATTGGCCCAAGAAAATCCAAAGATTCCTTCCAATATTTTACATGCGATACGGTCTGTGCAGCCCAGCCAGCTGATGGATAAAACTTTGTGGGATTTTGAAAAATTCGAGGCAAAAATAAAGCCTCTGGAGGGGGATCGAGAGGCTTTATCTGAAGAGATGGAATAAAACTTACTGTACGGGGAAATACTCTCCGTTTGGGTTTTGTTCTACCGCACTACCAAAAACCTGATCAGAATTAGTACAGGCACTTTGGTCCGCCGTGTTAATAGTAAAATTGAGCGTATCCCAAAGCGTTCCTCCGTTCTTAGCATAAGCACCCATGCCATTCAAAGTTAGCCCACCTCCAGGTAGCAGAGCATTGATGCCAAGTACATCATTCGTACTATTCGTTCCTGCATACCCCCCACTGGCTGAGGTTAAACAAACGACCAATGCATTTTGTCCATCAGGAGACATCAATGTGTTATGTCGCTGAGCAAATAAAAGTTCACCACTATTGTGATCATCATTTTCAATCGAAGAAGTGGAATAAATAAAAGTCACAAAACTACCACCTGACGCAAAAACTAAATCAAACCTAGGTGCTTCATGGGTAGAATCATCCAAGGGGCTATGACTATTATAACCCGACTGCAACTCGCTGTACCCTTCCAAAGCACAGTCATTTGAAAAGTCCCAAAGCGGATACGTATACAGCTTATCCACTCCGCTATCAAAACAAGCCGTAATCACGCTTCCTGTTGTGTAGTCAGCACCAAGGTCCACTTGATTATCAAAATCACTGAACTCTACATTGGCTGTCAGCGATAAAACACCTGGATTGGAAGGCCCTGTGATAGGAGGAATTGAGACAGAATCATCGGCCAATAGGGTCGTCGATGAATCGATCTTAATATCCGAATGCGCGCTATTAGTCACCCCAATACCTCCAATGGTAACACCGTCCTTAAGGGGCATTCCCCAGTTTCTAAATCCAAATTGGACTGGGTAATTCGTATAGTTAGAAACCGTAATCGTCATGGTTCCATCATTCGTCGCGCCTGATGCAACAGCCACTTCTGATGAAAACACACCTGACAGTAAAACTAGGCTCGATAAAACAGCAGTATGGGTTCTTTTTAATTGACGGCTTAATTGACTGAGTTTCATTGTGAACCTCCTTTTGAATTACTTTTTTGAGACTGAAGGGAATAATTAATCTGCATCAATAAACTCTGATTCGCTTGTTCAATTTGCTGCTGAGTAACACCCTGCTGATAAAGCGCCGCAGTACTTTGATTAGATTTGACCAAGTCAGCCAAGATCGCCGCTAATAAGACATTATCTCTTTCCTGTTGTTCTACTTGTAGCGCTTTAATTTGATTACTTTTTGCTGTTTCAAGAATCAACATTCTTAATAATTCAGGCGTATTAGCCTTACCTAAATCAGCCAGATATGACGGACTAAAAACTTGATTCACTGAAGCCTCAATCGAAGGAATCTTTGCAGCCATTTGAGCATTTTGAGCATTCGTAGAATTTTGAGAAGCATCAGGTGCCTGATAATCATTGGCAACTGCTTGCAATACACTTGAAATTAAGGTCATTTCAGGTGCAACACTAGAGCCATTGTTAAGATTAGAAGCAATCGTAGGTGCCGTTGTTAATGCAGAAATATAACTTTGAACTGCATTTTGATTGCTCGTCGATGTTTGCAAGGCGGCAATCATGGTATTGATATTGGCGCCTTGGACGGATGCTGATACCTGATTAGATCCAGAAGTCTGAGCGTTGGAGCTATTCCCATTACCCGTTTCTTTAGGATTGACCGCATTCACGACATTACTTGAAGACGCCATTACTAAGGGAATGACATTGTTCGCATTAGCTGAAGAAAAAGAGTCAACACAAGTTAAATCTAATTGATTCGTCGTGGGGTCAATAAAGCTGCTGGTTATGGGTGAAGCCACTGGCCCCCCTTTATTACTGGTCGTTGACCCCACTCCCTGATTAAACCCACAAAATAATTGCCAAAAATCCTGTTGGGTCAAGGCATTCTGAGGCACTGTTACAGGATTCTGAGGGATGGGCGTAATCAACGGAAAAGCTGCATTTAAAGCCCCCATGCCTGAATCTTGATAAACCTGTTGCTCCTGAAAACCACTGAACGCTAAATCAGTATCGATATTAGCCAAATGGTTTGTCTGGGTATTCGCCTGTTGAGCCATATTCTGAGCGAAAGCACTGGGACCTTCTTGAACGCCGCCTCCTGTTGAAATGACATCGGCAAAAGCACTTGCAGAGAGAGAGATTAACAAGCTGACAAAAATCTTATTTTTCTTTTTCATCTTTTGATTCCTTTTTAGACAATTCTTAGGCTGCAGGAGGAGTAGGAGTATCACCGCCACTATCGCTTGAACCGCCACCGGGACCAGCTGTTTTTGGGTTCATTTTTTTATACGTTGCATTACCAGATGCCATCCCAGCATCGCCTGCTCTCATAGCGCTTGAAGCATTGCTTTGATCTGCTTGGCCCCCTTGTGACATATGACTGGATTGCGTTTGAGCGCCTTGAGTCATCGTACTACCCGCTGCTTGACCGGCTTGGCCTGCATTTTGTGTAACGCCACCCGTCAGTTTTTCCATGTCTTGAGCTGAGCCACTGCTGGCATCCACGCCAATCCATTTCAAGACATGCTCAGGAATTGCATAAATGGTCGAGTAACACTTCGTAAAGGCCATGACCATGATTGAGCAATATAAGAGCAACATGAGCACTGCCAAGATACCTTCAGTAATACTGACTGGATCCGTATAAACCGTCGTCGTTCCCGCCCAGAATACAGGAGGTGTTGAGGTAAAGCTGGCTGCGAAACTCAAGACCTGACTCGAAACAATCTGGAACGCTTGTGATGAAAATTGGATTAACACGAACGTTAAGATCAACGCTGCGAATAAACCAATCACCATTAAGACGGGTCTAAAGACAATCCCAATCAGGATTCTTACCCCAGTGAGGGTGTTACCCCAATGTTGATGCCCACCCGGTGCGGCCCAAGCCAAACAGAGTAATGGCGCAGCAACCATGGCTTCCATCACACTGAGCAACCAGGAAATCTGACCTGCCCAGTACAAGATAAAGGGCATAATAGGAACGATCAGAGCGAAAGAGATCCCTGCCGTAAACAAAGAAATACAGGTCGTAACAATCAAAGGTAACCACATGATCATGCTACCCAAAGTATAACTTTGTTGAACTAAGTGATTTTGTAAAACAATGGCCAGTGCTGCTTCTGAAACCTGAACCCCTGAGTTAATGTACGTTCCAACTGCAGGGTCAACTGCTGCAGCAATTCCTCCAGCTCCTTGACCTGTCCCCGCTAGAATTTCCATAGTTCTAGACCATTTGTTGTCCTGAGCAAGATCGCTATTCGCTGTATTTTCAATCTGTGCATAAACCTCTTGCACAGCAAAAACCACGAGGTTAATCATTTCGATACCGACCTGTTGGGCATTCGCAATATTGTTATAACTATTAGCAATCACTGCATTCATAGCACCCGCCTGGCCCGAACCCGGAGCAGCAACGATTTCTTGATTCCCTAAGTTATAAACATCCTGCATAACGCCTGTCATGTTTTGACTTAAATCTCCGGCCATGGATCCAACCTGATTTTTGCCAAGGATCTTACTAAACATTTCCATTAAAAGGCTTTGAGCGGGATCAATCTCTGTTGAAGTATTAACCCCCACATCCCCACTATTAGCCGCAGTGGTAGAGCCTGGATAAACATGGTTTAACTTGAGGACCGCCAAAATATTTTCAATATTAACGGCTAACGCTTGCATGCTGTCGACCTGCAATTCATTCGTTTGATAATGTTGAAGGTTGTCCTCAACTTCCCACAAAATCATTAATTGGACTGGCATTTGATAATCTTGCGGCATCGATTGCAGCTCATCAAAAAGCGATGTGTTCGTATTAGAATCAATAAAACCCGCCTGATTGGGTATCGCAATCGCAAGAGCACTAGTTGGCTGAACGACGTACTGGCCCATGCCATTATTTTGATCAAAACAAGTGTTCGTATTTATATTACCAGGACCCGTAGAAGCCTGTGCATCTAAAAAACTAGGAGCAAGGGGATCAAAAATACAGATCGTCTGAGCCCAAGAAGGTGGCTGGAACGCAGCAGAACTAAAGGTAGCCCCTGTTCCAGAAGGCCCATAAGTCAAGGGCATATTGTTATATTCAGTGGAGAGGGAATCGATACCGATATTTGCGCTATTAGATAAGTCAATAATATCATCAACGTTATGCCCCCAATTATTTCTGGATTTTTGCAGAGCACGGTAATACACACATTTTGTCGGCAATGTGTTTGGCTGCGAAGTCCCCGGAGTTAACATTGCTGTACAGTCAGCTGCGCTATTTCCCGCAGTAGCATTCACACTAAATTGCAATGAATTATCTGAAATAGAAAACTGTTGGACCATTTTGGCAATGTTTTTAATATTCTGAGCCAACTGAGCATTAATCGTTAAATAAACTTCTGAACCATACCACCAGCTTTTGCTGTAATCCTGTCCAGGAATTAACACATAAGTCGTGGTCCCGTTAGGAGTTGTAGCGCTGAAACCTGTAATTTCTTTACGCACACATTGGGCTATGTCTGTATTAGTGGTTCCAGGTTCCGTACCAAAATTACCAGTGACCGTTGCATTATTATTTGCATCTGCGGCACCATTTCCTCCAATCACTGCATTCCCATTGCCTGTAATGGCCGCTGGAATCGTTGGATCTAAAACACAAGTCGTCCCCGTTCCTGGAACGGTCGTTTGAATTAAACCTTCCGCTTGTTCTTGCGCCGCAATCGCTTGCGCCTGATTAAGCAAAGTATTGGTCATGTAATTAATAGAATTAGACATATCACAAGGACTACCACCCGTTCCTCCTGCTGGTGTACAAACCACAGAGGATGGAATCAAAAGATGGCCATTAGGCTGAGGAGGTTGCAGATTACTAATGGAGGTAGCTCCAACAAATAATTTGGGATTACCATTTGGACCGGTCATGGTTTGCAATACATCATTTAACACGCTGCCTGCAGAAGCATTTGCTGAAGAAGGATTAGTACCGCAAGCATCCGGCGCCCCAGCTCCGAATGGATTACAAGAAGTAGGACTATTGGGCAAACTATTGGGCGGACCTTGAATAGCATTCGTAATAGGACTGACTGTGTAAGTCATTGGGGAAACAGCAACTTGGCCATTATTGTAGTAAGGCGCGTTATTCCCAAACGCAAATTGGAACTGAACATAAGTGGGACCCGTGTAAGCATTTGAACCCCCTCCAGAACTTGTATTATAAAATAATGACGAAGAGGTAGGATTAGTCCCATTCAAATCACGACCTGCCGATAATGGATACACAACCCCTGGCCATTGATTAGTCGCCATTTTATTGACAGCCGCCGTACACAAGGATTTTGCAATAGCCGTCGCTGCAGGATCATTGCCATTGTTGTCATCGGCTCTTGCATTCGTCGTACAGTCATTCGCAAGACTTGTCAGAATATAACTATAAACCTGAGAGTCTTGTAAGGCATTTTCAGTGGTTTGGCCAACAATAATTTGAGGCCCTGGTACATCTAATCCACCTGTTAGTGGCGCATTCGGATTAAGCCCCATCACGTTATAAGCCGATTGATATAAGAAAAGTTTAGCGGCCTGCGTGGCGACTAAACCATTCACAGGACCCGGTAATTGGGTAGGCGGAACAGCCAACGCGGTTGTCATTGTCTGACCCCAAACAGCGTTCGCTAAATTCACACCAATCAAAACAAAATGCATCATGACTGACTGTAAGGCACTAAAAGCAAGCCCCGATCCTTGGTAAGGCAGCGGGAACATTAAGACAGGTCCTAAAATTGATCGGATTAACAGAAAAGTCGTATGACTTTGACGGCCGAATGGTGTTCCTTCATGGGCTGTATTAATCGTCCCAGTAATCAAAATATAAGTAAAAATCAACGTCACAATTCCCATGGACGCCAGATTGAAATAACCAATCATCAAAGAAAACAAAGCCACCGACGTTGGGAAATTAGGAATTTGATCCGGTGTCACACCAGGATGCATAGAAATAGATTGGGTGGCCACGGTCCCAAAAATATTGCCCAGCATTTCTACTGATTTATCTAAAACACAACTCTGCACACCACCTGTCGTGCTGCAGAATACCAATTGGGACAAATCAAACGGGTTAATCATTTTTGACTCCAATAACCAAAATTATTTATTCGAAAGTAGGGCCAAACTATCCAATAAGATCTAAAAGCATGAATACTTTTCTGTAACAGCTGTTACAT
>CANJUQ010000047.1 GCA_947478175.1 Thiotrichales bacterium | reverse complement strand
CTTTCATTGCTTTTTAAAGCTGCGCCTAGAAAACCTTGCATAAATAATTTTAATTTTTCATAAAATTTAAATTCCCAAGCGGCATGAATGGGCGTGTCATATTCGTCTATTAAAATCCAAACTTTTTGGCCATATTTTTTTTCTAAGATGTCAGACAAAAATTTTAAGCTCTGTGCCAGTTCAGCATCAGAAGCATTTAGATTCAATAGGCGGTCAAATCGGGCCTGATAGGGAGTGTCTAGGTCTTCATAAAGATCTTGATACGACTTAAATAGAACTTGAAGTAAAACCTTGATGGCATCCATCGCGTCTTCATAGTTATCTTTTTTAATTTCTTTGAGAGAAATATAAATAACGGGATATTTTCCCTGATGTTTTAAAAATTCTGGATATTGAGAAATATTTAAATTTTTAAATAAATCTTTAGATTTTTCTTGATCTCTTATATTAAAAAAATATTTCAACATGGACATATTTAAAGTCTTGCCGAATCTTCTGGGGCGGGGGAATAAAACAACAGAAGAAAGATCTTGAATGAGATCTTGAATTAATAGGGTCTTGTCGATGTAAGTCCCTTTTTTATTAATCAGATCAGAAAAATCATCCACGCCAATCGCAAAATTCACAGCCATGTTTTAAATACCCTGATTGAACCAATGCCCAAAAAAAGAGGCGCATTGTAAACGAGAACTTGCCTCACGGGAATTTTGAGAATTAGGAACAGTAATCGTTTTTAGTGCCTACAGAAATCGCCATCAAGATTTGGATAATTGCCCCATAAATTTCTCCAAAATCTTAATCGTCCCTTTAGATCCAGAACCGTCTAATTGAATAGATAAATTTTTTGGGCCGGCCATTTTGTATTGGCTGGGATAGCTCTGAAGTAATTTAATAATCTGAATGGGCTGAACGGGTGTTTTTTCTGAAAATTCGATTTTGGCGAAAGATTTTCCGGCTTTGATTTGAGTGATTCCTAAATTCTCAGCTAAAAATTTTATTCGGGTTTGTTCAAATAATAATTTTGCAGGCTCTGGAAGTAATCCAAAACGATCTATCAGCTCTACTTGGATATCTTCTAGTTCTACGGGATTTTTAATCTGAGAAAGCTTTCTATAAAAATATAATCTCATGGAAACATCTGGAATAAATTCAGCGGGAATAATTGCACTTTCGCCTAAATCAACTTCTGTGGTTTTTCTAAAGTTTTCAAAATTGATTTTAGCCGGTTCGCCTTTCTCTAAAGACTTAATGGCCTGATCTAATAATTCCATATAAAGCGAAAAACCAATCTGCTGAATATGCCCTGACTGTTCTTCTCCTAAGATTTCCCCGGCACCTCGAATTTCTAAATCATGACTGGCTAGGACTAATCCCGAGCCCAGTTCTTTAGTTTCGATGATGGCTTCGAGACGGCGTTGGGCATCTTGAGTTAAAGACTTCCAAGGGGGCGTGAGTAAATAGGCATAAGCCTGATGGTGAGATCGTCCCACGCGGCCTCTGAGCTGATGCAACTGGGCGAGACCCAAGTGATCCGCTCTGTCCATAATAATGGTATTGGCGTTGGGGATGTCTATCCCAGTTTCAATAATGGTCGTGCAAATTAATACTTGAAATCGAGCGTGATAAAAATCTGACATGACCCGCTCGAGTTCTCGCTCTGGCAATTGGCCATGGGCGATGCCGAAAGAAATTTGAGGAAGAATTTTTTGTAATTCTTGTTGGGTGAGTTGAATGGTCTGAACATCGTTATGTAAAAAATAAACCTGACCACCCCGTAAAGTTTCCCGCAAAATAGCCTCGCGAAGTAGGCCTTCTTGTTTTTCTAAAACAAAAGTTTTAATCGACAGTCTTTTTTTAGGGGGTGTCGCAATAATCGATAAATCTCGAACCCGAGAAAGAGAAAGATTTAAAGTTCTGGGAATAGGCGTAGCCGTCATGGCCAGCATGTCGACTTCAGATCTTAAGACTTTGAGTTTTTCTTTATCTCGTACCCCAAAGCGATGCTCTTCGTCGATAACCACTAAGCCCAAATCTTTGAATTCAACTAAGTGGGATAACAGCTTGTGAGTCCCAATAATAATATCAATCTGACCCGCTTGGATTTTTTTAATGGCTTCTTTAGTTTCTTTATCAGATCTAAATCTTGACATCATTTCTATATGGATGGGCCAATGGGCAAATCGGTCAGAAAAACTTTGAAAATGCTGATTAGCTAACAAAGTCGTCGGGACCAAAATGGCGACTTGTTTATTATTCTGAACAGCAATAAAAGCAGCCCGCATGGCGACTTCTGTTTTACCAAAGCCAACATCACCGCAAAGCAATCTATCCATGGGTTTTTTGCTTTGCATGTCTTTAATAATCGCTTGAATCGCCAGTGTTTGATCAGGAGTTTCTTCAAAGGGAAAATCAGCACTGAATCTTAAATAATCCTCTTCATTTAATTCATACACTAAGCCTGGCAAGGTCGCGCGTTTGGCGTAAACGGCCAATAAATCAGCCGCCGTGTCATAGATTCTTTGTTCGGCTTTTTCGAGTGCTTTTTCCCAAGTAGCTGTGCCTAAGTTAGACAAAGACGGATGGTCCATGATGCTGCTGCTATAGCGGCTAATTAAACGCATCTGAGAAATAGGGACGTAGAGCTTATTATTTTGGGCATATTCCAGGGTGATAAAATCTTGAACATGGTCATTAATATTTAAAGACTGCAGGCCAATATATTTCCCAATGCCATGCGTGATATGAACGACAGATAAGCCAGGTGTGAGCTCTGTGAGATCATAAATTCCTACGGCCGCTTCTTCAGCTTTGATTTTAGATTTTTCAGTGCGATCTCGTTTGAGCTGGGTAATATTTTGAAATAAATCACCTTCGGCAATCAAAATCCATTTTTCAGCTTCTTGAATAAATCCATGCAGAATGGGTGCGATAGATAAAGAATTTTTTTGAGAATTTTGAGCGTCTAAAAAAGAAGCTTGATAATTAGGATGCCAATCCATCTTTTGAAAATGAGATTTTAAAACCTCGCGGCGGCCTTCACTTTCAGCGGTAAAGATAATTTTGTGGTTAGGATAATTTTTTAAGAATTTTTGTAAGTTTTCCCAGGGCTGAGTCGAGTGCGTTTGAATAAATAAAGGCGGACAATTTTTAATCTGAGAAAGTGTTGATGGCTGAGTGCTATCACAAGTAATTTTGGTCTGATCAAAATTTTTTATTTTTAATAATTTAAATAAACCTTCATGAGAAAAATAAAGCTGCTCTGGGGATAAAGCGGGTCGGTCTAGGTCATAACGGACAGATTCATAGCGAGCTTTAATGGCTTCAAAATGGTTTTGAGCCTGCTGATCGATAGATCCAAAAGTCGAATTAGAATTAATTAAAATAATATCGGTTTGATCGGGGCAATAATCTAAAAAAGAACAGGGCTGAGTGACGGGGTCTTTAAAAAATAAGGGTAAATAAGCTTCCAGGCCAGAAACAATCTGTTTTTTTGCGAGGGCTTGGTAGACCGTAGATTTTGTTACGCGGTCGCCAAAAGTTTTAATTAAATTCTCACAGCAAAGAGAAAAATTGTCGGGGTCTTGAGGATATTCTCGGGCGGGTAATAAATGAATGCTGGGTAAAGATTGGCCTGAGCGTTGAGTTTCAATATCAAAATTTTTAATAGACTCTATTTCATCATCGAATAAATCTATCCGATAGGGTTGGTTAGATCCCATGGGATAAACATCAAAGATTTCGCCTCGAATGGCATATTCACCTTTGCGTTCGACTTGAGAGACGTTGGTATAACCAGATCTTTCTAATCTTTGTCTTGTTTGAGAAATATTAAATTTTTGACCGATTTTAAAATCAAAGCTTTGTCCCAAAATATGTTCTTTAGGGGCTAATTTTTGCAGGGCTGTTTGAATAGTAATGGTCACAATGCCATGGGTTAAACCAGGAAGTTTGTTTAATAAATTTAAGCGCTCTGAGATTAAATCTTCATGGGGTGAAAAACGGTCATAGGGTAAGATTTCCCAGTCTGGAAAGTGCAGAAGGGGTGTTTGATTAGCATCTAAAAAAAATTCTAATGCCGCTGAAAAAGACATGGCTGTTTGCATGTCAGGCAAGATGACTAACGACAGTTTTTTATTTTTAAGATTTGGATTGATCTGGGTGGCGAGCCAATAAGCAGCTGCTTCGATGGGTAAATTTCCAAGGCGTGTAATAGACATAAAAAATAAAGCCCATCGAAGTGTTAGTTATTCAAAAGTGGTCGCCATTGTATCTAACTCTGATTTTGAGGTCACGGCTAAACGTGAAGAGGTAGCCCTTGGAGCAAAAACAAGTCCTGTTGTGGGTAGACTGGATTCTCTCCTGGAAGAGGGGGCGGTATTTTCTCGAATCTCTTTGAATATTTCAGTAAATCGTTCACGGCACTTTCTTTCCCTATTAGCAAGGGCAGTTAAGATTTTTTCTTGAAATTTTTTAAAACCATTAGGGTCGCTGTTTTTTAAATAAACGGCCTGGGAACGATAAGTTTCCTCTAAAGATTCTACGAGCGATATTGCCCGAGAATTGGCAATCTTGCATAAAAATTGTGCTTTTTCTTTCGGTTCTAAAAATGGCAGAAAGACTTGAATTTCAGGGGAGAAAGTTTCAATAAATGCAACGTATTGAGAGCCTAATAAGCGAGAAAAAAAATCTTTTAATTTTATAAAATCAGGCGTTAAGTCAAATTTTGGCCAACACTTCGTGAACAAATTATGGATGGATTCTGTGATGGTATCTTTAAAGTTCTTAATAATATCGGTGCATTGAGAGGTTAAAATTTTCCCATTAATTTCATTTTTTTGATCGGAGGTTGATATTTCTAAAAGCGCAGAAATTTGAGGGATGAAAGGCTTAATGATGGGAATATTCTGAGTTGAAATAGCCTGAAAAATGTAGGGTTTTTGTTCTAATAGGGGTAACGAAAGAACATGTTTTTGAGCTTCTTTTTGGATGGATATGAATAATGGAATACTCCTCGGTTTTAATACTTTTAAAATATATTCTCCGCGTTCTTTAAAACCAGTAGATTCCATGAGCTTTGATATAGAAACAGCAGGAGCTTCTTCTGATTTTAAAGCCAAACTGAGTGAAGGATTTTTAGTTTTTGATGATTTTCCTAGAGTTAATCGCACAGGTTTTCTTCTTTTTTTCGAAGAATTTTTTGGTTTAGCGCTAGTTGAAGAAGGGATCTCTTCAGGCTGTCTCAAAGAGGTGAGAGGCGAAGGACTACCAGGATGTGACCTTTTGTGTGTTGTCTTGGGTTGAATGGCTGGAAGACTAAGCAGCGGTGCATCGGGGGCAATGGTGGGGCTGTTTTGTCTTGTTAGTCTTAACGTATGGCCGTCTATAACAGAGGCTGTAAATTCTTCTGGTTCTTCTGATTCTTTTGTCTCGAGATCTAAATCTAATGAAGGTTCTGTAGAGAACAGATTAAAAATGGGATTGTAAAAATTTAAAATAGGGTTTGGAGTTTCGGGGAAATCCGCTAGGACTAGCGGGAACATTTCCATTATATCTGGAGACTCCGAGCGCAGTGGATCTAGCTGGGATAAGAGTGGGTAAGATAGGTAATTGCCTGACATTTTTTTGATCGCCTTGTTTTTTTTAGAAAATGCTTTTTACGGAAGTTGCTTGCTAAAAACAATATTTGTAGAGAACGCAACCATGACAAGTTTGATTTCGTTTGAAGAAGCCTGCCCCCATAGGGATGGACATGCAGCTAATTCCCAGCGGTTTGAGTCATCGGAAAAGTCAAACATCGCGTGAGGTTTGGGTGCTGAAACTGTGGTTTTTAAGTCGAGCGATCGGTTGGAACATCTCACGAGGCTGGCAATGCCATTGAATCGTCTCTCCCCTTGCGGGAGAGACAGGACCAACAGGCGTTAGCCTGTAGGGACAGAGAGGGGGTCAAAAAAGCGCGTAAAAAACGAAGTTTTTTAATTTATAAAACTCATAGACCCTGGCTTTTTTTCTAGCCACTTTTCATGAGTCTGAATCAATTCAAGAAACAGCTTCGTTCCAATCAAACAGATGCTGAGTCAACCTTATGGTATTTCTTACGCGCTAAAATATTTGGAGATTTTAAGTTCAAACGCCAAGAAATAATTGGGCCTTACATTGTTGATTTTGTCTGTTACGAAAAACGTCTGATTATTGAGCTAGGAGTCTGTCCAACTTGGCTCCTGAAATTTTTCCAAAATAATTTTCTCTCGTTTTTTAGGCACAACAAAAATTATTTTTGCGCCATCTAATTATTTTTGATTTATCTCGGCCCTATAAATGCTCCATTTGAGTCCCAAGTGCCATTTTTAATGACTAATTTTTTAAAAAACTTACAGATGATGCCCCTCAAATCGCTCTGAGGGTGCTCATTCTTTTTAAATTCCAAGCCAAGGCGACGAGCGTCCACTCGCCTTTAGTTTTTTCTATTCCTCGCATCGAAAACTGTCTAAATCGCATCACATTTTTGATCACGCCAAAGACGGGTTCTACCGTGCTTTTTCG
>CANJUQ010000046.1 GCA_947478175.1 Thiotrichales bacterium | reverse complement strand
TATAAAATTGCTTTTAGATATAGGGGATATCTAAGCAGCCATTCTTGAGGGGTATGCTTAATAAACCCTGGGTAAATTAAATAATCTAACTGGGCTTCAATATCTTCCAGAACTAATTTACTCGGCGCTTGTTTTAATTTTATTTTGATCTCTTGATACAAAGAAAAAACAGAATTTAATAACTCTATTTTTTTAACACCCGTCTCAGACAATTTTGATTTTTGATTCAATCTTTCTAAAAAATCCCGTTCTGTCCTGGGAATATTTTGGGGATTTTGAATATTAAAAACTTCTGAAAAAACACTTTCTACAAATTCATCAAGATAATCTTTATTTAAAAATTTAATTAATAAAACAAAACTTTCGATGCCCACTATTTTTCTTTTGAGCCTTTGAATTTCTGTGGGCAACGCCAATAAAAATAACCTCAAGATTCCCTTTTGAGATTCTTGTTGAGCGGTCTTTAAAGATGACATCACTTGTAATTTAACGCTCTCTCCACAGTCGATTAGCGCCGGATAAGCGATATACACCACGCCATTTTTTTCGCTTTCAATACTTTCTGGCAAATCTCTAAAATCCCAGCTCGTTAATTTTTCTCTCTCAGAAAAATCATGAATAGATTTAACGGCGGTCTCAGCTTTTTCTTGATGCCCTCTTTGTAAAAAATCTAAATCTCGAGACTCTGCAATCACCTGATTTTTTAAATCTCTCAATCGATAGTTCATGCGCAAATGCGTGGGGCAATCAGCTTCTCGAAAATCCCGAGGGTCGATTTCAATACGGATAATTCTGGAAAGCTCTTGGGCCATAAACTTAACTAACCCCTCTCTGTCAGCATGAGAGCCCAGCATGACAAGATCAAATATCACTTGGGCATAAGTCGCTGGTGGTGAGCAGGCCAGTCTTTTAGATTTAGGCAAAGTTCTAATTAAAGCTTCGCACTTCTCAACTAATAACGGCAAAACCAAATAACTGGTTTTATTACTATCGACATGGTTTAACAGGGCCACAGGAATTTCTAATGTCACACCGTCATCTATTGCCCCTGGCTCAAAATGATAAGACAACTCTAATTTCACTGGCCCAAAATTTAAACTAGACGGATAGGGCATCGTCTCAGACGGTGTATAGGCCAATAAAAATTCACGGGTATATAAAAATTTTTTTTGTTCAGAAAAATCTAATAATCCATACCATTTTTTAAATTTAACTAAATCTGCCATATCCATGGGAATTAATTGATTAAAAAATTCAAAACAAACACTGTCGTCTACTAATAATCCAGAGGTTCTTTGCTGATGCTCAAATTCTAATAATTCTTCTTTGAGTTTTTTATTAGCCAATAAAAATTTTAATTTCTGGTCTTGCTCATCTTTTTCTTCGAGCTCTTGTTCGACCAACGCCCCCCGAATAAAAAATTCTCGGGCTTCTTGGGGATTCAAACTACTGTAATTAATTTTTCTTCGGGGAATAATTTCTAAGCCATATAAATTAATTTTTTCAAAGGCGCCGACAAATCCAGCCTTAACCCAATGGGGTTCAAAATAATGACGTTTGATCAAATGCTGCGCGGCTCGTTCAATTTCATCAGGGTTAATTTCACTGACGATTCTGGCAAATATTTTACTGGTCTCGACTAACTCATAACCCATGATCCACGCTGGCGTTTTCTTTCGACCAAACACACTGCCGGGAAATAATTGGAACCCAATTCCGCGAGGACCTGCATAGTTTTTATCTAAATCTAAGTGCCCGATATGACCCAATAGTCCCGTCAATAAAGCCCGGTGAATTAATAATGATTTTTTATTAATTTGTTCTATCCAATTTTCTTCAATCTCTGCTGGAGGGCGGACACCCTCTGATTGAGGGCGGACACCCAGGTCCGCCCCTACAGAAGACGGAACGACGGTTAATAACTCTTGATAAACACTCACCCACTCCCGATATCTAATCGGCGAAATAAAATGGTCTTTTAAATATTCCAAAAAATTCTTCTTAGATAAATTATTTTTGGCTTGTTCTAATTTTTTAAATAGCACCCAAAAGCTTAAAAAATCCGAACTCGGATGTTTAAACTCAGCATGGACTTGATCTGCCCTAGTTTGGGATTCCATGGGCCTAATTCTGGGATCTTGCACCGCCAAGCCAGACACAATAATCATGACAGGCTCTAGAACTTTATATTGATTCGCCGCGACTAACATTCGGCCTAATCTGGGATCCACTGGGTAGTTCGCAATTTCACGGCCAATCTTGGTTAAATTTTGATGGGTATCTAACGCCATGAGTTCTTCTAATAATAAAAAACCATCTTTAATTAAAGTATTTTCAGGGCGTTCTAAAAATGGAAAAGTTTCTATAGATCCCAACTTTAAGATTTTCATTTTTAAAATCACAGCGGCCAAATTAGATCTTAAAATTTCTGGCTCTGTAAATTCAGGCCGAGATAAAAAATCTTCTTTGCTATACAGCCGAACACAGATCCCTGGGGCAATTCGACCACAGCGTCCCTGTCTCTGATTCGCAGAAGCTTGTGAGATGGGTTCTATGGGGAGTCTCTCGACTTTGGATCGGTAGTTATATCGTTTGAGCCGGGCCAATCCCGAATCAATCACATAGTAAATATTAGGTACCGTCACCGAAGTTTCGGCGACATTCGTAGATAAAATAATTCGGCGTTTAGTACTGCTCTCGAAAATTTTTTGCTGGGCTTGATTAGATAATTTCGCAAATAAAAGTAAAATTTCTGTATTAAAAAATTTAGCTTTATTTAAAACTTCTTCGACATCATGAATATCTCGTTCAGTCGGCAAGAAAATTAAAATATCACCTCGACCTCTTCCAAACTCTTCTGAATTTAAAGACAGCACGGCTGCCAAAATTCCTTCAGATAAAGACAAGGCCTCTCGGGAATCTTCTAGTAATAACGGCTGATAAATCGTCTGGACGGGATAAGCTCGACCTTCGATTTGAACTTTGGGGGCGTTATTAAAAAATCGGCAGAATCTTTCGATATCTAACGTCGCCGAGGTAATAATTAATTTTAATTCTTTGCGCCTGGCTAAAATTTTTTTCAGACAACCCAATAAAAAATCGATATTTAAGCTTCGTTCATGGGCTTCATCGACCAAAATTAAATCATAGCGAGATAACAAGGGGTCTTGTTCTAGCTCTGCTAATAAAATCCCATCGGTCATTAAGATCAATTGGGTATTTTGTGAAATTTGCGATGAAAATCTAATTTTATAACCGACGCCATCGCCCAAATTAGTTTTACATTCACTGGCAATCCGAGAGGCCAGCGCCGTCGCTGCAATTCGACGAGGCTGCGTATGTGCAATGGGCTTTTTGTGACCCAAGCCCAATTGCATACATATTTTGGGAAGCTGGGTGGATTTCCCAGACCCCGTATCCCCCGCAACAATGACCACCTGAGATTTTTGTAAAACTTCTGAGAGCTCAGCAATTTTTTCAGTAATCGGCAATTCTGGGGGATATTCAAAAATCATAAAAAATTAACACAATATTCAATTTTTCTAATAGGACAGGTGTAGGGGCAAATCTCGTGTTCAATGGCACTACCTTAAGGAATTTCTAACAGTGAGGGTGGAGGGGCGAACCTCGTGTTCGTCCCATCCCATTTCTTGGATCAATCTATAAAGGAGAAACCAGACCACACCTTAAAAATCTTAGTGGCACTCGGGACGAACACGAGGTTCGCCCCTCCACAAAACCCTTAAGGTAGTGCATTAAACCTTATGTTCGCCCGCGATCATTAAAGCCAACCGGGGAATAAACCCGCCAATCCTGATGCCAACATCTGCAAAGCAATGGCTGTCAATAATAAACCCATCACACGAGTCACAATTCTCATGCCGCCTTCGCCTAAGCAACGACCAATAAAAGGCGCGAAAAATAAAACAAAGCCAATGCCAATCGCAATTAAAATCATGACGCCTGATAACTCAAAACGTTCATGCATCGTTGGGAAATTTTTTGAATTCGCAATAACTGTCGTAATCGAACCCGGACCCGCAATAATGGGAATCGCTAAGGGAACCACAGAAATAGAATGCTTTTGCTTTTCTTCTGCTTGGCCTTGTTTGGTGTCATACGCATGAGTATGCGAACCCCCACGAACCATTCTTAAGCCAATCAACATGACGATCAGACCGCCTGCGGCTTCGAAAGAACTTAAATTAATTCCAAAGACATTCAGCATGGGCATGCCGATCCACAAGGCTAACAATAAAATAATAGCCACGGCCATTGCACAGATCATCGAAATACGATGCTGCTCATGCTTGGTTCTATCCGCAGACATGCCTATATACAGCGCTGCATTCCCAATAGGATTTAACACTGCCACCAGCGCGACAATAAAAGTAACCATTGACACCGAATGAGATGCCACAGTGGATGAGATCATAGAGCTAGACTCCTTGTTGTTGTAAAAATTAAAAATTTAAAAAATTTAAAAATAAAAATTAATTTATTAATAACCGATCAATTTTTTTTGCACAGATAAAATCATTCTCTGTCAGGCCTTTGACAGCATGCGTCTGAAAATGAACCGTACAACGGTCGTAGCTCACTTCAAGATCGGGATGATGGGACTCTTGATTCGCAATCCAAGCAATCGCATTCACAAATCCCATGGTCTTGTTAAAACCCTTAAAAATAAATTCCCGAGAAATCTTCTGACCCTCAGAATTTAATTTCCAAGCAGAATCTATTCGACCCAACCAAATTTTGGCCTGGTCTAAATCCATTGCTGGCATGCCCCCTTCGCAGGGAATGCATTTTTTATCCGCGAGATTCTCAGCAGAATTATTATTAACAGGGATGGTCATCAAAAACCCCTCCAACTTCTTTCTGTAAAAATTTAGGGTGGTAAGGCAAATCGCCTAATAAAATAGCCTCGTCGACTAGCCCCATAATGTTTTGATCCAGTAATTCATAGAGCTGATCGAAACTATGAATTAAAAAATAATTGGGCTGAATCATGTCAATTCTAAAAGGCGTTCTTAAGACTTTTTGAATATTCAAATTTTCTAATTCAGGGCCTTTATTTTTATCTAACGCATATTCCGTCTCAGCTTTCGAAGATAAAATTCCTCCGCCATAAATTTTCAAACCTTGGGGGGTTTTTAATAATCCAAATTCAATGGTGTACCAGAACAATCTAAATAATCGGGTCCTTTGTTTCTTATTAGCTTTTAAAGCCAAATTTCCATAGCGCTGCATAAAATCAGCATAAGCCGGGTGGGTTAACAACGGACAGTGTCCAAAAATTTCATGAAAAATATCGGGCTCTTCTAGATAATCTAATTCTTCTGGAATTCGAATAAACGTCGCTGCTGGAAATTGTTTGCTGGCTAATAGTCCGAAAAATTCTTCTGCGGGAATCACGGCAGGAACCCCTGCAACAGACCAGCCGGTCAAGCTTTTTAATTTTTCTGAGACTTCATGATTCTGGGGGATTTTATCTAAGGGCAAATCTAATAATTCCAGCCCCCTTATAAATTCATCGCAAGCTCGATGCTTAACCACTTCTTTTTGGCGGTTGATCAAACACTTCCAAGTGTCATGTTCTTCTGGTGTATAAGGCACGATGCCATTGGCATCTGGCTGTTTAGAAAGATATTGATATCCCATAGAACCCTCTCAAAATCCAATCTCTAGGCGAAAAAAGGCGGCCATGATTCCATTTTTTTCGCCAAATTGAAACCAGGCAGAGAAATCCGCATAATCCGCCTCTTTTTTACAGACTGCCCCTATGGGTGCTTATCACCTCTCCCCTTGCGGGAGAGGTCGAGCCACATTGTGGCGAGGGAGAGGGGAAACATGACTACTTCACAAATTGAAAAAATCGAAGACAAATTATTTCATTACACCCAAATTGCTTTGAAACAATTCAACATGATTCAAAAAGGCGATCGCGTCATGGTCTGTCTGTCAGGCGGTAAAGATTCTTTCACTTTACTTTGGATGCTGAATTTACTGAGAAAGCGTTCCAATTTTTCTTTTGAATTACTTTCATACACCCTCGATCAACAGCAGCCCGGCTGGGATGATTCCAAGCTTAAAAGTTTTCTCGAAGCTCATGAGATTCCCTATCTCATAGAATCCAAAGATACCTACTCCATCGTCATGGATAAAATCCCCGAAGGAAAAACATACTGTTCTTTATGCTCAAGACTCAGACGAGGCAATATTTATAGATACGCCGAAGAAAATGGTTTTAATAAAATCGCTCTGGGCCATCATCGGGATGATCTGAATGAAACTTTATTGATGTCTATTTTTTATTCGGGCCAGATTAAATCCATGCCGCCGAAATTACTGTCCGACAATGGCAAAAATATTTTAATTAGACCGCTAATCTTTTGTCAGGAAACCGACATTATTGAATATGCAAAACTCATTGGTTTTCCGATTATTCCCTGTAACTTATGCGGCTCTCAAGAAAAATTGGCGAGAGTCCGAGTGAGAAAATTACTGAGAGAATTGGCCCAAGAAAATCCAAAGATTCCTTCCAATATTTTACATGCGATACGGTCTGTGCAGCCCAGCCAGCT
>CANJUQ010000045.1 GCA_947478175.1 Thiotrichales bacterium | reverse complement strand
GGCAGACACTGAAGAAAAATTAGCTGAGCTCTTGCCGATTAAGGCCAAAGAGCATCTGCCTAAGATCAAACAATCTGAAATTAAAAATCCAATTCAGAAAGACCCTGCCTAAATTGTTTGGCTGGGTGTACTTGGTGTGACGCTTACTTTTAAGGAGCGGACGATGAAACTTCGATTTTTACCATTTTTAGGTAGTGCTTTTTGTGTTGGTATGTTGGCCATAGCAGGATGTGGTAAACACCATCAACCGCTCGCAGGGATTTACGAGCAAGAAGATGGCTCAATGCAAACCAACAAAGATATTTTTATCTTAGATTCGATGCACCCTGACCAAGCAGTATTTGGCATTTTAAGTAATCAAATGAATCTTTATGCGCTCTCGACAATAGAATATTCCTCTAATGAACTGACGGTTCATTTTCCCAGTAAAAAAGTCGTGGTTCTAAAGATTTCTGAAAATAACTCCACGCTTACGTGTTCTCATGGCTGTGAAAAATTTGGGAAAGTTTTTCATCTTTCTTCCCAGCCTAGTGGCCAGCCAATCCCAGATTTCGTGGTGACTGAATATTTCAATAAATATAAACAAGAAGCCGCTCATTAGTTCGGTAATAGGACAACACATGAAAATTCTTAAATTAAATATTATTTCATGGATTCAAATCCTTTCGGCGGTGGTAACTAATGCTGTTTTTCTGATTTCAAATATTAGACATGAATACTATTTGGATTTCATTATTAATATCGTTATTTCATCGATCATTGTTTTGTTTGGCGTTATTTTTTCTGAAAAGACCTCAAAGTTGTTTTCTCTGGGCAAAACAAGAATCAAGACGTTTGAAAGTTTTAAGATTAATTTTTACGCTATGAGCGCGGTTGTCGTCGTTTTTGTTTTTATGTATGTAGGCTTTGAAATAACTATATTTCATAATAGCGATGTTTCAGGGTGGATGCCCCTTGTAATCGTAGCAATGACTCTTGTGGGGTTCATATTTTCTTTATTATTCGCATCTATCGCGAGTTTTTTTCAGCCACATAAAATTTATACGCCAGCAATAATTTTAATTATTTTTTTGTTTTATTTTATGGTGTTTTTTCAAGCATCAATGGCTTTAGGTTTTAAGTTATGAACCATCTGACAAAAGGGGGGCAGGTATTTTTTCAGAATGTCCGCATGTTCATAGATATTCTGTGGAAATTGGTTCTGATTTTTGTTCTGGGATTTTGTTTTATCTATGCCGCGCTTTTTTATTTTAAGACGACTCCGTACGAACGTTATGAATCATTAACACTATTAGAAAATGCTCCTTTTGCGCTTCTATTTGATGAGATTTCTTCAAAGCTAAATCAGATAGGACTGAATGATGGCGATCAAGATCAATCTTTTCAGATTGATTTTAAAAAGCCTGATGGTGAAACCATTCGGATGAGTCAGAATGAAGCAGTTTTAACCATTGCAACACCAGATTTCATTAATCGAATATTTTGGATTTTAAAATGGAGTTTCTTTCAGGCGATTTTAGGGGCTCTTATTATTACTGTTCTTGTCGCAAGGTTTTTAATGGCCTATGGGAAAGCGCTTTCTGAAAAGAAAATTTTAAGGGGGACGTATATTGAAAATTCTGAAGTACTCAAGGATGCCTTAAAGAAGAAATTTAAAAATGAAGAGCTGTACTTATCAATCAATGGCGTACCTCTGCCACCCAATTCAGAAACTCAACATATTTGGATTAACGGGACAACCGGTTCTGGCAAGACCGTTGCAATGAGTGAACTTATGGCCCAAGTCAGAGCCAAGGGCCATCGGGCGATTGTTTACGACATTATGGGAACTTTTGTTGGGAGATTTTATCGTCCTGGGAAAGATATTATTTTAAATCCTTTTGACGAACGATCACAGGCCTGGAATCTTTGGGCAGAATGTCAAAACTCTTTTGACTTCGACATGCTAGCCGCAGCTCAAATTCCAATCAGCCCCGGGAGTCAGGACCCTTTTTGGTATAAGGCTGCAAGGTCTCTTTATTCTGAGACAGCAAGAAAGCTTCAAAAAGATGGAAAGACAAAAACTTCAGTGTTATTAAAAAATCTTTTAACACTCGACCTAGATCAATTAAGAGAATTGCTTCATGGAACTGCAGCGGCTTCTTTAACCGCTAAGGACATGGATAAGACAGCTCTTTCAGTAAAAGCTGTTTTAACAGATTACATTAAGAGTATGAGATTTTTAAAAGAAGACGGCCCAATTTTTTCGATTAAAGAATGGATAAAAAAAGAAGATGATTCTTGGCTGTTTATAAATTCAAGAGCGGACTATCACGAAACTTTGATGCCACTTATTTCTGCTTGGTATGACGTCGCAATCACAAGCGCTTTGAGTCTTCCTAATAGTAAGACGAGAAGAATTTTTAACTTTTTAGATGAGCTCCCTTCTTTGCAATATTTGCCTTCTCTTCAAAAAGGAATGGCCTTGGGGCGTCAAAAGGGCTTGTGTTTTGTTTTAGGGACACAAGATCTTTCGCAATTACGGGTGAATTATGGGCATGATTCGGCTAAGTCCATTGTGGGGAATACAAATACAAAATTAATTTTAAGAACAACAGACGATGCTGAAAATATTGCCGCAATGTTTAATCAATCTGAGATTCAAGAGACCAACGAAAATCTATCTTATGGCATCAGTGAAATTAGAGATGGCGTTTCGATTAATAAACATAAACACATTCAAAATCTGATCTTGCCGTCAGAATTACAAATGCTTGATGATTTAGAAGGGTACCTTCGAATTCCTGGGCAATATCCAATTGCCAAAGTGAAGCTTAACTACGTTGATTATCCAGAACCGAATGAGCGTTTTGTTCCCAGAGCAGTTGATGCTGATTTGTTGGAGGACATTGAGCCTTTTAAACCTTTGCCTGCAAAGCCAGAGCCAATCCTGCAACATAAAAAAAATGATCTTTCTTTTTACTTGAATGATTAATCTCCGGATAAAATTAAAATAATAAGGTAATTAATCACTGTTATTCATCATTTAAATCATCATAAAATTTGATTTGCAATTATTTTTTTTAATTGCTAAAAAGCCTGTAAATTTTACGAGTCTTTTTGGTTCTCATTTTTTACGGAGGTTGTGCATCATGAAATTACTAGATTTTTTCTCAGAAGATTCCCTTTCAACTAGCAATATCAGCGTTTAGAAATACATATCAACCCACTGAATAATGGGCCGGATGTGCATATCTGCCGGTCTTCATCTTCAATATTTTTTGATAGTTGAACCAGGCTTCGATCGTCGTTTACGATTTTTGATGGGTTGAAAATTGGAAACTCACTCGTTACGTGATTTGTGTGATATCCGACAATGGAAGAATCAAAAAAAACATCAAACATGTTTTTGTGGTTCATTCCAAATTCAAGTGCATCTCTATTTTTCTTCATAGAATTTATCATTCGAAATGCTTCTGTAAGTTCGCTGATTCGTCTTGAACCTGTATTGTTTGAGAGAGTGAATTCAGCAATTGTTGGGACGGCGAGTGAATAGTAGACTTTCTTGCAATCGGGTCCGGATAATTTATCTAATCCAAAAAATACGGGCTCGTACTTTTTTAATTTATAAACGTCTAGTACGACCTCTCTTAAGAGTGAAAATGGGATTTCTTCGTCTGTCGTAATGAATTTAAATCCGGGGCAAGCTCCTAAAGACATCATCATTAAGTGTCTTACCAGTCTATTAATGTAAAGATTTGGAACAATATTTTTGCAAGTTGAAACAAGCTTTGAATAGGAAACATCTTGTAAATAGGAGTTCATCCTGAGGGCCAGAGAACCCCAAACCGTTTCAAATAAGAACAGTCGAAACTCTTTCCATTTCAAATCATCTGTTTTCTCATGCCACTGTTTTGGAAAAAAAATAATTTCTGAATGCCATGAATGATTAGTGGCCTTACAAATTTGTTTAAATAATGACCAGTGATCAAGAAAGTTTTTTGGTGTTTCTATTGGAATTTGCAGAGCATTTTTTATTTTTGATAGAGCTAAATTTTCTGAAATTTTTGAGGTGCAAAAAGTGCTTCTGCACCCGGATGTCATTTGCCAAAAGTTTCCAACATCAAATGATGTTTCTGGATTTAAAACAGCATATGCCCCAAAAAGTGCTCCAGGTTTGAATAAATTAAATGGGATCACCCGATTATCGTAATCAACATAAAGCTCAATACTCTTATTTACGACCATTCCTATCGGCATTTGCGCGGGCGTGAAAAGATCTTCTTGGATCGATTTTTCTATTGATTTATCGCTAAGGGGGACATTTTCACCATTGGAATTTACAACATGGAACTCCCCATCGAGTTTTATTCGATCTCCAAAACCGTAACGCAGCCTATAAAGAGGGGTCTCTGGGTTTGGATTTAATCGTTCTATGGCTTCAAAAAGTACCGGATTTAACTTTTTTATAGTTTTCTTTTCGCTCTGCCAGTTTGTTTTTTCTATATATTTCAATGTGCTTCTCGTTTTTATATGTATTTATATGCATTATTTTTACGTAAAAATAATTCATTTTTTTATTATTTCAAATAAATACTATGTAAAACTTCATTTGTTTGTTTGGAGAGAGAAACAATGGATTCGTTACAATTACAAGGTTACCTTTTGTCTTTGTGTGGCCAGAACATGGGGCGCTACATTAAAGCCTGCGACTTACTTGTTGAGTCGTTGGTTGTTGACTCTGACTGTAGTCGTCGTGTTAATGAAGATGCTGTTTTAAAATTGGTGGGCTCACTGAAGCCATTTGAAAAAAAACTTATTCTTGATCGGTCGGTGACTCATGAATTATGTAAGAAAAACTCTCATCTCCCTGATGTGATTGAGCATATTTTTGGTAAGCCTGGCGTAGATGAAAAAAGGCCAGTTTAACTAAATTTTATTTACTTTTTGTTTTCGTCTTCTTTGGAGAGAGGGTTTATGGAACAGATTAAATTTCAAGAATACTTAATTACGTTGTGTAGAAAAAATATGAAGGCTTATGTAAAAATTTCTGACGCCCTTGTGAGTTCTTTGGTAATGGATTCTGATCATTGTCGTAGCGTTAACCAAGAGGCCGTTTTAGATCTTGCACATGCGCTCAAGGCATTCGTTCCGGTGATTCCCCAAAATGTGGTCACCATGGATTTAAAAAGATCAAAAGCCCATGCCATTTGTAAGCAGAGCACTATTCATCCCGAACTAATTGATAAAATCTTTGGCCAACCCGGGGTGATGGAAAAAGCTCAACCTAAATAAAAATAAAAAACTCCTCCTTGAGTGAAACTCAGCCTGCTTTATTTTTATAGTGGGCTTTTTTATTTGTGCGCGAATTTGTCTGTTTTTCGGTTGGTCTACTAATGTTTTAATAGTCCTTATTTTTTTCATGTTTTTGGTGAATTTGATGCTATTTAAAAATTTGGCAGTCTCTTTATTGGTCTGTTTGATATTTGGCCTTTTACTGCATTTTGGCTTATCTCATTTAAATACCAAGCATCCAATGCTTTTGGCATCGGGTTGGGTTGTTTTATC
Organism: Thiotrichales bacterium; assembly: GCA_947478175.1. Taxonomy (GTDB): domain Bacteria; phylum Pseudomonadota; class Gammaproteobacteria; order Francisellales; family CACEW01; genus CAMCUU01. The sequence continues at coordinate 1,088 of CANJUQ010000045.1, read as the reverse complement.
TTCTGTCATTTCAATTGTTGCTATGAGATTTATTTTCCCGTCATCGTTCAGGGGATGTTCAACTGACCAAGATGGTCTTATTCAACTTTCTTGGGGCGATGAAGAAGAGCCATTGGAAGATTTGATGGTATGCCTTCAGTTGCTTTCTATTATTGGCATAAATGTGGCTGTAATCTTTTTTATAAATTTTATTATTTTTTAATAAAATAACTCAAACATGGCTCTAATTCTCCCCGTTGATGTCGGTAATTGTCAAAATTTTCGATTTACTTATTGAGTCTTTAATTGTCGATTCCGACTGCTTTTTTTAGGATAAATGTGCCCGGTACCCCTAGAGGGGTTTTTTAATGGCTAAAAAATCTGTTAAGCAGGAGTTTAGTGATCTTGCGAAAGCCAAATTTTACTCAACTAGGGATTTCATTGTTTCCTCAATAGTCCCTGGTATTTTTTCTTTGTTGCCCATCAAAAAAGAAGTCCTTCCTGCCCTATCACCTCTTTTTGGTATAGCCCCTTCGGGTGCCATTGGAGCTTGATGACGAATCACCGTCGCCATTCGAGTAGTAGCCGATGGTAATGGATTGCCGATATTAACCATCACATGCGCACCCATTGAATCCAAGCTAGTTGGTTTAGGTCTTCGATGAATGCTTGTGATCGTTGTTCCATGTGGGCTGGCTGATCTAGGACTGCTTGATCCATTAGATCCATTAGATCTAAATGAGCTGAATGAGGGGAGTGACCATCTGTGAGTAGTGAGGATTAATTCTGACTTCAGTTGAGCGATTTCTCTTATTTCTTTTATTTCTCTGGGCGCAGAATCTAACCAAGCCCGTAATTCTTTAATTTTTGATTGATTACTCTCTGAGGCTATTGCGTACTGAGCTTTAAATTCTCGGCAGAAAGCGGCCAGTTTATTATTTGTGGTTTTGTCATGAGAGGTTTGTTTGCTGATAGCCAAGACGTAATCGGTAACCATCTGATTGATTTGGGGGTCAGAAAAATAAGGACTGAGTTTCAGTAGCAGAGAGGTCGCTTGTTTAACGGTTAATTGATTCGAGGGATTCACGAGAAAATTTTGCAAAGACTGG
>CANJUQ010000044.1 GCA_947478175.1 Thiotrichales bacterium | reverse complement strand
ATTCACCCTTCAAAAAGGGGTAATGATCAACAATTTTTTAACGAGAATAAATATGAATACTCGCAAGTCAAAGCTCTTTTTTGCCCCCTCTCTGTCCCTCAAGGCTAAGGCCTTTCGGGCCTGTCTCTCCCGCGAGGGGAGAGACGATTCAATCAATACCAGTTCTCAATGATGTCCAAACTGAATGCTCGACTTAAAAACCACAGTTGTAACCGCACCCTATTAGGTTTGATTTTTTATTTATTCACTGTTCACCCAAAATTGTCATATAGCTTTGAATTCTGGTTCGTACTTCATTGATTTGATGGTCTACTGCATTGATTTGATCCCGGAGTTCAGCAGAACTTAATTGAGCAGGCCTAAATACACTTGTGGTTCTTGGGCTATTTGGAAAAACTAGTGGGGGTCTTGCTGCGAGTGCTCGAATTTGAGCGTTGGCTTCATCGACTTGATGATGGACATCGGAAAAACTTAATGGAGCCGGTGCTGTTGGTTCGAACACAGTCGCCACTGGCTCTGGAGTTGGTGATAACCAGTGGAGTAATAAGCTGGGAACTAACCACTCGAGTATAGAACTGTCAGTCGCTGGAGCAGGTACTGGGGGCACTGGCGTTGAAGCTGTATTCTCTGCCGGAAAATTTTTACCACCATTGGTAGGCAATAATTTTCTATCGTAAGGTGTGCGTCCAATTTCACGCTCCAGAGTGTAAGGAGTACTCCCGGTTTCAGGCTCTGGAGTGACGCCATCAGCCGCTGGAGTAACCGGGGATACTGGCGGTGTTGAAGGCAGCGCCGGGGTTAATTCTTCCTCATTTGTAGGCAAGCCAGCAGGCAATGCTGGGGTAACTGGCTCATATTCTGCCGGCGGTGCAGAAGGCGCGGGTGTTACAGCAGGATTCAATACTTCTGGATCTGCTGGAGGAGCATTGGGAACAGTGGGGGCAGCGCTATTTAATGCGGCTGATTGAGTATTGATGCTTTGTTCCAAACGCGCTTTTAGTGTTTTATTTGTAGAAAGAGCCTTGATGATGATTTCATGAGAACGCTGTAGCGCTATGAAACCAACCAGGTCAGCAGCTTCTATTTTTTTGATTAAAAGACCCAGTATGACTTCTTGGACTTTTGGCTCAGCGAGATAATTTTTCAATGTAAGATTTGTACTGATTAACCCGGGTTGTGCCACTAGATAATGTGCGAGAAATTCACTGCGATATCCAGAATCTGAGGTACAAGTAAATGCATTTGTGGTTACTCCGGATTTTAGATTGAAACTGTATGAAAAAGGGTCGGCTCCATGGTCTAGTAACAACAAAGTTAATTCTTTGTAGATCGCTATTTTTGAACTGTTTTCATCCAGGCAGGAAACCAGTAATTTGTTAGCTGTTTGGTATATAGGAGTTCCATGTTTTTCACTGCTGATATTCGGGTCAGCACCGTTGGCTAGTAGTAATTTTACAGCCTCTGTTTGGCCATAGTGAGCCGCGAGAACTAAAGCAGGTTGATGACCATTAAAAATTTTTAACCCTTCTTCCGAGTCATCAATGGTATTTGGATTAACGCCTTGGTTTAAGAGACTCTTTAAGGTTTCTATATGGCCTTTATAGGCGGCTACTTGTAAAAGAAATGCTTTTTCTTTGGCATCTAAAAGGACAGCCTGATCCCCTGCTAGTAAGGCCTGTAAATTCGCATCTGTAGATTGCTTGAGAATCAATTTTCGATCGAGCCCTACAGGTTTTATGCATACGGAATTTGCAGGGGGTGCTGGGTTGTTAGCCGTTGCGTGATTTAATAGAGCTATAACCGCCTGGTTTTCACTAGCTGCGGCAAAATCTAAGGTTGTTCTGTATCTAAAATTTTCGACTACTGAATGGATATTAGCGCCATAATGGATTAGCAATTCGACCATTTCCTGTGACCCTCTTAAGGCGGCAAAATGTAATGGGAATACGCCATTGCTGTTTGGTTTTTCAGTGAGTGCTCTATCTAGAGAAACAAGTCTTCTAATTTCATTTATATCATTCGCAAAAATAGCTTGTATGAGCGGTGGATTAGGGTTCTCTGCACTCTCTGAATATTTGCTTGAAGTATTAATCAATACAGCTTTTTTCAGTTCAGCTTTAGGTAATTTTTTACGAGCAGCATCGACCAGGGCTTCAAGTGCGATTTCTGAATTTGTTTTTTTATCTTTAGAAGATTTTTTAGTTAAGACTAATAAACCGGCTTCTCGGTGTATTTGTAAGATGGGTAAATATTTATTTTGAATAGCTTCCAGCTGCTCAAGACTGCTTGGAGATATAGCTAATTCAGCTTTAGCAAGATCAAGTAATTTTGCTTTGACGGCTTGGAGTAATTTTTCTTCTGAAGCAGGGCTTTGAGCCAAAATAGTTTTATAGATTCCATTCCAAATAGCGGTAACACTCTCGTAGTTATCGGATGTCGTTATTGTTTTTATTGCTTCAGCTAAGGCAAATGCAGTAGCTTTTGAAGTTAAAACATATCGAGGTTTAGTTCCTGAATATTGTTCAGGGTGAGCGAATGCATGGGTGAGTACTAATTCATCCCAAAATTCTTTGAGATAAGGTGTGGTGCGAGTCTCATTGCTGTTTGGGTAAATATCTACGTTGTGATTTGTAATCAACCATTTTGCAAGATCTTTATGTCCGTGCGCGATCGCAGAATAAACAGGACGGACGCCGCTATGGTTAGAAGGTTGATTAGGATTTGCACCATGAGCAATTAAAATACTGACAATTTCTTGATGACCATGAGAAGAAGCCAGGCATAAGGTGCTTAAGTCGCGGTTCTCGATTATTTGATCGAGAGGAATCGGGGGGTTTATAGAAAGAAGGTGAGTAACAGTAGGGAGCTGCTTGCGATAAATCGCTATTTGTAAAAGATAAATTTGATCCTCAGGGGTAAATTCCTGAATGTTCAAGCTAGTAACGTACTGCGTGAATTCCAACGCAGTCTTCTGTTTAATAACACATTCCCAATAATTTCGGTCATGTGCTGTTTTATTAGCCACTCCTATTTGAGCGGTGGTGCTCAGAGTTTTTGATACACGCTGCCAGGCTTGGGTAAGAGTGGCTTCAAAAGTGACTTCTGATTTTGTTTTAGCCGATTTAGAAAAGAGATGGCCTACGGAAAATAAACCGGATTCTCGGCGTATTTGTAAGATGGGCAGATATTTATTCTGGATAGCCAGAATTTCTGGGCTCTGAGTGGCAGAGTCTAATTCTTGTTTCGAGAGTTCAAGGATTTTGTTTTTGACGCCATGGAGCAACTTTTCTTCTAGGGCCAGATGATTCGCAAAAGAGGGCTGACAGAGCTGCCAAAAATCTAGAACTCCTCGGCCTGTGGTTAATTTTGCTAGTGTTGCTAATTGTGTAGATAAAAGTGACTCAGCTTGTTTCTTATCTAAAAGGACTTGCTGACCGTTTGATTGAGATCTTGTAGTTCCTGACATAACAGTACTCCCTTTTTAGATTTTTTATTTTTATCTATGGAAGTAAAAGGTAAGTGCTTAGAGTTAAGAGAATATTAAAAGTTTTATTATTTGATTATTTTAATTTCTATATTTATTTGGAAAGTCTCCAGTTTTGAATTACCAGGGTGATTGTTATTTCAGGGCTTGAAAGCGTTATCTTTTGGGGAAGTGGAATTTTTTGGATGGAAATATAAGAAAGATAATGAATCTCCCAAGTGTCTTCGGTCAGAATAGATAAAAACCCAAAAGAGTTGAGGCTGTAAGTGTTGATTGGATTTTCAGGGATTCCCAACAACCAATCATTTAAGCCGTCGATGGGGACTGACCAACCTAAGGTTTCTTTCATGAGTTGTTCTGAATCTTGGGCTTGATAAGTCTGTTGATTAGAAGTGGTTAAGATCACGCCCGCTGGGGTTTTAATAATTTTAGTCATGCCAAGTCCTAAGGGGCCATAGATTTCTAAACTGGTTTTTTGATCTTGCTGCTTCCAAATAAAGTGTGCAATGTCTGCTTGAGTCGAAGTTTTTATGCTCACAAGACCTTCGGCTTGAAAGGTTTTGATAGATTGATGCGTAATTTTGTATTGGGAATAAGTTTGTTCTGGATGATTAGAAATCGGGAATAAAAGGGAAGAGTGATTGGCAGCAGGATTAGATGCACAGCTGTTTAATAATAGAAAAAGGGGGAATAAAAAAATAATAAGAAAATATTTTGAGAGGGTTTTCCCATCAGGGAAGGTGTAGGGGCGAATCTTGTACTCGCCCTTTTTTGGCCCATCATTCTTAGAAAAGTTCATACCCATTACTCCAATTTTAATTGAATAGTTAATAGCCCAGAAACGCCCTCAGCGGGATAAAACCCATCGCCATTTTGAGAATAAATAACGTAGTCGTAGTAATGCCGATTGGTTAAATTTTGAATAGAGAAATTAGCGGTCCAGTTCTGAGAGAGATAACTCAGCGTTGTGTTAAATAAAACCGTTGGGCCAAACTCTCCGCCGATATTTTGATTATCTGAACTGGCATAGCGTTGGCCCGTATAATTAGTGTCGAGCTCCCATTGCCAGTGAGAAGAAATTGTAAAAATATTTTTAATTTGAGCTAAGACCGGGCTGGTCCAAGGAATGGTTTTATTAGTATCGTCTAAGCGATTTTTTAATAGGCTTAAAGATTCTCCCAAAGTCCAATCAGGTTGAAATATATTTTGATTATTTAAAATAATTCCCTGGCGAGTGGTCTTGGGTAAATTGGTATTCGTCCCGAAAGAGTTTTGATCCAGGGCTGGAACAAAGGCGATTTCGTTTTGAAGATTCAGCTGATAAATCTCAAGGCTAGTGGTCTGTGAATTTTGTTTAAAATTTAAAGTCGCATGGTAATCAATGCCCGATTGAGGGTTTAAAGAAAGATTAGGTTGAGTGTCTGAATTTTCGTCAATCAAAGGCAATCTATAAGAACCTGTTCGAGCAAGGGTCAAATCCCAGTGGGAATTTAATTGCCAGAGGGATTGAAAATCAGTGATCCAGAGCGAGTGCTGAGATTGGGTATTCGCTGTGTTGTCTGTTTGATGGTCAGTAATAAAATTGACGCCAGATTTAATCTGCCAGTGAGAATTTAAAACATGCAAGCCAGATAGCCCAGAATTGGTATCGAATTCGTGGGCGTTATTTAAATCGGTATGGCTATAAGTGGACTGTGAAAGATTTTGCGAAAGGGTAAGTTGATTTTTTTGATCTGAAGAATGCCAAGTGATAGAGGGCTGGATAGTGCCTGTTTCTGAATTTTGAGTGTAATCAGAATTATCTGAAAGCCAGACGCCCTGGCCGTCTTGTTGTAAATAAGAAGATAAAAAATCAGAAGAAAAATTTGGGGTTAAAAAAGAATGTTCTGAAAAAGAGCTGAGTAAATTATTAAGATCAAAAGTCCCTGGATAGTCTCCTATTTGATTGCGGTTTTGATTGACCTGATTTTGAGTTAAAGCGCCAGGATATTGGTCGTACTCAGGGCCGGCTTGAAAGAAAAATTGGGTTTGTTTTGTCTTGAATACCAGGCCCAGTTGAGTGATCTGAGTCGAATCACCCACGCGGTTAGAATTATTTTGATTAGAAAAAGCGAAAATTTTAATTTGCTGGTCTTGCGAAAAATCATGAGTGCCTGACGCTGAAAATAAATGGGTGCCGTAAGAGCCGCTTGAAATAGAAAAATCAGCGGTATCTGAATTTAAATTTGAATCGGGAAGTATAAAAAAATTGGCAGATCCGGCGACAGAATTATTACTAGAGCCTGAATTGGGATCGAGAGAATAATGAGTTAATAAAGTGGGGTCGATGAGGTTTAAATCAGCACCAGAGAGGCTAGAAGTATTAAGCGAAACATTGTTGTAATTAGTTTGAATATTGGCAATAGCATTGTCTCCAAAGCCTCTGAGACTAATGACTTCACCTGTGCCTGGGTTAGTAAAACTGGCACTGTTTTGGCCTTGGAGAGTGTTGGAAAGAGAGTTAGATAAAAGCAAATTAGATAAAGATGTGGCAGGCGTGGTGCTTGGAGCACTGGGATGGTGAATGATGATGATGGGGGTGAGGTCATAGGTAATAGATGTGATGGAATTGAGAGGAAGGGCGGGAATCATAAAATTATTTAAATTCTTGTGTTGTGGTTCTGTAAGGGCAGCTGGCGGGCGGCCCTTCAGGATTTTTTTAATTAACTCAATTTGGCAACTAGCTGAAATCCCAATGCGCCCAAAATCTTACCAAAATTAGTCAGAGTCGGATTGCCTCGAGAAGAGAGTGTTCTATAAAGCGCTTCTCTATTCATGTTGGCTTTCTTCGCGATTGAGGTCATGCCCCCTTGCGCTTGAGCCAAATTACGCAGTGCCAATAACAAGGCTTCTTTATTATCGTCTTGTTGATAGGCATTCAAAGAAGCTTGTAAATAGGCTTGGGCTTCTTTCTTATTTTGTAATGATTTAAGCAATAATTCTTTTCGAGTCGGAAGTTCAGAAATGTTTTTCTTATTTGTTTTGGTTGTGGTGTTTATTTTTCTCATATTTCATACTGCCATGGACCAATCTAGCGAATGTTTAGATGTAGCATATATGCTACGTTTTTAAAATTATAAATCAAGATGGTTTAAAATATTTTTTAATATTTAACTTTCTTTGTTGTCGGCCCTCCTGCCCTGTTGATTTATCACCCCCCCAGCAGAGATACTCGTGGCCTTTTTTTGGTGCGAGAGAATCTAAAAAAATTGGAGGAAATTGGAATGGGTGAGTCTACTAATCAATCAGATAATCAAGCAGGTAAATTTTTGACAGCCTTTGTTGATTTTTTAATCGAACAGCAGGTTTTATTGTTTGGGGATTTTGTCCTGAAGTCTGGGATAAAAAGTCCTT
>CANJUQ010000043.1 GCA_947478175.1 Thiotrichales bacterium | reverse complement strand
GTTTCAGAAGATTTTTAGAAGTCCATTTATTGGATTTTCAGGGAGATTGCTATGGCCAAAAAATCGCTGTGGAATTTATAAGAAAGATTCGTGATGAGAAAAAATTTGAATCTCTAGAAGCCCTGAAAAACCAAATACAGGCCGATATTTACTCGGTAAAAAGATAAGTAAAAAATTCTGGGGAATTCGTATGGCAATTCAAAGTGCAATCCCTGTCGCTGAATCCCTAGAACCGAAAATTGGTCTTTATCTTGAGGGAAATGACTCCTTTCTTCGATCGTGTCTGCAAGGCTTGTAATAGCACTCCATTTAGCTCGTATGCATCAACTTCATCTGATGATGAATGTTTTAAGAAAACCTGGGGTCTTCAGATTTGCATTAAAAAATAAAACCCTTGAAATCGCTAAACCCATCTCCATATCGCTCGCCGTTTTGTTAACTACACGGAGATTGACTAGAGATGGTTGAAGCTATTAATACCCAAAATACCCACCGCGAAACTCATGGATTCCAGACTGAAGTCAGTCAGTTATTAAAACTGATGATTCATTCGCTTTATTCCAATCGCGAAATTTTCTTAAGAGAGTTAATTTCAAACGCATCAGACGCAGCGGATAAATTGCGTTTTGCTGTTTTATCTAACTCGGGTTTATCAGACAAAGATGCTGAATTAAAAATCCGGATTGAATTCGATAAAGACGCTAAGACTTTATCTGTCATAGACAATGGGCTCGGCATGAGCCGTGATGATGCTATTGAGCATCTAGGGACTATTGCTAAATCAGGCACTAAACACTTTTTGGATTCTTTAACAGGCGACCAGGCCCGTGATTCTCAAATGATTGGGCAATTTGGCGTCGGTTTTTACTCCACTTTTATGGTGGCTGACAAAGTGATTGTGACCTCTCGTAAAGCCGGCCTGGCTGAGACCGATGCTGTTCGTTGGGAATCTGAAGGCAATGGCGAATATACCGTTGAGACTGTAGAAAAATCTGATCGTGGAACAACGGTGACTTTGTTCTTGAAAGACGATGCCAGTGAATTCCTAGATGACTATCGTTTGAGAAATATTATTGAAAAATATTCTGACCATATTTCTTTGCCGATCGAAATGAAAAAGCAAAATTTAGATAAATTAGATAAAGATAACAAAGAAGAAAAACCTTCAGATGCTTCGCCTTTGCCTATCTATGAAGTAATTAACAAAGCCACTGCGATTTGGACGAGACCTAAATCTGAAATCACAGAAGATGAATACAAAGAGTTCTATAAAACTATTTCTCATGATTATCAGGAGCCTTTGTCTTGGACGCATAACAAAGTCGAAGGAAATCAGCAGTTCACGAATTTGCTGTATATCCCCAAAAGACCTCCCTTTGATCTTTGGGATCGTGAAAGAAAATCAGGGGTGAAACTCTATGTTCGCCGTGTGTTTATCATGGATAACGCAGACATGCTGCCGCCTTATTTAAGATTCGTAAAAGGCGTGATTGATTCCAATGATTTGCCATTGAATGTTTCGAGAGAGATTCTGCAAAACAATCGTTTGGTCGAAAAAATCAAAAGTTCGAGCATCAAAAAAGTCGTTCAGCTTTTAGAAAAAATGGCTGAGAACGACACTGAAAAATATGAACAGTTCTGGGATGCGTTTGGGGCTGTTTTGAAAGAAGGTCCTGTTGAAGATCATGACAATGCAGAAAGCTTGTATAGCTTGATGCGTTTTTCTTCGACCCATGAGGGCTTAGCCAAGCAAAGAGTTTCTTTGAAAGATTATATTTCCCGCATGAAAGCAGGCCAGAAAGAAATTTATTATCTAACGGCTGAGTCTCATGCATCTGCCATGGGTAGCCCGCATTTAGAGTTCTGTCGTAAGAAGGGCGTTGAAGTTTTATTACTGACAGACCGAGTGGACGAATGGTTGCTTACTGCGATGACAGAATTTGATGGCAAGAAATTTAAATCAGTCTCTAAGGGCGAATTAAGTTTGGAAGGCATCGAAGAAACGCCTGAAGAAAAAGAAGTTCACAAAGCTCAAGAGAAAGATTTTGAATCCGTCGTCAAACAAATTAAAACAGCCTTGGGTGAAAGAGTGTCAGATGTCCGTGTGACGCATCGTTTGACAGACTCACCTGCTTGTGTGGTGACAGAGAATGATGCGATGAGTTTGCATCTACAAAGAATGATGGCTCAAGCGGGTCAGAAGATGCCAACTCCGGCGCCTGTCTTGGAAATTAACCCAGCGCATGGATTAATTGCCCGTCTGAAAAACGAACAAGATGATGCGAAGTTTAAAGAGTGGTCGAATCTATTCTTGGAACAGGCGTTATTGACAGAGGGTGGGCAGTTGGATGATCCCATCGCGTTTGTAAAACGGATGAATCATTTGTTGCAGGGGTAAAATTTTGACCTGAAATTTGGATAAAAAGGCAGCCGAGGGGCTGCCTTTTTTGTTTTATGGGAACTGTTTGAATCATCCCGTCTGGGATGGATCCCGTAGGGGCGAATCTTGTATTCGCCCTAATTTGTGAAATTATTCGTTGTTGGTTTTTGTGCAGCATCACCCGTTGCTTTAGGGGCAAACAGAAAAGAGCCATCAAACTCCATGCCATCCAACTCTGCCAACAAGTCTTCTTCTGACACAGACGAAGCAGGGCTTGTTTTAACAGGCTCATCTGGCAATGCACTTTCAAATTGATCAATCGCCGCAAATAGATTCGGAATTCCTGTCCCAGTCACTTGATCAAGAGCCTCTTTTAGGGCCTTTTTTTGGGTGCTTGGGTCAGTGAGTTTCTGGGAAAAATCTTGAAATAGCGTTTCAAAAACTAAGTGGTGTTGCCTGAGGTTATGTATTTGACTCTCAATGCCTGACGCAGAAATTACTTGATTAACCAGCTGAAGCATTGAATTTTTGGCTTCAAACACTAATTTCAAATTTGCCTCTTCTAACTGCAACTCTTCATTGATTGTCTCTACACCAAGCTTCAATAACTTTGCTATTTGTTGATTTGTGAAAGCGCCAGACATCCCAATTTCCTTTTTTTAATTAATTAGATTTTTCAAATTGTATTTTAGAGATTTAACATTAAGAAAATCTTGTTTTTTATTTTTTTGTAGAGGCATGGCATGCCAAAAAAATTCTTAGATCAATCATGTTTTGAGTTTTTAGTGGTCATTTTGTAGCGCTTTGTTTGGGCCTGAGCTTTTGCGTAAATTGGCCCAGATCATTTGATTGATCAGATGGTGACGGAATCAAAGAGGGAAGAAGGAGGCGCTGTATGAGCAAGACCCTTGATAAATATAGTGACGCATTTTTTTCCGATGTCGCGGAACTGCTGAGTGCCGCGCGAAGCAAGACCTATCAATCTGTTAATTCCATCATGGTTGAGACTTATTGGAATATTGGGCGGCGAATTATGGAACAAGAACAAAGCGGCAAAGACAGGGCTGAGTACGGGGATTATCTAATAACAAATCTTTCCAGATATTTAACAGAGATGTTTGGGAAAGGGTTTTCAGAAGCCAATTTGTTAAGCATGCGTAAATTTTTTAGCTTATATCCCGATTTTTACCAATCCCATAGGCACTGCCTACGGAATCTTTCATGGACCAATATTCGCACGATTATCCGCCTTGAAGACGAGAAAGAACGCCATTATTACCTCCAAGAAGCTGCTTCAGAAAATTGGTCCTCCCGTGTCCTCGAGCGCAACATAAAAAGTGGCTATTACCGTCGTTTGGTTTCAAGCCAAGAAATGAAAAAATCTCCTAAGTCAGGTTTACCTAGTACACCTGATGCAGCAGAATTTATCAAAGATCCCTATGTTTTAGAGTTTCTAGATATCCCTGAAGATTTGCAGGGAAAAGAAAGCCTGCTGGAAAACGCGCTGATCAACAATCTTCAAAAATTCTTGTTAGAGCTTGGCAAAGGGTTTTCATTTGTTGCTCGTCAACAGCGTATTAGTACCGAAACCAATCACTTTTATATTGATCTGGTTTTTTATAACTATCTCCTCAAATGCTTTGTAGTTATTGACCTGAAAACAACGCATTTATCTCATGCCGATATTGGTCAAATGGATATGTATGTCCGGATGTTTGATGCATTGAAACGCGGCACAGATGACAACCCTACTATTGGAATCATCTTGTGTGCGGACAAAGCAGAGACAATGGTTAAATATTCTGTTCTGAATGACAGTAAGCAGATCTTTGCCAGCAAATATAAAACGATTTTACCCACTGAAGACGAACTGGCCGATATGATTGCGCGTGAAAATAGAAAATTTTTAACGGCCGAACAACGTAAAACCAAAAAACCAGCCATGAAAAAATCTAAGGGTGATATGAGTAAGACTGATGAAACGGTGACAGATCGTCACCAGTAGGATCGGTGTAGGGGCGAATCTTGTATTCGCCCTGCCGAAGATTGGTGGAGGCGGCGGGAATTGAACCCGCGTCCGAAAACACTTAACCGCTGGATCTACATGTTTATCTGATTGGTTGAATTTCGCCTTCGGGTTAGCTCAATCAGAAAGCTGCCCAAAGACTAACCGGGTTAGTTTACGTCAAGTTCCCCCAGTATGAACTTGATTGAGTCTGACAAGATGAGCACAGTTTCTAACCACTCAGACGGCAGTTAGGCCATGCCGATGCTTGTAGGTTTAGTACAAGAAACTAAGCAGCCTTGCGAGCTGCGAAGCGTACATCGTTTGCTGCCACAACAGTGTTGTTGCGGCGGCGGTTTGCTACGTTGCCAGTTATGACAAGTGATAGTTGAGATTAACGAGGAAACTACACCCTCGACATGCACCATGGGCCTCGCCGTTCCCGTCGAAACCAATGTCGCCCCCAAAATGGACGCGGGAATTTATCAAATAGCAGACCGAAATAGCAAATAATATTTACTGTTTTTATTTGAGGGGTAAGTTGTTGCTAATAGCAGGAAGGCATTCTGTTTCGAGAATGCCTCCTCACAACCTTTTTATAAGTCCCTAGGCGGGAGTGGATCCGGATGGCGCAGAGAAGACCACCGGTTTAAGCACTGGAAATACTACATAGGCAGCTTGCTGATAGGCCTCAGCAGCTGTTTTTAAGCCAGAGGTGATTCGAGCGGTACCTGCTGGGGCTTTTGAGAGTTGCAGTGCCGGGATGGCCTTTAATACATTGTTAACAACGTCCGAATAAGTTACAGAAGACGACTGGGTAGCTTCTAAAAATCCTTTAAGGTCAGTAACACTGTCTGCTTCAGAATGCTTATGGAACGCTGAAAACAAGCCTTTTGTGGGTCCAAGGTATTTATCACAGGCCGCTAGTAATTTTATTCTGGCTGCTTCTAGACGGGAATAGTCTGGTGCTGCGCTAGCGACAGCACTTGATAGGGGGGCAGAAGCACAAACAGGAGCGAATGCCGTTGCAGCTGTTGCAGCGCTTGGTGGTGCAAATGCAAATGCTGTTGCAGAAGCTGCAACTGGGGCGGGTGTAGTGTCTGTGCCTGGAATGGATTTAATTTGAGCCTCTAAATGTTTTGCTGCGGTCTGCAATCTTATCATTAGGTTTGCATCGTCACACTCTTTTGTGGTGACTAACTCGTTGTTCTCTAGGTAGTTGGCAAGGAGTGTTGCTGACTGAGCATTAACAACAACGTTTAAACGGGCTAAAATTTGCGAAACTATTGTTTGTTCAGATAACCATTCTTTAGCATTTGGCATTGATCCTAATGCCTGAATGCACTTATCAATTAAATTAAGAGGCGTTTTTAATAAAAGAGAAGCCCTAGGGAGGCGGCGGCGTATTGTGTTAAATTCCCATAGTGCTTGTTGAGCTGCTTTAAGGAGCTCTGCAGCTAGTTGTTGGGGACTTCCTAGTGGTGCAGTACCTGTACCAGCACCAGCACCAGCACCTGAACCAGCACCTGAACCAGCACCTGAACCAGCACCTGAACCAGCACCTGAATCAGCACCTGAATCAGCAAAGCTTGGTGGGAAAGGTCCAGAAGCAGCAACTGGAGCGGGTGCAGAAGCTGTTGCAGCTGGAGAGAGAATCGCGCTTGCTGCCCTGATCAATTTTGTGAGATTGTCGATTGTCTGAGTTAGTACTTCCTGTCTGTTGAATGTATGTTGACTAGCTCGGGCAGCGCCTAAAAAATCTGAAACATCTTTGCATTGAAGTTGCCAATCAGTGTTTCTTTTGATTTCATTAATTAACGTCTGCATTTTTTTGAAATGAACGTTCAACTGATCTAGAAAACCAGCCACCGCTCCACCTGCGCTACCTGCGCCACTTGGGCCGCTGCTTTGGGGGGGGGATTGTTCTGCTTTGCATAACTGCAGTGCTGCTTGAGCTATTGCCTTGATGGAAGTGATTTGCTCTAAGGGGCGAGGGGTGCTGGCTGCTGGTGTTGCAGAAGCAGCAACTGGGGTGGGTGTAGAAGCTGCAACGTCAGCGGATGCAACGGCAGCAGGAGATGCAATCTTAGCCATTAACTCTATTGCTGTTGAGCGCAATGCTGTGAAGTCTCTTTTTAACTGAGGCAGTAAAATTTCATGGGACCTTGAATCATCGGGCAGCGCCTTAAGAAGTGCAATATTAGATTGGATATTTTTTAAAACCTTCCCAGCTTCTATGAGCTCAGTTGCCCATGCAGCTGTTGGTGTTTCTGGTGTTTTTGGTAGTTCTTGTAGTCCCCTGATGGCATCTTGAATCGCAGTAACGGACGGACCCAAGTCATTTAAAAAAGCAGCAACGCCGTTATCACCCCCTGCGCCACCAGCTGCCTGGCTTGTGGGAGTAATTCCATGCTGACAGATAAGCAGTGCTTGCGCAGCGCTCTCAACGATGTTGTTAGCAAACATAATAAAATTCCTTATTTTTAGTTGAATTGAAGTGAGTTAAAAAATCTAAATTTCTGTCGATATTCTAGAAAGGGATCATTAAGTAAGTCTTAAGGTAACTACTCAGGTACCCACTCGCTGACATTATGAATGCTTTCACCTCGCCCCGCCGCGGGAGAGGTCGAGCAGTTTCTGCGAGGGAGAGGGGGTAAAAAAAAGTGTGCGCACCTCCCAAAGAATTTAATTTTGTGGAATAAAGCGCG
>CANJUQ010000042.1 GCA_947478175.1 Thiotrichales bacterium | reverse complement strand
TGTTCACTTCAAATCTGCCAAAGAATTTCGAGAAAAAATTACGGGATTTTTTAAAGAAAAATTACCCAGCATTGCCGAGTCTTTGCGTTCAAGAATTAATGACAATTTTCATATATTCGCTGCCGCAAAATGAATTTGGTTGGGTATAACTTACTAGGGCGGCCGCCTTGGGCCTTCTTCTTTGCATGAGCCTCGGTCAATATTTCGATCATTTTGTCGAATGTGGTTCGTTTGATTCCTGTTAAACGACGGAATGCTTCAGGCTGCAAATCTTTGACGTTGTTCCACTTCATTGCGTTTTTTCAATCGATTAAAACGCGGCATATTGCCATCTAATCTAAGGTTTCGAAAGAGCTCTATTGATGAAATCCGCTTATTTTCACTCAGAAAAAAGTGAACCATTTAACGACAAAGAAAATTTTAAAAACAGCTCAAAAATTACACGTCATTTTTTGAAGTAAATCAGATGGGTTACCAAACGACCTGCTATATACTCCCCCGCTATTTTTATTGGTTAAAAAAATTTGAGTCAAATTCATCGGAGCCTTCATGCCAATCAACGAAAATATTACCCTCAGTAAAAACAACGTCCTGCTAGAATCCTTAAGCCAATATCTAGAAGAGCCCCTCTCACAAATTGCTCAAGACCAGGCACTTTGGGAATTCCAACATCAAGATCTTTTTAACCAAGAAATTTTTAAAGAAAAATGGTTTAAAAAAGCGCTCCGCCAAAAGGAAGAAGGAAAAAGAATACCTTTTTCCATTTATGTGGATAGCGAACTTGTGGGCTCTACCAGTTATTACAATTTTGATTTAGATAATCGCTCTGTGAACATTGGTTATACCTGGACTATTCAAAAGTTTTGGGGGTCACCTCTTAATGCCACTATCAAGTTTCTTTTATTAAAACAGGCGTTTGAAAATTGGAATTTGATGCGCGTTTCTTTTTTTGTTGATCAAGAAAATATCCGGTCTTGCAACGCCATGAAAAAACTAGGTGCCACTCAAGAAGGAATCCTACGTCAACATATGATCAGACCCGATGGCACTATTAGAAACTCGGTTATTTTTTCTATCATCGACGGGGAATGGCCTGCTATTAAAAAAGATCTTTTGACACGGATAGGGACTGAGAATTTATGAATCAAGAACTATTGAAAGATTTCTTTGAATACAACCTCTGGGCTAATCAACGGTTGATCCATGATTTGAAAAACATCGGTGATCGATATGACCAGCCAATTCAAATTAGCTTTGGGAGCATTCATCACTTATTAACCCATCTTGCTTACTATGACGCCAAAATCTATGAAAAAATAACAGGACAGCCCCCCTCTTATAAAATCGAAAGCACCCTTCCAAAAGAAAAGCTTTTTCAAGTCTTAAAAGACTATTCGAATCGCTGGCTAGAATTAATTCAAAGCCTTGATATCAGTCCTGGCACTATCAATACGTTGATAACACTCTGCCATCACAATACTTACCATCGAGGTCAAATCACGGCTGCTTTATCCATGATGAATTTTAAAATTTCCTCTTTGGATATTTATTTATATCAATCGGAATAATCAAAAAATGACCTCGGCACCCTCCCTGTTTTTCAATATCACAAGACTTATTTCAGAAAACTCTATTGTCTATCCAGGCGATACGCCATTCTCAAGAGAACACATTTCTTCTTGCTCTAAGGGCGATACTTGCTCCGTATGCAAAATCAGTATGAGTAATCACCTGGGAACTCATATGGACTTCCCCTCTCACTTTATTCCTGACGGAAAAACGAGTTCTGACTTCAGCTTGTCTGATTTCATAGGACCGGCCGTAGTCATAGAAATACCCGACGATGTCTCGATTATTACTGCCAGGCATATTCCAGAAGATCTTTTAGAAGGCGATTTTGTTTTCTTCAAAACCAGAAATTCTTATTTGACTCAATTCACCGAAAACTTTGTGGCTTTAGACCCAACCGCTGCCACGGCTCTATGTAATAAAAAAATCAAAATCGTTGGGATTGATTATTTAAGCGTGGATCCATTTCATGACCCTTCTTTTTCTGTTCACCAAATTTTGTTGAACCGTGAGATTCTGATTATTGAAAATCTTTTTCTGAAAGAAGTTCCTCCTGGTCGTTATCACGCCAGAATTTACCCGCTTCAAATCAGCCATATTGACGGGGTTCCAGTGACAGTGAGTTTAGAAAAATGACTCTGACCAACTGATACAAAACAATTAAATATTAAACAGTTATAAAAAATACTAAACAAAACAAATAAGATATGAATTACACAAAACAATTCATATCCGTATAAAACATACATGTATAAAGTAGTACTACTTCGTACAATACAGTACAAAACATAATTAAATTAAACGAAATAGTTCTAAATAGTCTTGTACAGAACACTCTTGTTTTGAATAAAATAGTTTATACTCGTACCGTTCAAGTCTGTACTAAACAAAACTAATCATTACTCAATACAACAGAAGGGGTATGTACCTATGAATGGAAAAGTCATTGCCGTTATCCAAGGGAAGGGGGGGGCGTCTAAAACAACAACGTCCATTAATCTTTTAGGTGGCTTAGAAGCGGCGGGTTATAAAACCATCTTGTGTGATATGGATAAAGATAAGCCTGACGCCATGAATTGGTCCGCTAAGGGAACAGATCTTAAAGACAAAGTGGTCTTAATTACTGAAGATAATCCAACCAAACATATTGAAGCTTTAAAAAACAAGCATGATTTCGTCTTGATTGATGTACCACCAAATTTCCAAGGAGCGGCCTTAAAAGCAGCTTTATTATCCGACCTCGTGATCATTCCCTGTGCGCCTTCAGAAATAGAAATAGATTCTCTGGCTAATTCCAGCACCTGCGCCGAAATGGCCAATAAACCGTTTAGATTTTTAGCCACTCGCGTAGTTAAAAACACAAGAATAGGAAAAGCGCTGATTGAGCAAATTGAAAAAACGGGTGTTGGTTTCAAATCTTCCATCACTTACAGCACCGCCATGATCGAAAGCCAAAGCGCGGGTACCTGGGTGGGTGGCTATGCCAAATCTTCTTCCAGTACTCAGCAAGTCATGGAACTCGTTCATGAAGTCGTCGAAACCGTTAAATCGCTCCAAGGAGACAAAGAAAATGTCAAAGAAAGAATTCTCGTTTAACTTGGCAGAGAAGATGGCTCAGGCTAAAAAAGAATTAGGCGGGGCAGAATATCAAGAGCCTGTTTCAAAACCGGCTGAACTTATGATCAAAGAAAAAGCCAAAGAGCCTGTCATTCAAAAAACAGAGAAAGAGAAAAAGGCTGAAGAGTCTTTCTCAGAACCAAAATTATTTGTCAGTGGTCGTCTCAATCGCAAAGATTGCAATTATGTTGCTAGGTCTTTGCATATCTCAGAATCGCTTTTGAATGACATCAATGCACACTGTAAAGGCTCTGAGTCTGCCATTTATAACTATCTGCTCACGGAAGGCCTTAAAAAAATCAAAGCGACCTCTGGCATGATTCATGTCGATATCAAAGACATGGAAGGGGATGGAGGTTCTTAATTAGTCCGTATCTCTATTAACACTTATTTACACTTTTTTTAAATCTATTATCCAAGACTCCCTTGAGAAATCTTGATCTCAAGATCTAGCAAGACCAAATTGATGTAAATAAGTGTTAACGCACCCTCAGCTGCTCGAACTTTATCATCCTAGCTATTAACACGTTTCTACATTTCTTAAGGCTGTTTCTTTCAACAAGTCCATATGAATCAAAGCAGATAGCCCTTAAAAAACTTATTTTGATGTACATAAGTGTTAATGATCTTTGGGTTTTCTAAAACCTATTAACACTTTTTTACATCATTTAATGTTTTGACCTATCAGAACTCATGCAAAATCAGGGGGCATTCTGCTCAAATCATGATTTTTGATGTAAATACGTGTTAATCACGCTCACAAAATCTAGTCCCAATAGGAATCTTTCCATTTTCTATCAACACTTTTTAACATCTTTATTTGAGAACTCATGAAATAACTCAAGGTGAATCAAGATAAATCCAACCCACAATGCATATTTTGATGTAAATAAGTGTTAATGGATTTTCATCAACACGTATTTACACTGATTTAGACTCAACCCCTGCAATTTTCATTGCTGTGAAAAGGTTTTGATATTTAAAACCGCATCAGAGATGTTAATAAGTGTTGATAGGATGTTAAAACGTGTTAACCGAATGTCTTAACGTGTTAGTTCCAGTGTAAATACGTGTTATCAGTGATGTGTTTACGTGTGAGTTCGGATGTAGATACGTGTTAATTAGATGTCTTTATGTGTTAATAGCCTTTCGAAATGCGCGTCATATCTAGCGATTTTGAGTCTGAAAACAATTAAAACAATGTAAAAGAACAAAACAATGTAAAACGGTTTTGTTTTTTAAATTTTACTTTTGAGAAAAGAAGAAAAAACGCTTTGCCATTTAATCAACACGCTGAATAATGCGCGTGTTGACTAACTTACTTGGCGACAACTATTCTCATGAACGAATTTCCTTTTTTCAACCGAGCCGATCTTATGTCTGAAGTCGAAGACAAAAAAACGAAGTCCATCGTTTTGGTAAAAAGTAACACTCTTATCAACGCTAGGCTTAGCCAAAAATACACGCTCAATGAACAGAAACTCATTTTATGGATTCTCTCTAACGTCACTGAAAAGCATGCGGTTAAAAACGAAGAGCTTGAATTAGACGTCATTGATTTTGCCAATTTGATTAATTCACCTCGGGAAAATATTTATCGAGAAGCCAAAACCATTGCGACAAAACTACTCTCAAAAACCTTGTTATTAGAAGACGAAGATGAGAAGGGCTTTGTGGCTTGTAATTGGTTTTCTGGAATGCGTTATCGATCGGGTCGATTTTATATTCGCGTTTATGATGGGCTTATTCCGCATCTCATTAATTTAAAAAAATGCTTCACTTCGTATAAGTTAAGCTACGCCCTCACCCTTCAAAGTTCTTATGCCATCAGGCTGTACGAGCTTTTATCTCAATATATCAAAATCAAAAACAGAACCTTTGATATCGACGTTTTGAGACAAAATTTGGGTATTTTCAATGGAGAGTTAAAACAATTTGGGCATTTCAAAGAACGCGTTTTAGATATCTCTGAACGAGAGATCAATTCCAAAACGGATATTCGAATTTCCTGGGAGGCCATTAGAAAAGGCCGCAAAGTCACTCACATAAAATTCTTGATAGAAAGTACTGAAAGTCCTGGCCAAGAAAAAGACATTACCAATTTTGTTGCTGAAGAATTAGAAACAAAATTATTAGCGCTGGGAGTTTCCGAAAATAAAATCAAAGATCTTTTAGAAAATTACAGTGCTGAATATCTCATTGAAAAACTCACCTATGTCCAATCTAAAATTAACGCGGGAAAAATACCCAAGAGCCCCGCAGGATTTTTTATTAAATCTGTCGAAGAGAACTACAAGCCTTTAACTGAGAAAGAAGAAATTGCGACCCGTAGTGGCACCAAAAAAGTTAAAAATAAAAAAGATGACGAGCGACTGATATTGGAAAAAGAATTGGAGTCTGCGAAGAAGGGCCTTGAGTCAGTTCCTGCCAAATATTCCGAGCAACTCAAAGAAGGTTTTGAGAAGCAGGTTAAGTTTATTTCAGAAAAGCTTCGGAAGTTGGAAGAAGTAGAAAGTTAAATTAGGCAGAGTCTGATTTTGATCTGTCAACGTTTTAGTAAACAGTTAGCTAACGGATAAACAGGTTGGTTAAAATAGTTTTCTTCAAATTCATTGGGTGATAAATAATTGAGGGTTGAATGCATTCTTTCTTGGTTATAAAAAAGTTCGATGTATTCAAAAATAGACCGTGTTGCTTGGTTCCTGGTTTGATAAGTTTGCCCGTGAACGACAGCAATTTTTAGGGTATGAAAAAAGCTTTCAGCTACCGCATTGTCATAACAGTTTCCTGTGCTGCTCATACATCTTGTGAGGCTTAAGAAATAAAAAGGCGAACTGTCATTTTTAGTATTTCCAACAATCCACCAGATGATCATTAATCATGCCGATGGCCTGCATGAACGCATAAATAATGGTCGATCCTACAAAGTTCATCCCGCGTTTTTTAAGATCTTTGGATAGGGCATCACTTTCCGTTGTTTTGACGGGGATTTCTGAAAAATTCTTCCAGTGATTTTTAATCGGCGTATTTTGAACAAATTGCCAGAGATAAGTATGGAAGGATCCAAACTCTTTTTGGATTTCTAAAAAAACTTTCGCATTTTGTCGGGCTGAATAAATTTTTAAACGATTTCGAATAATTTCTGGATTTTGGATAAGTATTTCTAATTCTTGATCAGTCATGACGCTGACTTTTTTCGGATCAAAATTATGAAAGGCTTTTCGATAGCCTTCGCGTCTTTTTAAAATCGTCTCCCAGCTGAGGCCCGCTTGAGCGCCTTCTAGAATCAGCATTTCAAATAAATGCTGATCGCAGTGAGAGGGGATGCCCCATTCAGTGTCATGGTATTGGGCATATAGCGTTTTGTTTGGTTTATTGCCGAAGCAGCGAGTTTTTTTGGCATGGTTTTTATTCGTTATTTACTAATATTATGAAGAATATTTTTGACATTTATATTCAAAATATATGTTGCTTATATACATTTCGCTTATTTTTGTCATATGAATACCAAAGCACACGATTTTTTCTTTGAGCATAAAATTTTCAGGCTGGAAGGGTTGAGAAGTAGTGGGAAGATGTTTTTGATTTGGGCTAGTTTTTTTGATTGACATTATTAAATAACTTACTCATCATGTCCTTATTATATCTAATATAGTTATTTTACGGACATAATTAATCATGAATCTGGTGGCTTATCTTAAAGAAATTCGCAAGAAAGGGCGGCGATACTTCACATTAAGTCAGTTGTTAGCTGATAACGAGACTTCGAAAAGTGCTGCTTTGAATGCTATTGCACGTTTGAGAAAAAATGGCGATTTGATTAGCCCTGCGAGAGGCTTGTACATCATTGTTCCGCCTGAAAACCAAGAGCTTGGGTGTATTCCCCCAGAAGAATTAGTGCCTATTTTGATGAAATATATGAAAGAAGATTACTATGTTTCTGTACTTTCAGGGGCTCAGTATCATGGAGCTTCTCATCAGAGGCCTGGACAGTTTCAAATTATTTCCAACAAAAGAATCAAACATCCTTTGGAGTTTGGGCAAGTAAAGATCGATGTTCTTTATAAAAAATCTTTAAAAGATCTTCCAATGCAAGAAGTGGTTGTGAAAACAGGGATCTTAAAAATTGC
>CANJUQ010000041.1 GCA_947478175.1 Thiotrichales bacterium | reverse complement strand
GGCAAAGAAAAGCTCAGTAAAAATAATCTGAAAGTCGGTGACTGGGTTGGGTTTGATTACGAGGGGAAAAATTATTCGGGTGTGATTAGTAAATTAAATTTTAAGACCGTGAACCTCACGACGAGAGACCATAAAAACTATCGTGTGCCGTATGGGATGCTATTTAAAATTATGGAAGGCGAGTGTGAGCAGGCGGTCCGGGGTGACTGGTTTTTGATTGAGGGTGAGCTCGAGGCTTAGATGAAGTACAAAAACAGCAGCTCAAGAAACTGAATGAAGGATGGGAATGATGGACAACAAATTATTTAAACGGCTAGTTGATAGCATGGATCAAATGAATGAAATCACTCGGGGTGAGCAGGCGCCATCACGTGAGTTTCATGTAGATGCCAGCCAAGTGAAAGAAATTCAAAAAATAACTGGATTATCGCAAGCAGATTTTTGCCATTTGATTGATGTTCAGGTAAGCGCTCTTCGAAATTAGGAGCAGGGTCGACGTGAATCAACCGGTTTGGCAAGAGCTTTATTTCGGGCGATCAAAAATGATCCAGAGAATGTTTTGATGGCACTTGCTGATAATTTTTTGTCCCCCGGTCTCAAAAAGAACTTGAGGCAAAAACATCTGCATGCTTAAGTATCGGCCTTATATTTCGCGCGTGAGATTTTAGTGCCACCCGCCTTAATTACCTTAATTAAATTTTGAAGCTCAGCAGCTGAATGCTGGGTTGTTCCCCGACATTTTTGGCGAGGACTGGCGAAAATTATCAGATTGAACATTGATGATTGTCTGTTTGATTATTTCATTCACTTTATTAGGGACACAGTTTTGGATGTAATGCCCACAAGTAGGAAAAATATATAAAACGTGTTTCGGTACTTCATTAGAAAAATTCTTCTGTATCTCATTTTCTAATGGATCATTCCCAGCGCTTAACACTGATAAGAAGAGATTTTTTGGTAAAGGAGGTGAATCCATCACTTGTTGTGCACTTTCTTTTTTTCCCATCACTTCAAGAGAGTATTCGATTTGTGCGGTCTCTTCAGGCGTTTGTTTTTTCTGATGAATCATCTTCAGTGTAGAAACTAACTCATCATGCAATTTTTTTACGTGATCATTATTTTCTTTTTGAATTTCTATGACTGTTTTGTTCGATATTCCAGGAATTTTTTCAGGGAAACTTTGCTCAACTAAGTTTCCATCAATTGAGACTATGCCAGAAATTTCACCCGGGTAATTCCTGGCATAATATTGCGCATAAAGACCCCCGATAGAATGCGCAACCAATACATAAGGTGGCTTGAGATTTAATGCTTTCAATAAAAGCCGCAGTCTATTTACAACATCTTTGGCTGTCCTTGGTTCAAGGTTCGGCAGCGGTTGGCTTTTTATTTCACCTGCTCGGTCATAAGCCAGTACAGTTGTTATTGAATTGATTGATGGAATGACTTGCGTCCATTCAGTTTCAATCGTGTCGCCCCCTCCGTTAATTAGAATCACTACAGGTGACCCATGCCCAGAGACCTCTGTCCACATCTGAATGTCAGGGGGGATTTCTACTAATTTCTTGAAAACATCTTGTCCGTTTGCGTACGTATTTATCAAGAAAAAAAAGAGAGAAAACATAATGGGTTTCAAATTTTTTTTATTCACCGCTCGTTACCTTATTAAATATGCGGCCAATTAGTCGCTGCCGCTTTTTTTAGAAACCATCTACAGATGGGATTAGTCCTAAAGGCGATGATATGAAAACATATTTATGATTTTTTTAAGCGGATTATCCAGCCGCTATTAACTCAAATTGTTATCATAGATATCAAGATTGAGATATCGGAAAATATTGGGTCAATTTACTTCCAAAAATGACGGGTATTTTTATTTCTTGTTCCTCTGGCTGTGATCGACAAAACTTAGAAAAATCCGAATCATGATATTTTTTTTGGGCCTAACTATGAAATACAGAGATTTATCAAATCAGGATAAGACCGAGTTAAAGAGCGCTTTAAATTACATGAAAATGGAAGAGCTAAAAGAATTTTGCGAGAAACATTCTTTATCAATCTCAGGGAAAAAAGGCCCCCTTATTCAAAGGATTTTGCATTATCTAAAAACGAATGAACGGATCGATGAGCCAGAGACGCCACCTGTTTCACGCGCACCCAAAGGGGCTATTTCTGAGTTAAAACCAGGCGCACTCATTTTGCATGGGTTATATAAGAATGATCCTCGGACTAAAGCGTTTATGAAAACTTTAGTGGGGGAGCATTTTCATTTCACCGCTTTTGGACAGGATTGGATCCAAGAAAGGCAATTGGCGGGTAATCCGCCGACGTATCGGGACTTTGCTAGTTTCTGGGAAGAAGAAATGAAAAATCGCCAAAATCCAGATTATAAAGCCAATCCAAAGGCGGAATGGGCGTATTTAAATTTCGCTCAAAGATATAAAGCAGAGCATGGCAATGAAAGAGATGTTGGCTCTGCGTGGAATAAATTGCGGGCTGAAAAAGCAGAATGGGCAGAAAAGATTCTTTCGAGTTTGGATATTGGGTGATGAGAGTTTATAGCCTGCATTTTTGAAACTCTGAGGCGGATGAGCTGGGTAATTAGATTTAACAATTTGAATCGGAAAAATTAAGAAGATTAATTTTTTCTTCCAAATTTTTTAGCGCTTCCAAAATAGTTGCAAATGGGGTCGGCTCATCTTGAAACATCCCTGCATCAACCATTTTTTTATAGTCTTTTTCTAAGCTGTTTATCCCCTCTGCGCTGTTGGGGATTAATTTAAATTTTCCTATGAGACACAAGTCATAATGGGCATAGCTCGCATTAAAAAATAATTTTTTGTAATCCAGGACGCTGTACAAAATTTCTAGTTGATCTAAGGCCGTAGGGCCAACCCAGCTTAGATTTAGTAAATACAAGTCATACCAATGACGAGAAAGCCTTTCTGGCGATTGTGTAAATCTTTCGCGATGGCATTCGACGTGAATCAAAGTCGCTTTTTCCCAGAAAGTTCTAATGGGTGAAAGGGTGTTAATTTTTGAGACTGGGAGAATTTTTGAGAGCTCGTCGGTATGAGCTAAATAGGGCGTAATTGGGCAAAGATTAGAAGGTTCCACGGAATTTCTAATGCCAAATTCTAATAGGACATGATCTCTGAGATAGCCTGTTAAATTATTTAATACGGTGGGGTAATAAAAACGAACTTGTTCGCCATCCTCGCTCAGAATTATCTCTATAGATTGAGAGGGGAAATTTTCTTGAACTTGTTTTTTTAAATAAGGCAGTAGAGACGATTGAATATATTCCTGAAGCTTTTGTTTTAAATTTTCACTGATTTTTTTGATTTGAGAGCGGCTCGTATTTTTTAGATCTAAGTCTGGATTGAAATGTCGGTAATCAATCGTGATGTCGACATCTTCTGAAAATCTTTTAATTAAACCATAGGCCTTAGATAAAGAAGTCCCGCCTTTGAAGCTCATGGGGATATCTAATGCAAATACTTTTTCCAGTAACCAACAGACCCAAAGATCTTTTTCAATGACCATCTCAGAAAGACCTAATTGATATTCAGCTTGGCGAATCAACGCAGCTTGTTGCGGAATAGGAAGATCAAAAAATAATTTACTCACAGTGGGCTCTTACTTGATATTGATAAAACAAATTAGCCATCCAGCCTGGCATGTGTTCCAACTCTTGGGTGACTTTTAAAAACTCTTCTTTAGATAATTTATTTTGGAGGGCTTGAATTGTTTCTAGTGTGACCGATTCTTGGCCTAAGTAAGAAAGGGCGGCAATGACTTTTCCAGTAATAGATTGAGACGCTTGTAATTTTCTGGGGCTCATGTGTCGAAGTTCAATCGTATGAGATCCGAATTTTAATTTTCGGCTATGCCCGGTGGTGTAATAGACGGACCGCATAGGAACTTGAGTGGTGAGTTGTAATTGTCTCGCGGCTTCAGCCCCATGGATTGAAATATTTTCGCCTGCTGATTCAGCCAACATGGCAGTCAGCTCATGAACAGAAGGTAAAACTTCCCCAATATTTTTGATTTGTTCTGGTTTGATAAAAACACCGCGTGAAACTCGGGTGATTTCGCCCGATTGGGTCAATCTACCCAATGCTTGGCGGACATTATCTGTTGAGGCCAGATGATAAAGATTTTTAGCTGAAAATGTCTGACCTTTTTCAAGGTTATCAATGTATTGCCTGATTTTTTCGATAGCGGTCATGTTAAATCTCAAAATCTGATTTGTCACAAATATTATACAAACTTGTGACAAATTGGAAGTGGGTGGAGGGAGGGTCATTTGGATAGAGCCTATTTTTACCTGAATACAGCTCGTGAGATTCTCGTGACCCCCAGTACCTTTCTATACCTTTTAATAACCAAAAATGATGAGCTTCCCGTTAAGTTTTTTAATAAAATCAATTTATTAATTTTTGCTGCTTTGCCTGTTAATCACTGGGTCGGCGGTTCGAGCCCGTCTCGGGGAGCCAATTCTAGAAAGCCTGTTCAGGCTTTTTCAAAAACTCCAAAAATCTCCGCTTTGATTACCCAGCGGAGAACATGTTTCATTTGTTTCGGCCAGTCAATTTGTTTTAAAAATCAAAGCATCACGTTATTCGCGATTCGCGAATAGCGAATGGTTTTGCTAGACTTGAGCTCGAAATAATCAAAGCGATGGTGCGAAATGCTGAAGTCACAATATGTTGTTTTATTGCTGAAACTGCTCTCTAAACCTGAAAACCTAGTGCTCTCACAGAATCAACTGGCTGTTCAGCTCTGTATGAGTGTTTCAGAAATCCATGCCGGTTTTAAAAGCTTAAGAGAGGCTGGATTGATGCAATTTCCAAATAAATCGAGTAAAGAAAAATTGCCTCTTCAGCTGGTTTATTCAGCGATTGAAGAGTTTTTACTCTATGGACTGAAATACGTTTTTCCAGTAAAAACGGGTGAGTTTACCCGGGGTATTCCGACGAGTTATGCCGCGCCAATATTGGAAAAAATTTTTACACAGGGTCAAGACCCTATCCCTGTCTGGCCTTACGCCGAAGGTTCAATGAAAGGCTTGGCCGTCGAGCCGTTGTATCGTTCAGTGCCTGAGTCACTGATTCAACATCCCGATGATGCTTTTTATGATCTATTGGCGCTGATAGATGCAATCAGAATAGGGCGTGCTCGCGAGCGTCAGATCGCAGCTCAATTACTTCAAGAGAAACTAAAAAATGTCAGAACTTAATCCCACTAAATTAGCCAATTTGCGCATGCTGGAATTTGCGGCGTTAAAACTGGGGCCGTTAAGTGAGCAAATGGTTTTTTTAGGAGGCTGCACCACAGCTTTATTTATTACAGATAATGCGGCCCCTGATGTTCGGGTGACAGTCGACGTGGATTGCATTGTGGATGTCGCATCTCTGCAGGCCTATCAAAAAATAGAAGCGGGATTGATCAAGCAGGGTTTTAAGCAATCCATGAAAGATGATGTGATCTGCCGCTGGCGAATCGATGATTTGATTTTAGATGTCATGCCGACTGATAAAAACATACTGGGCTTCAGTAATCGTTGGTATCCTGAAGCCATACAAGCCAAGGTTTCTTATCCTGTAAGCGATACCACTGTGATTTATTCTGTCACGGCGCCTTATTTTCTCGCCACGAAATTTGAGGCTTTCAAGGGGCGGGGCAACAAAGATTATTTAGCGAGTCATGATTTAGAAGATATTGTTTCCGTCCTGGATGGTCGGCCTGAGTTAGTGGCGGAAGTGCAGGATATTCAGGGCGATCTTAAAAAATATCTAACAGAAGAAATTAAGCTGTTACTGGATAATCAGCAATTTTTATCCGCATTGCCGGGTCATCTAAGTACCTACGGCAGCATTGCTTACAGTCGGGCCAATATCCTTATTGAAAGATTGCAAAAGATGATTCTTAAGGGCTTAACATGAAGCTTGCATGGCTGACAGATATTCATTTGAATTTTCTGGAGCTGTCAGAGCGTCAGCGTTTTTATCAAGAAATAATTAAAAAGAAGCCTGACGGAATTTTAATCAGCGGGGATATTGCTGAAGCGCCATCGGTCTGTGGAATCTTAAGAGAGATGCAAGAGGTTATGTCTCGTCCCATTTATTTTGTATTGGGTAACCATGATTATTACGCGGGGCAAATTGAGCTAGTCCATCAAAAGATTATTCAGCTCACAACTGAAGTAGAACATTTGCATTGGCTTGGCCATGCAGGAGTCATTCAGTTAACAGCAGAGACAGTTCTTGTAGGACAAGATGGTTGGGCAGATGGACGTTTAGGAGATTATCATCACAGCTCCGCGCGGCTTAAAGATGAACGAATGATCGCGGATTTTTTTCAACAGAAATGTCTAAGTCGAGATCACTTGCTTTCAGTGATGCAAAAATGGGCGGATCAAGATGCGAAGCTACTTCACCAAGATTTAGAGCTTGCGGCATTAGGCAAAGCAAAGCGGATGATTGTGATCACGCATGTACCGCCTTTTAAAGAAAACTGTCTTTATGAAGGCAAAATAAGCACTGATGATTACTTGCCGTATTTTAGTTCTAAAGCGACGGGTGATGTTCTATTAAATTTTGCGCAAAATTATCCGGCTATTGATATGACAGTCTTGTGTGGCCATACGCATAGTAAAAGTGATTTTCAGGTGCTGAGTAATTTGAGGGTTAAATCAGGGCAGGCGGAATATGGGCGTCCCGAGATGCAGGAGATGATTGAGGTTTAGAGGTGTTATGAGAATTTTAGTTTATGGCGCATCGAATGTTTGGGGATTTATTCCAGGGTCTTACGATCCAAATATTGGCCAGGGGAAGCAATACCCTAGAGAACAGCGTTGGACCAGTATTCTGGAAGCGGCATTACCCGGCATTGAAATAACTGTCGATGGTTTAAATGGGCGTACCACCGCTTTTGATGATGTTGCCGCAGGCAAGCTTTATCGGAATGGACTGAATAGTCTTCCCGAGGCGCTGGATAAAAATACGCCGCTCGACTTGGTGGTGTTTTTTCTCGGTACGAACGACTTAAAAATACAACAAGCAAAAAGTGTCGGCGACAGTGCAGAGGGCATGGGCCAGTTAATTCAGTGTG
This sequence comes from Thiotrichales bacterium, assembly GCA_947478175.1. Taxonomy (GTDB): domain Bacteria; phylum Pseudomonadota; class Gammaproteobacteria; order Francisellales; family CACEW01; genus CAMCUU01. The sequence continues at coordinate 335 of CANJUQ010000041.1, read as the reverse complement.
TCAAAAATTCCCGTGTGAATCCTAAAGGCATTGAGCCTCGTATTTTAACTATTGCGCCACAGCCTATTGGGGATGGTTATGGGGCAGTCTATTTTGATGCAGCTTCGGTGGCTAAGTCTTATGAGGTTACTGCGGCGTTTGAGTCAGTTGCTGTCGCTGAAGGTGCTGAGTTTTTAAATACACTCGGGGTTGTGTCATCCAGCCCTAAAGATGGTATTCATTTAGAGCCTGATCAGCATGTAGCGTTGGGCGCGTTAGTGGCGGCAAAAATTAAAGATATGTATCCAGAGCTAATTTATTGAGCGCTTTTATGGCGATTTCTTCAAAGGTTTTTT
>CANJUQ010000040.1 GCA_947478175.1 Thiotrichales bacterium | reverse complement strand
TGGCGTTGAAATGGTTATGCCAGGCGACAATATTCAAATGGTCGTCGAGCTGATCTGTAAAATCGCGATGGAAGAAGGCTTACGCTTTGCAATTCGTGAAGGTGGGCGCACTGTCGGTGCCGGTGTTGTAGCGAAGATTTTGGCGTAATTTTTTTATAGGCCAGTAGTTCAATTGGTAGAGCACCGGTCTCCAAAACCGGGTGTTGAGAGTTCGAGTCCCTCCTGGCCTGCCATTTTCTAGATATTAAAACCCTGGAGATTATTAAAAATCTCTGGGGTTTTTTTTTAGGTTTTTTTAGGTTTTTTAGAAAGATCAATCCAATTTGCTAATTCGCTTCAATCGCTTGAAGTGTTTATTGCATCGGGCGTATGATACGGCCCCAATTTTGACCTGTAAATTTTTGAAAAAATATGTCCAAACAAGACCTTCCTGAAGTGGCCCAAGTCATTGATCAAATCGTTGAAGTCGCCAAGAAAAAATTAGCTAAATCTGAACTTACGAACTTTGAAAAATTTGTTCGTTCTTATTATCGAAGCGTGGCTATTGAAGAATTAGAAGCTCGAAAAATAGAAGATCTATTGGGTATTGCTTCTTCTCATTGGATTTCTTTGGCTGAACGTAAGCCTGGGGAAGTGACGCTTAATGTCTATAACCCGACTCTGGAATCTCACGGTTGGAATTCAAAACATACAGTTATTCAGCTTACTCAGGACGATATGCCGTTCTTGATTGACACAATGGTCATGGAATTAAACCGTCTGAATATCAATATGCATTTTATTTTGCATACCAGCTGTTTTAGAGTTTTAAGAACCCCCGAAGGAAAAGTGACTAAAGTTTTAGGCTTGCAAGATCCTGAAGTCTCAGAGGCTCGAGTCGAAGCGCCTGTATATATAGAAATAGATCGCCAGGAAGATAGTCGTAAAGTATTAGATAAAATTCGTACGAGTCTTTTAGAAGTCTTAGGAGATGTACGTTTGGCTGTGATGGATTATTTTCCCATGCGCCAACGACTATCAGAAGCTTTAGAAAGTTTAAAAACCCATGGAAAAATTTATCTTCCAGAAGAATTAAACGAAGCGTTAGATTTTTTAAGCTGGTTAGATAGCAACCATTTTACTTATTTGGGCTATGCAGAATTTTTGACCAAGAATTCAGAATTATTAACCATAGAGCCTAAAAAATCTTTGGGGATTTTATTAAATTCAAAACGCTTTCAAGAAGGTGTTTTTCTAGGAAAAAACTCTCGGGCGCATTGCCTGGTTTCCAGTCAGCCTTTATTTATTGCCAAGAGTGATTTTGAATCCAATGTTCATCGTCGCGGCCGCATGGATGTTATTGTTGCGCCCCTTTATGATTTGAATGGAAAATGTATTGGCGAGCGGAGATTCGTTGGGTTATTTACCTCAGTGGCTTATCACTCAAATCCTTTGAGAATCCCGCTGATTCGTCGCAAGGCCAATCTGGTTTTAAAAGAAGCAGGTTTTGATGAAAACGGTCATGCAGGTAAAGCTTTAGTTAATATCTTGCAAAATTTTCCCAGAGACGAATTATTTCACATAGACCACGCGCAGCTGATTAAAATTGTCTTGGATATTTTAAATATTCAAGAAAGACAGCAGGTCAGATTGTTTATTATTCAAGATACGCTTCGAAGATATTATTGCTGCATGATTTATCTCCCGAGAGATATTTTTAATACAGAGCTGCGACTCAAGATGCAGCAAATATTGAAGCAAGAGCTGGCAGGCGAAGAAGTCGAATTTGAGCCAGTCTTTTTTGAATCTTCGATTTTATGTCGGATTGATTTTTTAATTCATACGGCCAAAGCAGCTGAACTAAGTATTTTAGATATTAAAGAGCTTGAGAAAAAATTGGCGATTGCCGCCAGAGATTGGCGTGATGATTTAAAAGCAGTTTTGATGGACCAATGCGGCGATCACCGTGGGGCCGTTTTATATTCGAAATATTCCAGAAGTTTTCCGGCCGGTTATCGAGAAGCTTTCTTTGCTCAGCAAGCGGCCTCTGACGTTGATCATATTGAAAAAGTATTGCACGGCGAGCAGGTCGGCATGTGTTTTTATCGATTGATGGAAGAATCTGAAAACCATATTCGTTTTAAATTATTTCAAAAAAGTGAACCGATTCCTTTGACGGTTGTTTTGCCTATTCTTGAAAATATGGGCCTGGCTGTCATGGAAGAAAGACCTTATGAAATTAAAATGGCTGACGAATCCATTTGGATTTCCGATTTTGGAATGAGACTTGCAGGTTCTTTAGTTGATCCTGCAGATGTTGCCGCAATTTTCCAAGAAGCGTTTGCCAGTGTTTGGGAAAAACGAGCAGAGAATGACGGTTTTAATCGTTTAGTCATGCGAGCAGGTCTTACCTGGCGTGAGATTAATATTTTGCGTTCTTATGCCAAGTATCTTTTGCAAATAGGATTTTTATATTCCCAGAGTTATATCGAAGATACTTTGACTGAGCACCCGTCCGTTGCACGCGCGCTAGTTCAGTTATTTTTTGATCGTTTTGATCCGAAAAATAAAAACAAAAATAAAGAGAAAGATTCAGCAGCGTCAGAAGCAACTGTTTTACAATTACTAGACCAGGTTACAAATATTGATCGCGATAAAATTCTAAGAAGATTCTTAGAAGTCATGATGGCGACGGTTAGGACTAATTATTTTCAGAAAGATGAATTAGGTCAGCCCAAAGATTATTTATCTTTTAAATTAAGCTCTGAAAAAATTTCTAACATGCCAAAACCCTTACCTATGTTCGAAATTTTTGTGACCTCAAGACGTATGGAAGGAATTCATTTAAGAGGCAGCAAAGTCGCTCGAGGCGGCTTGCGTTGGTCAGATCGACGAGAAGATTTTCGTCGAGAAGTATTGGGGTTATTGAAAGCACAGCAGGTTAAAAATGCTGTCATTGTTCCGTTTGGAGCGAAAGGTGGTTTTGTCGCTAAATGCCTGCCAGACAATGGTTCTCGTGATGAAATTCTGGCTGAAGGAATCAGCTGTTATAAGACTTTTATTCGCGGCATGTTGGATATTACTGACAATCGTCAGGGCCAATCGATTCTTCCTCCCAAAGAGGTCGTCAGATATGACGGGGATGATCCTTATTTCGTCGTCGCTGCTGATAAAGGCACGGCGACTTTTTCAGATATTGCCAATGGCGTTGCCAAAGAATATGGCTTTTGGTTAGGCGATGCGTTTGCATCGGGCGGCAGCAATGGCTATGACCATAAAAAAATGGGCATTACGGCTCGAGGTGCTTGGGAATCTGCCAAGCGGCATTTTTTAACATTGGGTAAAGATATTCTGAGTGAAGATTTTACCTGCGTCGGTATCGGCGATATGGCGGGGGATGTCTTTGGTAATGGGATGTTACTGTCAGAGCATATTAAATTACTGGCGGCGTTTAACCATCGACATATTTTTATAGATCCTAATCCAGAGATTAAAACAAGTTTCCAAGAGCGTTCTAGATTATTTAATTTGGATCGTTCTGCTTGGTCTGATTACAATCCAGAATTAATTTCAGAAGGTGGTGGTGTTTTTGAACGAAGTGCAAAGAGCCTTAATTTATCGCCGGAGATTCAAAAATTATTTAAATTAAAAATTAAAAAAATTGAACCTAATCAGCTGATCCAAGAAATCTTAAAACTCCGTGTCGAAATGCTCTATAACGGCGGTATTGGGACTTATATCAAAGCCAGTTCTGAAAATCATTTTATGCTGGGTGACCGGGCAAATGATGATCTTCGAGTGGATGCCATTGATCTAAAAGCCAAAGTCTTAGTCGAAGGCGGTAATGTCGGTGTGACTCAATTGGCTCGAATTGAGTTCGCTCAAAATGGTGGATTGATTTATACGGATGCCATTGATAACTCAGCGGGTGTCGACTGTTCTGACCATGAAGTCAACATCAAAATTTTATTGGCGGATGCCATCGAAAATGGCGATTTAAAACCAGAAGATCGCAATGCTTTATTGGCGACCATGAAAGATGATATTGCCAAGTTGGTCTTGAGTAATAATTATCATCAGACCCAGGCCATTGATAACATGTTGTCCGGTGCGCCTGATGTTTTATATATGCAACTTCGTTTGGTTCGTGAATTAGAACGCGAAGGATTTTTAGATAGACAATTAGAATTTTTACCGTCAGATAAAGACATTAAAACTCGTTTTACTAGTGGCCATGGTCTAACAGCCCCTGAAATGGCAGTTGTTATGGCTTACTCGAAATCAGCCGTCAAAGGCGAGATCTTTAATTCTAATCTCCCTGATGAACCTTATTTTGATAGTTACTTGGCAGCAGAATTCCCAGCGGTTTTGAAAGACCGTTTTGCAAAATCCATGCGTCGTCATTATTTGGCGAGAGAAATCATTGTGACTCAATTAACCAATGAAATGCTTCAGCAAATGGGAGTGGGTTTTGTTCATAGACTCTATGACGAAACAGGTGCGAATCCAGCCATGATTGCGAGAGCTTATGTCGTAGCCAAAGAACTGTGTGAATTGCCAGATATGTGGTCAAAAATCGAAGCCTTGGATGGCAAGATTGATATGGAAATTCAAAAAGACTTGATGCGAGATGTGGTCAGATTAGTCCGTCGTGTTTCTCGTTGGCTCTTACAAAACTATCGCCATACGATTGATGTTCCAGCCGTGATTGAAAACTATGGTCAGAAGATGCATGAAGTGCGTTTACTGATGTCAAAGTTTTTGAGCAAAGAAGGGCGGTATGACAAAAAAGAATATATTAAAAAATGTACGAGCTCTAAAGTTCCCAATGAATTGGCTTTGAGGGCTTCTGATTATGCTTTCATGGCTCCCATGATGGATATTATCTGGGCGTCAGACACACATGGTTTGGATCTCAAAGAAGTCGCCGAAGTTTATTATAAATTGAACGAAAAATTAGAGTTAGCTTGGCTCCGCCAAACAGTCGCTTCCATGCGAGAAGAGGGCTATTGGGGAACCTTGGCAAGTTCTGGTTTGAAAGATGACATGGATCGATTACAACGGTCTTTAACGATTAGTGTTATTTTGATGACATCTAACGATCTCAGTACAGATGAAAGAGTCGAGCGTTGGATGGAAGGGTTCCGCTATTTAGTCAATCGCTGGTTGTACATGGTTGAAAATCTAAAAAGTACGAAACATGAATTTATTATGTATCTCGTGGCGATTAGAGGCCTGGCGGATCTTTCTGACAGCTGTTTGCCAAAACAGGTTGTGAATCAAAATTTGGATGACCAGCCCCATATTAGGATGAAGCTTTGATTCAGAAAATAATTAAATCCGCTGTGATTAATTTTTGGTATGGCCGCTCCCGATTTGTTTTAGGGGCGGCTTTTTTGCTTTCGCCGTTGGCCTGGATTTACCGGGGTGTTATTTATTTTCGGTCATTAAGATTTTGCAAGACCTTCTCTAAAAAATCATCAGTCCCTTGTATTGTTATTGGCAATATTACTTTGGGTGGGACGGGGAAAACCCCCATGGTTTTATATTTAATTAAGTTATTACAAAAAGAAGGTTTTAAGCCAGGTGTGGTTTCTAGGGGCTATGGCGGAAAATCTAATTTTTATCCATTAGATCTCCAGTCAAATTTATCTTCTAACTTATCTCCTAAAGAAATCGGCGATGAGCCTTATTTAATATTTAAAAAAACAGGTGTCCCAGTGGTTGTTTCGCCTAATAGACTGGAGGCCCAAAATTTTTTATTAGCCAAGCATCCAGAAATTAATATGGTTCTCTCCGACGATGGCTTATCCCATCAGGCCATGCCAAGAGATATTGAGATTGTCATGGTGGATGGTCTGAGAAAATTTGGAAATGGCTATTGTTTGCCTATTGGGCCTTTGAGAGAGCCTATTTCAAGATTAAACAGAGTCGATTTTGTGGTGATCACTGGGGGAAATGGGCGAACACAAGGTTCGCCCCTACAGGATTTCAATTTTGGAATGACGCTCGTTCCTAAAAAGATTATTTCCCTTCAAGACCCCTGTATTTATTTAAATATTTCAGACTGGGTGGGGCGGAAAATAAATTTAATATCAGGCATTGGGAATCCAGAAAGATTTGAAAATTTAATTAAACAAATGGGGCTAATAATTAATTCCCATAAGATCTTTCCAGACCATCATGATTTCTGCCCAGAAGATTTAATTTTTAAAAATAATTTATATCCCATTCTCATGACTGAAAAAGATGCCGTAAAGTGTCAAAATTTTAAAATAAATAACACCTGGTTCTTAGAAGTAGAGCCCCAGTGTTCTGAGGATTTTGAAAAAGATTTTTTAAATAAATTAAAAACAATTTGTAACCACTATCTTGAAATTTAGGCCCCTGCTGATTGCTTGAATCGTCTCTCCCTCGCGGGACAGAGAGGGGGCCGCATTAATGGAGAAACCATGAACAAAACATTATTAGAAATGCTGGTCTGTCCCGCCTGCAAAGGCCTGTTGCAGTATCAATCTAAATCTTATCCTAAAGAACTCTGGTGTCGGGCAGAAAAGATTGCTTTCCCAGTTATCGACGATATTCCTGTGATGTTATTAGATAAATCTAGGCCCTTGAGTTTGGCGGAATTAGACGCGGAATTAGACAATGCAAAATAATAATCAAGATCAAAATAAAATTAAAATAATTATTCCAGCAAGATTACGATCGACAAGATTCCCTAAAAAAATTCTGGCCAATATTCATGGCAAGACATTGATGGAACATACTTATGATCAGGCTGTTAAATCTAATTTGGGTGAAGTATTAATTGCAGTAGATGATCTTGAAGTTGGCAAAATAGCTGAGAGCTTTGGCGCCCAAGTTTGCATGACAGAGTTAAGTCATATTTCTGGGACCTCAAGGCTTTCTGAAATTTGTCAAAAATTAAAATTAGATCCCAATGAGATTATTTTAAATTGGCAAGTCGACGAACCGTTATTGCCCATTGAAAATGCTCAGCAAGTGGTCCAGTTATTACAAGAAAAAACAGATTGCCAAGTCGCGACACTCTGTGAACCCATTGAGTCTTTATCAGAATTACAGAATCCAAATATTACTAAAGTTGTTAGAGACCATGCCGGTCGGGCCTTATATTTTTCGAGAGCCATGATTCCTTGGGAGCGGGGTTATTTTCCAGAGAAAATTAATACGCCGGGGCAGCACTTTAGGCATATTGGTTTATATGCGTACAGAGCTAAATTTTTATTAGATTTTAATTCAATGCCCGATTGTCCAATAGAAAATCTCGAAGGCTTAGAACAACTCAGATTTTTATATGCGGGATACTTAATCTCTGTAGGCTTGGCTAAACAGCGCTCGATGCCTGGAATAGATACCCCTGAAGATCTTTTAAGAATGAAAGAGTTTTTGTAGCAGAGGTCTCTTTTTAAGCCTTAATCAGAATTTTCTTACCAAAAAAGACAATCGCGATTTTTAAAATCTTTTTTATCCCGCGAGATTCAAGCTCAGCCTGATAATTTTTGGAATCAATTTGAGCCAGAGCAATCTCTGCTCCTTGCGCTAATAAAGCTTCTTGTTTAACGGATTTAAATTCTAAGAT
>CANJUQ010000039.1 GCA_947478175.1 Thiotrichales bacterium | reverse complement strand
TGTTCACTTCAAATCTGCCAAAGAATTTCGAGAAAAAATTACGGGATTTTTTAAAGAAAAATTACCCAGCATTGCCGAGTCTTTGCGTTCAAGAATTAATGACAATTTTCATATATTCGCTGCCGCAAAATGAATTTGGTTGGGTATACTCTCACGTTGCAAGTATTCATGGACAGCTGTATTCGTTTATCCCAGTGCATTGGCTTATTTTGAATGGCTGCAATCTCTGATCACAGGGAACCTATTCAATAGTATTTCAACAAGCCAACTCCCTTTTTTACCCGTGATGCAGATTGCTTCAGTCACAGGATTTTTCGGCATAACTTTCGTCGTTTCTTTGTTCGCTTCAGCCGTTGCTTATGCCTTTGTGTTTAATCAAAACAAAAAAGCGTTCCTTTGGAGTAGCGCGGTTAGTGTAATCATTATTTTATTATGCCTCGGCTATGGATGGGCTCGAATTTATTCAATTCGCACTGAAGCCTCAGACCATGTACAGGTAGGATTAGCAGCCATCAACGTCCCTGCTGCTGAAGCTCACGATCCAAAACTCGCTTCCAATTTCGTAAGCCAATATCAGCCGCTTATTCAAAACCTGGCTCAAGAGAAAGCCTCCATCATACTTTTGCCTGAGAAAGCACTCACCCTTAATCCAACCAATCAATCTCAAATAATGAATCAATTGAGTGCTCTCGCGCTCGATAATCATGTCGTACTGATCGTTGGAGTGAGTGAATTTAAAAATGGAGAACATTTTAATACTGCTTGGTTATTTAATACCCAAGGGGCATTAATAGGCGAATATCACAAACACCATTTAGTCCCTGGATTTGAAAGCGACATGACAGCGGGTACAAAATTACTTAACTTCCCGATTGACCCAGATAAAGCAGGAGTCGAGATTTGCCGCGATATGGATTACATCCATCCAGCGCTTGAATATGGCACAGAACAGTCGGGCATTTTATTTGTTCCCGCAGAAGATTTTAATATTGATGCTTTTGTGCATAACCAAGATGCCTTTATTCATGGCATTGAAAATGGTTACACCGTGGTTCGTAATGCACGCAGTGGTCTTTTGAGCGTCACCAGTGCCAGCGGGGAAATTCTCGGGCAGGCTTTAAATATTACAGCAGGGCAATCATCCACACTTCTTGTTAACGCCCCTATTTCAACCAAAAATAGTTTTTACAGCCGACATCCTTATGGGTTTATTGGGCTACTTAGCTTTTTGCTGATGGGGCTCATTGGACAGATTCTTTTGGGTCGCTTTTTCTTCAAAAATCAAATTTCAAAATCATCCTATTCAACTCAATAAACTATTCGCGAATTGCGAATTGCGAATTGCGAATTGCGAATAGAAAACAAGTTTAGGTTCTGATTTTTATGTATATAAAAAAATATATAAACATAAAAACAGAACCACCAATATCCTTATTTAAAGCCATATACAGACTCCGGCCCCGGGCACCATTTTCAAGATCATTGGTTTTCATTCCTATTCACTAAGAATGTTTATTTATTACCAGCAATCTGATTTTATTTTTTGCCTCGTTTTGTTCACTTGATCAAGGCTGGTTATCGATTGTCAGAATGGTAATCCCCACCTATCAGTGGCTTTCTATTGCTTTGGATGTCGCTATTAAACACACGCTCGATTATCAGTTACTGTTTGGACTACTGGGCTATACCGTTTTGTTTTATTTTTTAGCTACATGCTCGAATAAAACAGACCTGATTTTCAGCAAAAATAAAATCAAAAAAACTTTTAAATTCACCTGCCATTTTTTGAAGTAAATTGACCTAACACTTTCTGATATCTCGCGATTGATCTGAGCCATCAAAAAATGGAATATTTTTCCCCCATCAAAACCTCAGGATATTTCCATGAAAAAACTTTCGTGCTTAGCACTGCTTATACTTTCAACAACGGCCTTTGCTTATACCCCGGCACAACTCCTTCAGTTTCAAAATACAGGCACTTGTCCAGGCTGCGATTTATCCAATGCTTACCTCATTGTGACTAACATGAACATTGTCAGCCCTTATAATTTACAAGGCGCCAATATCTCTGACTCGACTTATGAAACCCAAAATAATACAGGCTCCAATTTCTCAAATATCATTGCCTTTAATACAGCCTTTGATGGCTATTCTTTTACGCAATCTAATTTCCAAAACGCCCTTCTCAAAAATGCCATTTTTGCCAATACCAATTTACAGTATGCCGATTTCACCGGCGCCGATATTACGGGGGCGAATTTTAACAACGCCAATCTTTATAGGGCTAAAGGTCTCAACTTAACCGCAAGTAACACCGTCTGTAACGCCATTTTACCTGACGGAAGCACGGGGAAATGCGGTACAAGAAGCAATAAACCCATCTAGTTTAGAAAAGAGTGTTATAAAATTTGTCATTTAGCTGGCATTAATATATGATCTTAAAGTCATACTGCTTTGGAGTTATTTTCTGAAAAAAATAAAGTGGACCGTTGAGCTGTATGATGACTTTGAGCCCGAGTTCTCTGCGTTGGATGAATTGGTTCAGGACGAATTGTTAGCTCACGCCATGTTATTGGAAGAATTTGGCCCTCAACTCGGCAGACCCACAGTAGACACGTTAAAAGGTTCTACGCATACCAACATGAAAGAGCTTCGTTTTGATGCGGCGGATGGTGTTTGGCGAGTCGCTTTCGCTTTTGATCCAGAAAGACATGCCATATTGTTGGTTGCGGGAGATAAGTCCGGGGTTGGCCAATCAAAGTTTTACAAAACATTGATAAAAAAAGCAGACAAACGTTTTAGTGAACATGTTTTACAGATAAAGGGGAAAAACTAATGGCTAGTACTTTAAAAGCAAAACTCTCTTCTTTACCTAAAAGTCGTCAAAATAAAATTAAGCAAAGGGCCGCTGAGTTGATTGCGGAAGAAGCGACTCTCTCTGAGCTCAGAAAAGCCCTTGAGTTAACACAAGTTGAACTCAGTCAACGGCTTAATATTAATCAAGAAGCTGTTTCTCGATTGGAGAAACGATCAGATTTACTTCTTTCTACGCTTCAAAATTATATTCAAGCCATGGGAGGCGAGTTAACGATTACCGCTTCTTTTCCAAATAACCATTTGGTTAAAATTACTGGCTTCCATAGTTTAAATTCAAATAGAGCGTGACCTTCTGATTTTCACGTATATAAACAAGATAGGCTGAGCCAGACCAAAGACCCCTCTAAATTTCTATGATTTTTTAAAAAAAATTCAATTAAAAATTGAAAATATTTATTTAAATAAAATAAAACATAGTGGACTTTATTATTTCAAAAATAGTAATATCCACGCGATTTTTTCTAAGCCTTATTCTCCCAACAACCCCGGGGGTTAAAACATGCAACATGGTTTATCCATTGAAAATATTGATCTCCGCGGCACCGTCCGTGTTAGAAAGCCGTCCGAGACTCTTGAGTTAATTAAGCCTTATATCCAAAAAGCTGGCATCACCCGAATCGCTAACCTAACTTACTTAGATTGCATCGGAATCCCTGTTTACACCTGCATTCGACCGCTTTCTAAAAATCTTTCTACTTCTCAGGGCAAAGGCATTACAGATGAGCTAGCCATGTGCAGCGCCTACATGGAAGGCATCGAGCATTATTTCAGTGAAAATATTAAGCCTGATTTAATTTCACCACTTCAAGAAATCAATCCTAAAGAAAAAATCCAATTAGATTTACTCTCAGAAGGCCTAATTTATTCAGACACCAAAGAAAAACATATTAATCACTGGTCTCTCTGTGAAAGTTTGTTTAATCAGGCTTCTCTTTATTTCCCGACGGAATATTTTTCTTTTGATTTAACCACGCCCTATTTTGAAAATAGCTTTTTCAAAAAAACAACAACAGGTCTGGCCTCTGGGAATAATCTAATAGAAGCCAGTTGCCATGCACTTTACGAATGTATTGAACGCCACATGAGTTATTTATTTGCTTCGATGTCACACTCGGACAAACTTTCTAGAATTTTAGATCTAGAGACTATTAATTATCCGGAAGCTCAAGAGTTAATTAATAAACTCAAATCTCACCATATTGATTGCGTGATTTTTGATATCACCCAAACGCTAGGTGTCCCCACTTTTCATGCGATCATTGCGGACGACAATCCCTTTAGAAAACTCGGTCATTACAGCGGGACAGGAACACATCTTCATGCAGGAATTGCTTTATGCCGCGCTTTGACAGAGGCCATTCAATCTAGACTGACTTACATTGCTGGCTCTCGTGATGATATGTTTCCTAGGGATTACAAAATGCAATGGCAGCCGCTAAAGCTTTCTGGAACCTGGCGCTTTGAATTCAAAAAAGATTTTTCAAATTTCCAGCTTGAAAACCAATATGACTATTTACTCAAGACTCTCGAGTCTCATGGGTATCAGCCTTACAGACATATTCATACAAATCCGACTGATGTGATCTCTGTTGTTAAAATTATGATTCCGGGGCTAGCACTATGAAATCCAATTTAAAAAATAAAAACAAATTAACCATTGTCTTTACGGGGCCTTCGCTCCCTGCGGAAGAAGCTAGGCAAATTCTTCCAGAAGCTTGCTACCATGAGCCCATTCAATGCGGTGATGTGATTAAAGCCATGCGAGCCGGTGCTGAAAGAATTGTCATTATTGACGGTTATTTTGAACAACGTGGCGCCGTCTGGCACAAAGAAATTGTATTTGCTCTTTCTCAGGGCATTGAAGTCTATGGCGCCAGTAGCATGGGAGCTCTTCGAGCCGCTGAGTTACATACTTTAGGAATGGTCGGCTTTGGAAAAATTTTTGAATGCTACCGAGATAATCAAACTTTAGATGACGACGAAGTCGCGCTGGTCCATGCCGCTCGTTTTGATTCACATATCACCCCCATGGTCAATATTCGGCCAACGTTAGATAAAGCAGTTCTAGAGAATAAAATATCGAAAGAACTTTCAGAAAATTTATTAACCCAATTAAAAAATACACCCTATTACAATCGATCTTTATTTAATGCCAGCTCAGATCCTGAATTAAATTCATGGTTTCTAGAAAATTATATTGATCAAAAAAAATTAGACGCCAAGGGCTTATTACAAAGCCTTAATGATCAAAATAATCAAAATAATCAAAATAATTCAAGCGCTCAAAATCTCGGGCGAATACAAGATTCGCCCCTACAAAAAATAATTCCTGAACAGATAAACCTAAATACCAACGCAGTATTTTTTAATCGTATCTTTAGAGAAATAATCGTCGAGCCTTTTGATCAACCCTATCCTTGGCTATCTGATCTAGAAAAATCCCATATTGCTAATCAAAAAAAGTCTTATTTCCAGACCACTCAAAGAATTGCCAAGTGTCTGCATCTAGGTTTAGACATTGCTATTTTTAATAAAAACTTGATAGATCAAAATAATTCTCAAGACTCCAAAAAAGATCCCAAAGAAGCTTACCAAGAACTATTAAGACTTCAGAAAGTTTCACCTATTCAACCAGAGTTATTATTAACTTCACTCATGATTGAATCTGGATTTCCAATCAATCTACAAGACAGCAGAGAAAATCCCGAAGAAAATCCCGAAGAAAATTTTCAACCTTTTTTATCAGCGCTGAATGTTTTATCTCAAATCCTTGCCGGCGTGATTGGATTTATGACTCAGCAAAATATTTCTATTAGCGCCCGATCAGCACAGACTTATGCCAATGAATTTCGTCGAGCCCGTCAACTCAATACGGCTGCAGAAACGCTGATTTGGATGAAAAAACATGGCTTAGACAATCAATCTGATTTTGAAAAATTAATCATGTCACTGTGTCCCTTGCATCATATTATTGATTTACACAATGCTCATTCTATTGGGCTTAATACAACACTGGCTTGTCATAACTGGCTAGCTGAGGCTGAATTTTTGGTCTTGACGGAAATTTCTAAAACTCCAATAGAACAACAATAAAAGGCCACCCAAAGTAACCCCCAAAAAGCCATATAAGCCAAAAGCGCCTGCCATATGCGGAATAATAATTTTATTAGAGTCAGACTCGCTAAAAATACCAAAATCATTGAGATAATCTGAAACACTACCTGCCACGCCCATCGCCAGCTGGCCAAATCCCATTAAAAATCCTTGTAAAGATTTAGGGCCATATTCAATGGCAATGGCATTACTCAAAGGACCGATCATCATTTCAGCAACACTCATTATGATAAAAGCAAAGAACACCCAGTCCATGGACATATAATTTTCTTGACGTGAAACATGGGCCCCCCAAGCGAGAAGCCAATAAGCCAATCCCATTAATATAATCGCCGAAAAAGCACGCGTTGGATTACTAAATCTCTCTGTAAAATTCTTAAACCAAGTGATTAATAAAAACCCAATAATAATATCCATCATGGCATTAAAAGATCCCAAAAAAGAAGACGGGATTTCAAAATTTCCAATCCAACGATTCACACTACGATCGAAAAAACTGACAACAACCGACTGTTCTAAATTATACAAAGACCAAAAAATAACCGTCGAAGTAATCATCACGGTAAACCATCTCAACGCACGACGTTCAAGCATTGATAAACCAAAAAAAGAAAAAAATCCTAAAGCCAATAATGCCAATAGACTTATTACACCCAAAGTAATGACAAACGTGTTAGATAAAAATTCATTTTGTAATAAAAACTCAATGCCCCAAGATAAAAAAACCGATAATACAATTAACCAAAAAACACGCTGAAGAACCCCTGGCCGTCCTAACTGAAAGGCCGAGTGTGAATCAGGTGAAAATTGAATTTTGGGATAAGCCAAAACAAACACCCAACCCGCCAATAAAACTAAAATTGCTGCCAGCATGAATAAACCCTGATAGCTCAAGGTTCCTAGGTAACCCGCTGCAACGCCTCCTAATAAAACACCAATATTGACGCTCAGATATAACAGAATATATCCGCCACTCAGTTCTTTATGCTTTTTATCTCGTTGAGTATGACCAATCACTACCATGGCATTCGGAAAAAATAATCCCATCCCCACGCTCATAGAAGCACAAGACCAGTAGATCCAATGCTCAGAACAAAAACCCAAATAAGCAATAAATAATAAAAAACAGCCCACCCAGACACATTCTCGATGCCCGAAGCGTCCGCCTAAAAATCCACCCAAAATAGAAACAGTAAAAAACCAGCTGACATACAAAGAATAAAGAGTCACTGCAGCGGCTTCTGTATAACCAAAGTTATGCATCACAAATAACGTAAAACTGGAGTAGATCACCCCAAACCCAAAGGTCAGCAAAATCAGAACTATTGCCATCACCCAAACTGTCTGGGAATAACTTAAAAATGATGGCAGACGGGATCTCTCAACACCTAACATTAAAATTATTATCTTGTTTAAATTCGGGCGGCGATTGTACAAATCACGCCAAAAAATACAATCGTTAGCACCCTGTTTGCATCACAAAAATTCAAGAACTGAGAATCAAGTCTGTCTAATTTGTAACTACTCAGGTACCCACTCGCTGACATTATGAATGCTTTCACCTCGCCCCGCCGCGGGAGAGGTCGAGCAGTTTCTGCGAGGGAGAGGGGGTAAAAAAAAGTGTGCGCACCTCCCAAAGAATTTAATTTTGTGGAATAAAGCG
>CANJUQ010000038.1 GCA_947478175.1 Thiotrichales bacterium | reverse complement strand
TGGAGCCGGGTATAGGGCGGCCATTGGATGATCTTCCAGAGCTTCGAGAACTTGTTATCTCCTTTGGCGATTCTGGGTATGTGGCTTTATATCGTCATGAGAGAGATGTGGATGCGGTGTATATCCTGGCTTTTAGGCATCAGAAAGAAGCCGGGTACTAAGAAATGGGTAAAAACCTCATATCTAAAAGCCAAATCCTACTCACCGTTATCCTCATGGACCTACTGACTGGCATGGAGTTCGATTTATTCGTGCCCAGCTTTCCCCAGTTGCAAAGCCAATTTAATTTAACCCCATTTTGGGTCGAAGCTTTGTTATCCATTAATTTTATGAAAGCTTTTGAAGAATTAGGCCTGCATAGACTAGAGGCCAATATTCAGCCAGATAATTTGAAATCGATTAATTTGGTCAAAAATAATGGCTTTAAAAAAGAGGGGGTCTCGCCAAGATACTTAAAAATTAATGGGGAATGGAGAGATCATGAGCGTTGGGCGATAACTTATGAGGATTGGTAGCGATATGACTAAAATTACCTGGGAAGAATTTGAACGCGTAGATCTGAGATCAGGGACTATTGTCAAAGCTGAAATATTTTCCAAAGCCAGAAAACCTGCTTATAAAATTTGGGCAGATTTTGGTTCAGAACTTGGCGTATTACAGACCTCCGCTCAAGTGACGGTGCATTATTCGACAGAGTCATTAATGGGACGTTCTATTGTCGGCTGTGTGAATTTAGGCGAGAAAAATATTGGGGGATTTATCTCGCAATTTTTACTGGTGGGTTTTGCAGATGAGCAAGGGGCGGTTTGTTTAATTAACCCAGAGCCACAAGTCCCCAATGGGCAAAAGTTGTTTTAAGTTTTGATCTATATTCAGCCACCTATTTTTTTATTTTTGAGTGTGAAAAAGTGTTAATGAGCCTTGAGCCAATAAGGAATTTAAAATCACTATGACTCGTCATATCAACCTTGCTCTCTTCGCTTTGGCCCTCAGTGCCTTTGGTATCGGCACTACTGAATTTGTGATCATGGGTATTTTGCCTCAGGTTAGTCATAGCCTAGATGTCAGTATTCCCAGTGCTGGATTACTAGTCAGTTTTTATGCGCTGGGTGTTGCCGTTGGCGCGCCGATCTTGGCCCTATTGACTAAGAATTTTTCTAGGAAAAAAGCCCTATTAACCCTGATGTTTATTTTTATTATTGGGAACATCGGTTGTGCATTATCTTTTCATTATGGCGTCATGATGTTGGCGAGAATTTTGACCTCGTTTTGTCATGGTTCTTTCTTTGGCATTGGAGCCGTGACTGCTGCACGGCTAGTTCCTCCAGAAAAGAAAGCCAGTGCCGTGGCCCTGATGTTCACGGGTTTAACATTGGCCAACGTCTTAGGGGTTCCTTTTGGAACTTTTATTACCCAGCACTGGGAATGGCATATCACTTTTTGGTTAATTGCGGGGATTGGCGTCTTGGCTTTTTTAGCCCTATTCGCTTTTATTCCAGAAGATGGTGCTGCTGAGACTCCTGTTAATTTTAAAGATGAATTAAAGATTATTCGTCAAACCCATGTCCTCTTTGCCATGTTCATTACGCTTTTAACTTTTGCGAGCGTCTTTGCGATTTTTACTTATATTTCTCCGATTTTACTTTCTATAACCCATGCTCCCAGTGCTTGGATTAGCCCCATGCTTTTAATGATTGGCGTGGGCTCTGTGATTGGGAATCTTTGGGGTGGAAAATTAGCTGATAGAAATATTCTCAAGGCTTTGTTAATTAGCATTGGCCTGTTGTTTATTATTTCTTTGATTTTTAGTTTCACCAGTGTTTCTCTTTACTTCACTATTCCTACTTTATTTCTCTGGGGCTTGGCTTCTTTCGCAACAGTCGCGCCATTGCAAATGAACGTCGTGAAAGCCGCACATGCCGCGCCAAATATTGCTTCGACGATTAATATCGGCGTTTTTAATATTGGAAATGCCATCGGGGCTTATTTAGGCGGTGTGCCATTGTCTTTAGGTTTTAGTGCTAGAGGTTGTCTTTGGGTCGCTGTGTTTTTAGCGCTCTTAGCCGTCTTGGCTTGCGTATTAAAAGCGATCTTGGCAAAGACGATTTGGAAGCAGCATTGTCAAAAAATTTAATAGGGGAACTGCGTGTCTAAAGACTTAAAATTGACGGATACCCCATGGATTGTGGGCATTTTATTCCAGAAGAACTTCCCCAAGAGACTTTTAATATTTTGAATGCCTGGCTGTAAGTACAAATAAGGATTTTTAATTTTGAAAATTTTTAATACAAAAAATTATTTGGATATTTTAAAAACTTTGAATTTAGAAAACTTAGATTTAAATAAAATAATTCAGGGTCAAGACCCCATTCTTCCAAGTCCCTTTTTAATTGGCCAAGCGGGCGCGGCGGCTTTGGGAATCTTTGGTTATTTGACCGCTGAAATATGGGCTATGAAAACTAGAAAAAAAATTCAGAAAATTTCTATCAGTGTGAGGGACGCCGCACTTGCTCAGATTTCTCATACTTATTTAAAATTATTAGATCAAGACACGCCGCCTTTATGGGACCCTGTTTCTGGTTTTTATTTAACGCAAGATCATCGATGGATCCAATTGCATTGTAATTTCCCACATCATCGAGCTGGGGTCGTGAAATTTTTAAAGGCTGAAGATAATAAAGAGTCTGTCATTGAAAAAATAAAACACTGGGAGGCGCAAGCCTTAGAAGATGCGTTATCAAAAGAAGGCTTGTGTGCAGCGATGGTTCGAAGCCCAGAAGAATGGGAGAAACACCCGCAGGCTCAGGCACTAAAAAATTTGCCCTTATTTGAAATAATAAAAATTGGAGAGAGTGAGTCTGAATTTAAAAAAATTAAAACATCAGAAAATCGTCCTTTAAGTGGTTTTAAAGTTTTAGATTTATCCAGGGTTATTGCAGGACCTGTCTGTGGGAAAATATTGGCCGAGCAGGGCGCGCAGGTCATGAGAGTCGAGCATCCTGATTTGCCTTTTGTACTCCCTTTATTTTTAGATACGACGCATGGAAAATTTTCTAGTTTTTTAGATTTAGATAAAAAAACAGATCAAGACAATTTAAAAAATTTAATTAAAGAATCAGATGTTTTTTTACAGGCTTATCGTCCTGGGTCTTTAGATAAAAAAGGCTTCTCGCCTGAAGAATTAATTAAAATTCGCCCGGGATTAATTTATGTGAGCCTCAGTGCCTATGGACATGAGGGGCCATTTAAAGATCGTCATGGCTATGACAGTCTGGTGCAATCTGCGACGGGAATTGCTTATGAGCAAAGTCGTGGAGATCTAAGCTCAAAACCACCGAAGCATCTTCCCGCCCAGTCTCTAGATTATTTAACGGGGTATTTTGCAAGTATTTGTATTCTTGCCGCGATTAAAAAAAGAGCTGAAGAGGGCGGTAGTTATTTAATTCGCGTGTCTTTAGCCCAGACAGCTGAGTGGTTTAAAAATTTAGGACGAATATCCAATCCAGAAGAATATTTAAATTTAACAGCCCCTAAGGCCGAAGCAATTCCAGAATTAATCACGCAATCCATGACCCCCTATGGACGGCTTCAACATATGAAACCGGTGATTCATTTTTCAGAGACACCGTCAAAATGGGGAAGAGCTTTGCCAAAACGCGGTGAGGATCCTGCAGCATGGGAATAAAGGCCGTGTCACTGGGAAGATGTCAGTGAAACCTACGGGTGAGCCACAAATAGATCAGGGTTCGTACAGCGTTGATTCAGACGGAACGGCCTATATGACCTGGCAGCATTGGGATGCTGCGAAGAAATTATGTTGCCATGTTTTTAATACAGAGAATGCCTATATCAATGTGGGTTGTGACAGTGTGTTTCATACGGTCTTTATGAAGGCGGATATTCAGAGCGGCGATCATTTAAAGTAAAAGTGGTTGGAGGCCAAAAAAATAAAATCACTCCAGGAATAAAAATCACAGAGCTTGTCGCTAGAAAATCAGTGACTGGGCCATAAGATTTTCCAAATAGAATAATCCCTAAAAATCCGCTAAAAAATCCAAATAAGATCAGGGTGGACAGAATTAAAAGAACAGCTTGTAAGGCTTGAGACTCTAAAGATAAATACGCATAAGCTGAAACTAAAGTTCTGGTAAAAAACTTCCAGATTAAAAATAAGACGCCATAAGTTCCCAAGATATAAATCCACCAGGGAGATATCCCAAGTCCGACTATAAAGTTATGAACATCGCCGTAAGAGGCGAACACGCGCATGGGGACATAGTCATAAAAATTACCCAGGTTCATGAGGTTAAATAAAAATAAAAAATAGAATAAGTAAGGGTGTTTTTTTGCGTTTGGATTTTTAATTAAATTTCTTAACCAGACCCAAGAAATCATAAACATCAGGCCGTTGGCAATGCCGGGCCCTGCAAAAGCAATCAAGGAAACTGCATAAGGATGCCCTGAAGATAATATGGCTCGATAGTTAACATTTTCGTCCATATTCGAGAGCAGTAATAAATTGGATAGTCCGGTTCCGCCATAAGTTAAATCCAAAGGATTGGACTTGAATCCCAAAATCCATGCCATCAAAGAATGCGCGTATTCGTGGGGCAGCATCGCTAAATAGTGACTAAGCAAAAGAAAAATTGGAGTTATTAGCAGAAAGTTTCTAGGGCAATAAGAAAATAATTTCATTTAATCATTCGCATATTTTTCAAAAATTATATTGACTAATTAATAAAGTAAATCTGTATTTTTCTTTATGAGCTTAGTAAGTTTTGGCAATTTCTGTTGCTCAAGAGTTTCAATATAGGCATTGATAGATTTAGGTGGATTTTTCAAGCTGAGCCTGTGCTTTTTGAGAGTGGCAGAAAATTTACTCATGTTTTCTAGGAATAGGGCAACAAGAAAATCATCAGGGTGAATGGCGTTTATTTTGTAGGGATTGAGGTATTTTTTTGGAAAATCTTTTAAATTAAAAGTAATGATTAAAGAAGCCGTAGAGTGAATAGCCGCTGCCAAAACATGGCAATCGTTCAAATCAGGCAAAGTAACTTTTGGAATTAAATTTTGATAACCATCTGTTAGGCAATCAAGAGAATGAGTGTCCATGAGTTGGCGTGTTCTATTAAGTTGTGATTTTTTTAAATCGGGCCTGTTTTTTAGAACATTGCGAATCCATTCTTCATGAATTTCATTTGTCCATTTTGGCTGGAACAAATCTGCAAGATGCAGGTGCATGAATAAATCTCGAAGAGGGGCTGGGTATAAAACACAGGCATCTAGAACAGCGATAGGGGTTGCCATCTTTTCAATAACCCATGTTTAAATCTTGAGCTTGTTTGGCAAGAGCTTCTAATGTTTTAGATCTTTGCTCAAATATTTTTTCTTTAAAAGCGATTAAATCTTGAACTAAGACTCGGCGTTTAGTGCCTACTTTTCGATGAGGTATCTGCTGCTTTTCTAAAAGACTGACAAGATAAGGGCGAGAGACATTTAAAAAATCTGCAGCTTCCTGTGTGGTCAGCTCTTCATCTAATGTTGTGACACCCACTGCATGGCCTTCTGCCATTTGGCCCAAAATAGCCATTAATAATCGTGCAGCTGCTATAGGAATTGTGATTTCGGATTGGTCTTTTTGCCGAATTGTAAATCCTGAATTCAAGTCATACTGATCTTTGAGCGCTTTATATGAGCAGAGAGCCGCTGTTATTTCTTGCTGGTTGGGAATGCCAAAACTGGAGAATGTATTAGATTGAGCCATGAGTTCACCCTATTGTTTTTATTGTCTATTTTTCTATTCTAATCGAATCATACGAAATAATCAAAATAAAAGAAACAATCGAATCAGGCGAATTATCTGAGTTTACTTATTTCTAACTGGATCAAAACTAAACAGCTTGGTTGCCGAATTAGACGCGCCATTCAATGGCTCAAAATAATGAAGATCATTCAGCTGCTTAACAAACCATTGTTCGGTAGGGTGAGTTGAACTAGTGAAATTTTTCAATAATTCTCGGGCATTGTCTTCAGCCTGATGAATGACCACGACGAAATCGACGCCAGAGATTTGATGGAAATAAACATCGACGGTTCTCAGGCCATAACGATTTAACATCGCTCTAAAATCTTCTCGGCGAGGGCCGGAATATTCTGTAATAAAATCTTTATAGGCTTGGAGTTTTCCAGGTTTTAAGGGATTGATGTCGACGATGGTTTGCATGAGTTAGGGTCCTTATTTTTTTGTTTAAATTTTATTTGCAAATTCAGAGATCAGCTGGGCGCAAATTTCTGGTTGATCTAAATGACAGACATGTCCTGCTTGATCCAATAGTTTTATTTGGGATTCAGCTAATCCTCTTTCTAATAATATTTTTTTATAGAACACTGCATTAACAAATCCATCTTGTTTCCCCAAAATATATAACAAGGGAAGGGGATTATTTTTTAGCATTTTTACTTCGTCCACCCATTCTTCGGACTCGATATTACGAGGAAAGTGCTCACGGAAATTAGGGTCTGTATTTGTAATATCCACAGCCATCAGCTCAAGTTCTTTACATGCATAAGCTTGTGCTAATTTTTCAATTTCTTGCGTGTTTAAATCTTTCTTGAACATGAGATCTAACGGGGCTTCTGGGAACATAATTTTAAACGCGATGTCTTTATTCTCAGCCTGAATACTGGCTATGAAAACCAAGCCTTTAATGTTTTTTAAATGGGGCAAAGCGCGAGCCATAGTGTTTCCCCCTAAGCTGTCGCCAACGAGAATAATATTTTCAAGTTTTAAATTTTTTAGATTATTCAAAAATTCAATCAGAACTTTGGCCGCACCTGCGAAGCCGTAGTAATGAGAATATTGATTCATATCTAAGTGGGGTGACAGGCCATGGCCCTGGAAATCCAGGCAAATCAAATTAAATTTATCTTTTAATAAATTACAAATTTTTGAAGAGGCTGCCGCGGAAGAATGGAAGGCATGTAAAAATATAATGGTATTTTTATGACCAGAAATTGAAGTGCTGTAGTGTAATTTCCCAAACTCAAAATCCATGAAATTAGATTGCATGTTTAAATCCTTTTTATTTGTTTCTTTGAACAGAAATAACGGAAACCAAGCCAGCAGCCATTAAGCTAGAAATAACTAATAAAACCATGCTGGCTGAGTAACCCTGTAAAAAAGTGTTAGAAAATATTTGATACACCGCCATGCCAATCGCGATACCAATCGTCCCGCCCATATTATGAATCGTCCAGGAAGATCCCATCGCAACACCTGCATGGCTAGTGGGGACAGATTGAACCGCCGTGGTTGTTGAGGGGCCAAGTATGCCAGACCAACCAATACCCATGACAGCAAAAGCAAAGAGCACATAAATTAAAGAGCTAGTGACGGGATAAATAGAAAATTGAGATTGTAAGGCTGCAGAGAGAGCTAAAAATATTAAACCCAAAACCATGACCCATTTGGTCCCAAATTTATCCGCTAATTTCCCAGCCATGGGAGATAACAAAACAATCATGGCGGTGGTGGCTAACATAGATAAGCCAATCATCCCAGATTCTTGGCCGCGAATATTATGAAGGTATTGGGGCATCAGAAAAAAAGCAGGGACGTAGAAAAAAGCCAATCCAAAAGAAGCAATAGAAGACCCAAAGAAATTTCTATTAGCAAATAAATGGAAATCAATAATCGGTGAGCGATGTTTAATTTCTGTGAGATATAAATTAATTAAACTGATCAGACCTGCGAGATATAAAACAATATTTTTAAGTCCTAGCCAGCCCCAACTAGAGCCCTGTATTAAAGCTAAAACTAAGCAAGATAAACCCAGTGCTAAAAAGACTGCGCCAAACCAGTCAATAGTTTGATTAGGTTCTGAACTTTTGGATTCTTGAACGGTCCAAAAACAAATCATGAGGCTTAGAAAAATAATGGGTAGATTCACAAAAAAGACCCATCGCCAGGAGAGTAAACTAATTAAAACGCCACCCAGAACAGGGCCTAACGCAAGGCCTAATCCATTAATACCAAATAATATGCCCATGGCTTTGCCACGTTGATCCTCTGGAAATGTATGAGAAATAATCGCGCCACTGGCCGTATACATAAAGGTCGCTGCAAAACCCTGTAGCCCACGAAAAATAATCATGGAGGTCATATTGAAAGCGAGTCCAGCTCCTAAAGAAGCCAGTGCGAAAATAATCATGCCGAAATAAAGCATCTTGCGGCGTCCGTAGAGATCCCCGAGTCTTCCAGAGATCACCATGAAAGAACAAAGGGCCAAGATAAAAATATTAATGACCCATTGGAGATTATTAATATCTGCTTTTAGGCCATGTTGAATGGCAGGGATGGCCGTATTCACAATCGTAAAATCAATACAGCCAATCAGGCTTGCAAGGCTAATTCCAATGAGGGCCAGAGTATTTTTAATAGAGGATGTCATCGCAGGGCTCAATAATTTTTAGCGGCGGATTTTAGGTTGTTTTTCTAAATTTAATAAAAATTCTTTCTTATCTAACCCACCGCCAAATCCCGTCAAACTTCCATTCGCCCCAATCACCCGATGGCAGGGAATAATAATAGAAATGGGATTTTGGCCATTGGCCATGCCGACAGCTCTGGCCTTGTTTTTATCGCCCATTCTTTTGGCTTGTTCACCATAAGAAATAGTTTGGCCATAAGGTATTTTTCTTAATTCAGCCCAGGCTGTTTTTTGAAACTCCGTGCCATATAAAGCCAGGTCAAGATCAAAATTTTTTCTTTGTTTCGAAAAATATTCAGACAGCTGTTTTTCAGCTTTTAAAATTATTTCTAGATTTTTATTTTTCTTAAGCTGCCCTAATAAATTTTTATATTTTGGATTTTTAAAATCAGATTCCCATAAAATCGCATGAAGTCCCTGGTGAGAGCCTATTAAAGTTAAGAGATCCACAGGGGAATTTATTTGGGAATATTGAGAATCTTTGGGTAAAGAATGAATTAATTGAATGCTTCTCATGATTTTATATTCCAAAGTAATACAGCTGCATATACCCAACCAAATTCATTTTGCGGCAGCGAATATATGAAAATTTTCATTAATTCTTGAACGCAAAGACTCGGCAATGCTGGGTAATTTTTCTTTAAAAAATCCCGTAATTTTTTCTCGAAATTCTTTGGCAGATTTGAAGTGAACATTATTTCTGACTTGTTCATTCATCACTTTCCACAATCGCTCAATCGG
>CANJUQ010000037.1 GCA_947478175.1 Thiotrichales bacterium | reverse complement strand
TGCACTTTATCGTTCTTATGTTCTTAAATATCTATTAACTCAATCTTCGAAACCCTTGATAACTCTTGCGTTTCGCTTCTCTCGTCTCGCCTATTTGTCGGCGGTCAACGGGGCGGCATTGTACAGACGGCGATTCGAGAGTCAACAGTCTTTTAAAACTTTTTTTATCTTGTTAACGTCCCGTTCTCTTTGATCTACTTAACTAGCGACTCATGACCAAAATTTCACCCAATAAAAACCAAGTAAAAACCTTCCAAGACTGGCTTCTATCTTGGTTTTCAAGACATGGGAGAACAGATCTCCCTTGGCAAGTAAACAAGACTCTCTATCGCGTTTGGATTTCAGAAATCATGCTTCAACAGACCCAAGTTTCGACAGCGATTCCCTATTATTTAAAATTCATGGAGAAGTTTCCTGACCTACTAAGCCTGGCCAATTCTCACTTAGACACTGCTTTGTCTTATTGGGCGGGCCTCGGCTACTACGCAAGAGCTCGAAATTTACACGCAGCGGCTATTCAAATATTAGAAAACCACGCTGGAATCTTCCCAAGCCAATTAGATTTAGTCATAAAGCTTCCTGGCATTGGCTTATCTACGGCTTCTGCCATTTTATCTATTGCTGAAAATCAGCCTTTAGCTATCTGCGATGGCAACGTCAAAAGAGTTTTATCCAGGCTTCACTGCGTTGATTTTCCACTTAACACCCCCTCTGCTGAAAAAATACTTTGGGATTTGGCCGAGCAATACATGCCCGAAAAAAATTGTGCTGATTACTCTCAAGCCATCATGGATCTGGGCGCAACGCTCTGTACTAAATCACAACCCAGATGTTTAGATTGCCCTGTAAATTCTATTTGTCAGGCTTATTTAACTAAGACTCAAGAAACTTATCCCATTCCAAAAAAACCTTTAGCTAGAAAAACAAAATATCAAAGCTGCTTAATCTTTATAACTTCTACTCATATTGCGTTAACTCAAAGACCCAATACAGGTATCTGGGGTGGACTCTTCACCCCCATCATGGCTAATAGATTAAACAATGGCTCCAACCCCAAAGATCACCCTCTATTTTCACAGCACGCTCATCACCCATACATCTATATAGATAAACAAAAACATGTCTTTACTCATTTTGATCTTTACTATGACGCTTATGTTTTTAAATTAGAAAATCCAGCCCTCATAGAAAATACCAATTGGTATAGCTTTGAGATTCTTGAAACACTGGCACTCCCAGCACCAATTAAAACTTTATTAATTAAAACCAAAATTTATAAAAAAAATCTAGGAGTACCCCAATAAATTTAAGCCAAAAAAAAACGCCTCTTTCGAGGCGTTTTTATTTACACAGAAAAGACTTAATGGGTTACATCATACCTCCCATGCCGCCCATTCCACCCATACCTCCCATGCCGCCGCCCATACCACCAGAACCACCTTCTGAATCATCTTTGATATCAGCAATCATGGCTTCAGTCGTAATCATCAGGCCCGCAATAGAGACCGCACTTTGTAATGCCGTACGAGTAACTTTGGTTGGATCCAAAATACCCATTTCGAACATATCGCCATACGTGTCATTGGCTGCGTTGAAACCAAAGTTACCTTTTTCAGAAAGGACTTTGTTAACAACGACAGAAGGCTCGCCGCCAGCATTCGCGACGATTTGACGCAATGGCGCTTCGAGTACACGACGAATAATATTCACGCCATGTTTTTGATCATCATTATCGACAACCAAACCATCCAAGGCTTGGATCGCACGAACTAACGCCACGCCACCACCAGGCACAACGCCTTCTGCAACCGCTGCACGAGTTGCACGCAATGCATCATCGACACGAGCTTTGATTTCTTTGACTTCAGTCTCAGTCGCACCGCCAACTTTAATGACTGCAACGCCACCGGCTAATTTAGCCAGACGTTCTTGCAGTTTTTCTTTGTCATAATCAGACGTCGAATCTTCGACTTGATTGCGAATTTGAGAAACACGCGCTTTGATCGCTTGATCGTTACCCAAGCCATCAATAATGGTCGTGTTTTCTTTCGAAATCTGGACTCTCTTAGCTTGACCCAAATGGCTCAAATTAGCGCCCTCAAGATTCAATCCGACTTCTTCTGAAATCACAGTACCGCCAGTCAACACAGCGATGTCTTCTAACATGGCTTTACGACGATCCCCAAAGCCAGGTGCTTTAACTGCTGCAACTTTAACAATCCCACGAATGTTATTAACAACGAGCGTTGCCAACGCTTCGCCTTCAACATCTTCCGCGATGATTAATAACGGACGACCTGACTTAGCAACAGCTTCTAAGATTGGCAACATTTCGCGAATATTCGAGATTTTCTTATCAACCAAAAGAATCAACGGACTCTCGAACTCTACTGACATGCTTTCTTGTTTATTAATAAAGTATGGCGATAGATAACCTCTATCAAATTGCATCCCTTCGACGATTGACAAAATCGTATCGAAAGTTGTTCCGTCTTCGACCGTAATCACACCCTCACGACCGACTTTTTCCATGGCCTCGGCAATGATTTTCCCAATGGTCTCATCGGAGTTCGCTGAAATCGTCGCAACCTGAGCAATAGATTTACTATCTGCACAAGGCACAGACATTTTTTTCAAATACTCAACTACCGCTTTAACGGCTTTATCCATGCCTCTTTTGAGATCCATGGGATTCATGCCTGAAGCAACTAATTTAACCCCCTCAGAGAATGCGCCTTGCGTAATTAAAGTCGCTGTCGTGGTTCCATCACCGGCCTCATCAGCCGCTTTAGACGCGACTTCTTTAACTAGTTGGGCACCCATGTTTTCAAACTTATCTTTCAGATCAATTTTCTTAGCGACGGACACACCATCTTTAGTAATAGTGGGCGCACCATAAGAAGAATCTAAAACAACATTACGGCCTTTAGGACCGAGGGTTACTTTGACAGCGTCGGCCAAAATATTCACACCCCGTTGCATACCTTGACGGGCTTTCTCACCAAAATGAACTTCTACAGCCATTTTTATTTCAACTCCTAATAATTAATTTGTGACCTGATTTATTTAGTCATTTATTTAACAACGACACCCAAGAGATCTTCTTCGCGCATCATGAGTAATTTTTCGTTATCAACGACGACTTCGGTTCCTGCGTATTTTCCAAATAAGACTTCATCACCGACTTGGACTTCTAACGGGCGGTATTCACCACAATCTTTTAATTTTCCTTTACCTGCAGCAATAATTTTACCGCGGGCTGGTTTTTCAGCAGCTGAACCAGGAATTACAATCCCACCACTGGTGGTCGTTTCTTCTTCTGCGCGACGAACTAAGACGCGATCATGTAAAGGCCGAATACTCATTCAGTGTTCTCCTAAAAAGAATTTAAAAATTAATGTTACCGATTGAACAGCCTTGGGAATCCAGTCAGATAGACCCTCCCCAAAACCTCGGCGCGCCATTTGGGGATCGAAGTTTTAATTTCAAGGACTTTTTTCAAACTATTTTATTTTGACGTTATCACCCGCAGAGCAAATACAAGATTCGTCTCTATCCAACAAAATATTAATAAACTCGGCATTGTGTTTAGAGCCTGATATTTCATACCCTAATAACTTTGGAGTGAACCTCATGACAATGGCCCAACCCTCAGCAATTTTTTATGCCTTTCAAAAGGCCTTATTAGATTATTTATCTCCTCTGAACCTAACACTTCAAGCATATCCATTATTAAAAAAACCCTTTCAGACATTGAAAAATTCACTGACAACGGCTTATCAAAAAATCCAAACCCTTCCAGTTCTATTTCTATTAGCAACACATGGATTTAATACAATTCAAAAACCCTTTCAGTTTTTTTATCAAAAATCCGATCTAGATCCGACTTATCAAAAAATACAAAACGACCCGAAACTCTCAGCATTTTTTCTCACCCAAACAGAATATGGCCTGAGCTATTTTTTTAATTATGCCTGGCGCGCGGCCTTAGCTTCTCTTATTTCCATGTACTTTGGATTAGACCCTTCGACATGGCTTGGATTTATGGCTTCTACAGCGCTTTCTATTTCTCTGATTTATCCGGTCATGTTTAATTTTTTAATTAAACAACTCATCCTGAGTACTTCTATCACCAGCTATATCACTCCTGATTTTGAAGAAGCTGAAATCATTCAGGCGCCTTTCAAAGAACCCGCCCCTCTTAAAGATTGGATTGCTCTGAATTTGACTCATTTGTTATTACTTAAAATTAGCTGCGCTCTTTTAAATCCTATTTTTAAGGGAGTGGCGGGATCCCTAGCAACCATAGCATTCACGGCATATATCAATGGCTTTCTACTTTGGCAGTATGCTTTTTTAAGAGATGGGCATTCCCCGAAACAAACCGTCCAAAAATTAACGGCCAACCCTTTTGAGACGATTAAAATAGGAATTATCCCAGCTCTTTTAGAACTTGCTTTACTCAGCACTTTATGGACACCCATCGCCGCCAGTCTTTATGCCATGGCTTGGACGTTCGCGATGATTTATGCCAATGACAAGTTTATTTCACAGGCTGCATTTTCAAAAATAACCCCTGCCCTATTCGACCCTATTCATAATTTATGGAACCTAAATCATTTGCTTTTTGATTTATTCAAGGGCCCTGTTTCTAACCCTAATTTAGGCGAGCTCTGGGCTAAGAAAATTATTCGAATTCAGAGTCATCGATTAACCAAAACTCTTATTCCTGTTCTTTCAAGTTGGTTATGGCTGTCTGATTCAAATCATTTAAATAGTTTGCTTTCTGACAAAATTTTCTTTGTTAAATCCGATTTAAATCATCTTTTAACTCAAATCCACGAAGGCATTTTGATGCATGCTAAAGAAATTACTTGGGTCCAAACTATTTTAAAAACACCCCTCTTAAAAAATGCAGCTCGCAACTTGGGTCGTGCTTATTTAGGCAATTCGCTGACCCAAGCCTTCACTTTTGTATTAATGCTCACAACCCCAGAAAAAATTCATGGGTTATTAACAAAAGCAACGCAACAATTACTGACTCCTATCCAAGAAAAAGAACTTGTAGCAACTACTTCTCAGCGTTGCCCTATGGCAGCTTCTTCACCGGTTCTTCGATCTCAAATCCAATCCGCCTTAGAAACCCCGCTTTCACATAGCACATCCGATGTATCAGATATTTCAGATGTCTCGGCTGATGCCATGAAAAAATTAATGCCAACAGCCACCGTGATAGCACCTAAAGCTGTTATCATGCCCGGTTATTTCAGCCAGCCTTCTGACCAAAATTCTGACAGTGACTTCGAAGTCATTGCCTCTCACGGGGCTTCTCAAGAATTTAAAATTTAAAAATAATTTAAAAATATAATTGGATCTTAATTTATGACAATCTCAGCTTCTCTACCCATTCTCAAGCTCAAACAACAACGTTCTAAGCCCTTCTGGCAAGGAGAATCTTTAGTTTTCTCAGGGGCGTTAGATACCAAACAAAAAGAACCAACAGACATTCAACTCGTCCTGGTTGCTGAGCATACAGGAGCGGTCTTGGGCTGTGGTTTTTATAATCCTCACTCGAGTTACAGAGTTAGATTAATAGAACACGGCAAAGCGCCTTTATCTGATCTTTCTGAAATTCTCAAAAAACGTTTTCAGGCAGCCATCGATTTTAGAAAATCCATTGGCCTGCCCTCTGATCAAGAGTCCAATCAAACTAATGCTTATAGATTAGTTAATAGCGAAGGAGATTCTCTCTCTGGCTTAACCATCGATGTCTTTGGGAATCATTTAGTTTTGGCGGTCACCGCAGCTTGGGTAATGAAATCTCAAGAAATCATTGAGTCTATCTTGAAAGAACTCTTTCCTGATTTTTCAATTCACTGGCGCCCCAATGTTTCTGCGTTAAAACAAGACGGCTGGGTCTTTGAGTCTTCTGCTATTCCTGAAAATAATTCAAATCTAGTTTCTATTTTAGAAAATGGTCTGGCTTACCAAGTGGATATCACTCGAGGTCAGAAAACTGGTTTTTATTGTGACCAAAGAGAAAACAGGTCCACTCTTAGAAAATTCGCCCAAAGTCGCCGAGTATTAGACACCTGCTGTTATACGGGTGGTTTTGCCATGAACGCTGCTAAAGCAGGAGCAACGTCTGTGTTAGCCATTGATTCTTCTGAATCGGCTTTAAATATTGCTCGTGAAAATGCCAAATTAAACCAATTAGAAAATATTGAATTTCAAAAACAAGACGTCGAAAAATTTCTCTCAGAATCGACTGAGCTATTTGATTTAATTATTTTGGACCCCCCCAAACTTGTGCCTTCTAAAGAAAAAATTCATGCCGGAAAAAAGCTATATCTCAGATTAAACCGCCTGGCCCTTCAGCATCTTTCTCCCAATGGCATGCTGGTCACTTGCTCTTGTTCTGACGCGATGACCAAAGAATTATTTGAAGAAACTTTGGTACTTGCAGCAACGCAAGCTGACCGGAAAATATCGATCAAATTAAACACCGGCGCAGCGCCAGATCATACCCTTCAGAAAGGTGCACGATTTGGGGATTATCTGAAAGTCTTTTGGGTCAGCGCTGAATAAATTCCTGCTAAACTCGCGCGCCTATTTTTTAGGCCCCATTTTTAAATTTAACGCGATGTTCGACTTTTTTGACGGGCGTTCCTGCTTGGAACTAGCCGCTTGATGTCGGCTCTCCCCTGGCGGGAGAGACAGGCCGAAAGCGAAGCTGAGGACAGAGAGGGGGTGCAAGGCGAAAGATACCCCCTGTTTTCGAAAACAGCTTAAAACCTGGCAAGAACATCAAAAACAAAAATAACACTTACCAGGCTGGAATCGCCGTATTCGCAAATTGCTTTTGAGTGATATCCATCACGGGTTTTGAATGCATCGCGTCGATTAATTCTTTAAAAACCGGTCGGTCTTTTTGCGAATCTTGAACGACAATAATATTGGCATAGGGCGCATCTGGGCCTTCATGAAACAAAGCTTGCTGCAATGTAAATCCAGCGGATTGAATATAGTCATTATTGATCACCGCCAACGCCACATCGGGCATCGCTCTGGGGATCTCAGCGGCATCCAAAGTCTTAAATTTTAAGTGCCTTGAATTCTCTGTGATATCTAAAGGCGTTGGGAATAATCCAGACCCAGCTCTTAATTTTATTAAACCTTCTTTTTGAAATAATAATAACGCACGGCCTTCATTAGACGGATCATCAGGAATCGCGACGAGAGATCCATCAGGCAAATCAGCTAAAGATTTTATCTTCGAAGAATAAACACCCATCGGATAAACAAACGTCTTAGCAATCCAAGTAATTTTATAACCATGTTCTTTAATTTGAGCCTCTAAATAGGGAATATGCTGGAAAATATTGGCATCGATCTGGCCATTGTTTAAAGCCGTATTGGGCAAAACATAATCATCAAATTCGACAATTTTAATTTTCAGTCCGTATTTTTCTTGCGCGACTTTCGCAGCCGCTTGCATGACCTGTTCCATGGGCGCGCCAACAATCCCAACTTTCAACACATCTGCTCGGGGCCAAGCTTGATAAATAATAAAACCAATAGACCCGACCCAAAGTAAGACACACAAGCCCCATAAAATATTCACCCTGCTTTTTTTGACAGGATGCTTGGCCAAAAAATCTCCTAATAACTGCACAATCTGAACCATCACAACCAAAATAATGACGGTTTCTAACATCACCCAGACATCAAATCTTTGATAACCATACTCAATAGCTAATTCACCTAAGCCACCGCCACCCACAGCACCGGCCATTGCTGAATAGCCAATTAAACTAATAAGGGTCAGCGTCGCGCCTTTAATTAACTGAGGTAAAGCTTCTGGGATCCAAACTTTACGAATCACTTCCCAAGACGTTGCCCCGAGTGATACTGCTGCTTCGATCACGCCTTTATCGACGGTATTAAAAGCGGACTCAGCAATACGCGCATAAAACGGAATCGCAGCGAGGGTCAATGGCACAATCGCAGCGTTAATACCAATGGATGTCCCAACTAATAATCTAGTTAACGGAATAATCGCGATCATAAAAATCACATAGGGAACTGACCGTGTGATATTGACCAGAGCCCCCAAAATTTTATTAGTCCAGAAACAAGGCCATAAAGAATTTTTTTGAGTCGCTTGTAAAACCACTCCAAACCATAAGCCAAAAAAAATGCTTAAAAAGCTTGAAACAAAGACCATATATACGGTCTCCCAAGTGGCTTGAATTAAAATATTAATGCCCACTGACATAGCCTAAGACCTCCACTTGAATATTATTTTCCCGTAAATAAGACAGCGCTTCAGAAGATTTTTCGCCTAATAATTCACAAATGGTCACCCCCATGGGGATCTCTCCAATCCACTGTAAAGTCGCCTGCAAAATATTAGCTTTTACGCCAAAGGTCTTAGATATCTCAGACAAGATAGGCTGATCCACCTGATCCCCAACAAAACAAAGTCTGAGTAAAGGCACACTGCCTGAGGCCGGTGATTTAAATAATTTGTTTTTAAGCGGCGCTGGGAGTTCTAAGTGCAAACTGGCCCGGATTAATTCTTGCGTCGCTGTCGCTTGAGGCCTAGTAAAAATATCAATGGTCTTGGCAAGCTCGACTAGTTTGCCTTTTTCTAATACAGCCGCTCGATGCGCAATATTTTTAATCACATCCATTTCATGGGTAATTAAAACCAGGGTGATCCCTAATTTTTGATTAATTTCTTTTAATAAATTCAAAATAGAAACCGTTGTCTCTGGATCTAACGCTGACGTTGCCTCATCGCAAAGCAAAATATCGGGGTGATTCGCCAAGGCTCTGGCAATCGCAACTCTTTGTTTTTCTCCGCCACTGAGCTGATAAGGATAGTTATGGGTTTTGTCTGCGAGTTGAACCAAAGATAAAAGCTCTAGCGCTCTTTGTTTGGCTTGTTTTTTAGGCCAATTAGCGATTTCTAGGCTTAGCAAAATATTTTCTAAAACCGTCCGAGAACTTAACAAATTAAAATGCTGGAAAATCATCCCAATCTTTTGGCGCGCTTTAAATAAATCAGCATTAGATAAAGCGGTTAATTCTTGTTTGCCTATTAAAACTTTCCCTGCTGACGGACGTTCTAATAAATTCATGCATCGAACTAACGTACTTTTTCCAGCGCCGCTACGACCAATGATTCCAAAGATTTCGCCGGGCTGAATAGAAAAAGAAATAGTGTCTAACGCTTTAAAACCCGAAGGATAAGCTTTGCTTAAATTTTGAATACTAATCATGGGATGCGGCATGGAGACCTCCTTTTTTAGCTGCATTTTTTATCGCGCCCGCAAGCTGAAGCTCAAATCGGCGCGGGGGCAAAGTAACAAAGGGGGCGGCTAAAGACAAGAAAAAATCAGAAAAAAATCAATACAAAAAACCCAATAAATAAAGAGGCCTCATTTTCCCCAGGCCTGTCAATACGCCTTCTTTCAAAACCAATCCATTTTCTACTGAAACAATTTGGTCCGTTTTTTTATTTCGTCCGCCGATTTCAAAGACATAATTTCCGGCTGAACTTTCTACTGATAAATCCCCTTCACGACTGTAATACGTTTGAATTTTCGCATTCTGCAAATGGCACAACGCAAAGGTTTCTCGAATCATACCCAAGGCCTCAAGATCCGAATTACCAATCAAATTGGCATAAATTAAATTCGAATTTTCAGGAAAAATTTTAATCGGATTTCGTAAAGCGGCTTTGCCCGTCTGATTGGAAAATAAAAATCGAATCAAGCCGGCCTGTTCCAATATTTTTAAATATTCACTGACATCTGAAAAATCTTTGCCTAAAGCATTGGCCAGTTTATTGACACTCAATTCGCCGGGCGTGAGGGTCAACACATAACGATAAAGTTTTTCTAAGATCATCAAAGTCGATGTCTTCAAAGAATACAGCGTCGCAATGTCTTCATAAATTGTCTTTTGAACGGCATGCCCAATGGCCTGGTAGAACTCCAGGTCTTCACTGAAAATTTTAGAAAAAGGGTAATAACCTCGCATTAGATATTGTTTAAATAACTTGAGAATATGAGGGACTTCTTGAGAAATCTTAACGTCCTGATTTGTCTCTAATAGGACTGAAAGCTTCTGAAGAGGCAATTTAATCTGATGAAAAAAATCTAGATATTCTCTAAAAGAAAAACCTTGTAATTCATACAAAGTTACACGACGTGAAAGGTCGAATTGGCTATGGACTAAATCAATTCGGGAACTAGAAGTAAAAACAATTTTCATATTGGGATAGATATCCGCAATATTTTTTAACATTCGTTGCCAATGTTCTTGCTTATGAATTTCATCGATACAAAGCAATTTAACTTCTGTTTCTTTATAGAGCTGATCAACCAGATCTAATAAATTATTTTCGTAACTACTCAGGTACCCACTCGCTGACATTATGAATGCTTTCACCTCGCCCCGCCGCGGGAGAGGTCGAGCAGTTTCTGCGAGGGAGAGGGGGTAAAAAAAAGTGTGCGCACCTCCCAAAGAATTTAATTTTGTGGAATAAAGCG
>CANJUQ010000036.1 GCA_947478175.1 Thiotrichales bacterium | reverse complement strand
TGTTCACTTCAAATCTGCCAAAGAATTTCGAGAAAAAATTACGGGATTTTTTAAAGAAAAATTACCCAGCATTGCCGAGTCTTTGCGTTCAAGAATTAATGACAATTTTCATATATTCGCTGCCGCAAAATGAATTTGGTTGGGTATAAAAATATTTCTGAGGTGCCATTGGTTTTTTTTGGATCCGCGTGAATCATCTAGAGATCACCCCCTCTGATTGATATACTCGCGCGACTTTTTTGGGATCGTTCGATCTTTAGATAATTAGGATATTTTTACTTATGCAATACCTCGCTTTTGAGCAACCGATCGCAGAGCTAGAAGCCAAGATTAGAGCGCTAAAAGAGATTGATTCTGAATCTGATTTGAAACTGGAAAGTGAGTTAGGAAAGCTTGAAAAAAAGTTAAGTAAATTAACTAAAGATATTTTTGAAAAGTTATCTGACTGGCAGATTATTCAGCTCGCCAGGCATCCAGATAGACCTTATACCCTGGATTATTTAGAACGAACTTTTACAGAATTTGATGAGTTTCATGGGGATCGTTCTTTCTCAGATGATGCCGCCATCATTGGTGGAACGGCAAGATTAGACGGCCGTCCTGTGATGGTTATTGGCCAACAAAAAGGCCGGACAACGAAAGAAAAATTGCATCGAAATTTTGGAATGCCGCATCCAGAAGGTTATCGAAAAGCCTTGCGTCTAATGCAGATGGCGGAGCAATTTAATCTTCCCATTATTACTTTGATTGATACCCCGGGGGCTTATCCTGGCGTGAATGCTGAAGCTCGAGGTCAAAGCGAAGCGATTGCAAGAAATTTACGTGAAATGTCTGTTTTGAGGGTCCCTGTGATCCCTGTGATTATTGGCGAAGGCTGTTCAGGGGGAGCATTGGGTATTGGTGTAGGTGATTGCCTTTTGATGATGCAATACAGCTATTTTGCGACGATTTCGCCAGAAGGCTGTGCATCGATCTTATGGAAAAGTGCTGAGTTTGCGCCTAAGGCGGCTGAGATCATGAATATCACGGCGACTAAATTAAAATCTTACGGAATTATTGATGGTGTGATTCCCGAGCCATTGGGTGGGGCGCATCGAAATTTTGATCATGCAGCTTTTGAATTAAAACAAACTTTAGTTTCTAAATTAAAAGAACTATCTGTTTTAGATACCCAGAGTTTATTGGACCAGCGTTATCAAAGATTGATGGCGTTCGGGAAATTTGAAACGGTGAATGTTTAATTAGATTAAAAAACTAGAGAGTATTTTTGTAGATTTTGATTTAAAAAAATGTAAATATTTTAAAATTATTAATCAGGATAAAATTTGGAATTTCAGTTGTCTCTCAGTAAATTCTTAGATCCCAAAAATGATTTTGCTTTTAAAAAAATCTTTGGGACTGAGAAAAATAAAGATATTTTGATTCACTTTCTCAATGACATGCTGGTGTTGCCAGAAGGTCGGAAGATAGAAAGCGTTGTTTTCTTAAAACCTAGTCAAGATCCAGAAATTTCTTATCAGAAACAAAGTCTGGTGGATGTTTTATGTGCAGATCACGAAGGCCGTCAATATATTGTCGAGATGCAAGTAGCCAAATTTGAAGGGTTTGAAAAACGAGCTCAGTACTACGCGGCTAAAGCTTATTCAGGGCAATTAAATATCGGTGAGAATTACAAGAAATTAAAAGAAATTATTTTTTTGGCGATTACTGATTTTGTGATGTTCCCTAAAAAACTTGAGTACAAGTCAGATCATGTGATTCTGGATAAACACAGTTATCAGCATGATTTAAAAGATTTCTCGTTTACTTTTTTGGAATTGCCAAAGTTCAATAAAGACATGAATGAATTGAGTACCATGGTCGAGAAGTGGGCTTATTTTTTCAAACATGCGCATCATACCAGCGAACAGGATTCAGCCCATCTTGCCGAGTCTGATGAAATTATTGGGCGGGCTTATGAAGAATTAAATCAGTTTTCTTGGTCTATAGACGAGTTGCGTACTTATGAAGACCAACAAAAGAAATTTAGAGATGCAAGAGCGATTGAGGATTACCGACAAAAACAGGCAATAGAGATGGAGCAAAAAATGGAAGAGCTGGAAGAGAATCAAAAAAAGTTTGATGAGAATCAAAAAGAGTTTGATGAGAATCAAAAAAAGTTTGATGAACATAAAAAAGAGTTTGATGAACATAAAAAAGAGCTAGAGGAGAATCAAAAAGAGTTTGATGAACATAAAAAAGAGCTAGAGGAGAATCAAAAAGAGTTTGATGAACATAAAAAAGAGCTGGAAGAGGATAAAAAAGAGCTTAGAGATAGCTGGCAAAAA
This sequence comes from Thiotrichales bacterium, assembly GCA_947478175.1. Taxonomy (GTDB): domain Bacteria; phylum Pseudomonadota; class Gammaproteobacteria; order Francisellales; family CACEW01; genus CAMCUU01. Next base: position 8,907 of record CANJUQ010000036.1, on the reverse strand, counting down.
TTAGCTCAAAGCATGCTTGTCATGGGGCATGATTTTAAAAAAATACAAGAAATGACAGGTCTATCGGAGAGTGAAATTAATGCCTTACGGTAATTTAATTAATTGAGCCAGTCGTGTTAACTGAACTATTAGCTCATTCGAATTTATTGACTCAAGCCAAAAAAATCTGGGTCGGTTTTTCTGGGGGGATTGATTCAAGTGTTTTATTGCATGTGCTTATCAATATTCCAGAACTAGCCTCCAAGATCCAAGTCATTCATGTGAATCATCAATTACAAGAAGCTGCAGTTGATTTTGAAAAACATTGTTTAGATCAATGTGAACGGTGGGGTGTTCCTCTTAAAGTTTTATTTTTAAATCAAAAAAAATTGCCGGGAGAAAGCCTAGAAGCTTATGCCAGAGCGGGTCGATATGAATTATTTCAATCTTGCTTAGAGTCGGGTGATATTTTAGTAACGGCGCATCATCAGGAAGATCAAGTAGAGACTTTTTTAATACAGCTCATTCGGGGGGCCGGTGTAGATGGCTTGAGTGCGATGCCAACGCTCAGTGTTTTAGGGCAGGGGTATTTATATCGACCTTGGCTCTCTATTTCTAAACAAGCTATTAAAAATTATGCCCAACAGCATGAATTAATCTGGATTGATGATCCCAGCAATTCAGAAATAAAATTAGAAAGAAATTTTTGGCGTGCTGAGGTTTTGCCTAAGTTAACTCAAAGACATCCGGGTTTATTTAAAACAATGGCTCGCAGTGCCAGAAACTGTGCAGCAGCGTCTGAGTTATTAGAAAATTTTGCTGAGAAATTATTAGAAGAAATTAATGGTGAGAGACAGAAACCTTTGCCATTAAAATTATTCAAAACAAAATCTATTAACCAGCAGATTTTGATTCTGCGCTATTGGCTGAAAAGTTTTGATTTGATTCTTTCTGAGGCACAAAGTGAAGTTTTGAGAACTCAAGAGCGACTGCAAATAGGATTGACAGATATTCGAGTGTTTCAGAATCATCTGTATGTGATTGATCAATCTTTACAGAAGACTGGGGATTCTTGGGAGATTTTTTGGGATGGCCAAGGGGTTTTAAAACTCCCCAATTGGCCTGAAGCCATCACTCAAAAAAGTTTGAAAGCCATAGGAATTCCTGTGGGAAAATTAGATTGGTCCTGTGTTTCTTTTAGAAATCGCCGAAAAAATATTGCTGAAAAAGTTTTATTTCCGGGCTTAACACATCATCGAAGTCTAAAAAATCTTTTTCAAGAAAAAGAGATCCCGCCATGGTTAAGGGACTCGGTGCCTCTGATGTGTCAAAAAGGTCAAATTATTGCCATTGTTTTTGGCTAAAGTTTAAATTGTTCACCTAAATAGACTTTACGGACTTCTTCATGGGCTAGGACTTCTAAGGCGGTCCCATGAGCAATCAATTCACCGTCATTAACAATATAAGCCAGATCGCAAATATCCAATGTCTCTCGGACATTATGATCTGTGATTAAAACACCAATGCCTTGATCGGTCAGGTGCCGAATGATGCGTTTGATATCAATGACTGAGATAGGATCAACGCCTGCAAAGGGTTCGTCTAAGAGCATAAATTTAGGTGAAGTTGCGAGGGCTCGAGCGATTTCCGTTCGGCGACGCTCGCCGCCAGATAAGCTAATGCCTAGCGTATTTCGAATATGAGTAATATGAAATTCTTCTAACAGAGATTCTAATTTGGCTGTTTGCTCTTGAGCGGAAAGCGCTGGCTGAAGTTCTAAGATGGCCCGGATATTTTCTTCGACGGTGAGCTTGCGAAAGACGGAGGGTTCTTGAGGGAGATAACCCAGGCCTAATTTAGCCCGTGTATGAATGGGTCTATTGGTAATATTTTTACCGTCTAACAAAATTTTCCCATGATTTGCCCGAACGAGGCCGACGATCATATAAAAAGAAGTGGTCTTGCCTGCGCCATTGGGACCTAGTAGGCCAATAATTTGTCCGCTTTTGACTTGAAGGGAAACGTCTTTGACGACCCAGCGAGAGGCATATTTTTTAGCAATATTTTGGACTAAAAGTTCATGGGGGAGTTCATGAGAAAGTTTTGAATGATTAGTCATTAGTCGACTCACTGTTTTGGCTAGATAAGTTTGGGCTAGATAAATTTGAGCTAGATAAAGCGTGGGAGGGGGTATTAATTTTTAAATTTGAATTGGTTTTTGGCTCGGGTGGCTGAAGAACCATGAGGGATTGGCCAGTCTCAGAATCAGGGCTGTTAATAATCTCTGTGAGAGTGTTGTAGGTAATTTTATCGCCCGTAAAGCTATTGCCGCTTTGAGTTAGATAGGCCTGATGTAAGAGCTCAAGATTATGGTCGATGGGATAAAAATAAATAATCAAACTATGGCCATTGACCCATTGATTGTCTGGTTTAGGGAGTGTTTTGAAAACGGCGGGTTTTCCATAGGCCGTCATTTTGTCGATTTTTCCTAATGTATTTCGATGAATAATCAGCGTATCTGCTGTCAGATGGCGCGTGCCCTGATCGACGATTACATGGCCTTCATAGGTGGCTAAGCCTTGTTTGTACTCCATGTGGAAACGATCGCTGTGGACGTAGATTAATTGGTTGTCGTCTGAGGGCAGCGCATTAAGAACTAGGCTTGGGGTGGTCAGAAATAATAGAAATGGCAGAAGTTTTTGGGCTAGTTGAGTGAGTAGGCGGCGATTCATAAATGCTATTGACCTTGGAAAGTAGTTGTAAAGTTCCGGCTTTAGGATGAGCACGCATGCCAATGCCAGTGGTGATATTTTGAGTGCCGGGTTCTGTAAATTGAACAGGGCCTTGAGTCGTTGCGAAATCTTGAGGTGGGTAATAAGTCAGCTGAGGACTGGAGAAATCGATGGGATAAGAAATGGTTTTAAGATTTTTTTTTGAGCCAATTTTCCAGATATGAACCTGATCCCAAAGATCTAACTGGGTATTATTAGGATAAGACCAGCCATTCTGAGCGGTCAGATGCCAAGGGGGCGAATGATCTTTGTTATAGCTAATGGCGTGGATATTAAATAAGCGATCTTTGCCATCTGAATAGCGGATGACCTGATCAACAGAAGTGACATAGTCTAAATTTCCAGCGGGTGTCATTTGAGTTACTTGGACTTTTTCTCCAACGCCTGTGATATGTAAGCCCTGAGGTGATGACTGCAATTTAGACTGGACATCTTTGAGTGCTAAATAATTCGTCAGCCCGACCAGGGAAACTAAAAGAGCAGTGGTTAAAATGGATTGACGAGAAAGCATAATATTTAAATTTTTTTGGTTTGTTGTTTTTGTTGGTCTTTGGGTAACTCAGAGCCGTCTATTAAAAATTGTTCACAAATGGTTTGTAAACGACTTTTGGATTCTAGGATTAAATCACAAAATTCTCGGACGGCGCCGTTGCCACCTGGATAGCTAGAAACAAAATCAGCCTGTTCCCTCACAAAAGGATAAGCGTCAGATGGCGCAGCGCTTAAGCCCACTTTGGACATGATGGGTAAATCAATCAGATCATCGCCCATATAGGCCACTTGATCGGGGGATAGATTTAATTGACTCAATAATTTTTGAAAGACAGGAAGTTTGTCTGGGCAGTTTTGAAATAAATAATTAATTTTTAATTCGCGAATTCTTTCAATGACTAGTTTGGATTCTCGGCCCGTAATAACGGCTATTTCGATGCCTTCTTTGAGTAATTGTCGAATGCCAAAACCATCTCGGACATGAAATGTTTTTGAAGTAATTAAATTATCGTCAAGATCCAGTTGGCCATTAGTTAAGACGCCGTCGATATCTAAGATTAATAATTGAATGGATTTGGCTTTTTCAAGTGTTTTTAAATCAAAATTTTTTAAATAAAAATTCATTAGATTAGCTCCCATTAGATTAATCCCGAGCTTAATAAATGATGCATATGTAAAACACCTAAGACTTTTTGATCAGAATCTGTAATGACTAAAGAAGTAATCTTGTAAGTTTCCATAAGATTAATTGCACCAATGGCCTGATCATGAGGACCTAATGTTTTAGGGTTTTTAGAAATTAAATCTTGAATAGGCGTTTTTAAATCTAGCATGCCCTGAACTAAAGCTCGTCGAATATCTCCATCTGTAAAGATTCCCGCCAAAGTATGGTCAGGATGAATAACGGTGGTCATACCTAATTTTTTTTGCTGAATTTCTGTGAGGGCTTCTGAAAAAGTGGCAGAGATTAAAACTTGAGGCACTTGATCGCCAGCGACCATGAGGTTTTCAATTTTGACAGAAAGTCTTCTGCCTAAGGTCCCACCGGGATGAATCATGCCAAATTGTTCTGCCGTAAAACCTCGGGCTTTTAGAACAGCGACGGCTAACGCATCGCCCATGACCAAGGCGGCGGTTGTACTAGCGGTTGGAGCCAGTCCCAAGGGGCAAGCTTCTTGACTGACACTGACGTCTAAATGGATATGAGCTGTTGTTGCAAGGGGGGAGCTCGGTTTGCCGGTCATGGAAATAATTTTGGCGCCAATATGAGTAACAGGGTCAATGAGAGCCATGAGTTCGGGTGTACTACCAGAATAAGAAATCAGTAAAACAATATCTTCTTTCGTAATCATGCCCAGATCGCCATGGACGGCTTCGGCAGGATGGACAAAAAAAGCAGGTGTACCTGTCGAAGCAAACGTTGCAGCGATTTTATTTCCAATATGACCGGATTTCCCAATACCCATGACAATGAGACGACCATGAGAATTTAAAATCAGACGGCAGGCCTTAGAGAAAATATCGTTGATGCGACTTTCTAACTGGCTAATCGCCGCTTGTTCTATTTGGATAACAGCCTTGCCTTCTTTTTGATAATCCATGGAAATTTTATCCGTTCTGTGAGTCTGTAAAAAACGGGCTGATGCTAGCGATTAGGGGGGGATGGTGCAAGTTAAAGAGCTATGACTATTCGAATTGCATAAACCCAACTCTGTGATTAGTCTCTACGCCCTTTTGATTAGCCGTCAGTGAGTTTTTCTTTTGAATCTTTTGAATACTTCTGAACATGCTTCTGGAATTTTTTCTAAAAATTTGTCTAAGAAAGATATTGTTATTTCTCTCGAAAACGTTGGTTTTAATCGAGGCGAGCGTAGTATTTTTAAAACCGTGAATATGTCTATTCAACGTGGAAAAATCACCGCCATTATGGGCCCGTCAGGGACAGGGAAGACTACTTTATTGCATTTGATTGGCGGGTTATTAGTGCCAGGTTCTGGAAAAATTACAGTATTAGGTGAATCAATGACGGAAATTTCTCGTCAGGGTTTATTTAATTTGCGTCAAAAAATGGGGCTGTTATTTCAAAGCGGGGCTTTGTTTACAGACATGACTGTTTTTGAAAATATTGCTTTTCCATTGAGGGAGCACACGAATTTTTCTGAAGAGATTATTCATGATGTCGTTCTAATGAAACTCGAAGCGGTCGGTTTAAGAGGCGCACGAGATTTATATCCCGCTCAGCTTTCAGGAGGCATGGCGCGTCGTGTGGCTTTAGCTAGAGCGGTTGTTTTAGATCCTGAAATTCTTATGTATGACGAACCGTTTACGGGACAGGATCCTATTTCAATGGGCGTCTTAGTGAAATTAATTAAAACTTTAAACCAGGCTATGGGACTGACTTCTGTCATTGTGTCTCATGATGTTCATGAAGTTTGTTCAATCGCAGATCATGTTTTTATTTTGTCGGACGGGGCTGTGATTGCAGAAGGAACGCCACAAGAAATCTTAGAAGATACCCATCCCAAAACTCGGCAATTTATGCGCGGAGAGCCGGATGGTCCAGTGCCGTTTCATTATCCAGCGCAGGCGTTGGCTGAAGATTTTAAGTTGGGGGTGACTGGGTGAGTTTAATTAATTTATTAAATCGATGGATGACTAGATTAGAAAATTGGGGTCGTTCAGCTCGAGTGAATACTATAGCGTTTGGGGAAGCAGGGGTTTTTGTTTTAAGGACAATTTGGGGGCCCTTTGGTTTTAAATATTTAATCTCGCAGCTGTATGCCGTCGGGGTTTTGTCTTTAGTAATTATTATTGTCTCTGGATTATTTATTGGCTCTGTTTTGGGTTTGCAGGGTTATTACACCCTGTCTCGATTTGGGGCGGATCAATTTTTAGGTCAATTGTTAGCATTGAGCATGACGCGAGAACTCGGTCCTGTTGTAACGGCGCTGTTATTTGCCGGTCGAGCCGGCAGTGCTTTAACTTCTGAGATTGGCCTGATGAAAGCGACTGAGCAACTCTCTTCGATGAGCATGATGGGTGTGGACCCGCTAAGACGCGTCATTGCTCCTAGATTCTGGGCCGGCATGATTTCGATGCCCTTACTCATGATTATTTTTACAGCGGTGGCTATTTTGGGTGGTGAATGGGTCAGTGTGCATTGGTTAGGCGTGAATGGCGGATCGTTCTGGTCAAATATGCAAGCGTCAGTGAGTTTTAGATCGGATATTGTTAATGGGATTATCAAAAGTATTGTGTTTGGTTTTGTTGTGACGTGGATTAGCGTCTATCAGGGGTTTTACTGTGAGCCGACGTCTCATGGCATTGCGATTGCGACGACTAGAACGGTTGTTTATTCGTCGTTAATGATTTTGGGATTAGATTTTTTCCTGACGGCGTTGATGTTTGGTCAATAGGCAAAAAGATAAAAAATTTTAAAAAGTTTGAAAGATTTAAAAAATAGAAGGAGTCAAGCATGAAGCAGGCCAAAGTAGATTTGTGGGTTGGGGTTCTAATGCTCTTAGCCGTATTGGCTTTAATTTTTTTAGCGCTAAAAGTCAGTGGATTGGCGTTTGATCGTCAATTATTTGGATCCGGGTCTTACCAGGTGACTGCTTCTTTTAGTGATATTGGGGATTTAAAAATCAGAGCACCGGTTCGTGTTGCTGGGGTTCAAGTGGGCCAAGTTTCAGCGGTTGTTTTGGATAAAAATTACAATGCTGAAGTGACGCTTTCGTTAGATCAAAAAATTGATGATTTGCCTTTAGATACTTCGGCCAGTATCCAGCAGACCAGTTTATTGGGAGATAATTATGTGAGTTTATCTCCTGGGTATTCAGATAAAATGTTAGTGAACAACAGTGTTATTACGACGACTTATGCAGCGACTAGTTTGGAATCTTTGATTTCGACATTTATGGGAAATAGCAGCAATAGCAGTGATAAAAGTGAAGGGGATAAAAAATAATGAATAAAATCCAAACAAGTATTTTGAAAAATTTTTTAAAAACGGGATTAATATTTTTAGTTTTTTTTGGATCTTTCTTTTTATCTGACGTTTGGGCTGCAAGCACAGATGCGACAAGTGATGCGACAAGTGATGCGGCTCAGAATGGGACTCAAAATTTAACTCAAAATCCAGAAGTACTTTTGCAAAAAACCATTACGAGTTTACAAAAAGAAATAGATGTTAATAAAACTAAATTACAGTCTAATTCACAGACTTTAAACCAAATGGTTACCCAGCATTTATTGCCAATTATCTACGTCGACAAAATGGCTGCGATGACTTTAGGGCCCAAATGGCGGAGTGCGTCTAAAGCAGATCGAGCTGAGTTTGTTCAGCAATTTAGTTTGTTATTAACTCGGACTTACTCGCAGGCTTTATTACAAATGGGGTCTTATAAAATTGTTGTATTTCCATTAAGAGGCGACGCTTGGAAAGCAGCTAGCAATGTCGCTGTTTCAGGCGAGCTTTCACCTATGAACGGAGGCGCTTCTTCTTCGATGACTTATTACATGGCCAAAGAGGGCGATAGCTGGAAGATTTATGATTTTGCTCTAGAAGGCGTGAGTTTTGTTAAGAACTTTAGGGCGCAATTTAATCAGTATCCAGATTTAAAAAGTCTGTTGGCGCGTTTGGAAATAATGAATACAGAAGCGCAATCCAAAGTATCTAAAAATTAATTAAATTATTTTTAATAAATTAAGTTAATAGGTCGTTATGAAAAAATTATTAAACAAAGAATTTTTAAAATGGAATTTTGAATTTTCTAATAAATCTATTCAGGCAGAAAAGTTATTTTCTTGTTTTTTTGAAGGCTCAATGACAGTTTGGGCAGTGTCTGCAGAAAATAAAAAATTCAAAATTATTCTGATGAAAGCTTTATTAAATTTTTTAAATAAAGATTTAGATAAAAAAATTATTTTTGATTGTCGGTCTGTTTTAGAAATAGACAGCTCAGGATTGGCGATGCTTTTAAGTTGTCTGCGTCAGGCAAGTCAATTGGGGTATGAGCCCAGACTGGTACATGTTCCCCAGAAAGCGTTGGATTTAATAGAAGCCCAAGGGTTGAGGATGCTGATCAAACCATATGTTTTTTCTATGACTGATTAAGTGTTTCAAGCGCTTCTTTTGAAAACCCTGTTAAAGCCATGATTTCTGGAAGCGCACATCCCTGTGATAAAAGCTTGAGCGCAATCTGTTTTTTCGCTTTTAACTCTCCTTTTAGTTCTCCTTTTTCTTCACCTGCTTTGACCAGCGCATTGGTTCGTCTGATTTCATCCCAGTAAGACTCGTAATATCTGAGCTCTAGGGGTGAGTAAGCGGATTCTTCAGAAAGCCTGACGGCTTCAGAGATTTCAGGGATTTCTAATAATTCAGATGAAACTAATTTTGTCTCTTCGTTAATTTCTCGCATAAATCTGAGCCAAAGAATACCTAGTTTTTTTAATTTCCGAGAAACCAATGGGACTTTAGGGAGCTCGACAAAAATAAGATGTAAGTAATCCATGCTTTCATGAGGATCTTTGTGTGTATCTGTCAGTTTATAATGGTGGTACCAATGTTCAGGCCTATCATCAAATTTCTCTCCGACGAGACCCAAGCCGTAGACAGGCTGTAATAAACAATAGTCTTCTCCAG
>CANJUQ010000035.1 GCA_947478175.1 Thiotrichales bacterium | reverse complement strand
CTGGGTTATTCTATTAAGCTGCCCCATACAATTCTCCGATTTATCGAAACTCATCATCATACTAACCAATCGATAACTTTATTTCAAGAATGGTTTTCGAGAAAAATACATTTTGGCCCCTGACGCCAAACAAGTGTTTAACGACAGGGGAAACCCAAGCCTCAAAAAAGACCAAAAAACACCCATAACATGATACGGAAAACTCTGTCGCTATGTTAAGGTGTGCGGAAAATGGCTAAGAGGGGTTTTACGTTTTTTTAAATCCGGGCACAAATAGATAATAGAATGGCGTCATACACACCTAAATTAATCTCTGATAATATTTACAACAATCTTTATCAATAGTTTTTTAATATTAAAAGAGGTGTAAATTGATTGTAACAGTTGGCAACACAAAAGGTGGAGTTGGAAAGACGACCATCTCAGTTAATTTGGCTATCGCGCGAGCTTTAGCGGGTCGTGATATTTGGTTAATTGATGGTGACCGACAAGGCACCGCACAAACAGCGATTCAAATTCGGTCAGATGCAGGTCACAAACCTGGCATTGCCTGCTCTACTTATCCAGACGGTGCAACCTTGCGTTCACAGGTTCAACAACAGCGAGATAAATTTGATGACATCATCATTGACGCTGGCGGACGAGATTCAACCGCATTAAGAGCGGCTTTAGTTCTTTCTGATGTCTTACTAGTCCCCTTCCAACCCAGAAGTTATGACGTCTGGGCGTTAGATGACATCGGCTCTCTTGTTGATGAAGCAAGAAGTGTTCGAGATGGGTTGCGTTGTTATGCCGTCCTCAATTGCGCTGACCCTGGTGAGAATTCCACAGACAATATTGAGGCAGCTGCCGCCGTTGCGAATGTCCCTCAATTTGAATATTTACCCACCATCTTGCGGCGCAGAAAATCATTCTCAAATGCCGCGGGGGCAGGTCTCTCTGTATTCGAATTACGGCCAGAAGATAAGAAAGCTAGTGAAGAATTAAAAGAACTTGTTTCTAAACTTTTTAAAGATTAAAATAAATTAATTTAATATTAGGAATAATTAAATGGCAATTACAAAACCTGCTAAGAAATCCGTCGAAAATTTCATATCTTCTGCTCCCGATGCACTTGCAGAGACAGCCGCTGTTGCAAAGCCAAACTACGTTAGGAAAGGTAAAAAATTGCAGATCACTTTAACCATCGCTCAGCCACTTTTAGAAGAAGTGGATGCCCTGGCACATGAGCTCGGTTTAAGTCGTGCTTCTGTTATAAATTTGGCTATTCATCAAGGTATGATTCATGGAATTAACGTCAGTGGTGGACGTAATAGTTAGAAAGTTCTGGAGCATTCCCCATGGAAGAAATTGAAACTAAAAAACCTGAAAAGAAAGAAGCTCCAAAAAAGAGTATTAAAAGTTTTGAGTACGATTTATTTTCTCAATTTGTCACCAATGATGAAAAACATGTTTCAAATACAGTTGAGATTTGGGAATGCATTCCAAAGTATTTTTTAACGCCTAAAAAATGCGAAGAACTAAGAACACCTACTGGACATGCAGACCCATACCGCTGGGATTATTACTATAGGGACACTGAGTTTTCTGTAAAAATACAACCTGCTTTAGTAGAGGAAGAAGACCGGACTTATAAAGCTTATTTTCCTGGGCCCACTGAAGAGCTCGTCGAAGAAGTTTTAAAAAAAATACTCTCGGATCAAAACTTCGGTATTCATGATCCTGAAAAAAAAGAAACATGGGTTAAGTTCTCACTAAGCATGATTCATAAAGAATTAAAACTTATGGGAAGAGAAAGAAATAGAAACCAAATTAAACATGCCATTGAAGTAATGAGCTCGTCAGTTCTTACCCTATATAAAGGAAAAAAAGAAATTTGGAGAGGGTCAATCATTCAAGACTTGGTTACCGTTGGTCGCGAAGAGTATTTGTCAGATACAGATTCATTACACGTAGCAAGACTCCCTTTATTTATAAGCCAAAGCATTGACCAATTAGATTACAGGCAATTCAATTATGGCCGACTCATGGATTGCAATGAACAACTCACCAGATGGTTATATAAACAGCTCATTAACCGATATAAACAAGCAAATACCATGAATAGTTATCATTTCACCTATTCAAATGTTGTAAGAGATAGCGGTTTATTACAGAGATCTACTGAAAGAAAAAATAGGCAAAAGTTAATATCTGCACTGGAAGAGTTAAAAACTACAGGGGCCATAATCTCTTATGAAGAAGAAGTTAGAAAAGAGGGGCTAAGAATCATAGATGCTATATACAACGTAACACCTTCTTTGGCTTTTATATCAGAACAAAAAGCCGCTAATAAGAGATCAAAAGATGCGATCGATGCCTTAGTTATAAAAAATATTGCATCAGAAAATCAATAAAGTTATCCACAAAATCTGTTCATAATGTGTTCAAAGTAGTGGTTTTAGCGACCAGAAAGTAGTGGTTTTAGCGACCGTTTATAAAAAAAAGTAGTGGTTTTAACGACCAGAAAGTAGTGGTTTTAGCGACCACATCTTCTTGAAAAGCGAGAAAGACATCAAAAATATGTCATAATTCAATATACTGTAATATTTAAAAAAATTTAAATAATATTAAAAATAAATCAAAATAACTTACAATTTTTATAAAAAAACTATATTTATTAGAGATAAAATCGATAAGTAGTGGTTTTAGCGGCCACATGACATCGTTAAAAACAACCCAACCTATTGAATATAAACAAGAATTTATGACAAATTTTTCCCCTATTCTTAATTCTTCTTTTAATCTTATTAAGAACTTCTTTATTTAATCTTGTCAGTGGATATGTGGGTAACCAAAAAATCTGAATTTCCAGGGTTATAGTTTCGGCCGACACTTCGATTAAAAATTCAACTCAGAAAAAACAGTTTTTTAAAACTAGACCCTCACTTTTTTTGATTTCTTATTTTTCAATTTTTTTAATTACGATCCTGGGCAAAAAATAGAAATCAAGATTAAGGGCAAAATAAAGCGCTTATAGGCGATTTGAATTCTTAACAAACACGAATCAACCAATCTTGCTTTTTAAACGCTTAAATCGCTTAGAAATCGGTTTAAATAAAAACCGGCATCAGCTCCAAAACATCATCCATCGAATACCCATGAATCGAGAGCAAAGCAACGGCTTGGTTTGGCGATAAACTTCGAAACAAAGCGGCATCCACGACGGATTCTCTATGCTCTGAAATCCCCCGTGTCGAAGATGAATTTTTAGACGATTTCCCAAAAAACTCTGAAGACTTTCCTTTTGTCTGACTAAACGATTTTCGAAAAGTAACCGCCTGTCCTGCCATTTTCTCCATGACGGATAGGGTCTCCTGATCCTCCGTTCTGAAACAGATTTTTTGTCGAAAGTTTTGCAAGAGAGCGTTGGCCACATCCCGATTTCCAATCGCTGCATAAAAGCTCGAAATCGATTGTGAAGAAATAATCCCAATGGTTTTAGTGCTTCTGGATTTATCCCAAAAATTCAAATCTGACAGGCCGTCTCTACTGGCACTGACAAGGTCCTGATATTCATCGCACATGAAAAAAACAGGTCGATCCTGATCCCACTCTGGGTTATGAATTCGATCTTGCATGGTGTTAAAAAATTTTAGCTTGATGAATGTGTACGCCACTTTCCCGCCCAATCCCCAGCGAGACAGCGGCATATCCACGAGGTAAATCACACCGTCCATGATCAACTCCATGTCCAAGTTATTTTCGGTGTTTTGACAGAAAGCGTCGATTAATTCTGGGTGAGAAAAAGGCGAAAGCACCTGAGCCACAGTGGCATTGACGCCGCTTTTTACTTTTTCATCGAAGGCGCAAAAGATGGTTTCGTGATAGCGAAGATAAGTTTTGAGGCGCCGAAGTTCCTCATGGGGCAAGGAAATTAACAGGGGGTTTAACTCCAGCTGAATTTGCTCTTTGGCCTCTTCATCGAATAAAAACTCATAGAGATTTTGCAGGGTGTATCGGTTCTTCAGGAACGAGAGTAGACCCAGGGTATTTCGACAAAGCTCCGTGGCGGTATCGATCCAGAAGCTTTCAGATTTCGTGCCACCGCCCAGTAAAAAAACAGATTTCAGAAAAGAAGCAGCGACCTCCGGTGTTAAACCTGCCAGTAAATTCATTTGCTGGTGCTTAGGACCGATTATTTTGATTTCACGACCCACTGAGTGCGCTGTCCAAATTGCGGCCTCCTGAACGTCTCCTTTGACGTCGAATAAAAGACCTCCGCAATCTTGGTCTAAAAGCTGAACCAAGAGGGGTTGCATGATTCGAGTGGTCTTCCCGGATCCAATACCCCCTAAGACCAAGATATTTTGCGCGGCATCTTCCAGCGTTAAAGCGACGTTGAGATTGGGAGCGAGGCCCGACTGATGCCAAAGTTTTGACAGCCGGCCTGTTGATTTTCCCAGCCACAAGCAGAAGGGCGTTGGTAATATTTTTGGCTCTTTTTTGAAATTTTTTAAGATTCTTAATTCAAGAAGATTTTTAGGCTCAGAGGCTACCTTGGGTAAGCAATAGGGAAAGGCCAATGCAAAAACGACGGTGACACAAAACCAGATGGCGCCAAAGTGCCACCAGATATCGAGGTAAGGGGCCTCGTCATTCCAGTAATCATTGGGCCATTGATGATTATTTAAAATATATTGGACGACAGGGAAGCTGTGGCTGAATGCGTAAACCAAGCCAAAAGAAATAATCGCGGCGGAGACAATTTTTTGATCGTATGGAAATTTATTCAGGACATAACGACTGGGAATTTGTCGGTTCCAGACAGACGTAACAATCACATTCAGCACAGGGTATAGGTAATAAAATAGGGCCGAAAATGATGCGAGGTAGGATGCACCCGTGTAAGCAGTCTGGACTTCAGAATCTCCCAAAATCCAATCTAAGCCGATCCATAAAGCAAAAAAAGAAATCAGACCAGAAAACAGAAAAACAGCTAATCCATGCAACCACTCGTAGTTAGAAAAACTGACGTCTGGTTTTTCTCCATAAGACTTTTTTTGTCGATAGCCTTTGGATCTTAATTTTCTAAATTCATCAAGAATTTTTTCCATGAGAGCTCTCCACTGTTTTGAGATCAAATAATTCACGATCGGATTCTCTGGATAGGTACTCATCCATTTTTTTTACCAAATCGTCATAAGAATTTTCAGCTCTGGCTTTTTCAAGAAAATAAGAACCAATCAAAATTTTTCTTCTGGTTTCTTTTTTTCTTTCTCTGGATTTTTCTGAGGCCTCTAATGAGATAATTTTAGAGCGAAGTTGAGCTTGTTTCTTTTTGAGATTTTCGATTTTTGTTGAGAGAGCAACCATGATTTTTATCCTCCGTAAGCAATGGCTATCGGATACTACGAACTTCAAATAAAAAATAAAACAAGCGACAGCTTGTCACATTGGAGCGAAGCGACCCGAAAAGCCTCAAGGCGAATGAATGCGCGCTTATACGTTTCTGCGAAACGTGCTCGTCACAAGAGTGACAATCCTGAGTTTTTGATTTAGATAGATCGATTTTTTAAATTTTAAGATTAAGCATGGCCATTTATCATTTTTCAGCGAAAGCAATTTCCAGAAGTAGTGGCGCGTCGAGTGTCGCCTCGGCGGCTTATCGATCTGGAGAATGTCTCACTGATCAACGAACGGGTGAGCGACATGATTTCACGCGTAAATCAGATGTCATTGAGAGCGAAATTCTATTACCGAAAGAGGCGCCTTCGTGGATGGCTGATCGAGAAAAGCTTTGGAACTTTGTTGAAGAATCTGAAAAACGAAAAGATGCTCAGCTCGCTCGTGATGTGAATATTTCTTTGCATACAGAATTAACGGATGAGCAAAACTGGAAGCTGATAAAAGACTTTGTTCAAAAAGAATTTGTTGATAAAGGCATGGTCGCAGATGTTAACTTTCATGCCGGCCATGATAAGGGTGTTGCCCAGCCTCATGCCCATGTCATGTTAACCATGCGAGAAGTGAATGAAGAGGGTTTTGGAAAAAAAGTCAGGGAATGGAATAGCAAAGCTTTACTGAATACTTGGCGTGAGAAATGGGCTGAATATAGCAATCTGGAATTAGCAAAAAACGGTCATGATGTTCAGGTCGATCATCGAACTTTAGAAGCTCAGGGGATTAACCTAGAACCTCAAAATAAAATCGGTCCGACGGCGGCAAGAGAGCAGATGGCGAAGTTTTCTGAGCATCAAGACATTGCTCGCCAAAATGGAGAGCGGATTTTAAAAAATCCTGAGATTGCGCTGAAAGCTTTGACGCAGGAGAAGTCCACTTTTACTCACAATGATATGGCCCGTTTTGCGAATCGGCATAGTGAGAATAAAGCACAGTTTGATGCGGTCTACTCCACCATCAAATCTCATCATGAACTTGTTTTTTTAGGGAAAGATGAGTTTCGTCGAGAGCGATTTACAACCCAAGAGATGCTGGAGATCGAGTCCAAAATGATTGCTCAATCAGAAGAGCTCTCCAAAATAAAACATCATGCTGTTTCAGGCGCTTCAATCAGCAAAGCTTTAAGCCATAAAAATTTAAGTTCTGAGCAAATCGTGGCCCTCAAGCATTTAACCCAAGAGGGCGACGCGGCCTGTGTCTCTGGTTTTGCGGGGACTGGTAAAAGCTACATGTTAGGCGCGGCTCGTGAAGCTTGGGAGGCGGAAGGCTATCGAGTCCAAGGCATGGCCTTATCTGGGATTGCCGCTGAGAATTTACAAAAAGGCTCTGGGATTAATAGCTACACCGTGGCCAATCGAATGCTGGTCTGGGAATCCAGTCATGAGCCACTGGGTCGCCAAGATATTTTAGTGGTGGATGAAGCGGGGATGTTGGGCTCTCGCCAAACAGGCCGCATTGTGGAGGAGGCGCATAAGGCTGGCGCTAAAGTGGTTTTCGTAGGGGATCCAGAACAACTACAAGCCATTCAAGCGGGCGCTTCCTATAGAGCCATTTCCGAACGCATTGGATTTGTTGAAATGACCGATGTTCGGCGTCAGACAGAATCCTGGCAGCAGGAGGCTACCCGAGATTTTGCACGAGCCAAAACTAAGGCGGGTTTGAGTGCTTACGAGCAGCATCAAAAGATTCATTTTTTTGACGATAAAGAATCCGCCATGAAAGGCATGATTAAGCAATGGAATGGCGTTCGAACGGAACATCCTCAAAAGACCCAGCTGATGCTGGCTTATACCCGGGAAGACGTGAAAAATTTAAATCATCAAGCCCGGTCTATTCGCCTGGAAAGTGGGGAGCTGGGTGCGGAGACCAAATTAAAAACCGCCAAGGGCGAGAAAAATTTCGCAGAGCAAGATCGGATTTATTTTTTACGCAATGAGAATAAAAATCTGAAGGTCAAAAATGGAACCCTAGGAACCATCGAAAAAATTAATGGCGATCAGGTCAGTGTGAGGCTAGATGCCAATGGCCCAGAGAAGCCACGGACGGTTGAATTTAATTTAAAAAACTATAACGACATTGATCATGGGTATGCCGCGACGGTTCATAAAGCCCAAGGCGTGACGGTAGATAGGTCGCATCTTTTACCTTCGGAGCATTTTGATCGGCACAGTACTTATGTGGGGATGAGCCGGCATCGTGAGAGCGCGGATGTTTACGTTAGCAAAGCAGAATTTAAAAACATGGACCAGCTCAAAGACAAGCTCAACCGAGAGCGCTTAAAAGACGTCAGCGCGGACTATTCAAATCGTCGAGGGTTTGAAAAAGAAGACTCTCAAAAATTACAAAAATCTAAAGTCAAAACGAAAGCGATTCAGCAAGACCCGATGCAGACAAAATACCAAGAGGTGATGAAGTCTGAGATCCGGGCTTATGAAAAAAAACAGGGCGTGTCTGTGAGCCTAGAGCCAAAAGAAGGCGACAAGGGGACGTATGTCGGATTACAGGAAATCGCTGGCAGGAATTATGGCGTGATCAGGCTGGAAAGCGCCCATCCAGAGGATCCAAAAAAATGCTTATTGGTGCCCTCTGAGAAAATGGGATCACACCGAAAATCTCAAGAGGTCATGATTGAGAAACAAATTAAAGGCAAAGAGCTTGGCAAGCTGGCAGTGGTTAAGCAGCCTAAAAAAGAAGCGCCGGAAAAGAGTCAGACTTTGTCGAAATCTGTATCACAGGAGATCCAGCCACAATCTCGGAGTAGAGGTGGTCGGGGGCGGTAGGGTTTATTCACCAGTAAAAATCCCCCCGGTCACTTGATTCGTTTTATGGCGATCAGTGACCGGGGGGATTAAGGCTATTCCGTCATGATTAAATACTTATAATTTTTAATTAACTTTTATTTGAAGTCAGCAATAAATCCAAATATCCTCCAGCCTCTTTGATTTTTATCATGACTTTAAAATGATTAATTATTTAAAAAAATTCAGCTTATTTTCCGCTATTTCTTTAGTTTTTATTTCAAATATTGCGATGGCAGATGCTTTGGATGACCAGCTCAATGCCAGCATCTCTGCCTACTTTTCCAAGAATCAAACGCCTGATCATATCTCCTCAGTTCAGCTCAGTGTCTTATTGCCCCATGAAGACCAGCCAAGAAATTACATTGTTGGCACTCAGTATTTTGGAGAGCCTCCAAAAGCAACGACAGACATGATGTTCCAATGGGGGTCTATTACCAAAGAATATACAAACGTTCTGATTTTCCAGTTAGTTCATCAAGGCTTGTTTAGCACCAATGATCATCTTGGAGACCTTCAAATATTGAAATCATATTTTGATCCCTCTAATCCGCATCATTGGCCGGCGGCTTGGAAAAATATAACTATTAATCAGCTGATGAATATGACGAGTGGAATTCCTTCGTACACCAGCATTGGTGGTGGAATAGAACCTGCCTCTTACACATTGGAAGATTTAATTAACATCGCCGCTGATTACCAAAATACACAGGGTTGCGATATTTCTGTCGGCTGCTTCACCCCAGCTGGATCTCAATGGGTTTACTCGAATACGAATTACATTATTTTGGGCTTAATTGCTGAAAAATTTTCAGGAACAAGTTATCAGAACTTGCTCAACACAAATATTCTGAGCCAATTCCAAGAAAAAGATCCTGCCAAGCCTGTCAATGTTTACTATGACGCTGATTTTTATCCAGCCAATGTTTTATCCAATATGGTTCATAGTTATTTCCCCTATCAACTTTCTCAAAAAATTACGGCTTGGGGTGACTGGACTAACTGGAATCTCTCTTGGGCTGCCAGTGCTGGAGCACTAACAGGAAATATGCAGACACTTGTAAGAATGACCCAGGCCCTCTACCAAAACAAAATAGATAGCCACGTAAAAATAACAGACTTTCAAAGTAATTTAGTTGAAATGCCAAGTGCTACGCCCGTTGTTTCTGAACAAGATGTTCAAAAAGACTGCGTCTTTGATGCAACTAAAGGACCCACCCTTTGGGGCTCATGTTTTGCCAATGGCATCATGACTGTTTACTCCCCTAAATATGGGCAAGTTTGGTGGTACGCCGGAGATACGATGGCCTATCGGACCGTTTATCTTTATTTTCCAGAACGGCATGGCTTTATTGTCGCCATCAGCACTGATAATGGCCAAGGTCCTGGACATTATTTAATTGATCTAGAAGCCTTCAAAGTTGGAGATATTATTCTCAAATATCTAAATTCAAATTCGAATTAATTCTTCAAATTTCAAAGGATATTCCCGATGCGTTCATTCAAACTAATCCCCCTAGCCTTCGCAGTGCTGACTGGGTTTTTCGCCAGTGCTCTTTCAGCAGATCCTTTAGACGATCAAATCAATGCAAGCATCCAAAAATACTTAACTTCTGTTCAATCTTATGGCATATCCACAATCCAACTCAGCGTTTTACTACCTAATGAAACCCAGCCTAGAAATTACGTTACTGGTACCCAGTACTACGGCACTTCAGATAAAACACCGGCATCAACGGACATGATGGTCCAATGGGGCTCCATCACCAAAGAATATACGAATGTCTTAGTCTTTAAGCTGATTCAAAAAGGCAAATTCACATTGGACGATACCCTAGTCCAATTATTCCCAGAGAATTTTTCTAAAGATCAAAATAGTTCTCAAATTTGGCCGGATGCTTGGAGGGACGTGAAGCTATATCAACTCATGAACATGACGAGCGGTATTACGGATTACACATCAACGCCCTCTTTCCCAACCGGCGATGGCCCTATCCCGCCTCAGCCTCATTATTCTTTGGAAGACCTAACTAATATGGCAGCTCAATATCAGGAAAAATCAGGTTGCAAAGCCGATCTTGGTTGCTTCCCAGTAGGGTCTAATTATTTTTATTCCAATACGAATTATATCATTTTGGGTGAAGTCGTTCAGAAATATTCAGGTCACTCGTTCACTCATGAAATGGAGCACCTGCTCAGCCACTTCCAAGATTCTAAAAACCATGTCTATTACTACATCGGCCACTCTTATCCTAACTTTATTTTAAAAAATATGATCCATGGCTATGACTCACCAACCAAACCCATAGAAACTATTGATATGACAAACTATGACATGTCGTGGGCCGCCAGCGCCGGGGCGATGATTGGAAATATGAATGCTTTAATAAATATGACTCAAGCGCTTTATACAGCCATTTCTAATAATCAAAATAATTTAGTCCCCATAAATTTATTAGAGCAGCATGTTGTTAAAGAAAGTAATGGCCAACCTGTAAGCCCTGATCAAATCAACACAGAATGTGCATTAGGCAATAACGACAATGAGTGCTACGCCATGGGCCTCTACTTATTTGGCGTCCCAAATATTGGCATGGTCTATGGCTATGAGGGTCAGACTTATGGCTATGACACTTCTTATTTCAGAATACCCCTTAATCAAAGCCAATATGTCATTGCAGCAGGCTCAATGAATGTAGGAATCACTGGCCGGGCTTCATCGATTTCTATTTCAGATGAAGTCTTTAATGTCGGGATCCTAGTTAAAAACTATCTCTCAAAAAAAATGACCTCATGAAAATCAAGAAACAGGCTCACCAGTTCTAGAAAGCGTCTCAATCAACGTGGTCCGTTTAACTCCAAAATTTCTACAGGCCGCTGACTTAGACATGCCATTTTTCAGAGCTTCCAAAATGGCCTCTAATTTTTCACCCGTGATAGCTGGAGGACGCCCTCCTACCCGGCCACGCTTTTTTGCGGCTTCTAATCCGGCGATGACTCTTTCTTGTATGAGTGATCTTTCGTATTGGGCTAAGGCCGCGAACATATGAAATAACAGCTCACCTGATGGCGTCGTTGTGTCCATGCCTTCGGTTAAAGATTTGAAGGCGACTTCTTTTTCTTTCAATGAAGTGATGATGGTCAATAGGTGCGTTAAAGACCTGCCAAGTCTGTCTAATTTCCAGACAACTAAAACATCGCCTGGTTTTAAAAAAGCTAATGCTTTAGCCAGCCCTGGTCGATCATCTTTAGCGCCAGAGGCATGATCCTCAAAAAGATGTCTGGCATCGATCCCTGCGGCGATGAGTGCGTCCCGCTGAAGATCCGTCGATTGACGATCTGATTCTGAAGAGACCCGCATATAACCCACTAACATTCGTAAAACCCCACTAGCCACCTTTCCGCACACCTTAACATAGCGACAGTGTTTTCCGTATCGTGTTATGTGTGTTTTTGAGTCTTTTTTGAGGTTGGTGGTGACCCTGTCGTTAAACACTTGTTTGGCGTCAGGGGCCAAAATGTATTTT
>CANJUQ010000034.1 GCA_947478175.1 Thiotrichales bacterium | reverse complement strand
GTGTTTAACGGATTGGAGCAATCCTGGCGCAGATAACTTTGGATGAAGATCGATCGGCATTTTTATCTCAAAAGGTTGCGAAAAATAAATTAAGCATGCCTTTGAGAGGCTTATGTATCAATGCGTCATTTCAGACCGGGAATTGCTGGTATATATAAATTCATTGCTGTCATATATAAATTTTCCTATAATTTTGTATATAAATTTTTTGCTTTACGAGAATCAATATGGCAATTAATAAACTAACGGCAAAATTTTGTGAAATCGCTCCCAAAGGAACTCACTTCGATGGCGAGGGTTTATATTTGCTAGTCCGACCTGATGGAAAGCGTTACTGGCACATGGCCTGCTACTTTGGAGGCAAGAAAAAATTATTATCTTTTGGCTCTTTCCCCAAGATTTCTTTGGACAAAGCACGTAAAGCACGAAAAAACGCTCAAGAATTGCTGGACCAAGGCATTGATCCCGTACAACAGAAGAAAGAGCTAAAAAATGCTCATATCAAAGAGCAGGAAGAAAAAGCAAAAATTGAAGGCAATACTTTCGAACAAATCACTAAAAGACTCTATGCGGCAAAAGCAGAAAAAGTCACTGATGAGTATCGCAATAAGATGCTCCGCCAAATGGAGCTCCATTTGTTTCCTCATATTGGGAAAAAACATATTAACGACATCAAAGGCAAAGAGCTGTTAACTATTCTTCGACAAGTCGCAGAAAAAACAAATCATGGTCGCCCCATGACCTACATGGCATCAAAACTCTGCCAATGGACAACTGATCTGTCAACGTTTTAGTAAACAGTTAGCTACCGGATAAACAGGTTGGTTAAAATAGTTTTCTTCAAATTCATTGGGTGATAAATAATTGAGGGTTGAGTGCATTCTTTCTTGGTTATAAAAAAGTTCGATGTATTCAAAAATAGCCCGTGTTGCTTGGTTTCTGGTTTGATAAGTTTGCCCATGAACAACAGCGATTTTTAGGGTATGAAAAAAGCTTTCAGCCACTGCATTGTCATAACAGTTACCTGTACTGCTCATGCTGAGGGTGATGCCTGATTTCTGAGTCAATTTTCTATAAGCACGACTGGTATATTGTGATCCACGATCAGAGTGCAAGATCAAGCCAGGCATAGGTTTTCTGCGTGTGACGGCCTGACTGACAGCTCTCAAAACTAAGTCTGTTTTTAAACGCTGACTCATTGCTAAACCCACCACTTTTCTTGAAAAAAGATCGATCACCGTGGCCACATAAAGCCATCCTTCTTGAGTTGGCACATAAATAATATCAGTGACCCAAGCTTGATTAGGCGCGGTCTCTGTAAAGTCCTGTTCCAATAAATTAGGCGCGACATAATAAGGCTTACTGCTTTGCTGTGTTGTGACCTTAAATTTTTTCCTGGCTTTTGGTTTTAGCCCCAGTGCATTCATAATTTTTATCACCCGTTTTTTACCAATTTTAATCTGGTTTTTATTTAAAACTTTAATGATTCTTCGAGTGCCATATTCCCCTCCAGAGTCGTTGAATGCTTTGGTAATAATGCTTTCAGCCAGGAGACGAGCCACCTTGTTTTTAGATAATTTCCCATCACGCTGTTTATAGTAAGAGCTCCGACTGAACTCAAAAATGCGTGCCATCTTCTCTACAGGGAACTGGCGCTTATAGAGGTCAACAAACTCATAGACCTCAACGCGTCTTATCTTTTTTGAGAGAAAATGGCTAACGCCTTTTTTAAGATATCTCGCTCCATTTTAATATCAGCCAATTCTTTTTTTATTTGGAGAAGTTCTTTCTCATGGGCTGATAATTCTTTGGGCTTAAAGCTTTCCTTCCCATTTTTTTTGAACTCAATGACCCAGCCATAAAGTGTGGATTCAGGCACTCCAAGCGATTGGGTTATTTCGGCTAGCGACTGCTTCCCGTTAATATATAAGTCAGCAGCATTGCGTTTAAATTCGGGGTCATAATATTTTCTAGTTTTAGCGTCCATTGGTTTCCTCTTCTTGGCTTTTTAGAAAATTTATCCGAAAGCCAACTGTCTACCAAATGTTAACCAGATCACCCACTAATGAAATCTCAGATGAGGCACAACGGTAACGAAATGGTGAAGATACTAAATGCAGGTCTTTTTCATTCTGAAAAATTGATAAATTTTAGCAAGCTCAACAGAGCCTCTTCAGGCTTTATTATTTCTGTCTCTATCACTAAATCTGGCGACAGCGGCGGCTCATAAAGAGAATCAATCCCAGTAAAATTTTTAATATTGTGAGAGAGCGCAGACTGATAAAGTTTTTTAGGATCGCGTTGTTTACAAATTTCTAAAGACGCTTTGACATAAATTTCAGTCAATAAAATTTGATTTTCATCCGCCCTATTTTTAGCAAATTCTCGCATTGAAGCATGCGGAGAAATGGCGCTGACTAGTACGATCAAGCTTTGGCCTGCCAAATAAACAGCTAATTCTGCTAGTCGACGAATATTCTCCCTTCTTGAAGCATCGTCAAATCCCAAATCAGAATTCATACCTGCACGGATGCTATCGCCATCTAATAAACAAGTAATTTTCCCTTTATTAATAAGCACTTTTTCCAAAGCTGTCGCAAGTGTCGTTTTTCCAGAGCCCGACAACCCGGTAAACCAAAGAATCTGGCCCTGTTGGCCGTAACAATAAGAACGCTCTTCATCAGTAATCTGAGACAAATGCGGATAAATATATTTACTCATAAGAGGCTTCCAATTCTACTGATATAAGATCCAGCAGATAGGCAACTAACACCTCTGTTGGATCCGTTTCTTTAAGAAAAACAGAACCTGCCAATGTTTTATTTTGCTCATGGCCAATCCAACCAACCACAATATCATTATGATTGGTTGTCATCTGTAGAAAATTGATATTCTCTTGAGTAACACTTGCCACTGTAGAGACGATGATAAGCCCCGCGTTTAATAAAATATTTAAAACTTCTCCAAACTGATAAAAGTTTTCCAAATGGGAATAATGGTGTTTTTCTTCCCAAGCAGATTCAAGCGCATTTTTAATATTTTTCATGCCAATAAAATAAGCCGCGTAGCCTTTATTAAATAGAGCTCGCTCCAAACATAATGCTATCTCTTTCCGGAATGTCGGATCAGAGCCCCCACTGAGTAGAATAAGTTTTGTTTTTTGATTTAGACGTCGCTCTCGCTCCTCTAAAGAGATTGAACTAGTCACCCATCGTTGTTCGCGTTCATAAAGTCGATGTTGCAAACAAGAAGCCTCATCTGAAAAATGAGATTTAATCAGTCCGCCACCCGAAATATCATAATCATCCACCAAGACAAAACGCGCCATAGATGAATTAACCGAAACAAGATCAAACGCAATCGGAGTCAACAATTTAATAACGCATTCAGCAGCCTGATTGCACTGAACTTCATGGGGCATTTCATCTATCACCAAAGAAGATGTATTGATGACGCTGATTATTGTCTCAACGGTTGCTTGAACCTTCGCTGTTCCCAATTTAAACCAGTAAATCCTGTTTTGTTTCAGAGGGGTCCGCCCGAGCCAAAATATAGAGACATTCAATCTAGAGTCGACCACTGGCTGAACCTGCCCCACAATTGCAGCGACTTCTCCGCGTTGTATGTAGACCTGCTCCTGCAATGTAAACCCAGTGCTATACCCTGCTTTCACAAAAGACTGAGGCAGTTTATTAAAGCCCTCTATTGTTTTAACAATACTTGTTTTCCCTGAAGGAAAAAAAATTACTTTATCACCGGGCCTGAGAACCCCAGAGCTGACCTGTCCCGCAATAATTCTGCGGTTATCGTTATTTTTAGTAAATTTATAAACATCCTGAACATGCATGCGAAAAGGCTGCGCATCATCACTCACGGACTTATGAAACCCATCTAACGCCTCTAGAAGATAAACACCACGGTACCAAGGCATTTTTTTAGAAAGAGAGGCAATATTATCGCCCTCTCGGCCACTGACGGGAATGAATGCTGAGGGTTCAAGTCCAATTTTTTGTAAATAGCTAGAAAAAATATTTTTAAGTTCTTCAAACCGATCTTCCTCATAGTTAACTAGGTCAATTTTATTAACCAAAATGACCACTTGTGAAATGCCCAATAAAGAAAGCATATAGGCATGACGACGAGTATTTTCCTGAATGCCCTCTTCTGCATCAATGACCAAAAAGGCAGCTTCAGCATTAGCGGCCCCAGTCACTAAATTTTTCAAAAATTCTAAGTGCCCTGGCGCATCCAGTATTAAATATTTCCGTTTATCTGTTTTAAAAAAACAACGGGCAATATCAATCGTAATTCCCTGAGATTGCTCTTCAATCAAAGCATCTAAAAGAAAAGCATATTCAAATGGCTTTGAATTCATCTCACAATATTTTTTTATTTTATCTAATTTACCTTCTGGTAGCGCATTCGTTTCAGCTAACAAACGTCCGACTAATGTACTCTTCCCATGATCAACATGCCCTGTAAAAACAACATTCATATGTTCATATTGCACTTTACATATACCCTTCTTTTCGAAGCGTTTCGAGTCCGCCTAATTCTTTATCTTGGGCGCGACCAGACCGCTCAGCAATGTTGGAAAATTGCCCACTACTAAGCTCAGCAATAATTTCTTTTGGGTTCTTTGCTTTTGAGCAAACAGATTTTGTACACGGCAAACATCCTAATGATCTGTACCGCCGCCCCTCTCCCTGGTCATAATACAAAGACACCGTTGGAATTTTCTCTCTCTGGATATATTCCCAAATATTTAACTCAGTCCAATCCAGCAGAGGATGTATACGAACATGTGTTCCAGGGCGAAATTCTGTTTTATATTGATTCCAAAATTCAGGAGGCTGTGTGCTAATTTCCCAATGATGATTCTCATCTCTCGGAGAAAAATAACGCTCTTTTGAACGGCTACCCTCTTCGTCTGAACGAGCCCCAACAATCACACCGGTAAATGCCGTATTACTTTCATCTAAATCATATTGACCTGTTGTATGATTCAGTCGATAACGTGGCGAAGCTCCGCTAAGCGTTTCTTTTAAGGCTTGTGTTTTTAACAATTGACAACAACGCGCTCTGTCTACTTTGCCATCAGGAAAAGTTTCTTTATTTTCCAGGGCTACTTTATTCTGGCCCACTAACATTGTCAGCCCCCATTCCAAAGAAAATTTATCACGATAGACAATCATTTCATCGATTTTGTAAGAAGTATCAATATGAACTAGCGGGAAAGGAACATGACCAAAAAAAGCCTTGCGGGCCAACCAAAGCAGAACAGTGCTGTCTTTACCGATGGACCAGAGCATACAGAGATTCTTAATTTCACTGTAAGCCTCTCTTAAAAGATAAATACTGCGACTCTCAAGTTGATCCAGCTGGTTCATCATTCTTCTATTACCTAATTTTGATTGAACATATCAACAAAGTACTGATGTAGGCGTGCGTTGCTAGCAATCAGGCCAGAATTTACCAGCGTGTCTTTATTATTGTAAGTTAATGGCACGCCAAAGATGTCGGTTAGTTTGCCATGTGCCTCATGTAAAATACAATCCGCTGCAGCGACATCCCATTCATGTAATGGGGTTTTCCTCAGACTGGCGTCAATCTTCCCGCTGGCTACGTAGCAGTATTTTAAGGCGCTGCCATTTTTTTGAATATTTAAGTTCTTTAATCTAGCCAAAGCCTCTATTAGCGCAGGATGAGAATGTGAACGGCTGACGGCAATATTTAGACTGTCTAACTCTGATTTTTCGCTGACATGAAGAGACTTCAAAGTATTTTTTGAAAAAAGGAATGCCCCCATATTCTGTCCTGCGAAATAAATAGATCCACTTACAGGGTCAGCAATAACTCCAACAATAGGTTTCTTTTCATAAACCAAAGCAACATTGATAGAGAATTCAGGTCTTCTGGATAGGAATTCCTTCGTACCATCTAAAGGATCAACAATCCAAACATATTGAGCAGCTAATCGAGAAAGGTCATCTTTTGTTTCTTCAGAAAGAATTGGAAAAGAACTATGAGCGCTCAAATAATCACAGATCACTTGATTTGATATTAAATCAGCCGAAGTCAGTGGCCCCAAGTGATTATTTTTAAATACGGTTTGAAAATTTTGTTTTTGATAAAAACTTAAAACAAGTTCAGCCGCTCTTTGAGACGCCGCGATGGCCTGTTCTAAAAATAAAGAATAAGGGGAGTTCTTAATAAGAAACATCAGACATCAACGACAAACGCTGCCAAACTCTTTCATGAATATAATACAGCCCAATTTTAAATATTAACTCTGCTACACCAATAGATGCAGCATAATGCAGGTTCCCGGTAACAAAATAACTAATAATAAAAGTAGTTAAAGTAGCTAGGGCTCGCCAGCTGAATGATTTTAAAATTGACCTAATGTGTTTTTCTTGCATTATCCCTCGTCTTTTTCATTCTGTTTTTATATAACAGAGACCTGATATATTCGCCATTCGTCTGAAAATTTAAACTCATTGACAATGCTTTTCGTTGCCAGACAAAACTCAACAACACGATGATGATTAGCATCGGCTATTAATAAAGTTTTATTGTGGGTATGGCAATGGTCCTGAACCCAATCAAACCCCGCGACTATTTCATCTTTGATTTTAAAATTTTCGTCGAGCAGAAGAACTCTGTTTTTCTTTGTGTCTGAAATTGTCCAGAAACTTTCATCATATTTTTTTACACCATGAGGGCAGGAGAGGCCCGTTAGCAGCGTCTTTTTTTGAAGCGTCTTTTTATTAATTTCTATTAGCTCACCTTGATGGAACAACGTAGCTAAAATCAAATCGCCCTTCTGCGTAGCTGAATTCACATGAGTTGTTTGACATAAAGTTGGATAAATATACCTGTCATGGGGCAAGTCTTTTTTTATTATCCTTGTGTCACCACTGGGTAGAGTTTGATAACCTTGGTCTGTAGCCCACCATTCAAAAAGAGTTTTTCCGTTTTTGTCTATTTCAATTATTAAATCAGTCCCTGAACTTGAGATGAGATAGCCCTTATCTGTTTTTTCTAAACTATGCAGGCAATTAAAAAAAGAATGATGGATTCTATTGGCCTCTTTTTTTATCTGCATATCTATCTGCGAAACAAAATTGAGCCTCATGTTATTGACAGTCAGCAGGTTATCTTGAATAGAAAACCCGCCAGCCCCATCAATATCCATTTCCCACAAAACTTCCATCTTGGGCCAATCTAAGATAATCACTTTTCCGCCAATAAATGGTTCCGTGCCTTCTTTGTTAGGTTCGGCGCCACCTAGTCCAACATTAGTGCCTGCATGTGTTTTTGTTGAGTTATGAATTTTCCAGTGCTCTCTCAAAACATGGAAGTCTGTACATAAAAAACTAATGGCAACTCTCATAAACTATGATCTCTCTTTCAAATTCATTTTAAAAAACAAAAGAAACAGGGCCAATAAGACAATAAAAGCTGACGCAATTAAAGATAAAGGCAAAAATAAACTGGTCAAAAATCCTCCCAAAAGACAGACGATCACATCACCCAACGCTCTTGACGCCCTCAGAATACCGAAGGCTTTCCCCTGTTTTGAAGGAGGGATTTCATTTGAAATAAGGACTGGAAGCATGTTGGTTATAATCGAAATTGAAAGTGCCAAAAAAGGAAGCAAAGAAAAAAAACAAATAAGGCCTACAAAAGGCCTCGTTATTAAAAATAATAATAAAGAAAGAGAGGCCATACTTAAAAACAAAGACATCCTTGCCGAAAATCTTTGAGTAATCGATGCAACAAAAAAATACTGGGACGTGCTCAATGCCAAAGCTAAAAAAACGGAAAAAAATACTAACGTTTGAGTCTGCAGCTTCCATTTAAGAACTAGGTATACCGGAGAAAGGGATAAAAAAGAATCCATACCAAAATAACAACAAAAGCTAATGAAAAAAAACAAAAAATAACGCCCCAACTCAGAGGGGTTGGCGGGCTTTGTACAAACATTCGGAAACACAGCAGGTGAATCCAATTTGACGGCAACAAGCATTAAACTGATCAAAACTAATAAAGCTATGATCCAGAACGGCGCCGCTGGCCCCAAAGCCGCAAAACCTCCCATCCCCCCAAAAAATGGCCCGATGATAAAACCCAGCGTGCACATCGAATAAAAAACAGAAAATCTTCTTGTTTTATTAAAACAACTTCCATCAAACTGAGAAATTAAAGATTGAATGATAACAATGTGACTCTCAAAAAAACCAGTTAATAATCGAAAAAAAATTAGTAACTTTGTATCAAAGAATGAAAACGTAATACCTGACAAAAGATAGGAAAGAGCTGCCCCCATAAGCATAAACAAAAGTATTTTTTTTTTGCAAAATTTATCCGCCAAATAACCCGTTAAAGGCGATCCCAATAACTGACCTAGGGGGTAGGCGGCCAGCAAAACCCCAAGAAGAACTATGTTCAAAGAATGATTACCAGACAGGGCATAAGATTTATTGGTCAAAAAAATAGGAGCAAATAATGGCGCCGGCATGGAGATACCGACATAACTCATAAAAGTGAGCATATAAAGTATAAGTAGATTGCGAGATTCTTTAGCCTGCATTCGAAAACTGCTCCTTGAGAAGCGCCTCTTGCTCAGGGGATATTTTTTCAAACAATAAGCCAATATCAGTCAGTTTTTGTCCGGATATCAAAAGATCAAACTGGACAGGGGCCTCCTTTAATATTTTCAATAATTCTTTATCCAAGCCCAAATAATAAAATAATCTTTCAGCTGTCTCAGGAATAATGGGATAAGAAATAATTGCCATGATCCTGATCAAATGCAAACAAACTGTCAGAATATCCGCTGCTTCATCTAGATTTTCTTTCGCGTATTTCCAAGGCTCTGCTCGAGAAATAAATTCGTTTCCTAAACACCACAACTCTCGAATGCGTCTCATCGTAGATCGAAAGTTCAACTCAAAATAATCTTTATTGATCTCATCGACCAGCTGAGTAAAAACAGGTTTTAGTTCATCGATATATTTATTTTGTTTTTTATATTCAGGGACAGCACCCGAAAAATATTTTGCAATTAATGCCGCAACTCTATTAACAAAGTTCCCCAGTGTTCCGACTAAATCTTTATTAATAACGGCAACAAAATCATCAAATTTAAAATCTGAATCATGATTTTCTGGAATATTCGCCAGTAAGTAATAACGCCAATAATCGGCCTTAAACAACTCAAGCGCCACATCTGAAAAAATACCTCTTTTTTGACTGGTAGAAAATTTTCCACCCTCATAAGTTAGCCAATGAAAACCTTTTAAAATATCAACTGTCTTCCAGTTCTTTTCAGAACCTAATAAAGCTGCTGGCCATATAATGCTATGAAATGGGACGTTATCTTTTGCCATAAATTGGACATAACAAGTCTCTTCGTTTTCTAGCCACCAACGTTTCCAATCGTTCTCATCTTTTTTAACTTCTTTGGCCCAATCTTGAGTGATAGAGATATAAGCCATTGGGGCATCGAACCAAACATAAAAAACTTTGTGCTCATATCCCGATTTAGGAATGGGAACACCCCAATCTAAATCTCGAGAAATGCAACGGGGTTTTAAACCTTCAGACAACCATTTTCTAGCAATACTTATGGATAAGTTTGGCCACAGGGTTTCTTTAGAATCAATCCAATCAGAAAGCTTTTCTGACATTTTTTCTAAATCAAAAAACAAATGCCCTTCTTTTCTAATTTCTATATTGGAGCTACCACTGATGGCTGATCTAGCATTAATCAAATCAACAGGATTCAGTAAATGCCCACATTTATCGCATTGATCCCCCCTGGCTTTGTCATAATTACAATGAGGGCAAGTCCCGATGACATAACGATCAGGTAAAAATCTGCGATCTTCAATTGAATAAACTTGCTCCAATTCTTTTTCGAGAATGAGGCCATTTTCATCTAAATCAGTAAAGATCTCTTGGGTTAATTTTTTATTAGTCTCAGTTGAGCTGCGACCAAAATAATCAAAATCTATGTTAAACCCAGCATAAATATCTTTCTGTATTTGATGCAACTTATCGCAATAGTCTCTTACACCCATGTGCTCAGTTTCTGCGGCTATTTCAGCAGGGGTCCCATGCTCGTCTGTCCCACAGATAAAAAGCACTTCTTTGCCATGCTGCCTCAGGAATCTGGCGTATACATCTCCTGGCAACATAGAGCCCACTATATTTCCAAGATGCTTAATCCCATTAATGTAAGGCAATGCGCTTGTAATTAAATATTTCATTTTTGACCCATTTTAGTTTTTATTCTTTTAGGAAAGATCCAATTAAATTAATAAGCTTTCTATTCGCCCTGCTTTCCTTAATAGAAAGACGAACCCAGGCTTCATCTAACGTTTCGAACTCAGAACCACTTCTTACTAGAACCCCCCTGGTCTTTAGGAAATCAGGTAATTTTTCAAATTTTTTATTCGAGCCATTAGAAGTCAATAATTGAATTAAAAAATAAGGCGCTGAAGAAGCATAAATTTTTATCGAAGACCTAAAGGCGCCCTCAAGTTGGCGCTTAAAATTTTTGCTTTGATTAAAATAATTTTCACGAGTTTTATCTAAGAAATTTTTCTGCTCTAGTAGCCATTCTAAACACCGCTGACTTGCATAAGAAACACCATAGGGGATCACTTGCTGTTTAAATTTTGATATGTATTCAGAATTTGAAATAACCACGCCGAGCCTTAGGCTTGGGAGCGAATATATTTTTGATAACGAAGTGATAACCACTAAATTTTTAAATCCCCTGGCTGCTTTTGAAAGGGTCGATTGATCATAATCAGGAGAGAAAATCAAATAAGTCTCATCGACTATAAACATAACTTCTGGATTAGAAGAAATTAAATCTAATAAAAAAGTCTTATCAAATAAGGTAGTCGTTGGATTATTTGGGTTATTGATATAGAAGGTCTTTATTCCATTTAATTTTATAAAACTATTGACCCTATCAAGACTAACCTCAAAACCATCTGCATGAGATAAGAAAAATTTTTTATAGTTATCCTTACCATGGTGTTGAGTATAAAAATGCTCATACTCCCAAAAAGTGGGACAAAAACCTGCCGCCATACCTTCTGAGAGCTTAGCCGTGATAGATAAAGCTTCTGTTGCACCAACGGAAAGAAAGACTTGCTCTAATTCGACACCGTATTTTTTTGCAAGTTTTTCGCGAATTATCTTTTGGGAATAATCCGGGTATAAAAGAAAATCTTTCGCTCTTATTGCTTTTTTATATCCGACGGGTGGGCCAAAAAAATTAACGTTATTACTGAAATCTAACATTCTAAAATTTCCGATTTTAACAAATCCAAATTGGTAAAATCATAGGTAATCTGATCATCAACATAAGTTGTCTTAGCCCCCATCCCATGAAGGATACGACCAATATATTCTTGCAAATAGGCATAACAGGAATGGCTATGATGAAAACCTAAAAACATTTCCCCTGTTTCTTCACCAGATCCACACAGTAACTTAACAGCCTGATCGACATTAATTTTGGAAATTTTATTAATTGAAATTAGCGCTCTTAATAAATTCCGAGTCGCTGTCAAACGCAGCTTTTGATAAAGAGAATAATTACCAGTGATAAATATATGCGGGTTTGCCATCATTGCTATAAAGAATCGTTTAAGAAATTTTTCTGAAGTTAGTACATCGCGCTCTTTTTGGAACGGTCGAATACTCCATTTTTCATCTTCTATCAGACCCTCGCCAGAGCAAGCAGAAGCCATAAAGTTTAAACTTTGCACCAATTTCGTCTCATAAGGAATATCAAAATCCAGAGACATTTTGTATTTATGATGAGCATCAAAAACAAGATCTTTCAATGCCTCAACAGCCTTTATATCTACTTTTTGAGAAACCACCAATAGATCTAAATCAGAATTCTCACTTGCTGTTCTATAAGCGTAGGACCCATAAAAAATGGCAAAAAAATCCTCATCACCCGAAAAAATTTTTGAAATGGGCGCTCTCATATCTAAAAAAAATGAATTGATTCGTTGGCTCATCATCTCTATAGGAATTAAATTCATTTTCATCGATTAGACCTTACATTGACGTTCTATTTTTGAACCAAATTCAACAACCAAATTTAGCATTTCATCAATGTGTGATTCTGTAATAAGAGGATTGCCGCTCATAAATCTCAAAGGCCTCAAAATAGCCTTCTCTCCTGCACCACAGACATTACCGAGATCGGGTATAAGAAAATTATGCAGCCAAACCTTTCCTGTTTTTAATAGTGTTTCTTGTATTTTTTGATTGATGGAATTCATGAAATC
Source organism: Thiotrichales bacterium (assembly GCA_947478175.1). Taxonomy (GTDB): domain Bacteria; phylum Pseudomonadota; class Gammaproteobacteria; order Francisellales; family CACEW01; genus CAMCUU01. The sequence goes on along the minus strand of CANJUQ010000034.1, from coordinate 1,958 downwards.
AATTTGGCTTTGAAGCATTGCACCAGAAGAACCCCTGAAAGCTTCTGGGAGATACATGAAAACAACTGAATTGATATCTATTTTTTTATTAACCAAAATTAACTTTTCATTAGCCTCTATTTTCTCACCTAAAAGCAATGCCATTTCATGCCTTCTATCGATCATCTGCCCCAATGCCTTTACTCCTATATGTTTAAATAACATATAAAGTTTAAGGGAAAGGAACGCACGAGTGCCAAAGAGAGGTGTGAATTGACCAAAGCTATGGCTTTCTCCTGTGATAATATCTTCAGGTCGCTGTATAAGGGATAGTTTCTTTTGATCTTTTACTAAAAGAATACTTATGACGTATGGCACATTCATTACCTTGTGTGGATCGAAAGTAATGCTGTCAGCTAGATTCACACCATTTAATTTACTCCTGAGCGTATCCGAAAATAACAGCTGCGTTCCATGACAACCATCCACATGAAACCATATCCCGTATTTGTCACATAGCTTTCTTAATTCAAAAAAATTGTCGCATGTCATGGAGCGTGAGTCTCCTGCATAAGCTATGAGCGACATAACTTTCTTGCCATTTTTATCTAAGTCATCAAGCAATTTTTCAAGCTCTGGCAAGTCATATTTAAAATTTTTAGTTGGTGCTTTTATAACATTAGATTCACCTAACCCAAGCCAACCCATGGCCAATCTTGAGCTGTAGTGATCAATTCCATTGGGCACAATGGAAACAATGTTTTTACATTCTGCCAAACCTTTCGTCATGGCATCAGGATAAATACTTTCACGAGCAAGAAGTTGGGCAATTGTATTTGAAGAAACCCCACCTGTAGTAACAAACCCACCAGCATCCATAGGGCTGGTAGGATTATCAATGACAGAATAACCTACTAGTTCACGCAGCCAATTTAGCACGATGATTTCAATCACCGTGGCCACAGGCGCGCAGGGCAACCAGTTAATTAAATTTTGATTCAACAAATTGCTAATAATAACGGCTACAAGCCCCGCCTGTGAATTACCCGCGTCAGGAAAAGCCATTGAATAGGGAGATGCGAAATTTATCGAATGAGGAAGGAGGTTCACATTAATGTCATCTAATAAATCATTGAGCTCCATACCCCCTTGTGGGAATGGCTCGTTGAAGGTTTTAAAACACTCATCAAAATCCTTAAAATTGATAACTTCATCACGAAGTTTAAAGTCAATCCCCAATTCCAGAGCTTTATGCAGCGCTTTTTTTGTCTCATCAATGTTTTCTTTGTTTAAAAATTTCGATAAAACATCACTCATACTTCACCTTAACCAACACACGAAAAAATGGGAAAAATTTTAACCTAAATACCAATCAATTCACAACATTAATTATAAATGCAGAAATTACGCGTCATTTTTGGAAGCAAATTGACCCAATATTTTCTGATATCTCAATATTGATATTTGTGATAAAAATTTGAGTTAATAGCGGCCAGACAACCCTGCTTAAAAAAGTCATAAAAATGCCAATCTCCTTTTTAAAAGCCTCCCTAGTCGTTCTTTTGTCTGGGTTAGCTTATTACTATGGACAGTATTTTCACTTCCAATGGTGGCTAATCTGGTTAGCCCCTATTCCATTATTAATTTATGTCTGGCGTGAGAATTTTTGGCTCTCTCTTGTTGTCACTTTACTGGTTGGCCTCATCGCAGGGCTTAATGAGGTTGTTGGCTACTATGAAAGTTTGCCGACCAATTTTATGGTTACTGGTGCGATCATTGAAGCCTGTGAATGGACTTTGGTTATTCTTTTAGTGCGATTCATGGTGCGATTATACCCATCGGGAATGAATTCACCGATTTAGCATGTGCGGCCTAGAGTGCCTAATTTTTATGTGATGAAATTGGGAAATGAAAATTACCCTAAGCCCAGAAGAAAAAGATGAATTAGAAGCTCTCCATAAAGAAGAGCGAGATAGCCG
>CANJUQ010000033.1 GCA_947478175.1 Thiotrichales bacterium | reverse complement strand
TGCCTCGTAAGAATCTAATCCATTTGAGATAATTTCCAAAAAATATGCAAAATTTCAGGTGAAAAAAGTATTTCTTGATCTAAAAATCAACAAAAAAACCTGGGAAAATAAAGAATGGCAACTTCAATCGTAAAGTGGGAACTAATCTTAGTCAAAATAGTGTCTACGTACACATTAGGCCAGGTTGGGCCATACGTTTTGGAGACCCTCAAACATGGGGCAACATGGATTCCGCCGCTTTCCGTTGGCATTTCCCCGAAGTAATTCTGTCATTCGAAATAGGAGCAAGATCAACATGAAACCAACATTCGTAACAAGTGCACAAAAATTAGTAGATTCAGAAGGACGCATAGACCAAAAAATAAAAGCGCCTGACTTAGGCCTACTGAAAGGTACTGAAAAATCTGGAGCCATTCACAGGCCTAGAGGATTTGTGTTTTTGGATAGCCCTCATGCTGTAGCTGCTGGTCGTTCTTCACAAATTCACACAGGCTTTTCTTTGGGACCAAAAAATAGAAATGTTAGACCTAGCCTAAGTGGTGAAACTTCTGTTGCTACAACTCCTTTCTCGGACTCAGAAGTTAAAGAAATAGAAGCTGAAGCAGATCGAATTCTTGAGGCAATGAAAGCGGTAGACACTGTTAGAACCACTGATCCTATTGTTTACAGATCCTATGGTCGTATCTAACAATGTTATTTTCAGAAAATTTTTGAATTTGAAAGTTATTCAGTTAATAAATGCAATTTCAGCGGTCCGCTAAGCAAGGATTATCAAGGGTTTTTTAGCTAACTTTACCTTTTCGAGGGGATGGGCAAAAATGGCCATATTCACCACTTTATTTGATCACCTTAAGCGACTTCCTGAAGATTAACTTTTAGTTTTATCCTTTCATTATTGAGTTGATCTTGAATGGCAAGCTGAACAAAAGTAATGACAGGATGGCCAAGGAGTTCGGCAAATTTCACCGCTTGTTTAAGGCTGACACTTTTTCTATCGTGCTCCAAGTCACAGAGGTATTGCTTAGATACCCCTAATTTTTCGGCAAATTCAACTTGAGAAAACTCATCGCTCGTTCTGATAGACCAAATAGCAGATCCAAGCGTTAATCGCCGGCCAGAAATTGTCTCAAGTAAGCCCAATGCGTCTTTATTTTTTTTAGTACTCATGTTTATTAACCTCGTTATTCACATGCTTGACCCATAAAGCGAGCTTCATCACTAAATTTTCAGGAATCTTTTTGAGATTCTTCTCAGCCTCTGTTGATATTTCTACCGTATATTTTTCCAAGTGAACGAACTTTTATTAACAAATCCAGGTATTCAATAATACACTTATTTTGTGTACCATCAAGATGGGTAATTTATTTTTTCTCCAATTTAAAAAAAACTTAATTGCGAATAGCTGTCCTTTAAAACTGTCACCACTGGTGACAGAAAGTCTTAAACCTATTGGATTTGTCCGAAATTCATATATACTTTTCGGACAAAAATCAAATTAAAAACACTCGATGGAAAGCATTAACTCATTAATTATTAAAAGAATTAACAGCTCTAAGTCCGAAAAAATCTGGACTGCCATCGATTTTATTGATTTTGGAAGCAGAGACGCCGTTGATAAGGCACTTCAGCGCTTAGTTAATACCGGAAAACTTCGTCGTATCACCCGCGGGCTATTTGATGCCCCAACCATTAATTCACTCACTGGAAAGCCACTGACTCCAGATTATCGATTGATCATTGAGGCGATTGGCAGACGTGATCAAGTCAGAATTTTAATTGACGGCATGACTGCAGCGAATGATTTAGGTTTAACTAATGCCATACCTGGAAAAGTCGTCGTTCACACTGAAGGACAGCTAAGGCCCATCCAACTCGACAATCTCACCATTCAATTTAAATTAGCCGCCCCGAGTAAACTTTATTGGGCAGGCCGCCCTGCCATGAGAATTATTCAAGCGCTCTATTGGTTTAGATACAGTTTGAAATCCGATCAATCTTTAGATCAAGACCTGATTAAATCCAAACTAATTAATTTATTAAAAAATCCCTCTCAAGGCCCCGCGCTTTGCAAAGATCTTCAATCTGGCATTCATACCATTCCGGCCTGGATGCAAAAGCTAGTCACCGAACTCTTGGAAAAAGCACGAAATGAATCCTAATTTTTTAAACATTATTAATGCCCCAGTCTCCGATCGCCGAGATTTGTTCTTATCAGCGGCCAATAGAGTCGGCACGACGATTCAAAATATCGAAAAAGACTTCTGGGTCTGCTGGGTTTTAGATCTTTTATTTAATAAGAAATCCACTGGGGAGCCTCGCTTATTATTTAAAGGCGGGACGTCTTTATCTAAGGCCTATGGGTTAATTTCAAGATTTTCGGAGGATGTCGACATCACCGTTTTTCGAGAAGACCTCGGTCAAAATATTGAGCCTCATGATTTAGAAAATCTTTCTGGAAAACAGCAACGCCAAAAATTGGATCAGATTAAAAAATCTTGTCAGACGTATATTCAAAGAAATTTAATTAATCGATTAAATAAAATCATGGCTGAATACAAATTACCTTCTGTTCTTTTGGACCCTTCCGACCCAGATCAGCAAACTCTTTTAGTTCAATACCCTTCTGTCACCAATATTCAAAATTCTTACATTCAGCCTTCTGTCAAAATTGAAGCTGGCGCTAAGTCCGCTTTAGATCCTCATCAATCCGTCAATATTTCGCCTTATATTTCAGAAGATTTTCCTGAAAATAGTTTAAGCATTCAAAATATTATTACTATCAACCCTGAGCGAACATTCTGGGACAAAGTTGTTATATTGCACGGCTTGCGCCGCTGGCATGATCATCGAGGCAGCTTGCGACATGAAGGCAACAGAGTCTCTCGACATTATTACGATCTTTACCAGCTGCTTAATTCAAAAATTGGCCAACAGGCACGCAAAGATAAATCTCTAGCAATCAATTGCGCCCACCATGCTGAATTATTTTTTAATAGCAAAGATTTTGATTTAAAAGACGCAAGACCAGGGTCTTTTACAATCACTCCAAGCCCTGAAATGCTGAACTCTCTTAAAAAAGATTATCTGGCGATGTCCACCATGATTTTTGGGGAAGTGCCAGATTTTGAAGCGGTGATTCAAAAAATTAGCGCTTTTGAGCTGGAGATTAATCAATGAAGAAAAATTTATTAGAAGCCGTCCATGAGACCCTTAAAGATTTTTATGAAGTTGGCATCGTTGATCAATCCACCCTGCGCCAATTTGATATTTTGTGTCTTTCAAATATCGAAGAGCTAACTTCTGGAGAATTAAAAACATCAGGAATCTCTCAGTATTTAATTCATAAACCCAGGAACCCATAAGAATGCTAATTTTACTCCTCAAGGGTCTCATCCTTGGTTTTTCAATCGCCGCCCCCGTCGGCCCCATTGGATTACTTTGCATTCAAAGATCCCTTCATGACGGATTGAGAATTGGCTTATTAACAGGCCTTGGTGCGGCACTCGCTGATGGTGTTTATGGTCTGATCGCAGGTCTTGGACTCACCGCTGTTTCATCATGGCTCATAGAATATCAATCCTGGATACAATGCCTTGGTGGGCTTTTTCTTATTTATCTTGGGATTCAATTTTTACGTAAAAAAGCCACTCCTGAATCCAAAGCAAAATATGAAACGTCTGGCATAAAAGCACTCTCTTCAACTTTTTTATTAACCATCACGAACCCCATGACAGTCTTATCATTCATCGCCGTCTTCGCAGGGCTTGGACTCGGATCTGGAAAAACAAATTTTATTCATGCCTTCGCTTTGGTTTTTGGAATCGTTGCAGGATCAGCCCTTTGGTGGCTCATTTTAAGCACAAGCGTTGCTCATATTCTGCGACACAAACTTAGCAGCAGAGCTCTATTGGGAATTAACAAATTCTCTGGCCTTATCATGCTGGCACTAGGGGTTTTGGCGATTTTTGAAACAGTAAAACCTCTTTTCTAGCCCAAAATTAAGAAAAATTTTATTGACCCTCAACAAACATCCCTATAAATTCCGCCCGTTTTAAATTTGGAGCACGCACATGAATCAAAATCTCGTTTAGCTAATTTTTTTCTTAAAGCTATTGGAGATTCGTGTATGCACTCAACTTTATCTATTCGAGATCTTTCTCTCACCCTCCCCCATAAAATCTGTTTTGAAAATTTTAAGGCTGATATTTTCTACGGCGATAAAATTTCTTTAATCGGCCGCAATGGCGCCGGGAAATCGACCCTACTCAATCAAATTAAAGTTCTAGCTGCGCAGTCTGGGATTAATCTTGGCTTTGTCCCTCAAATTCCAGAACCCACAGACCCACTCTTAAAAAATAAAAGCGGTGGGGAGGGCCTAATGTGTACGTAGAGTCACTTTTTGGACAAGATCGCTGGGAGTCTTGATATTACTTGATTCCGAGACTGTTAATGCCTCGTAAGAATCTAATCCATTTGGCCTGGTGTGTACGTAGCTCCACTTTTTGGACAAGATTAGTTCCCAGTTGAATATTGAAGTTGTCATTACATGCATTTTTAGTTAGCATTCTGCTCAATAACTGCCTGAATTCAGGTGTTTTTTTATCTAACAGTTCCGCCTCTGTTAATTATGGGAACTTTTAAAGAGAGTTAAATGAGCGACGACAAAAATATTATCAAAAAAGATTCTGAAATAGTTCCCCATCACGAGGCCGTTATCTTAGTGAAAGATATTAGCGCTTTGATTGATGAAGCCAGAAACCACATAGCCCGTGAATATAACTCAACTCAAGCCTTGCTTTGCTGGCTAATTGGAAAACGAATTGATGAGGGAATATTAAAGTCACAAAAAGCGGAATATGGGGAAGGCGTCATTGATGCTATTTCGGCTGACCTATCCAATCGCTATGGTCGAGGCTATGGGCGTATTAACTTATTTAGAATGTTGAAATTCTTCAGGATATTCCAGAATCAGCAAATTGTATCGACACTGTCGAAACAATTGTCTTGGTCCCATTTTGTCTTGATTTGCGCCATTGATGATGAGTTAAAGCGCAATTTTTATGCGGAGATGTGCCGCGTTCAGCGCTGGAGCGTTCGGGCGCTTCAGAAAGAATTGAATGGCATGCTGTATGAGCGAATCGCTCTAAGCAAAAAGCCAGAAGAAGTCATCCAGTATCAATTGGATCAGCTTAAAGCTACGGATGAGATGACCGCCGATCTGACCTTTAAAGAACCTTACTTTCTTAATTTTATTGGGGCTAATCAATATAAATCCGAAGAAGATTTAGAGGATCTCATCTTGCAGCACATTACGGATTTTCTCCAAGAATTGGGCAATGACTTTTGTTTTGTCGCTCGTCAAAAACGTATGAGCACGGGGAAAAAAGATCGCTATTTAGATTTATTATTTTTTAACAGGAGACTGCGCCGCCTAATTGCGATTGATTTAAAGCTGGGAGATTTTGATCCCGCTTACAAAGGCCAAATGGAATGGTATTTAAATTGGCTCGATGCCAATGAACGGTTTGATTACGAAGAAAAACCCATGGGGATTATTCTTTGCGCTGGGAAAGACCATGATGATATTGAATATCTCGAGATGGATAAGACCGGCATTCATGTCGCCCAATATTTAACCGAGATGCCACCCAAAGAAATCCTGGAGTCCCATCTACGAAAAGCTATGGCAATTGCCAAAGAAAATTATGCCAAAAAGTTAATTTTGAAAGATTAAAACGAGCGTGAGTGACCTAGCTTTTAATTTAGATCTCGAGCAATTTTGGCGGGTACACCTGCATGAGAAACGCTTACTACAAAAGAAACGCGGCGTCTCTCGGGTCGTCTATCTTTTATTGCTGAGATGGTTTGAAAAAGAATCAGGGTTTCCAGAAAGTTTGGAAGCCATTCCCACTGATTTGATCGCCCATGGGATTGTGCTCTCTGAAGATCCTTTTTCACCAAAAGACTTGTTCCTTTTTTTTAAACAAGAAAAAACGATCAAACGTTATCAGCAAGAGATTCTGGATTATTTTAAATTTAAGCCCTTTGATAAATCAGACCTACCTCTTCAAAAGTTTCTGCTTGGCATTATCTTTAAAGAAAAGAATGATCAATTAATAAAAGAAAAGACTGCGGCCTATTTAAAGAAACATCGAATTGAACATCCTGGTGAAACTCTGCTTTCTGAGCTGATTAAAAATTTAAAATCTCAAAAAGAACAGGAGATTTTTTCTCAGATTGACTGCATCTTATCAGACGAAAATAAAAATTATATCGATGACTACTTGCTCTCAAGCCCTGAATTTGAAGGCGTCTGCCAGTTTCTTCGGCAAGATTCTGGTTCATCGACAAAAGAGAGCGTCAAGCAGGAAATCAATCGCTTTAACATCCTTAAAAAATTACCCATCGATTCTCTTGGATTTATTGGAGAGATCCACACTAAACAGAGGAATCTTTATCGAAGACGCTTTCTAACAGATACCCCAGAACGAACCAGGCGTCGGATAGACACTATTAGATATGGGCTAGCCGCTATTTTTTGTTATCAGCGGCATCAAGAGGCTATTGATAATTTAGTGGAGCATTTGCTCAGCTTTATTCATCGCATAAAAAAAACAGAGGAAACGAAAGAAGCGAGACTCAATAAAGAAATAAATAAACGTTTAGGGGATTTAGAAACGCTTTATCGACTCGCTGAAATTAATAGGGACAATCCGAAAGAGCTGATTGAAAACGCTGTTTATCCAAGCATCCCTCAGGCAGACATCGATAAGATTATTCAAACTCGGCATTTTGCCCATCGCGGTAAAGAGCTTATTCGAGAATCGACGATTAAAAGATATGCCATGACTTATCGGTACACGCTTTTTGAGATTCTTAATATTTTAAATTTTGAATCCAATAATCAGGAATTTCTTCAAGCACTTCAGCTGATTAAGCAATATCAAAATGATCGATCCAAATATTACCCATTAGAGGCAGATGTCCCGTTAGACGGATTGATTAGCAAGCAACAGCAGAAATTCATCATTGAATTTGATGAAGTGAATAAAGCACAGAGAGTTTTACGAAAAGACTATGAATGCGCTGTTTTTAAGCTCTTGCGAATTAAATTACGACATAAAGAAGTCTGGGTCTCTGGGGCTTTTAAATATCGCAATCCTATTGAAGACTTGCCCAAAGATTTTGAAGAAAATCGCGAAGACTATTTTGCCTTAATGGGACAGCCTTTATTAGCCAAGACTTTTACGGATCAGCTCAAAAGTGAGATGCGAAAATATATTGGTGCTTTTGATCAAGGTCTGCCTGAAAACAAGCTGGTCCATATTATTAAAAAGAAGGGAAAGCCCTGGATCTTATTATCCCCGCTTCAAAAAGTAGAAGAGCCAAAACTGATTCAAAGAATGAAAGAGGCCATTTTAAATAAATGGGGCATCATTGATCTCTTAGATATGCTGAAAGAAGTAGATCTTCGTGAGAATTTTACAAGCTGTTTTAGTACCGCCGGGAATCGAGAAATATTAGATCGAGAGACTATTCGAAAACGCTTATTGCTTTGCATCTTTGCCATTGGAACCAATACAGGCCTTAAAAGAACGGCAGGTGCTTCAAGAGGATCAATCACTTTCGAAGAGCTTCGACATATTAAAAAGTTTTTTATGAATAAAGATGACTTACGTGAAGCGATTAATACGACGGTCAATGCCATTTTTAGAATCAGAAATCCAAAAATCTGGAGGTCTGTTTCTACGGCTTGTGCTGCCGACTCTAAGCAATTTTCTTGTTTTGAAAAAAATCTAATGACCGAGTGGAGCCCCCGCCATCATGACAGCGGCGTGATGATTTATTGGCACGTCAGTGATCAATATATCTGTGTGTATTCCCAGCTTAAAACTTGTACTTCGTCTGAAGTGGCCTCCATGATTCAGGGGATTACCAGTCAAGAAACAGAGATGGACATCGAGTCTCAATATGTGGATAGCCATGGCCAGAGCGAACTTGGTTTTGCCTTAAGTTACCTGGAGAAATTTGATCTACTGCCAAGATATAAAACTATTGGCGATCAAAAATTTTATCTGCCAGAAGAAGGTTTTCAGGTCACCAATATTAAAGACATTATGACTCGAGCTATTGATTGGCAGGCCATCGAAGATCAATACGATGAGCTCATCAAACATGCCGTGGCTTTAAAAATTGGCACAGCAACTGCCGAGACCATTATTAGAAAATTCGCGAGAACCCATTATCAGCACCCAACCTTCAAAGCCTTTATGGAACTTGGAAAGGCCATTAAAACTATTTTCCTGTGCCGTTATCTGAATTCTGTTGAATTAAGACAGCAGATTAACGCGGGTCTTAATGTCGTTGAAAACTGGAACAGCGCCAATGACTTTGTGTATTACGGAAAAAGCGCTGAAATTTCATCCAATGACCGCGATGAGCAAGAGATTTCTATGCTCTGTCTTCATCTGCTTCAGACCAGCATTTCTTACGTCAATACTTTGCTCGTTGAAGATTTATTAGAAGACGCGTACTGGAAAAACAAGATGGGCCCTGAAGATTACAGAGCGCTCACGGCTTTGTTTTATTTGCATATCAATCCCTACGGCACCTTTGAGCTGGATTTAGAAAAACGCTTAATGATTAAAAAAATTCAAGAGGAGACCTTGGTGTGAGAACCCCAACGAAAGAGATCGTCAAAAAGATCAGTAAAATTTTACGCGATGAGCGACCCGACTATGTTTATTTAAGAGATCTCTTCAGAAAAGTTCGGGAAGAACTTTCTGTGGAAGTCACGACGAAAAGTAAGCGCCTGCCTTATGTCCCAACCGAAGAAGAGCTGAAGCACTATTACAATATTGTCTGGAAAATGAGAAATACCAAGCACATGGTCTTAATTAAAGTCCTGCTTTATACGGGGGTGAGGGTTCAAGAACTAGTTAATTTAAAAATAGAAGATATCGATTTTGATCGTTGCCAAATCCGAATCAACCAAGGCAAAGGAAGCAAAGACCGGATCGTCCCATTTCCTCAGGATTTCAGAGAAACATTGATGCTGTTTACTAACGCTGAAAAACTGACTGGGGCTGTGTATTTATTCGAGTCCAATCGAAAAAAAGCGTTCACCACCCGGGGGATCAGAAAAATATTGGCAGACTACGCAAAAGAGGCGGGCATGGCTCAATCCATCTCACCTCATAAATTAAGACATTTCCTTTTTACTTGGCTTAAACAACAGGGGATCGATGATGCCTTGATTCAGCCGTATTCAGGCCATGAAACCAGGCAGTCATTGGAGGTTTATTCGAAATTATCGTTGGCGAATGCGCAGGAAAGTTATAACGAGAAAATTGATAGGTTTCCGATTTGAAAACTGGACGACTCCAACACATTTCTGAGTTACTTTAATGTATATCTGTACCCAGTAAACCGTGGATTGAGAGTCTCAAAAAAATTCTTCATGCCTAGGCCCTGCATTATTTTTATAAAATCATCGACATCCACGTACAGCTCAAGTAAATTTTCCGCTCACTTCATTGGGGCTCCGTAATTAGCGTTCTAGTAAGCACTTTTTACTTTTTCCGCCAATGAAGTTCAGTCTATTTTTTTAACTAAAGTTCTTATCTGCTATTCGCGTTGTTAGCTAAGCGTGTAGAAAAATTAAAAGAACTGCGGCCACTTGCCGTATCAAGCAAGCATTTAAATAATCGAGATTTAGGAAAACTGGAGTCGATACCTTCTTTGAAAAAGAGGTTCGTGGCATGAGAATTTTTTAATCAAGCTGAAAAACTTGAGGATCGAGTGTTATGCACCATTTAAAGCACGCTGTAGAATAAACAAGCCATGAACAAAAAAGTTGACTTGAAGCTCGCGGGCTTGTGGCTTGTGCTGTGAAAGTTGCGTGTGACAAATTAAATAAGCTAGGGAAAACTGTATGATCGAAATTATTCCAAACTACCATCCTATTCTGGTGCACTTTACTGTAGCGCTTTTTAGTACTTCATTAGGCTTTCATGTTTTAAATTATCTTGGTGCGAAAACTACTCGAATCCAGCCAGAACTTACAGAGGAGTTTGCAACTGTTGGTCGTTGGTGTTTATGGGCCTGTGCAATCGCAACGCTATTAACGATTACAGCAGGATTGCATGCATATTACACCGTAGGCCATGATGCTGTTTCCCATGCGGCCATGACTAAGCATCGCAACTGGGCAATTCCCACTGCCATTGCCATTTGGCTTATTGCGATCTGGTCTGTACTGCGCCATTTAAAGAAAAAAAAGATTAGCTTGGTTTTTGTTATTGCATTATTGATAGTGCAGGCTTTGGTGCTATCAACAGCCTGGCGTGGCGCTGAGCTTGTTTATCGATACGGCTTGGGTGTGATGGCTTTGCCCCAAGCTGAAGAGGTGGGGCATCAGCACGAAAATATGACTATGCATAGCATGACTAATGAAGACGGCACATCCATGAATATGGAAGAGCATGATCGTAGCAGTGATTCACATGAATAATTTTGGAGAAAAAACTTTGAATCTGTTTAATCAAACTGGTTCTATCAAGCCTTTGACCTGGACTATTAAATTAGGTTTTATAATGCTTAGCTTATTTTCGCTCTCTACTGCCTTGGCAGCTGATCGAACCGTCAATTTTGATGTGGGTTACAAGACAGTAAATTTCACCGGCAAATCGGTACGGGCTTTGGCGATTAACCATCAAATTCCAGGCCCTACCTTGCATTTTAAAGAAGGTGACACCGTTACTATTAATGTCTATAACCATTTAAATGAAGGCACTACGATTCACTGGCATGGCTTAATTTTACCTTGGAATATGGATGGCGTGGATGGTGTAAGCCAGGAAGCTATCCCACCTGGTGGCGTATTCCACTATCATTTTACCTTAAAGCAGTCTGGAACCTATTGGTACCATGCGCATACCGGCCTTGAAGAGCAGCAAGGTTTATATGGCGCTATGGTTATTGATCCGTTGCAGCCACCGGCTTATCAATATGATAAAGACTATACGATTGTACTCTCTGACTGGAGCAATACGCCTGCCGATCAAGTACTCGCTAATCTTAAAAAAAGTGGTGATTTCTATTCTTCTAAATTTCCACTGCAAGGCTCTTTAGTACAGTTTATTCAAAGCTATCGTGCTGCTACGCCTGAAGGCAAAAAGGAGCTGTTAAGCGCATATAACATGATGCAGCATACTCGTATGGGCCTCTATGACATTAGTGATGTGGCTTATAATGCATTCTTATTAAATGGGCAGCCCAATACACAAGGCTGGAGTGCACCAGTAAAAGTGGGTGATGTGGTGCGCTTACGCCTTATTGATGCGGGCGGCAGCACTATTTTTCATGTAAAAATTCCAGGTTCAACTATGAAGTTGGTAAGTGTCGATGGTAATGATATCCGGCCATTGGAATGGGAAAGTTTAGACATCGCTCCGGGTGAAACCTATGACGTTTTAGTTAAAATCCAAAAGGATAGCCCTTATATTATCTATGCAGAATCGGCGGATACTTTAGGCGCAGCTTATGGTGCGCTCATTACCCATCCCAATCAAATAGTCGACTATGCAGCGGTAAATCCTTTCCCTATTCCACAGCCCATGATGATGGGTCATGGCGCAATGCCAGGTATGGGGGGGATGGATATGAGCCAATCCATGTCTCATCCGGCGGCCTCACCTGAAGCTCAAGCTGACATGCCAATGAAAGACTTTAAAAGTGGCATGGCCAATATGCCAAACATGAAAATGGGTGCTACAGCTCAAGAGAGCTCTGTGTCAGAAGAAAGCAAAACAACTAACGAGCTGCCTACTATGGATCATGACATGGGCGACATGCAAATGGATGATGCTAGTGATAAGGCAAGTTCAGAGCACAGTAGCCATAACATGGATGATATGGATCAAACAAGCATACCAATGAATCATGGGGCTAACATGCCTGGCATGTCACACCCTCTGCCATCTACTGAAGTCACTGAGACAACGCCCGGCACAAAATATCAAGATTTTGAATCGCCCGTTGTCACCAACGATCTCAATGTGCCTGTCATCACGATTAAAATGGTCCTGTCAGGTTATATGGATCGCTATATCTGGTTTATAAATGGTGTTCCTGAATACAAAGCCAAACCCATTATCATTGAGCCTGGCAAGCGCTATCGCCTGATATTTGTAAATGACTCAATGATGGATCACCCTATGCATTTGCATGGCCATTGGATGATTCTACGAAATGGTCATGGTGCGTACGACCCGTTAGTACATACATTGGACGTGCCACCAGGCGCAACCATTGTGGCTGATTTTGACGCTGATGCGAGTGGTCAGTGGTACTTCCATTGTCATAATGCTTTTCACATGATGACGGGTATGGCAAGGCTCTTCCGTTATAGCAACTTTGACCCAATGGACTCATCAGGTATGGATAACATGGCAACCCATATGCATACCACTATGACAATGAGTAGTAATACTAAATCCAATCAGGATTCCATTGCTGTTCCCACGGGTCATCCTGTCCATCTGTATCAGGCCAGTTATTTTGAAATTGGGGCTGACCCATTTAACAATGTGCAGGAAGCAACATTCAAGTCTTTAATTGGTTATGACGACAACAAACTTGAAATTTACAGTGAAGATGCTGAGATCAATAAAGGTACAGTGAGTAATGCCAATATTGATCTATTTTACTGGCACCTCATCAGTGAGTTCTGGGCAGTCAAAGGCGGTGTTAACTATAATTATCGGCCCAGAGAAACTCCCTACTGGCAGCCAGGTGTCGGTGTTGAAGGCTTAATGCCGTTTTTTATTGATACTGATGCCAGGGTTTATGAGCATGCTGGCAGTGTTAAATTGAATCTAGAATTGTCACGTGATACCCAAATCACTAACAAATTCTTTATCAGAACGGGTATCCAGGCAAATGCTGCAAGTAAAACTGTTGAGCAAGATGAAATAGGTAGTGGTTTAAACCAAATGCAATACATCTTGAGGCCATACTATCAATTCACACCAAACCTATCGCTCTATACCGAATTCAACTATACGCAAGATTATGGCGTACAGACTGATATTGATAATAGCAATGGCGAAGCTTCACATAGAACTACTTTTTTATTTGGAATATCGATGTTGTTCTAAGGGGTTTGAGGTCCAATGGTGTCGGATACCGGATAAGCGACATCCCCCGCCGGTACCTGGGTCGCCTTTGAAGCGGTCTTATAAAGGCTTTGGCCGTGCGCGGCGAAAAGTCGCATGCACGGGTTCTTAGGAGAGTGGCCAGCAATGGCAGTCGCTTATCCGACACCATTGGACCTCACGCCCCTATTTGAGCGTAAATTCTGCCACGAATGCGCCTGGTAGCTGTAATCAACTTAATTTCAACCACTAATTCTGAACTTGACGCTCGAAATTAATGACAACTTCAATATTCAACTGGGAACTAATCTTGTCCAAAAAGTGGGGCTACGTACACACCAGGCCTAATTAGATAATCGCCCAGAAGATGACATACCTGATGCGCTTTCATATAAGTCATCCAGTTGCTGTGTGTGAGTGACTATGATTTTTATTGTTTTCGTAAGCATGGGGTCAGACAGTACAGACCTTACGTCCCTTGTTATCTTATCGAATGTCCCAAGGCCAACAACGGCATCAACTTTGAGTTCTTCCCAGGCCAAATTTCCTTTTGAGTCCAGTTGAGATGGGTCTAGCAAGGCATCTTCTGGATAGTTAATACAAGCCCATATTGATGAAATATTTAATGGGATGTCTAAAAGGATTGAGAGCACTTCAGCAGGTTGTCTGGCGCGAAGATTGTGGGATGACTCTATTTGAACCGTGTAGCCTGTATTTTCTTTGAGATAGGCCACTGTTAATAAAATTGCTATGAATTCAATCGCTGAATGAAAGGTAATCGGGTCAGATTCATTATGCTCTGCCTGCATCATCATGATTTTCTTTCTTTTCTCATCAGGAATAGCAGTGATCTCGGAACCTGAATCTTGTTCTCCATGTCTGAATATCAATTGACCGCCTTCTCCAGAAAGGAGGGCTTCTATTAAAGTTTGGACCTTCTCAGCTTCTAGGCGATGAACATGAAGAGCCGGCAGCGAAAAAAATTGCGATATTTTTAATTGGCATTGCTCCACTAACAAAATGAAGTCTTCGACTGAAAGGCCTTTAAGGGTTGTAATTTTAGGTTTTAATTCTAGAACAGCGGCCGTTAGGAGGTCTTGGCTTGAAAAAGTCTTTGAAGAAGGCGCGTAGCTCATGAATGAAGCTCTCCTAGATTGGCGTTTGCTGGATTTAAAACGGTAAGCGTCACACCAAGTACACCCAGCCAAACAATTTAGGCAGGGTCTTTCTGAATTGGATTTTTAATTTCAGATTGTTTGATCTTAGGCAGATGCTCTTTGGCCTTAATCGGCAAGAGCTCAGCTAATTTTTCTTCAGTGTCTGCCAT
>CANJUQ010000032.1 GCA_947478175.1 Thiotrichales bacterium | reverse complement strand
TTCAAATTTTCTAGTTTGGTTTCCTTGGTATCTGTGCTTAAAAAAATCTAAACATTATTTGGAATTCCAGCTTGGGAGCTGGTTTTATGCAGCTTTAATTCTTTGAGAATTTGTATCTAGGGGTAATGGCTCAGGCCGGGAGCTGCTGGCCCTGAGCAGGTTTAATGGCATTCGCCAGACCAGTCAATTATCATCCCCCGCCTTTTTTAATAGATTGAGAATTAGATTTTATGGGTCATTCACACCATCAAGAAAAACATGATCATTCAAGCCATGGACATCATCATGGACATTCCCACGGCCCCGTCGAAGCAAAATTTAACTTAGCTTTTTTAATCGCCATTTTGGCGAATTCTGTTTTTACCCTGATAGAAGCTGGTTATTCCTACTTTGCCCATTCGACCAGCTTATTAGCAGATGCAGGGCATAATTTGGGCGATGTCTTAGGACTAATTTTTGCTTGGATCGCCGCTTTTTTATTAACTAAAAGCGCCAATGCCAGATTTTCTTATGGTTTCAAAAGAACCAGCATTATTGCGTCGTTAACCAATGCCATTATTTTACTATTGTCTGTCTTATTAATTATTCGCGAAGCCATCGAAAAGTTTATTCACCCTGCGAATATCATTCCTCAAGATGTCATGTTGATTGCTTTTGTTGGGATCATTATCAATGCCGGAACTGCGTTGTTATTCATGCGAGGACGTCATGATGATTTAAATATCAAAGGGGCCTTTGTTCATTTAGCTTATGACGCTCTCATGTCTTTGGGTGTTGTGATTGCAGCTGGAATTATTTTATTGACTCACTGGGAATGGTTAGACCCGATCGTTGGTTTGTTTATTGCTGCTATGATTTTATGGGGCACCTGGTCATTATTAAAAAATTCTGTGAATTTAATCATGGACGGCGTCCCAGAACAGATAGAAATGCAAAAAGTCCAAGATTATTTAAATTCTATCGAGGGTGTGGCTAGCGTTCATGATTTACATATTTGGGGCTTATCAACCAAAGATATCGCTCTTACAGCCCATCTGACCATGCCAAATAAAAAACTTAGTGATAACGATCGTCATGAAATCAATCATGTCCTGAATGAGCAATTCAAAATTAACCATGTGACTATCCAAATTGAACAAGGAGATGGAGATCATGACTGCGCCAAAGAAAGCTGCTGACAAACCTAAACGCGTTGGTTTCTTAGCCACAGGGTCAGAAATCGTCTCTGGGGAAATTCTCAATACTAATAGCCAAACCATGGCTCAGGTGATGTTAGAACACGGGATATCCCTGGGTGAGCATGTCATCGTCGATGATGGTCAAGATAATATTTCAGAAGCTTTTAGATTTTTGTTATCCCGACATGACGCCATTATTTCGACTGGCGGATTGGGCCCAACTTCAGATGATCTCACTCGCAATGCGATTGCTGATGTCTTGGGTTTAAAACTAATTTTTAATCCGACTAGCTATCAAAAAATCGTTGACCGAATCACTCATCGTTATGGCCAGATAGCTATTCCAGAAACCAATAAACGCCAGGCTTATTTCCCTGAAGGTTCTTTGATTATTCCCAATCCCAATGGCACAGCAGATGCTTGCCAGATTAATTTTCAAAACAAATTAATTTATTTACTGCCAGGGCCGCCATCTGAGTGTTTACCGATTTTTTCTGAGAAAGTTTTACCCCATCTATGTGAACAAAGTTTTAACTCAGAATCTCGGCTATATCGCTGGACGGTCCAGGGCATTCCAGAAGCAAAAATTGCAGAATTATTAGAAGAAGCCCTAAAAGAATTTAATTTGATTTTTGGGTATCGAGCTCGATCACCTTATATAGATATCAAGTTAAATCTCAGTCCTAGTCCAGAATTAAAAATTATTTTGGGGAAAGTTGAAGCGATTGTGGGGCCGTATTTAGTTTTATAGATTTTTAGAAAAAATATTAAGCAAATTTAACCATGTCTCATTCTCCCCATTCCCTCCGCCGAACTCTTGCCATTGTCAGCATTGCCTCAGGCATCGCGAACATGGGTCTTTGTTTTTCTATTTTAAATACCATTTTGGCCGTCATCGCGACGCAGCTTCATGCGTCAACCTTAGAACTCCAATGGATGCTGAATATTTATGGGATTTTCATTGCACCATTTTTAGTGCTAATGGGGCGGCTTGGGGATAAATACGGTTATAAAAAATTATTTTGCCTGGGCTTATTTTTTCTCATTATTTCTTCTATTGGCACCGCCTGCTCTCCCAATCCTCTTTGGATTATTTTCTTCCAAGCCTTCTTTGGCTTAGCGGGGGCGATCTTACTGCCCCTCTCTCAAGTGTTATTGCTAGACCTATTTCCCTCAGACAAAAAAAGCACAGCGATGGGTATCTGGACTAGTTCAGGCGGATTAACCCTGGCCTTTGGGCCCATCACCGCTGGTTTATTAAGCTTAATTGGTTCCTGGCGATTACCATTTTTTATGATTGGGATCGTTGCCCTGATTAGCTTAATTCTGGCCCTATTTTTAATTCGCGAACCCGCACGAAGAAACCCGCCAGATCTAGATATTACGGGGACTATTTTATTAATGCTGACCATCGGGATTTTTGTCCTTGCGATCATGCAAACTGGCACATGGCCTTGGGGTTTAATTTTGGGTCTATACGCCCTCTCTGGCTTTGCGCTTATCACACTTTTGAAATTCGAAAAAAATATCAAAACACCCATTTTACAAACCCATTTGTTTACTCACCGCGGATTTTTATGCGCCGCCATTGCCAATGCCCTCATGATTTTCTACGCCTGGGTCTTTATGTTCTTAGTCCCGTTGTATCTTCAAACGAGTTTGTCTCGAAGCCTGTTATGTACTGGATTAGTCATGTTGTTTTTAACTATCCCACTCACTTTTATTTCGAACATCGCCGGCCGGCTCTATAGCACCGTTGGGGCTAAATCTTTAATGGGCTTAGGTTATGGCCTGATGTTAATCACCAGTTTTTTAGGCACTTATTTCGAACTTCATTCTTCTTTATGGCTGGTTATTTTCACCAATATTTGCTTTGGACTGGCCTGGGGTCTGGTCATGGTCCCGGCAGCAACCACAGCCATGCATCAACTCAAAAACGACCAAGCGGGCGCAGGGGCTGGGTCTTTTAATACCCTTCAAGAAATTGGCGGCGTCGTGGGATTAACTATCGTAGTCACGATAGTTAGATTGCATTCAGATTTTATAGCTGGCGTCCATCAAGGCTTTTGGACTCTGTTATTTTTCTCAGTGATTGGACTGGGATTTACCTTGGCGTTGCCGAAATTAAATAAAAATTCTTAGAAAATTAGAAATCAAAAAGTATGTATTTTTAAAATCTTTCTTAAAAATACATTGTAATTTTAAATATATCAATAATAATTGCATACTTTTATTTTACTTTATTAAGGATTTTCAATGACTTCCTATATCAGGACCCTACGCCCAGAAATTGAAAAACATTTAGCTCGTGGTAAAAGCATTTTGCTTTTAGGGGCTCGCCAAACAGGTAAAACAACACTTCTTTCGACCTTTGAATTTGATCTCTCTTTCAACCTCATGGACTCTGCGCTCCGCCGCCGTTACGAAGCTCGACCCGAAACACTGGGTCAAGAACTTCGAGCAGCTTATGAGAAAAATAATAAAATTCTTCGAGTATTCATTGATGAAATCCAAAAAGTTCCTGAACTCTTGGACAATATACAAATATTGATCGATGAAAAAATTGCTCAATTTGTTCTAACAGGATCTTCAGCAAGAAAATTGCGCTCTCCTGATATCAACTGGCTTCCCGGACGTATTGTTAAACTGCAGCTAGATCCTCTTTTAATTTCTGAAATACCTAAGACTGAATTAAATCTTGAAAAATTGCTGATATATGGCCAGCTACCTGGGATTATCTCAGAGCCCGATGAAGCCAATAAAGAAATAGATTTAAAAAGTTATGTCGAAATTTATCTAGAAGAAGAAATTCGTATAGAAGCCTTAGTTCGTAATATGGGTGATTTTTCTCGATTCTTAGAACTAGCGGCCGCTGAATCAGGCTATCTAATTAATATGTCAAAATTGTCTTCTGATGTTGGTATCAACCAAATGATGCTTCAAAAATTTTTTCAAATCTTAGAAGACTGTCTGATTGCCAAAAAAATTGAACCCATCACTGAAACAAAAACCCGCCGCCGATTACTACAGTCCAATAAATTTATTATCTTTGATCTGGGCGTTCGAAGAATCGCCGCTCAAGAAGGCCCTAAATTATCCATGAAACTGATGGGACACTTATTCGAACAATTTGTTGGCCTTCAGCTCATAAATCTACTCCAACAAAAAGCGCCAGAAGCCAAAGTTAAATTCTGGCTGGACTCTAATGGCCTAGAGATCGATTGGGTCATTGAATATCGCGGTCAGTATTTACCCATTGAAGTTAAATGGACGGATCGACCTGATAGAAGCATGTGCAAAGCCTGTGAAATTTTTATCAGCGAATATGACTGTCCAGTGGGGGGAGTGATTGTTTGTCAGACCCCAATGGATATGAAACTTTCAGAGCATGTCCTGGGGCTTTCATGGAAAAATTTGACCGATGTTTGTGAAAAGATTTCAAAATTTTGATTTTGTTCAAACCACTAATGCTGCGCCGATTTCACCACTTTAAGCCCCAAGTGCTTCGCCATTGGGTCAAAATCCCGATCTGAATGTAAAAGTTCAAAATGATTTTCAATACAAAAAGTCGCAATCATCACATCGATAGTTTTTCGAATCGTCACGCCTTTTTGCCGAAGCGTTCGATAATTCTGGGCGGATTGATAAGCTAAGTTTTTATTAGACATGTCTCGATATTCCAGACAATCCAATAATTTTTTGGCTTTATTAAAATCTCGTGTATGACGAAACCCTTGCAGGAGCTCAATCAAAATCAGATCTCCCATCACTATCTGCTGCTGATCTAATATTTGATCCAGTACCCGAACTTCGGGGGAATCCACCCCATTAAAAAAATCGATCCAAACAGAGGTATCCACAAAAATCATTGTCTCTACCTCTTACTTCTCATTTTGTTTTGCATCTTGCCTCATGGAATCCAGATCCCCATCCCAGGCCAATTTGCCTTTGTACTGACGTAAACCCGTTTGTTGATTCAATTGAATATAAAGCTTCAACGCCGCTTCAACGACTGCTTTCTTTGTAGAAAATTCGCTCAAACTCATAGCAGCATTCATTAGTTGATCGTCGATAACAATATTTGTTCTCATAGAAACCCCAAGATTATTAATGTGTATTTATTTTTATAATTATACACACCCAAATAACTTATCAAACTAAAGTTTTTCTGCAGACTTAGCCCATGAACCCCTTATAATCCCCCGACTTTTTCCACCAGGATCTAAACCCTCATGTGGCTTTCAACTCTTATTGCTCTGATTATCACCTTGGTTATTTTATGGCTCTGGCAGTCGAATATGCGCGCCAAAGAGTTAGCTTTTAATACGGCTAAATCTTTATGTGAGTTACATCAAGTCCAGCTATTTGATCAAACGGTCTCTCTCAAGCAATTTAAATTAAAAAGATTACCCGACGGCCGCATGGCTTTTTGGCGGCTCTATGAATTTGATTACGGAACCGACAGTTCGACGCGATACAGAGGCCGGATTATTACCCATGGCCATGAAGTCATTGAACAAAGTTTAAAATTTCAGGACGGTCCCTCTGTGCTCAATCGCGTGGTGAATCTGGCGCCTGTTTCTGAACAATATTTTCCAGAAAAATCTGATTTTTCGAACAAAATTCTAGAGTTTAAAAATCTTAAAAAACCAGCCAACGACCCTGACCCCAACGAAATCAATGGTATTTAAAATTAACGACTAATAATGACTAACGGTCCTGGCGAGACACCAAACATCAATTTTTTCGACCCCAGCTTGTTTTAAAATTTTTGAAATTTCCCCAATCGTCGCTCCCGTCGTCACGACATCGTCCACTAAAGCAATATGCTTTGGGATTTGAAAATTTTTGGGAAATTTTAATTTAAAAGCTTGTTTTAAATTCTCTAATCTCGCAGCCCTGCTCAGTTCGACCTGGGGCGCCGCCCCAATCACCCGGGTAATTAATTTAAAACTTAAAGATATTTTTAGTTTTTGACTTAACCATTTTGAAATTAAATAACTTTGATTAAAGCCCCGCTTTCTCAATCTTTTTCTATGTAATGGCACGGGGATAATCAACGCTGGCCAGGGTTTGTCTTGGTAATTTATTTTCAAATAATCTAATAAAAACAAAGTTAATAATTTTCCAGAAGCCAGATTTTTATTAAATTTAAACCCCTGAATCAGGCCAGAAATAATCTCCCCATAGTAAAAAGGCGTGAACAGTTGATTAAAAAATTTTGGCTCTGACAAACACGCTCCACAAAAATTCCCATAGTTACTCACTAATGGCACTCGACAAACTTGGCAGGTAACTTCTTTAATAAAAGGCAATTGTTCTTTGCAATCTGGACATAGTCGAGTGAGCCAAGGAGTGTGGAAACCGCAAGAAAAACAAGAAAAAATCAATTTAATAAATCCTTAATAAAACGTAAAAATTAAAACATTATCATCCTCCGGTTTTAAAAAATAAAAAGAGAGCTCACTCCATGTCAGGCCAGCCCAAGGCGAGCATTAATATTGCGAGCGTCATTAATACAAAGAACACGCGTACTATTAAAATCGTTTTTCCTCCTCAGGAAATATCTATGGAGATCACAACAGCCGTTATCAGCAAAGTTAGACAAGAAAAAATAGCTTTGGTTGAAGATATCAGACTCGCTCTTGGCGAATGTATTTCACCAGAAGCTGCATCACTGACCCACTCCCCTTTATTAGATATTTTGCGCGATAAAGCCGCTGACTTGATTGCCAATGCTTTCGATGCACTGGCAACTGAATTAACCATTTTTTTGGAGACGCCTGAAGAGACGGATTTTGATCTGACTCAACTCACCCAAATTACTTTTGTAGATAATGGGTTAGGGTTCTTAGATAAAGAAGATAACAAACGTTTTGCTGACCATATGATGACTTCTTATGGGAATTATCAAAAAACCGCGATTGAAAAAATATTTTCTTTGGATCCTAAAGCAACGGCGGGTGCGTCTCTTTCGACTAAAACACTCCAGACTCAAACCGTCGGAGGTATGGGTCTAGCACTGTCACATATCTATGCCATCGCCTCCCACCCGGCCTTTAATGGATCTCTGCTATTAGGAAACAATTCCCCCCATGGAGCCATCGTTGAAATAATTGTTCCAGAAGGGACTAGAACAAATATGTTTCATTTTAATGAAGTCGCTAAAGAAGCCGTAGCTACACAAGATTTTATAAATACTCAGCTCAAAGATATTCAACAGCTAAAAGAAACGCCGTCTATTGATCAACGCGAGGCTATTCTAACAACCAAATATTCTGTCCAGCCCTTTGTAGAAAAAGTGCAAGAAGAGTCTGAAGACAGCTCATCAGACGAGGAGATCTCACGAATCAGCAGTCTCAAACGTTTTTCTTTAGGAAGCCTTCCGACCAGAAATCACTACTTCTCTTCTCCGAGCCCTGGCTCAGCCCATTCCGCATCCTCTTCTTTTGGAACTGTTTCGAGTACTTTATTTTTCCAAAGAAGCCTATCAAGTATGTCAGCTCAATCTTTTGAAACATCTATTCCTGATGCATCACATGGAGTTTCAACTCTTTTTACAGCAGCGTGCGTCGTAACACCGAAAGCCGTCAAACCTACTTCCAGAAAACCAATGGCCCTACAACAACTAAGTCTTGATGAAACAACTTACGAGTAATAACAAATCCCCCAATATTAATTCAGGTATTAACTCACGACGACAGCTCTAATCTTCAGGCATAATGCGCAAAAAAAAACTAACCCGGATTGTGCCTTGAAGACCCCGCTAAAACATGACGTAGAAAGCCACTTAGATTTAGAAAATTATTTAATTCAAGAATTCAAAGATCGCTTAGATATTATTAAATACAGCCCCCAACAAATTTTATTTTTGGGTAGTAAATCTTTGGGCTTATTAAATTTTCTTCAGAATAAATATCCCGGGGCCAAAATTATTCAATTAGATCCAGATCCCATAGGGCGAATACAAGATTCGCCCCTACAAAATAAAATCCTGAAAAATTTCTTTCAAAAAATTTTCTGCCCAACAAAATCTTCATCCCAGATTCTCCAAATCTCAGGTTCTTTTGAACAAATTCCCCTCGCTAAAAACAGCGTCAATATGATCATTTCGAATCTAGAAATTTTTGATTCAGATTTAAAAAAATCTCTCCCAGAAATCTCCCGAGTATTAAATAAAAACGGGTTATTAATGCTCTCTTTTCCGGGCCCTGATACTTTCTTAGAACTCAGACTTGCTATGGCATCTATGGATTCCCAGGCTCATATTGGAATTTTCCCTGATATGCATGATCTTGGCGATCAGCTCTTAGCAGCTAGGTTTAAAGACCCTGTCATGGATACTGAAAAAATTAGTTTTAATTTTTTATCTATCCAAGATTTATTTAAATTTATAAAAAAAAATAAAAAAAATATCCGAAAAAAAGCTTTGTTAGATCGACCCAAATTTTTATATGGAAAACACAAATGGTCCGCCTGGCAAAATAATTATCTCAAAAATCCCGACGGGACTTACCCTGTCCAATTTGAAATTAATTTTGCGCATGCCTGGGGAACTGATCCCATTCAATCCAAAGACCCAGACGGCTATACCCGAGTAAGTTTAGAAATTTTAAAAAAGACCCAACCAGAGAGAATCCCATGCCCCAAATAAATCAAATAATTATCAAACAAGCCGATTTTATCGAAAGCGTTCGAACCGCTTTGCAATTTATTTCGTTTTATCACCCCATTGATTTTATTCAGGCCATGGGACAAGCCTACGAAAGAGAACAATCTAAAGCCGCCAAAGATGCCATTGCCCAAATTTTAATTAACTCTCGCATGGCGGCGATGGGTCATCGCCCTATGTGCCAGGACACTGGAATTGTTTGTGTTTTTATTAAAGTCGGCATGGAAGTGAGATGGGACAAAACTAATTTGACTCTTAATCAAATGGTCGACGAAGGGGTTAGGCAGGCTTATTTAGACCTAGATAATCCGCTCAGAGCTTCTGTTGTCATGGATCCATTGGGATCTCGAAAAAATACAAAAGATAACACCCCCAGCGTGGTCCATCTGGATCTAGTCCATGGGAGTAAAATCTCTGTTGAGATTGCAGCCAAAGGCGGTGGGTCTGAATTTAAATCCAAATTTACGGTCTTAAATCCCAGCGATGACATTGTCCCCTGGGTTCTCGAAAAAATCCCCGAAATGGGTGCAGGTTGGTGCCCACCTGGCGTCCTCGGTATCGGGGTCGGAGGAACGGCTGAAAAAGCCATGATCTTGGCTAAACAGGCCATCAACGAGCGGATTAACATTCATGAGTTAATTTTAAAAGGCCCTCAAAATAAAATCGAAGAAATCAGGCTAGAGCTCTATGAAAAAATCAATGCTCTTGGCATGGGGGCCCAGGGTCTAGGCGGTTTAACGACAGTACTAGACGTCAAAATCAATGACTTCCCCACGCATGCTGTTTGTCTTCCTGTCGCCATTATCCCTAACTGCGCATCCACTCGACATGTTCATTTTGAACTAGACGGGACAGGGCCTGCTGAGTTCACCCCGCCATCTTTAGATCTTTGGCCCAAAGTAGAGTTTTCCAGCCAAGATTCTAAAAAAATTAATTTAGACACCGTCACGCCTCAAGAAATCCAAGCGCTTAAATCAGGCGAGACCCTATTACTTTCTGGAAAAATTCTGACGGGTCGTGATGCAGCGCATCAAAGAATTGCAAATATGATTGCCAAAGGCGAAAAGCTACCCGTCGATTTTCATGGCAAATTTATTTATTACGTTGGACCTGTCAAAGCCGTTCGAGATGAAGTCGTCGGCCCAGCGGGTCCAACTACGGCAACGCGCATGGATAAATTTACAGATCTCATGTTGTCAGATCAGGTAGGCATCATTGGCATGATTGGCAAATCAGAACGAGGCCCAGAAACGGCTGAAAGTATTAAAAAACACAAAGCTGTTTATTTAATGGCCGTTGGCGGCTCAGCTTATTTAATTTCTAAGTCAATTAAATCTGCTAAGTGTCTAGCCTTCGAAGATTTAGGCATGGAAGCCATCTATGAATTCGATGTTCAAGAGATGCCCGTCACTGTCGCTGTCGACAGCCAGGGCGTGAATATTCATGAGACGGGGCCCAAAATCTGGAAGAGCAAGATTCAAGAAATCAAAATTAAAAATTTAAATTCATAAAAAAATTTAAAATTTTTAAAATTATAAAACGGGTCGCCCAATCGCGTAATAATTAAATCCTAGTGATTTTAAATAGCTTAAATCATAAAGATTTCGGCCGTCGAAGATCACCGGGGTTTTTAATTTTTGTTTGATTAAATCAAAATCAGGACTTCGAAATTGCATCCATTCCGTCACAATGACTAATGCATCTGCGTTATTCAAAACATCTTCCGCATGATGCATAAAATGGATATTAGAATTTCCCGCATATTCTTTTCTCATGTTATCCATGGCTTCTGGGTCATAGGCCTGAACAACAGCCCCTTGTTCTAACAAACCATCAATTAAAACTTTGGCGGGTGCTTCACGAATATCATCTGTATTCGGCTTGAAGGCTAAGCCCCAGACCGCAAAAGTTTTATGTTTTAAATTATTTTTAAAATGCTGATTAATTTTTCTTAATAATTCTAATTTCTGAGTCTCGTTTACTTCATGGACCGCTTGTAAAATTTCAGGCTCTGTTCCGGCATCACTGGCGATTTTAATCAAAGCCCGGACATCTTTAGGAAAACAAGATCCTCCATAACCACAGCCCGGATAAATAAACGAATAGCCAATTCGACTATCAGAACCAATCCCACGCCTCACTTGCTCAACATCTGCGCCGACTTTCTCAGCAATTCGGCTCATTTCATTCATAAAACTAATTTTGGTCGCCAACATGGCATTGGCCGCATATTTAGTTAGCTCAGCCGAACGGACATCCATGGTCATGAGCTTGTCATGGTTTCTGTTAAACGGCCCATAAAGATCTTTCATCACTTGGGTCGCTTGCTCGTCATTGGATCCAATGACAATACGATCAGGTCTCATACAGTCAGAAACAGCGGCACCTTCTTTTAAAAATTCAGGGTTAGATAAAACGGCATAGTTAATTTCTAATTTTCTTTTTTTTAATTGCTTCGCAATTTCAGCACTCACCAAATCTGCTGTTCCAACGGGGACAGTTGATTTATTAACAATGACAGTAAATTTATTTAGATTTTCACCCAAAGTCTTAGCCACTTGTAAAACATATTTCAAATCGGCTGAGCCATCTTCGCCAGGCGGTGTTCCGACAGCGATAAAAATCACTTCACCATGAGCAATCCCCATGGACGCATCCGTTGTAAAAACCAGTCTTTTTTCTTGAGTGTTTTTTTCAAGTAACCCTGGGAGCCCAGGTTCAAATAAAGGGCATTCTCCAGACTGCAATTTTTTAACTCTCGCCTGATCAACATCCACACAGATCACATGGTTACCCATTTCTGCAAAACAACAGCCCGTAACTAAGCCGACATATCCTGAACCAAAGACTGTAATTTTCATGGTGTAAAAATAGCCCTAATAAAAAAAGGGCCTAAGGGTAATGGGGCTAAGCATAAGAGACAAGAGAGAATTCATCGCAGAATTATCAAAGAACACTGAGATTTGATTAGCTTTGACTAAAAATCGATTGACATATCTCAAAACGAGATATATTTTCGCCAAAACAATTAAGATGCTTGAATATGCATGTCATTACACAGAAGAGAATTTGGGATGCAAAATTTAAATACCCCGAGTCTTCTTCAGCTTTAGATGCGTGGTACCGGATTATTCATAGAAATAATTTCGCCAACTATGCCGAATTAAAGCAGGTCTTTCGAAGCGTCGACAAAGTGGAGGATCAATATGTTTTTGATATTGGGGGAAACAAATTAAGGCTCATTGCGAACATCCATTTTAATCGCCAAAAAATATACATACGGGATGTCCTGACGCATAAAGAATATGACAAGCAAAAATGGAAGTTACAAAAATTACACTAGGGATATCACTTATGAACCAAATCAATCAAACCCATACAACAACTCAACTTGCCGTGAAACATTGGGCTTATATCGCGCCACTTTTGGAAATGCCCAGTAGTGAAAGGGCCTACAAAAAAATGGTAAAGCAACTAGATGAATTATTAGATGCAACAGCAGGTAACGAAAAAAATCCTCTCAATAGTTTGATTGATATCATGAGCAATCAAATTGCAGCCTATGAGGCTGAAAACTTACCTGAAATCACAGGCCAAGGCGTGGATGCTCTCATCGAACTTATGCGCTTGCATCAGCTTAAACAAAAAGACCTTGCCCATATTGCAAGCCAGGGTGTCATCTCAGAAATTATCAATGGCAAACGAGCGCTTAATTTAAATCAAATCAAATTATTGTCTGAACAATTTAAAGTTTCACCGCTCACTTTTTTGGACAATTAAACCCCTAAAGCCATTTCAGATATCTCAGAACTAATACTTCAATCAGCATAATAAAAAACAAAACAATACAGACAATCCAAAAACTTAAATGATTCCCAATCCCTGGAACACCCCCGACGTTGATACCCAGTAAACCCGTCACAAAGCTCAATGGCATGAAGATCACGGCGACAATAGAAAGCAAATAAATTTTAGTATTAATCTGCTCTTGCGTGATATTCAAAAATTCTTCTTGTAATAAATTCGCCCGATCTTTGGCTGTTTCTAAATCTTCTAAGATCCGCGTCGTACTATCCGCTGATTCTCGCAAGCTCAATCTTTGCAAATCAGATAGCCAGGCTAATTTATCTATAGGCAATCTTAATAAAGCTTCTCTTTGGGGAACTAAATAACGCCGAATAGAAATAATCCCCCGACGATATTCTGAAAGCTTACGACGTTTTTCTCGAATGCTTTCATCGCTATCTTCCAGGCTATCAATGGCCTCCGTAAAATCTAAAGCAATATTTGTCATGTCTTCAATAATGGCCTCTAACATAAGCCTCAGGACATCAATGCTGTTACTGACCAAAATATCTTCATGAACCCGTGTCAATAATTTACCTATGAAGGGCAAAGGCTTTCTATGAACAGAAACAATAATTCTTTCATTCATCCAAAGCCTCAAAGACACCATGCTATTAGGCTCTTGGGTATGTTTAGGATCTAGACATCTTAAATTTAATAACAGGCCTTCTGGGATAACATCAGATCTCGGCCGCGTTTCACTAGCAGATAATACTTTGGCGATATATCTAGGAATTTCGGGGACTGCATAAATAGTCTTTTGAGGCGTTGGACAATGAATATGAACCCAAACAAACCCATCTTTTCGCTCTAAAGCTTGGGATAATTGATCTAATGCTAATTCTTCAGCCGTGCCTTTGGCATAAATAAACTTGGCAGTGATGTTGCGATGCCCTGTTGAGTGCCCTGATAACTGACCTGCTGGGTTGTCTTTTGAATGATCCATAAATTTGGCCCTTATTTTAAAAAGGCCAGAGTATAGAGATATTCCAAATTAGATCGCACCACCCAACAAAATCTATTTCTTCTAAATTTTCTTCTCTTCTGCATCTTCTGCAAGAACTGAAGGCTCACCGCCAGTGGCCGCCAGCAGACTTGCCGCCATCACAGCAGTGGCTGCCCGAGCCTTGGCACCAACCATCGTTTTCTCTTCTCTAACCACAGTCAGTTCTTCAGGTTTAACTGCAACTTCAAAAGGCCGTTCAACTACTAAAAAAGGTTTGAACTCTGTCCTTGGATCCTCGCCACTGAGAAACGCGTGAAGACTGGCTTTTGTGAGGACTAATCTCACCCCTTCAGGGAGATTCTCTGGCTTACCTTCAAAATACGCACGCTGATCTGTTTCCATTACGAACCTAAGATGAGCAGGATACGTAGCAGCAGAATGGTCAGGATAATCGTCCGAAAAACCGATAGTAATCGCGGCCTCTGGATGAGTGTGCCTCGCATAAGCTGCGTAACTCTTTATTAAGCCTATTTTGTTTCCAAAGGTGTAGGACTCACTGGTGCTACCTTTTAACCCTGCTTTATGAGCAGAGAATTCACAAAATCTCCAGCCCTTGGATACGGCATATTCCCGCAAGCTATCGATGCATTTTCCATTTTGATTATGGCCCGCCATTTCCTCATCTTTGCAAGCCGTCTGACGGTCTGATCCAACGCCTAGAAAGATTTGATCAGCCCCAGCGATGAGCTCTGCAAAATTGGCTTCTAACTGCGCTTTAAATTGATGAATCTGAGTTAAATAATCAGGGTATCCCTGCGTTTTAATCTGTTCTGGAAATAAAGCCGCACCATGGTCATCCCAGTCGGGGAGAATATAAAAAATTTGTTCTCTTTTGGGTTTTTCTTCAGGCATTCCAGACATGTTTGATCTCATTTTTTTAAAATTTCATGAACATATTATTCTCAATTTATTAAGGAACTTTTATAGATTTCAAACATCCTGAATAATTTCAACAAAACAGTTATACCCACCGAAAATCATTTTGCTGTTTTTGGATGGGTATAAATCAATAGGCCTACCCTATCGTTTTTGAAATTTCGTATACTTCATTACGGTGTTTCCGTTACGGAATCCCCGTAATGTGCTTATATGACATTTAAATTAAGTTATTAAAAAAGGAGCGCTTCATATGACCACTTACCAATGGGCCGTTATTGGCGCCGGCCCCGCCGGTATGGCTGCTTTAGGAAAATTAATGGATACGGGGGTCAACCCCAAAGAAATCGCTTGGATTGATCCTGAATTCAAAGTCGGTGATTTTGGCTCCAAATGGCGCAATGTTTCTAGCAATACCAAAGTTGATTTATTTATAAAATTTCTAGAAGGAGTCCAATCTTTTAATTATTCCCAATGCCCTGATCGCTTAAAAAACTATGAACTTCATGGGCTAGATCCCAGTAAGACTTGTTTGTTAAAACATGCCGCCGATCCGCTTCAATGGGTGTCCGACCAGCTTAAAAACCAAGTAAATTCAATCCAATCAACGGTTTTGAAACTCAAGATGCAGGACAAGCATTGGCAAATGACTTTGGATAATTACAAAGACGGCAATATTCAAAGTAAGAACATTGTTCTAGCC
This sequence comes from Thiotrichales bacterium, assembly GCA_947478175.1. Lineage (GTDB taxonomy): Bacteria > Pseudomonadota > Gammaproteobacteria > Francisellales > CACEW01 > CAMCUU01. Next base: position 1,369 of record CANJUQ010000032.1, on the reverse strand, counting down.
ACAGGATCTGTGCCTAGAGTCATGCCATCTCCCATTCCCGTGATTCCCTTAGAAGATGCATTAGATCAAGAACGGTTGAAAAAATGGGTGGATCATTCAGATACTGTCGCGGTTTTCGGCGCATCTCACTCAGCCATTATTGTGATCCGATTATTATTAGATTCAGGAGTAAAACAGGTCATTAATTTTTATCGCTCGCCCTTACGTTATGCCGTTTATATGGATAATTGGATTTTATTTGATAACACGGGGCTAAAAGGTGAAACGGCCCAATGGGCCCGAGAACATATTGACGGCAAGATGCCCAAAAATCTCACTCGCGTTTGGTCTAACGATGAAAATAACAAAGCCTATTTGCCCTTATGTTCTAAGGCTGTCCAAGCCATTGGATTCGATCGTCGTAAGATCACCATCGAAGGCTTGCCAACTATTGAATATAACGATCGATCTGGAATCATCGCGCCAGGTTTATTTGGCTTTGGAATTGCGTTCCCAGAGACGACAGTGGATACATTTGGAAATGTTGAATCCAGTGTGGGGCTATGGAAATTCTTGAATTATTTAAACCGGGTCATGCCAGTTTGGCAGAAGTATGGGAATTAATTTTGTAGGCCTAGCCAAGCCCTTGAAGCGCTTCTTTCGACAACCGTGTTAACGCTATAATTTCCGAAAGACCCAGCCCTTGCGATAATAATTTAAGAGCAATCTCTTGTTTTGCTTTTAACTCCCCTTTTAGTTCTCCTCTTAACTCCCCTCTAACCTCTCCTCTTTCTTCACCTGCTTTAACCAACGCATTGGTTCGTCTGATTTCATCCCAGTAAGACTCGTAATATCTGAGCTCTAGGGGTGAGTAAGCGGATTCTTCAGAAAGCCTAACGGCTTCAGAAATTTCTGGAATTTCTAATAATTCAGATGAAACTAATTTTGTCTCTTCGTTAATTTCTCGCATAAATCTGAGCCAAAGAATGCCTAGTTTTTTTAATTTCCGAGAAACCAATGGAACTTTAGGGAGCTCGACAAAAATAAGGTGTAAGTAATCCATGCTTTCATGAGGATCTTTGTGCGTATCTGTCAGTTTATAATGGTGGTACCAATGTTCAGGCCTATCATCAAATTTCTCTCCGACGAGACCCAAGCCGTAGACAGGCTGTAATAAACAATAGTCTTCTCCAGAGTGAAGTTGCCTAGAAAAAGTTTTTGACGTTTCAAATAATAATCTTGGCTTGAAATTACGAACCCAAGCCGTTTGCATCTCGACGATGAAATGCCGACCGTTTTGGTCTTTGCATAAAACATCCGCGATGGTTTTTTTAAATTCTGGAATTTCCGGGACGAGCTCTTGAGGTAAATATTCTACTTCGATAATTTC
>CANJUQ010000031.1 GCA_947478175.1 Thiotrichales bacterium | reverse complement strand
TGTTTTTTGTGAAAATTGCTGTGTAAAAAATCACAAAGATGGGACGGTGACTTATCAGCATCAGATCCTGTCAGCGGTCATGGTTCACCCCGATATGAAGCAAGTCTTGCCCTTGGTCATAGAGCCGATTATCAAACAAGATGGCGTTGCCAAGAATGACTGTGAATTGAATGCAGCAAAGCGTTTGTATCCCAAGCTTCGGACAATGCATCCCAAATTAAAAATGTTGGTCTTAGAAGATGCTCTGTACGCCAATGCGCCGCATATCAGAGAGTTGGAGAGTTTAAATTTAAGTTATTTGATAGTGGTAAAGCCGACCGGTAATGGGGCTTTATTTGACTGGGTCAAAGACGGACGTACTTATAAAAAAATAAAACGAGGCAACGTGACTTATCACTTAAGTTGGTTCAATGGCGCGCCAATCAACGATTCCAACCATGAAGTAAAAGTTAATTTTTTAGAATGCTATGAAATCCATTATGACGAAGAAACAAAAACTGAATCGGCTCCTATTCATCAATGGACTTGGATAACGGATATTAAAATCACAGAGAAGAATGTACGGGAATTAGCCAAAGTAGGGAGAGCTCGATGGCATATTGAAAACGAAACTTTTAATACACTCAAAAACCAAGGGTACCAATTTGGCCATAACTTTGGGCACGGCGAGAAAAACTTAAGCACCGTCTTTGCCAATTTAATGATGCTAGCTTTTCTAATCGATCAGATACAAGAACTCTGCTGCGAGGCCTTTCAAGCGGCGGCAAAGAAATATAAAAAATGTCGCTTGTGGGAACGATTTAGAAATAATTTCTTTAATTTTTTTATTTCTTCTTGGGAAGATTTTTTAAATTACATTGTGGATCCATCAGATTTTTCAGCCTCTTCTGATAAGAAAGGCCTGATCACTTTAAGCTTCAACACTAGTTAGCTATTCAAATTTTCTAGTTTGGTTTCCTTGGTATCTGTGCTTAAAAAAAATCTAAACATTATTTGGAATTCCAGCTTGGGAGCTGGTTTTATGCAGCTTTAATTCTTTGAGAATTTGTATCTAGGGGTAATGGCTCAGGCCGGGAGCTGCTGTATATATACAGGATTGTACGACAATGAAACTCAAGTACTCTTGAGATCCTTGTATAAAGCGGCTTTCATGGCCTTAATGAATCAAAATGAAAACGAATGATCTTGAAAATGGTGCCCGGGGCCGGAGTCGAACCGGCACGGTCGTTTCCAACCGAGGGATTTTAAATCCCTTGTGTCTACCTATTTCACCACCCGGGCGATGTGTTTAATTAAAAACACGCTGGAGGCTGGGGTCGGAATCGAACCGGCATCCACGGATTTGCAGTCCGCTGCATAACCATTCTGCCACCCAGCCCGTTGATCTATTTAGATCAGTTAAAGATTTGGAGCGGGAAACGAGGCTCGAACTCGCGACCCCGACCTTGGCAAGGTCGTGCTCTACCACTGAGCTATTCCCGCTTTACAAACTTTAATTACCTACGCTTAGAAGCTATCTAGAAGACAGGCCCTTTGCGAAGGCGGCGTATTGTCAAAGATGAGTATTTTATTGTCAATGGATTTTGCGAGGGAATTTAGATATTCCCGTCAATAAAGCCCTGTAACAAAGATTTAGACAAAGCACCTACTTTCGTTCCAATCACTTCGCCATTTTTAATAATTAACAAAGTGGGAATGCCACGAACGCCATATTTAGCAGGTGTTTCGTGAGAATCATCGACGTTCATCTTAACAATCTTGAGACGACCGGCATAACTCGGTGCGATTTCATGAATGACAGGGCCTAACATTTTGCAAGGACCACACCAAGGAGCCCAAAAATCTATTAAAACAGGCAGTTTGGATTGTAAAACTTCAGCATCGAAATCAGCGTCGGTGATGTCTAAAATATCGCTCATGAGGGTAGGTGTCCTTGGGTTCTCTTTGATTGAAGGGGCTGTATAATGCCCGAAAATTTTGAACATTCAAGTTAACAATAAGTCCACTATGAGCCATGAACAGAGCCCTCCAAAAAACCTTAAAAAACGCTTGGCCTCGATAGATCTGGGCTCTAATTCTTTTCATATGGTCATTGTCGAACGAGATTCTCTGGGAACCCTAACGGTCATTCATAGACACAAAAGAAAAATTCAGTTGCGTTCGGGTTTAGAGATAGACGGGACATTAAGCCAAGAAGCCCAAGATCGAGCGTTGGCTTGCTTTTCCGAATTTTCACAAGCGATTAAAGATTTTGAAGTCGATCATGTGGATGTCGTAGGAACTTATACGCTCAGAGCGGCTTCTGGCTTAGAATTTTTTTTAAAACAAGCAGAAGAAATTTTAGGCTATCCAATCAGAATTATTCCTGGTGAAGAAGAAGCAAGATTGATTTATGTCGGTGCTTCCCAGTGTCGAGATCTCTCTGCCAGACATTTGATTATTGATATTGGCGGTGGCAGTACAGAATTAATTATTGGCGAAGAGAAAAAAATTCTTACGTTAGCCTCTTTAGAAATGGGAAGCGTGAGTTTTCAGGAAAGATTTTTCATAGATGGAAAATTAACTAAAGAAAATTTTGATAAAGCTATTCAGGCTTCAAGAAAATTAGCTCATCCTATCAAATCACAGTTTTTATCACTGGGTTGGCGTTATTGCCTAGGAAGCTCAGGAACCATACAGGCTGTGCTGTCTGTCATTAGATCTCTCATGCCAGGAGAGACAGAAATTAGTCTGATTTATCTGGAATCTATTATTAAAAAAATGATCGCGATGGGGTCCGTAGACCAGTTAAATTTTTCTGAATTACGAGAAGATCGTGAGAATATTTTCGCGGGTGGTTTGTCAGTTTTAATCGGTCTGTTTTACGAACTTGGAATTAATTCCATGTCCCTTTCGAAAGGCGCGCTGCGAGAAGGAATTCTCTGTGAGATGCTCCAAAAATTATTCTCGTAATTTTATTTATTGTTTTTTTGTTTTTTTTGCTTGTACCTAGCAAATCTCTGACGTTTAATGGGGACGATCTCGCTAGGGAATAATTTAAAAAATTGATTACATCTGCGACTGAACTTTCAAGTGCGTAGAAATTAAAAATAATTAAAAAATTACAGAGAACAGAGATACAGAGGGGAGAAGACTCATGACAACTTTATTACAAGATTTCGAAACAGCGTATGCTCAAAAAACATTGGCTGAAAAAAGAGCGCCTTGGACTTTTGTGTTTGTGCTTAGAGATGTTTTAGACGCGGCATTAGCCAGACTTTCTACTGAATCAAAAGATCATCCTCGTGTTCAAGCCCTAAGAGATCAAATAACACCTGCGCTAATTCAGCAAATGACAAATCTCCAGAATGCCCATGCTCAAAATAATCAAGAAGCTTTTGAAGCAATCCGTCAATTAGCCAGAAAACCCTATCAAGCCCTCTGTGACAGTATTAAATCCATAAAATTTGGTTTTTTTGAATCGAAGAGAGAGTTTGCAGAATTTATAAAAAAATTACAGGCAACTATGTCTGATCAACTTGGAGCTAATCAAGAATTTCATTGGATCCCTCAAGAAGTAGGGGATCGTGATTTGGCGGGAGGGAATGGTACTATTCCTACACTGGATACTCCGATTCCAGAATCTCCTTTTTCCTTGACCCCTTCCGGCAAGCTGCTAAAGCTGATTAACCAGGGTGCTTCCTATGCAAAGATGCACCCTCAGCAAAGAAATTACCCAGATCGTCCCGATCTTTTTTTAGAAGGTCGTTTTGTCCCGCAAAATATTGCGGAGGTTAGAACCGCGTTGGATTTTGTTTTTAACCAAGCTTTTCCTGAAGGTCTTGATTTTGAATTGGCTCATCAAGGCAAAGCTAAAAAAGCTTTGCTACCTACTTTTAAAAGTACGATCGCTCAAAGAGCTGAGGCTGATCAAGCTAAAAGAGCGGAATTGTTTGTGAAGCTAGAAAAATTAAAAGCGATAACAGATCCTCCTGAATTTAAAACCAATAAACATAAAGTCTTGGGTCGCATGGGCAAGTATGAGAAATTTAGAAAAATATGGCTGCCTGATTTTTATAGTACTTTGCCTAAACATTCTGCTTTGAGAGATCAGTGGGACTTATTTATTCAAGCATTAGATGTTCAGGGGATTGAAGGTTTAAAGCCAAAAATAGAAACTGAGGTACCTGTTGTAGCGCATACTTTTGTGGAGGAGGACTTAATCGCGCTGAGCCAGTCACCATTCCATCTTAGTTTAACGCTCCAAGTGGGTGCTGCTTTTTCTCCAGAAGAGCACGAAAGGGCTCAATTTAATACAGAGAATTTGAATACAACAGTACCTGCTATTCGTAAAACCCAAAAAATTTCTCACATGTGGTTGAGAACAGTCAGTACCCAAAGAGATATTTTGAATTTACTTTCGGAGACGTTACAAAGTTCAGAAAACCCTGTAGACCAAATTGAAATGATCAAAGACAGAATGAAAGAAATTTTGAAGTCTTTGCAGCAGACTCACGGGCAATTAAGCATTGATTTACAAACGGGGGACCCAATCAATGAAGCTCGTCGAGTGGGAAACCAGTTAGTGGATGTATTCGATTCCCATGGTCAAAAAAAGGTTTTAACGAGGACGCTTTCTTCTTGTCTTGTTGATGTTAGTAAGACAGTGAATGAACGAGCTATAACTGAATGGAAACGTGAACTTGATCTCGCAAAATTGTGGTCTGTTTTGACTATTCTGAAGCGTCGTCAAATGCCTTCAAGTCAGGAGCAGTTGCTTCTTACACTCTCAACAGATTTAAAGTTTGTTTTGGATTCTTTGGAAGAAGATCGCAAAATTGAAAGAAAGCATACTTGTGAAATAGAAGGTGATTTGACTGACCCCAATCTGCAAAATTGGCTTAATTTAGGATCTGTTTTGATTCCTGATGAGGCTTTTTCTGAACAGGATTTAATGGACCAAATTAATCAACGCTTGGAATATTTTAAGAGTGTGGATAGGGCAATTTTTCCAGAGGATGCCCCAGCTCTTGATCCAATTCCTAATCCAATTCCTGCAGCGCCAGGTTTGCGATTTAAAGAAGAATTAGAAGAAGTAACTCAAATTCCTTCTATGGCAGAGAATACCAGAGATGCAATAGAGGCTTTGGCGGCGGGTGAACCTTTGAGTACCGTTGCGATGAGAGATGGGATTCCTAAATATTTTGCTAAGAGTACCCAATATAAAAGCCAAGAGGGTCGTCATTTAGTTACTCTTCATCAATTAAATTGGAAAAATCCAGAACCAAAAAATCAGACAGATTCTTATTCGCCTGAAAAATTATTAAGAACAGAATTAGAAGAGCGTGCCGAGTCTAATGCTCAAAGAAGAATCACAGAACCTTCAGAGTTAGATAATCAAATTTTTAAACTCAAAAAAGTTTCAGAAGCTTTGCAGCGTTATTTAGACGGTCGTCAAGTGGATGGGAAACAAACTCCAGAAGGCATGGTTTACCGTGCTAGAAAACTCAAAGGTTGGAGCTTAATGGGTTGGAGTAAAGTGAAATTAAACTGTTTTGATTTGGAACAAACTTATAAAAATATTCAGTCCGCCAAAGAAATCAGAAAATTGATTGATCATTTTAATCATTCTAAAGCGGCAACGGCTTCTACTGCAGATTGGGAAACTTTAAAAACACAGCTAGAAAGCCACATGCAAAACGTCGCTAAAACAGGCCGCTTGAGAGATTTATACAACGAAGCCGTTAAACAAAACGCATTTACTTTTGCGGTTCAAACCACGGCTGTTGCGACTCCTGCGCCAGCAAGAGCACAAGCGCCTGCTACTACCAGAATATGGTGTGGTTCTATTGATGAGTTCGACAGTGAGTCCCCAGAAGAGCTTGAGCGTACAGATTTAGATGCTGCTGCTAATCAAGCGGTTTCTGCAGTGATTGAGCCTGGTGTGAGTGCAAGACGCACAATGCTTTCAAGAGAAAAATCTGACAGAAGATTGACTGCCCCAGGCACTGTTCGTCGTAGTAGTAGTTTTGCCGCATTCGGTGCTGGTTTGGGAGAAGCAGGCCGCGGAGATCCAGCAGCCTCTAAGCCTGTATCTACTGTTACTAGTGTTTTTATATAATTAAATTTAATACAAGGTTCTGAATGTAATGACAGATTCTCTTCAACTCGGCGTTCTTTATATTGTCGCGACGCCGATTGGTAATCTTTCAGATATTACTTTCAGAGCCATTGAGACGCTCAAATTAGCTGACAAAATTTTGGCTGAAGATACTCGAGATTCTCAGGTGTTATTAAATCACTATGGGATTCACAAGCCCTTATTATCTTTACATGAACATAACGAACGATCGCGAATAGAATTAGTCGAATCTTTATTAAATCAGGGCTTGTCGATTGCTTTGATTTCAGATGCGGGGACGCCATTAATCAGTGACCCTGGTTATGTATTAGTGAAAGAGCTGAAAGCTAAAAATTATAAAATTATTCCTATCCCTGGCCCGTCAGCGTTGATTACGGCTTTATGTGCTAGTGGTTTGCCGACAGAAAATTTTAGCTTTTTAGGGTTTTTGCCCGTCAAAAATTCTGAGAAAAAATCTTGTTTTTTAAATCTGAAAGAATCTTTTGTGACATCGATTTTTTATGAATCTAAGCATCGTTTATTAGATTCCATGAAATTATTGTGTGAAATCTTGCCGGATCGAGAAATGGTCCTAGCCAAAGAATTAACCAAACAATTTGAGCAAATTAAATTAGGGTTTCCGAAAGATATTTTGGACTGGTTAGAGCGGGATATTCACATGCAAAAGGGCGAGTTTGTTTTGATTATTTCCCCCGCGGTTCCCAGTACAGAAGGGCCGGATTACACAGATTTGTTAAAAATTTTATTGAAAAAATTATCCCTTAAAGAAGCTGTAGCTTGTGCGGTAGAAATTACTGGGGGCAATAAAAATGCTCTGTATAAATTGGCATTGAGTCTTTCGTCCGCACTCTAAATTCCGGTTATAAATGTGATTTATTATAAATATTTTTGACTATAAAAGACTTTACATTTTTATTGTAAATTTATAACTTAGCGCCTGCTTTTTTAAATCAGGGAAAATTCAATGAAACGATATCCAGTTCTGGGGATTATTTTAATATCTTGTTTTTTGACTAATACGGTATTCGCAAATGAAGTCGCCAGCATCGCTGTTATGAATTTATCATCAGAGCCCTTGAGCTTGATGTGCGAAGTTTTTGCTGAAACAAGTTTTTATCATTCTTCTGAAAAAATTCGCTTATTTAAATTTACGCCCCTGGGGTCTAAAGAACTTATGGATGAATCTATTGATATAGAAAACTTGTATGGAAAAACTTTAAAGATGCATTGTTATCAAGAAAATTTTCTCGCTAATAATTTTGATTATCGAGTTATTAGTGACGATGAAAGTGCAAGCGTGCAAGGGAGATTTCAATATGAAAGTTCTTATCCAGGTGCGTTTACTTTTAAATAAGGCTAGATCAGATAAAAGTTATTTATTCTACCCATCGCCCAAAAATATAGATTCCGCTTTTCTTCTCAGTCGCTTCACCGCCGAGAGCCCAGAGCCAAGCAAAGACACACAAGATGGGATTTGTTGGCCAGTAAACCGTCGTTGCTAGGATTGCGACCGTGAGTCTGGGCGCCAAAAGCCAACCTGCCCAAAATAAAAAACCACTCCAGGCAAAACAAACACCTGAGACCAGCATGGTGATTCTTGGAAAGAAGAACATAAAGAATAAAAACAATAGGCCGTGGTGGCTCCAAAATCCCATGAGAATCTCCCAATAGTGAGTTATAAAAAAAGCCGGGGTATGTTAGCAAAATTATGGGCTAATAAGCGTAATTTTTGAGGGTGTCTTTTTCGCCATGGATTTTATTTAACGGGATGTTCGACTTTTTTTGACGGACGTTCCTGCTTGGAACTAGCCGCTTGAATCGTCTCGCCCCTTGAGGGAGAGACAGGCCCGACAGGCGCTAGCCTGGTGGGACAGAGAGGGGGTAAAAAGTAGGGGTGCAATTCATTGCGCCCTAACAAAATCAAAAGAATTTCAAGGTGATTTTGCCTGTTACAAAAAACGCCTGATGATTGAGTTAGATGGCAGTCAGCATCAAGAGGAAAAAAACGTCCGAAAAGATTAGATCGAGAAAATTATCTAAAGCCCCAAGGGGGGCCGTGTACTTCTGTTCTGGAATCACGAGATATTCAAACAAAAAAAAGACGTCTTAGAAGCTATTTTTTAAGCTTTTATGAGGGCGCAATGAATTGCACCCCTTTTTTACCCCCTCTCTGTCCCACCAGGCTAGCGCCTGTCGGGCCTGTCTCTCCCTCAAGGGGCGAGACGATTCAAGCGGCTAGTTCCAAGCAGGAACGTCTGTCAAAAAAAAGTCGAACATCCCGTTTATTTACTAATTTAAGAGACCATCTCTTTAATCACGATGGCTCGATCTCTCGCTGCCTCCATGGCTTTTTGAATTAAATCAGGGAGTCCGTTTTGAAAAACAGACAAAGCAGCTTCGGTGGTTCCGCCTTTAGAAGTAATGCGTTTTCTGAGCATTTCGACCGATTCTGGGCTTTCCATGGCCAATTTGGCTGCACCATAAGCTGTTTGTTTGGCTAATTGAATGGCTGTTTCTGGAGAAAGCCCCATCTGGATTGCCGTGTTTTGCATTAACTCCATAAAATAAAAAAAGTACGCAGGGCCGCTGCCTGATAAAGCAATAATGTCGTCTATTTGAGCTTCTGTTTGTAACCAAGAAATAATTCCAACGGCTGAGAATAAAACCTCTGTCTGTTTTTTTTGATTTTCAGAAACAAAGTTATTTCCAAATAAACCCGTTGCGCCGGCTTGGACTAAGCAGGGCGTATTGGGCATGGCGCGGATAATAGATTTTTTGTTTCCCAGCCAGTTTTCAAGATTTTTAATTTGAATGCCTGTCATGACGGAAAGAATTAAAGGGTTTGGATTTTGGGAATTTTCAAGCCAAGTAGAAAGTTCTAAGCAAGTCTCTTTGGCGTTGAATGGCTTGAAAGATAAAACCAGAAGATCAGTTTGGATATTTTGAATTTTGAGTTCTTGAATAGATTGGACGGTGTGAATTCCGCAAGAATTTTTAAGTGTTTCTAATTTTTCTGGATGGCGATCTAAAACAGTGATGGCTTGAGCAGGGTAATTATTTGCAATCAGACCACGAACAAGGGCTGCCGTGATATTGCCGCCGCCGATAAAAAGAATTTTGGGGGTCATTTTGAAGATTCTCTGGGGGTGAAAAGCGCGCAAGTGTAATGGAGAAGCGCTTGAACAGAAACAGAGGATTTTTTTCCTGCAAGATTATCTTTCGTTCTTCCCTTCGCCTTTGTTAGAATCCGCGGCGTTTTTCTGAACCACTATTTTTAGTATTTTTTAATATTTTTGAAATAATTTTAAGGGGCGTGCTTTCATGGCTGGACATAGTAAATGGGCCAATATCAAACATAAAAAAGCCAAACAAGATAAAAGAAAAGGCAAAATTTTTACCAAGCTTATTCGGGAAATTACCGTTGCAGCTGGAATTGGTGGGGCAGAGCCGAGTTCTAATTCTAGATTAAGAGCCGCTGTTCAAGCTGCGTTAGCTCAAAATATGACCCGAGATACGATTGATAAAGCCATCAAGCGCGGTGCGGGCGATGATGGCGCAGCTCAAATGGAAGAAGTTCGTTACGAAGGTTATGGAGCTGGTGGTGTCGCGGTGATTGTTGATTGTCTGACAGATAATAGAAATAGAACCGTCGCTGAAGTACGTCATGCGTTTTCTAAGTGCGGTGGGAATTTAGGAACGGATGGATCTGTCGCTTATCAGTTTGAGAAAAAAGGCATCATTAGTTTTGAGCCAGGTTGCTCAGAAGAAAAAATCTTAGATATCGCTTTGATGGCGGGGGCGTTAGATGTTTTGACGAATGATGATCAATCGATTGATGTTGCGACGGCGCCAGAATTGTTTATGGATGTCTCAGAAGCTTTTACAAAAGCAAAATTAAATTATGCCCATGCTGAAGTGACGATGATCCCCGGTATTACGGTTGATTTAGATGTTGAGAAAGCTGAGAAGGTCATGAAGATGATCGATATGCTCGAGGATTTGGATGATGTTCAAAATGTCTATACTAACGCTGAATTTCCTGAGCATTTATTAGAGAGTCTATGATTATATTGGGCATTGACCCGGGTTCGAGAATTACTGGTTTTGGTGTCATCCAAGTCGAGAAAAAAAATATTAGTTATTTAGATAGCGGGACCATTAGAGTGAAAGCTGAATTGGTCCCGGATCGTTTATTAGAGATCTATCAAGGCATTCGAGAAATCACGCAAAAATATAAAATAGACACAGCGGCGATTGAGCAAATCTTTATGCATTTTAATGCCCAATCGGCGCTTAAATTAGGCCAGGCGAGAGGCGTTGCTTTAGTAGCGCTGGCTGAAAGTGGTTTACCTATCAGTGAATATTCGGCGAGGCAGATTAAACAATCGGTCGTGGGTTATGGTGCTGCTGAAAAATCTCAAGTTCAGGCCATGATTCAGGCTATGTTAAAACTATCTAAAGCACCCGGTGCAGATGCGTCGGACGCACTGGCTTGTGCCATTTGTCATTACCATACCTCGCAGTCATTGTTAGCAGTGACCGGGGCATCCAAAGTTGTTAGAGGGAGATTGCAATGATTGGCCAAGTGTCTGGAATTTTAATTGATAAACAATTGCCTTGGGTCGTGATTGAAACTCAGGGTTTAGGTTATGACATTCAAGTGCCTATGACGACAGGCTTAGAGTTACCTGCTTTAGGTCAGTCAGTAATTTTATTTACGCAATTTATTGTTCGAGAAGACGCGCAGCTGCTTTATGGATTTCATACAAAATCACTCAGAGAAATTTTTAGACAGCTAATTAAAGTGAATGGAATAGGTCCTAAGATTGCTTTGGCGATTTTATCGGGCCTAGATGAAATAAGTTTAAAGCGCTGTATTGTGAATAAAGATATTTCTGGATTATCTCAACTACCCGGTATTGGTAAAAAAACAGCAGAGCGCTTAGTCGTCGAGTTACAAGATAAATTAGATAGTTTTGAAATAAATTTGTCTTCGGGGTCTAATAAAAATTTAAAAAATCTTGCTGGGAAAAATAACTTGGTTGGCAACTCACCGATGCAGGAAGCCATGGGTGCTTTGATTTCTCTGGGTTATAAGCCGCAAGAGGCCAAAAGGTTATTAGATTTAGAATCGAATTCTGAAGATCTGGAAAAGCTAAGCGCAGCTGAATTAATTCGACGAGCTTTAAAAGCAGTCATGAAGACATCGTGAATTTAGTTTTTAATTATATTGTTGATTTTTTTTGTAGGGGGTGGACCCGCATGTCTGCCCACAGAACACATTTATCCAAACCCACGTAAAATTCTTGTCATTCAAGGGGGCTGAGTAGTTAGCAAATTTTTAACTAAAGGTATTGGGTAAATTCGATATACTGACACCAACAGAAATTATAAATTTATAAAAAATACAAAATGCCTGGCTTAATTAACTTAAATAATTGTTCGAACGCTCATTTTTCTTCTTTTATGTCTGGCTGGTATGCCATTTTTAAATCTGGTGAATTAAGAAAAAATAAAATCTTGGCCATAGAGCGCTTTGGTTTAAAACTTGCCTTGTGGCGAAATGATCAAGGCCAGGTGCAAATATTTAAAGACCGCTGTCCGCATCGAGGTGCGCAGCTGAGTCTTGGCTGTATTAAAAATAATCGCATTCAATGTCCTTTTCATGGCTATGAATTTTCTGAAAAAGGTGAATGCGAGTTTTCGCCTGAATTTAATATTTTTAATAGCGCTAGAAATTCATTATTGAAAGCAGAGATTTTTAAAAGCCATGAAGCATTAGACATGATTTGGGTTTACCTAGGTTCTGATCAAAATTTTCAAGAATTTTTTTATCCAGAGCTTGAAGAGATTCATAAGAATTTTAGAGCCTATAGCCAGACAGAAAAAATATGGGATTCTCATGTGACTTACTGTATTGAGAATCAGCTGGATTACACGCATTTACAATTTGTGCATAAAAACACCATCGGGCGGGGGTATAAAATTCCCCAGGAGCCTAAGATTATTAAAGATTCGAGAAGTATCAGTATTTATTTTAATCAAGATATAAAACCCAGAATTCAATTCTTTTTCCCGAATGTGTGGGTTTTAAATATCAGTGAAAGAATTAATTTAATTCTTTATTTTTCGCCGATTAATTTAAACCAGACTCAGCTGTATTTAAGAACGTATCGAGAGTTTTTGATTTATCCCGGGGTTAAAAAATTAGTAGATCTCGTGATGAACTTCACGAATCAAGTTATTTTAAAACAAGACCAAAAAGTGGTTGCCTCACAAGGTGATAGGCCGTCTTATGAAGCTCAAAAAGATAGCCTGATGCTCCATGATCAGGCCATTCGAGCTTTTAGAAATCATTGGGGAAAAAAATTAATTTCTTTAGAAAATTATGGTTTTTTTAAATGACAGAAAAAATTAAAAAAATAACCCACTGCGTTTGGCTTCGTGAAGATCTAAGAGTTCAAGATCAAGAAGGGTTTAAACAGGCACAAGAAAATCATCCTGATCAAAGCTGCATAGCGCTTTATATTTTTACGCCAGAGACTTGGGTTTTACATGACCGCTCGCCCCAGCAGATTTATTTTATTTTGGAAAATTTAAAATTAATTTCTAAAAAATTAGAAAATTTAAATATCCCGTTAAAAATTTTAAATATAAAAAAATATCAACAAATTCCAGAGGCCTTATTAAAATTTTGCCAGACCTATCAGATTCAAAATATCTATGCTGCTCGGAACTATGGCTTAGATGAGCTCAATAGAGATAAACACTGCGATGAGTTGTTAAAAAATTTTAATATAAAAATAAATTTCAGAAATGACTTTGTATTTTTCCCACCTCATAAAATTTTAAAGCCTGATGGTCAGATTTATAAGATTTTTACGGCTTATAAAAAAGCATGGATACAGAAAATTCTAGGAACCCCTACTGAGCTTTTAATTTTTAATTCGAGCGCTCACGCAGTAAAACCCCAGGCAGAGACAGGTATTTTTTCAGATCCTATTCCCAGTAATATTTCAGGATTTTCTTGTCCACAAAATCAGATTTATAAAAATTGGGTTTTAAGTGAAGAAGATTTAAAAAATAAATTTAAAAATTTTATTAAATATGATTTGGATGATTATTCTAAAAATAGAGACTTTCCGGCGTTGAATAAAAACAGTCGGCTTTCCCCGTATCTTGCCATTGGGATTATCAATATTCGACAAATTTTGAGTTTATTAATGCAAGAAAAATCCTGTGGGAATTTTTTAGATTTATTAGCTCAAGAAGGGGCGGAGATATTTATTAATGAACTTATCTGGCGTGATTTTTATCAAATGATTTTGTTTAATTTTCCACGAGTTTCAAAACACCAGCCGTATTTATTAGCCACTAATCAAATTCACTGGTCTTCTGATCAAAATTTATTTCAATCTTGGTGCGAGGGAAAAACTGGCTTTCCTATTATTGACGCCAGCATGCGATGTTTAAATCAAACAGGCTTTTTGCATAATCGTTTAAGAATGATCGTGGCCATGTTTCTTTCAAAAATTTTATGGATTGATTGGCGCTGGGGTGAGGCTTATTTTATGAAAAATTTAATTGATGGAGAGCTGGGGGCTAACAATGGTGGTTGGCAATGGTGTGCCTCAACAGGGACAGATTCTGCTCCATACTTTCGAATTTTTAGCCCCTTATTACAAAGTCAAAAATTTGATCCAGAGGGGATTTTTATTCGTGAGTACCTTCCAGAATTAAAAAATTTAGATTCTAAAAAAATACATGACCCTGACTTAGATACCAGAAAGAAATTAGGGTATCCATCGCCTATTGTTAATTATGCAGTTCAAAGAAAATGGGCCATTGAAAGTTTTAAAAAAATTAAGATATAAAAAATGAAAGACATAAAAAAATTGTTTACCCCCTTAAGTAATTCAAATTATGAGCCACAGAAAAAATCAAATTTTTATATTTATTTTGTTTTTTTAATACTTTCTATTTTTTATGCCTACGAGTTTTTCTTGCGTATTTCTCCCTCTGTTTTAGTCGGTTCATTGCTTCATCAGTACCATACTGATGCCTTTGGGATTGCCAGTTTCTCAAGTGCCTATTTTGCGGGGTATTTACTCATGCAGTTACCTGCTGGATTTTTATTGGATTCTTATGGATTTAAGAAAGTGATTAGTCTGGCTTTATTGACCTGCATCTTAGGGACTTTAATTTTTACCCTGTCTCATCATCTCATTTTGGGCTTATTCGGTCGGTTTATTTTAGGCTGTGGCTCGGCTTTTGCTTTTATTGGTGCGATTTGTTTCATCAGGAATTTTTTTCATGAAAATGCTTTTGCGATATTAATTTCTTTAGTCATTTCTGTCGGAACAATTGCAGGAGCAGTCGGCCAAGTCTTTGCTGTGAATATTATTCATTATTTGAGCTGGCATTTAACTATTGATGGCATGGCGACTTGGGGTTTAATTTTAACTGTGGGCATTATTTTTGTTCCCAGTGTGTATTTAGTAAAACCATCAAGACATAGAAAAAAATTAAAAATGGCTTTGCCACTTTTTTTTAAAAATTTATTTAAATTAGTTCAAATAAAATCACTTTGGTTAAATGGATTGATTGGCGGTCTTTTATATTTGCCTACTTCCGTAATTGCAGCGACCTGGGGTGTTGAATTTTTTAAAGATACTTTTCATGAAAATACAAATTCAGGATCGATTGCCATTACGACTTTATTTATGGGCTGGGCGGTTGGAGGCCCTGTATTTAGTCTCTTAGCTGCAAGATTTAAGCTAGAAAAATATTTAATTTTTATCAGTGCGCTGACAGCGGCGGTATTAATTTTGATTTTATTTTCAGAAAAAAATATTTCCATTTTTATTCTTTCAGGCACTTTATTTATTTTTGGGTTCTTATCCAGCTCACAAATATTAATTTGGCGATTTTTTTCCAAAATTATCCATGGATATTCAAGAGAAAAAAATCTTATTGGCTTAGCCAGTGCCCTGACGAATTTAACTATTATGCTTTTTATTACACTGGCAGATTTGATCATTGGTGCCTTGATTAATTTTTTAAGTCACCATGGGGTTCATTCAGATTTGTATGGTTTATATTCAATCAGTGGCGCTGATTTGAGGCTTGTTTTTTATTTATTACCCGGCTCAATGATTCTTGCTAGTTTCTTGGTTTTATTGCTTCCTCAGGCGGTTTTGGTCCCTAAAATAAAATTAATAGGAGAGTAAAGATCAATATTTTAATAGCGGGTGCTACGGGAGATCTGATTATTAATCTTTCTGTTGAGAATATTGGCGAGAAAAAATGGTTAGAAAAACAGAAAGAAAAAATAATAAAAAATAATTAAGACGGTTATGAGCAGACATTTAAATAATCCAGAAAAAATAAAAATTGGCATTAGCGCTTGTTTACTAGGCCAAGAGGTGAGATTTGACGGGGGTCATCAGAGGGATAATTATATTACTGATGTTCTCGGAAAATATTTTACTTATATTCCCTTATGTCCAGAAGTCGCGATTGGTTTGGGTGTTCCACGAAGTAGTTTGCGTTTAATTAGTTTTTCAAAAGATGGTTTAAATCCTCAGGCCATTATGCTGAAAACAGATGTGAACCATACCGTTCAATTGCAAGAATTTGCCAAAATATCAGCGCCTAAATTAGATAAAATTAGTGGTTATATTTTTAAGAAAAAATCCCCATCCTGTGGCTTGGAGAGAGTTAAGATTTATAACTCAGAAGGAATACCAGTTGGGCATGGGATGGGTGTTTATGCAAAAGAAGTCAGTAATTTATTACCGTTGCTACCTACTGAGGAAGAAGGGCGTTTATATGATCTTCGATTAAGAGAGAATTTTATCAAGCGGGTGTATTTATATTCAGAGTGGCAAAAATTATGTGAAGAGGGCCTTGGTTTTCAAGGCCTATTAAAATTTCACACGAGGCATAAATTGCTTTTAATTGCGCATCATTACGGCAATAGCAAATTGCTTGGAAAATTTATTGCAAGTCTAAACCCTCATATAGACCAGGCGGGTTTTTTAGAAATTGCTAATCAATATATCCAGCTCTTTATGCAAACTATTAAAAAAATTCCGGATAGACGGCACCATGGACAAGTATTAGAGCGAATCATGGTGAGGATTAATCAGCATCTAGAATCAAAACAAAAAAAAGATTTATTGAAATTAATCCAGGAATATCTTTCTGGATCTATTCCACTGTCTATTCCTATCAGAATGATTCGGCATTATTTAACCGTTTTTGATGAGCCTAATTTAGAAATTCAGTCTTATTTAAATCCCTACCCTGAAGATTTGGGCTTAATGAATGGGATTTAAATTTCTAGGATCATGGTTGCAATTTGGGAATAAAAGCGTCTTGACCTAGAGTCCCCGCCATTTAGCCATTTAGCTATTTATGGCGGGGAGTTTCAATTTATTATTTATGCCTAAAAGTAATCCGACCTTTAGTTAAATCATAGGGGGTCATTTCAACGGTGACTTTGTCTCCCGTCAAAATTCGGATGTAATTTTTTCTCATCTTGCCAGAGATATGCGCAATGACGACATGTCCATTTTCAAGTTTGACTTTAAACATTGTATTAGGGAGGGAGTCTGCGACAGTTCCTTCCATTTCAATGACGTCTTCCTTCGCCATAAATTCCTCAAATTAGTTGTGGGGGGCCAAAAGGGGGGCAATCATAGACAGGTTTTTATTGGGAAGCAACGAATAGGTTTTTTATTTGAGGGCATCCAAATATTTCTCTGCATCCAGCGCCGCCATACAGCCTGTTCCCGCTGACGTAATTGCCTGGCGATAGACATGATCCATGATATCGCCACAAGCGAAAACACCCGGGATATTGGTATGAGTCGCTTGGCCAGACTGTCCAGAGTTAACTTTAAGATAACCACCGTTCATGTCTAACTGACCCTCGAACAGCTGCGAATTAGGCGTATGTCCAATCGCAATAAAAACGCCATCTAGTTTTAATTCTTGAGTTTGGCCTGTCTGAGTATTTTTAATTCGAATACCCGTCACTCCAGAGTTGTCTCCCAGAATTTCATCGATTGCATTAAACCAATGAGGTTTGATATTGCCATTTTGAATTCTGTCTTGAATTTGATTAATCAAAATTTTCTCAGAGCGAAGCTGGTCACGGCGATGAATCAAATGGACCTCAGAAGCAATATTAGAAAGATATAAAGCTTCTTCGACGGCTGTATTGCCACCACCGACCACGCAGACAATTTTTTTTCTGTAAAAAAATCCATCACAAGTAGCACAGGCGGAGACGCCTTTACCCATAAATTTTTCCTCTGAAGGAATGCCTAAGTATTTTGCACTAGCACCTGTCGCAATAATTAAAGCATCGCAGGTATAAGTGACCTGACCACCTTTTAGGACAAAGGGTTTTTTAGATAAATCCGCAGATTCAATATGGTCTTGGATAAATAGGGTATTAAATCGCTCCGCATGTTTTTGCATTCTGACCATTAGGTCAGGTCCTTGCAGACCTTCGATATCTCCGGGCCAGTTATCGACTTCTGTGGTTTGAGTAAGCTGCCCGCCGGGGACAATCCCATGAATAACGACAGGGTTTAAATTGGCGCGAGCCGCGTAAACAGCCGCGGTACAGCCAGCAGGGCCAGAGCCAAGAATAATAAGTCTGTGGTGTTGGGTATTAGGGGTCATGGGTCTAGTTTAATCAGCCAGTTTGAAAGGCCGGAGAGTCTAACGAACGGTCTGTTTAAATCAACTTGGCGTTGGCCTGTTTTTTATGAAACAATGCGCGCCCTTGTTAATTCCCCCAATGAGATTTTTTAGATGACTCGTAGCATGACGATTACCTATGAAGAAGTGGCCGATGCCGTTCGTAAAATACAAACCAAAGGCGAAACGCCGACCATTTTGCGAGTGAAAGATGAATTAGGAAATCGAGGGTCAACGACGACGATTAGTAAATTCGTTCGGCAATATAAAGAAGAAGCCCAGGGCGGAAGCCCCGCTGTATTTCAAGAAAATAATCAAGAAAGAAATCAGGGGAGAAATACTGAAGTTTCTTCTAATGCTGTTTCTTCAGGGGGTACACCTGAAGAAGGATATAGTCCTGCTCCACAGCCAATGAGAGAGCCACGTCCTCCAAGACGAAATAACCCGCCACATCACAACCAGAATAATCAAAACAATCAGACGCCTCGATATCAAAATAATAATCCCCCAGTCCAGCAAGACACGTCTTCAGGCTTATTAGTTGAAGATATTCAGCCGCAGCAACAAAAACCAGCGATGTCTCCTGTTTCTTCTGGAATGCCTCAAACTCAAACTCAAACTCAAACTCAAGTTCAAGGGCAAGGGCAAGGGCAAGGGCAAGGGCAAGGGCAGGCTCGCCCTGTGACATACGCTCAGACTGCGCCCCTTCAAAATAATTCCCCAAATAATTCTCAAGTGAATTCTCAGGGATTTTCTGATGATTCTTCTGGAGGTGAAAGACCTCAAGGACAGCAACATCAGAACCAAAATCAGAACCAAAATCAGAACCAAAATCAGAACCA
>CANJUQ010000030.1 GCA_947478175.1 Thiotrichales bacterium | reverse complement strand
GGCAGACACTGAAGAAAAATTAGCTGAGCTCTTGCCGATTAAGGCCAAAGAGCATCTGCCTAAGATCAAACAATCTGAAATTAAAAATCCAATTCAGAAAGACCCTGCCTAAATTGTTTGGCTGGGTGTACTTGGTGTGACGCTTACTTATTCATCAAGCTACCTGGAGTAAGTTCCTTAGAAATTTCTGATATCAGGGGATATCGACAGGTAGCATGAATGCATTCGCGAGCGGCGGTAATTTCTTCTTTAGTTAAGGTGATATGTGTGGGTAAAGTTAATCCATATAAAGCTTGATAGCCGATCATCGAAACGGGAATAGGGCCTTTGCCGTTGATCGTCATGGTTTTTTCACGAAGGTCAAAAAAGACATTATCAGAACGATCTGTCGCCAGGAGAAGCGGGGCCTCGTGATGAAAGGTTGCGACTAAGTAAGGCATTTTTTCACCCCTTTATTTGATTTTTTTTGTTAGTTATAAAAATTACTTCTTTGCAGCATAAAAAATTATTGAGCTGTTTTAACATCACTCTCTCCTATGGGCTTAATCCCAGAAACAATTCTTACCGGCGGAAACATCCAAAAATAATAGCGCGACAATTTTACGTCTTTCCACCCTAATTGATGCAGTTGGTCCCGATAAATTTTGGTGTATTTAAAATCTAATAAATATAATTTTCCCCCTGGCTTTAAAACGCGATTGATTTCATTAATAGCCCGTTGGCATTTTTCTTTTACTGCCAAATTATGAATAGCCATGCTAGAGACCACCACATCAAAGGTATGATCAGCAAAGGGCATGTTAAGCATGTCGCCTGATTTGAGTTCCACGAGACAATCAATTTTTTCACGGTGGATATTGTTAAAAACGGATTCAGGTTGATTGAAGGATAAGTCCTCTTTTCGCCATAAATCTAAGCCCACTGTTTTGGCGTTTTTATTTAATTTTTTGGCGATCGCTATCAGTAACAATCCTCGACCACAACCCACATCCAATACGTGCTCTTCCCCGTGTAAATCAAGAGAAGCTACCAGTTTTTTACCCAGGATCACTTTTCCATACGCACTACTTAAGACCATCAAAATTGCAAAAAGAAGCTGCGTGAAACCAATCCATAGGCAAGCTTCGAATAACGCCTGTTCTGTCGCTGGAAAAGATTCTTGAAAAAAATGCTGAATTAGAAACCCAATAATTAAAAAGAGCACACCTATCCAACATAAGCGCCTAACAACGGGCGGTGAATCAAGACCATAATTCATATTCATCATTAATTTTACTTCTATTACCTATTCAAAAGGCTCTCAGCCCTCTCGGATTTTATTTATGAGATAGTGACAGGATTAACAGCCTCTCCGCTCCGATTCAAATTTTTTATCATCCAAATCACTAGATCATCATCGAGCGGATAATTCTCACCAGGGACCGCTGGATTCCCACCATATGTCACCCCATGCCCGTCTGGCACATACCCTCTTCCGACGTAAAGCTGTTGCGCTCTTCCATAACCTTGATACAGGCCAACACCTAAGCCTGCTTTACTAGCACGCTCTTTGATAAAAGCTTCACAAAATTCAAGCATTTTTGATCCAATTCCAAGGCCTCGCTTAGAAGGAATGACATTAAAGTCATGAATTTCTGGTATCCCTTTCTCTCGAAAGTTTAAATAACCAGATTGCCAAAGAATATTGATATAGCCGAGATATTGCCCTGAAGAACTTAAAGCAATAAACGTCGATCGCTTAAAGCACTTATTTTCCTCGAGATATCGCTCAAAAAGATCTAC
Source organism: Thiotrichales bacterium (assembly GCA_947478175.1). GTDB lineage: Bacteria > Pseudomonadota > Gammaproteobacteria > Francisellales > CACEW01 > CAMCUU01. The sequence continues at coordinate 17,537 of CANJUQ010000030.1, read as the reverse complement.
AGGCTTAGGAAAACTTTCTTTAGAAAAGGCATCGGAGAGGGCTTGAATATCGCTTCTTCTTAACAATCGAATCTCGCCAAATAGCTCAAAAAACTTAATTAATTTCGAAATCTGCTCGGATACCTCTTCTATAGTCATTTGAGAAGTATCCATCTTCTGGATTTCTAGCAACCCTTTCCAATCACTTCTGTTTTTAAGCACAGAAAAGTCCAACTTTCGTGCTGAATCGTTTTCAATGATTCTGACTTCCCATGAAGGATCTTTAATATGCATACGAAGCCAAGAGGACCAGTTGAGCTGATCTTGATTCGCTAAAGATCCTCTTTTTCTCAATCTTTCAATCCGAATTTCCTCTGAACAATCGAGGAATAAAACCCTAACATTTTTCAGAAGCTTAAAAGACGGACAGGCTACTAATTCCCCAGGGACCATTTGTCCAAATAAGCAGATTTTTGAAGAGGGATTGTGAATTAATTTCTGAATCCATGCCTCAGTCGAGCGCTGTCTCCAAACTTTATCCGCATCTTCAGGAACACCAATGTCGTCAAAATCAAAAAACTCGTAGTCCGTAAGATGCTTTTTCAACGTTTGCATACTGGCTGATTTACCGCTTCCACTCGCTCCGATTACAAATAAGGGCATTTTTCTGAACCTCTAAAAATATTAAATTAAAGCCTTTCCAGTAGTTGCAAAACAATTGAAAGATGAACCATGAACACCAGGCTGTCCTTTAAAAGCAATATTCATATTGGCTGTCAGCTGATCTTTATTGAGAACCAGTTCACAGGGGTCATTAAACTCAGTTACATTCCCAACATTCATTTTATTAATTTGAACTAAAACGCTCTGATCATCAGGGATTTCATTCACTGCAACGTAATATGCCCTCTGATTATTGGCGGGTATATCTAAATCACCTTTGGCATAAAAATGCCCACCGCTAGACACTTGATAGTGCACATTCATCGGATAGCCCGTATTGGCATTTAATACCATTTGGATTTCTTTAGCTTGAGCAGTAAGACAAAAATTCATGCCAAAAAACACAAGCGCTGTCATCAATATTTTTATTTTCATGATCTGTTCCCAATTATTTTATTTATCTTGATTGCCTGATCTTTCGAAGCCAATGAGCTCTCCAGGCTGGCAGTCTAAGTAATCACAAATGGCCTCTAGTGTGGAAAAACGAACCCCTTTAGCCTTGTTATTTTTAAGTAATGACAGATTGGTTTCAGTGATTCCAATGGCTTTAGCAAGATCTTTGGATTTCACTTTTTTCTGAAGAAGAACCAAATCCAGGTTGACGAGTATTGGCATGAGGAGCCCCTTCTTAAACAATGAGTTTGCTGGTTTCTTGTTCTTCATAGGCTTCAGTCATGATCCAGGAAACAAGAATAATCATGAGGGCGCACGCAACGAATGCCAGATTTGTTTTATCAAGTGTGATGGTCATTAATCGGTGTCCGGGTGGATTGTTCCAAGTGACGATCGCCGATAGCACTGCATCGTGGATAGGTCTTAGAATTTGACCAATAAGAATCGTCCAGCCGGTGCGTTTGATAAAACGCGCATTTTCAAGAGAGAAAATATTCAGAGCCGCATAATTTTTAAACAGCTTCAGCAAGAAGTAGACCGTCAGCATATTGATGCCAAATGGAATCAGAGAAATCAGAAGACCCCATAATTTTGTGCTTGCACTCAAAGTATGTAAAACCGGCGGGGTGTTCGCCATATAGTTAATAGCTAGCAAGCTTGCCCAGCCTTCACCCAAAGTGGATTTTATCAGGCCATTGGGCGCATCCACCCAAAATAAAAGCAGTGAAAGGGGTAATAAAATTAACAGGGTGCGAAACACCCATAGAAAAATTTGGCTAACAAATTGAATTTTATTCATCGTTTAAAGCTCCAAAAATTGAAAAATAATAAAATTATGTTTTTGAAAACCGGGGCATCTTATTTCAATAATTGTCGTAAAACAACAATTGTTTTAAATAAAACGATGTTTTTATTTTCTTGAGTGGCTTTTTCAAGAGCGTCATGTCACGGTCATAGTAGATGGCATGCCGCCATGAATTCCTTCAATCTGCCACTGAGCTTTCCATGTCGCTGAAATGCCATAAATTCAGCTGGATCACAGGCGATCATTAATCGATATTGGGCTAATGCCTCGTAGATAAACCAGAGGACGTTCGCGATTTCAAAAGCATCTAATAGCTCTTTTCTAGATTCAAAGACAAGATAGTTTTCAAGACAGGCCTCTATCAGCTTCAGCGTCACCGCTTCTTTATCGTCCAGTGAATGATGGAATTTGACCTGCCGTAAAAAACCGATCAATGAAAAAAACGGATGAGAAATGACTATCTCCCCTAAATCAATGAAAGTCAGCTTTTGCGATGGCGTGTCTATCAAAATGTTGTTGTCATGAAAGTCACATTGGACCATGGTTTGTTTGATAGAGTAGGCAGCTAATTTTTGACATAGATGTGAAACTTTAGGTCTTAAAGTTTCAAGTGTGCGGATCTCAAGTTCTGATAGCCCATCGGCTATTAAGAGTTCTTTCTGTGAAATCAACTGCTGATATAAATCAGGTAATTGATCTAACCGCCAATCAGGAACCCCTAGATTAATAAAAATATTCACATGATCTGCAACAGCCAATTGGATGGATGTAAATTGATCAATGGCTTTGCAAAGTAATTCCACATCAAATTGTTTTTTTAGAATTTCTCGTAAGGGCTGACCTGCGTCTTTCATGAGAAAACAATCTAGTTCGGTATTATGCGCGATTATTTTTGGAACAGACGCATGAAACTGATCATGCAAAATTTGGGTAATAGGCGCCTCTAAGGCAAGCAGTTTTGGTGTGTGCTTTAGGTAAATATTACCCTCAGAACTTGCAAAGCGAACGACATGAGACCACGGGGTATTTTGAACGAGCTCTGGCCTCGTGTTTTTGAGCGCATAGCCATGAGAAGAAAGATAATTTAAACCCCATTGGATAACTTCTTGGATCTCTTGTTTTTTGATTTCTGATAATAGAGTTGGAATCAGATTTTCCAAGAAGACAATGATCCGTAATGTCTGGCTCACTTGCTGGGCACTTAAGTTTAAAATCTCTAGATCTTGAGTCTCACAAAATCTTTGAATATTAAAGATCATCCAATTAATCCAATTTCCAGCGACGGCATAAAAAGCTGGTTCCAAAAGATTTTGATCTAAGACCCCACCAGACTTTTGATAAGCCACCAGCATTTTAAAAAATAGATTTTGATTAAAATTATTATCAAGACTAATGCCGCTCCAATCAAAACAGGCATTAATAATTTCATGGGCTGGGTTAAGTCTGCGAGCGGATTCCCAGTCGATCAAAATAGGCTGATCTTCAGAATCCCAGAGGACATTCTTTGGGTCCAAATCTCCATGACTAATGACAGAGTGTTGTTTTAATAATGGGATGGCCTCTAAATATTTTTGATTGAGCGCAAGAAGAATTTTTTGATGTTTTTTAAGTTCGTTAGCGAAGGGGGCTTTTCTAGTTTGTGAAGTCTTAATGGCGTCCAGAATTTGCGCAGAACTTAAGGTATTAAATTCGGGTGCTTGGCTTGTTGGCAGCGAGAAGATATTTAAATTAATGCTGTGAATCTTGGATATTAACGCAGCGATTTTAATGCCATGCTGATCTGAAATGGGCTCATGAGATGGCAAGGTCTTTGCATTGACCCAGGGGTAAATTAAGAAAAATACCCCGTCTATCTCAAGCAAATAGTCGCCGTCTTGATGAATAGCGCTAATAGCGGGAATGCCCTCATGGGAAAACCTCATCGCGATTCTTTCAGAGAGTTCGTAATTATTTTTAATGGCCTGATTCTTGAAGTCGATATGGCCTGCAAGCTCTTTGATGGCGTAAGAATTTTGATCCGTCGTGAGTTTCCACATTTTGTGTAAAAGACCGCCATAGATTCTTTCGGCTGGGCTTATGAGGGATCCTAGATTTAATTTTTGGCAGATTTCTTTGATGATGTTTTGATGCAAAGTTCGTGTTCCTATGTCAAAAAATGACGCCCAGTATTTCTGATCCACTCTCTAAAATAAACCGACAATCTTCCGCGCCTATTGAATTTTTTAAACGCTATGGGATCACAGCTATTAATTAATCTTAGTTCTCCAAAAATGGCGTAGAGCGGCCAGATTTTTTCAGCTAGAGACCAGGCGTTTAAATGATCTGGATTAGATTCTATGCCAGTATTTTTGAGACTTAGATAATCAGGATCTGTTTCTTTTAGGACATAGCGAAAACTCAATTTTTTCAAAAAAGTAATTCGTGAGAAAAAGGGGTGAGTGATGCTCACTTCACCAAAATCAATCAGGGTGAAATTTTTAGTTTTTGGATCTAGTAAAAGATTCTCGTCATGAAGATCTGGGTGGTCGAAAATTTCTTTGATTTTAAAGCTGGATAAGTCGTTGCAGAGCTCAATAAATTTTGGCTCTAGTTTTTTTACTAAATTAATTTCTTCTGAGCTTAAGCCGTCTTCTAATAATAAATTTTCTTGATCTAAGACTGAGTGATAAAGGCCAGGAAGTTTTTCTAAGCGCCAATCAGAAACGCCAAGCTTTAAAAGCGTTTGAATATCTTTTGAATCCAGAGAGTTCTGGAGATCAATATATTGCTGAAGCCCCATAGCGAGTAAATCTGGCTGAATTTTATTTTGAAAAATTTCTTTCAGAGGCACTCCAGAATCTTGCATGAGAAAACAATAGAGTTCTTGGTTTTCAGCAATAATTCTTGGAACAGTATTTGGATTTTTTAAGCTCAAAAATTGAATGACTCTGGGCTCTAAAGAAAAAGAGGGGACATTTTTTTTTAAATAAATCAGCCCATGAGAGTGGGTTAATATTTTCCAGACTTTAGACCAGGGCGTTTGAATGACCGGGATAAAAGAAGTGTCAAAAATATAATTTTTATTTTTAAGAATGTTTTCGGCCCAATGGGTTGGATTGATCATGATTTTTTTATTTCCTAAGGCTGCAATCTTTCATGAGACCAGGTGTGATTCTTTAATTGGTACAAGAGCCTTTGCTGAGAGAAGACCGCTATAGCCTGAGCCGATCTCGTTCTTTCATAAAAAATTTTATCCGAAATAGCGTCAGAGCACTTTGTAATCAGTCCCTGAAAATTAATTTGCTGCATGGTTTCTCGCCACCAAAGATTTCCAGCGGCTATTGGATTTTTCTCTATTTCTTGGCCTTTCGTACTGAAAGCACTGGTTGAAAAAATAACGCCAGAGTTATCGCAGAATTTTAATAAGACAACGCGGCTGGAAGGGCGGCTGGTTTTTTTATTAATAGTGGATAATACGAGGCTTCTGGGTTCTGAGATATTTAACTCATCGGCTTTTTCTAACCAACTATTTAATAAGTGGATTGGATTTTCTGGTGGAGCATTAAATCCTGGGTCGACTAAGTCTGGATTGCCGGTGAGGGTCGTGGACATTTTTATTTTCCTGAGACTACAAATTAAAGCTGTGGAAGCTAATCACAGGAAGTTGGCAAAGCAAATAGCAAACCTTTCAGATATTATTTTTATTTAATTTGAAAATTGATTGAGATTTCATGAATCAAAACTTACCAAATTTCATAATGCCCATCACAACACCTAGATTAACTCTAAGACCGCCAGAGCTGGCTGATGCCAAAGTAGCTAATGCAGCCATTCTTGAGTCTTTTGAAGACTTGTCTCGATTTATGCCCTGGGCAAAAACTCCGCCGTCTTTGAACGAAACAACGGATTTTATTCAACAGGCTATGGCTAATTGGGTTGTGAAAAAAAGTGAAGAACCGTATTTGCCTTTGTTTATTTTTGAAAAGGTATCTGGGGCATTTTTAGGCTCAACGGGGCTCCATCATATGAATTGGGAAGTCCCTTGTTTTGAGACGGGTTATTGGCTGAGGACTTCAGCTGGTAATCATGGCTACATGACAGAAGCCGTGAATGCCATTACTCGATATGCTTTTATTCAGCTGGGTGCCAAACGAATTGCCATCACCTGCCAGAGGGAAAATGTAAGGTCCAAAAAAATTCCAGAACGCTTGGGGTATGTCCAAGAAGGGGTTTTAAAATTTAATCGGCGGGATGTTCAAAGCGGAACGCTCACGGATACGTTGATGTATGCGAGATATGACTTGGATGGATTGCTAGATTTAAAAGTGGAGTGGTGAAAGTTGTTATGTGTCTAGAATTACTAAATTGGCAATTCTGAGCGTATGTAACATTTTTAATTATCACAGATCTGTCCGATATACATGTATGAATTTCGGACAAAATCAAAAGATTAAAACCCTGTTTTTAATGCTGATTTTGATTTAAATATTTCAAAACCTCATCGCTGATCTGGAATGCCAACAGAGGCAATGAATCTTCTGCCGCTCTCACTGGCCTGGCGTTTTGAGAGAGAGCAATAATGAGCCCATGTTGATCCTTAAAATAAAGATATATGGTGCGGTAACCCAACGTTATTCCGGCATAAGTCCAAACTTCTCCCAAAGAAGGGTCATAAAAAACCTGGATTCCATTGGCGTAGCACAGATTTCCTTTTCCAGTGAGATGATTGTACGAACAGCCTGTTTTGATGTTTTGAACTTGAATTGGTTTTCCACTGTTTGTTTGAACAAGATTTTGCTCAAGATCTGAAATATAAAAATGCCGAGTTAAGTGATCATGATAAAGCGCATGGGTCATTTGGATTAGTGTTTTCATATTGCCAGTGAGCGCACCAGCACTTGCAGCCCATGAGAAATTCCAGTTGGTAATATCTATCCAAATAGGTTTTGTTGGATCAGGCTGATAATAACTATGAACCATATTGGCCAAGGCATTGGCTGAATAGTAATCAGCGTCGTAATAAAGATTAACTGGATTTTGATTTTGGAATTTAGCCAAGATTTTTGTATTTAAAGCATCTGCATAAGTTGTCCCAGAAAATTGTTGAATCATTAAACCCAAAATAATGTAATTAGTATTGGAGTAAAAATAATTAGAGCCTGCTGGGAAGCAGCCATCAGAAATCTTACAAGCATTTTTGTTTTGATAATCAGCAGCCAATGACACTAAGTCTTCCAATGTATAAGGAATATTAGGGTTGACGCCATTTGGAATTTGATCGTAAGAAGGAATCCCACTGGTCATATTCATGAGCTGATTGACGGTGATTTTTTTCCAAGCTGCAGGCCAAGGAGTTTTATTAGATTTATCAAAATAGCTTGGGAGTAAAATGCCTAAAGTATCCGTTGTTTTAAATAGGTCTTGATGAACCAACTGGAAGATCAAAACGTTTGTATATTCTTTAGTAATAGATCCCCATTGAAACATCATGTCAGTCGTGGCTTTTGGAGGGGTTCCAAAATATTGGGTTCCGACGATGTAATCTCTGGAATGTTTTTCATGGGGTAATAAAACACTGAGCTGAACGGCTGAAATATGATCGGGTGTTTGATTCTTGGCTAAGTAGGCTGAGATGCTGGCGTTGAGCTGATCGTCTAAAGAATCTGCAAATCCCATATTCGAACAAGAAATCAAAAGTACTGAGAGCAGGGCGCTGAGAATTCGAGATTTTTTGAGCATGTTTAGCCTCTCCACGATTCCTTGATAGGCCATTTTAAGAACTGAATTTTTATCTTTTGATTTTAATAACCTGTCGTATAAAAAAGAGTCTATTTGGCGTCTTAGTTCCCGAATGTTCCAACCATTTTTACTGGCCTCAATGGCATAAAAATCTCTAGCTTCAGGTCGTGTTATTTTAATCAGTTCAACATAGTGAGACCAAGACAGGCCAAGGATTTCCTGTAATTTCCGCGACAGTGTCGCGGATTTTGAAGCGCTCTCTTCTGGTGGGTATGAAAGATAAAATTTCCTTGATTTTTCAAGAGTGTCAACGCTAAATCCATTTTTATACTTAGCTTGGAGTTTCTTTGATAAATCTTTCAAGATGGCTTTGCCATAGCCCGCTTTTTCTTGGCCATCTTGTTCTAATTCGACAATATCTTTTCCTATGAGCCAATAAGCCTCAACCATTTCTGCATTAATGCTTTTTTGAACAGATTGACGTGCTTTGTCTATGTGGCCTGCCGCTTTTTGATACAGATTTTCTAAGTGAGATTCTTGATTGGCTTTGGCGGGTAGCATGTTTTATCCCTATAAAATTAAGGCGGCAAGGATAGGGGGTTCAGGTATCTATGGCAATTTGAATTCGGCAAATTAAATAAAGCTAATTTACGATCACTATAGAACTACGGGTGTGGAGAAAAAATAAATCACCCATCTTGATAGTACACAAAATAAGTGTATTATTGTGGTTTGGATTTGTTAATAAAAGATCGTTCACTTGGAAACATATACGGTAGAAATATCAACAGAGGCTGAAAAGAATCTCAAAAAGATTCCTGAAAATTTAGTGATGAAGCTAGCTTTATGGGTCAAGCATGTGAATAACGAGGGACTTACTCAAGTCAGAAAAATAAAGGGTTATCACGATGAGCCGCTCACAGGAAAAAGAAAAGGCCAACGTTCAATTCGATTAAACAAGGCTTATAGAGCGATATACACAGAACATGATAATGGAAAAGTAGAGCTAAATTACATTGAAGTTAACGAGGTTAATAAACATGAGTACTAAAAAAAATAAAGACGCATTGGGCTTACTCGAGACAATTTCTGGCCGGCGATTAACGCTTGGATCTGCTATTTGGTCTATCAGAACGAGCGATGAGTTTTCTCAAGTTGAATTTGCCGAAAAATTAGGGGTATCTAAGCAGTATCTCTGCGACTTAGAGCACGATAGAAAAAGCGTCAGCCTTAAACAAGCGGTTAAATTTGCCGAACTCCTTGGCCATCCTGTCATTACTTTTGTTCAGCTTGCTATTCAAGATCAACTCAATAATGAAAGGCTAAAACTAAAAGTTAATCTTCAGGAAGTAGCTTAAGGTGATCAAATAAAGTGGTGAATATTAGTACGACGCTCGTCCAGCGACTGATTAAATCTCAATTCCCAGAGTGGGCGGGGTGTCCGCCTAATACACCCATTCCGGTCAGAGAGCCTTCAAGATATTTAATCCCATCGATGATTTTATTTTCTTCATCAAAAATAAAAGCATGAATATCAATCTCGCGCCCATGGGGATCCCCAACAACAAAGTTCCACTGATTATCTCTTCTGATTTCTTGATAGCCTTGGACAGATAAAAGTTTCAAAACTTCTTCTAAATCTTTCTGCTGAATTGCGATGTCTAAATCACTATGGGGTCTAGTTTGTGCACCTAAGAGTGCATCGACACCCCAGCCGCCATCGATCCAAACAGTAATGCCGAGGTTTTCTAGTTCTCGATAAAAATTAACAACTTCTTCTAGGGTTATTGGTGTTGGCATTCTTTTGGTTTCCTAAGGCTGCAATCTTTCGTGAGACCATAACAATTTCCGCGACAGTGTCGCGGATTTTTAGTGAGGATTTAAATATTTCAAAACTTCATCGCTGATTTGAAATGACAATGCAGTCATTGGCTTTTCTATTCCTGAATTTTGAGAGAGTGCAATGATGAGGCCATGTTGATCTTTGAAATAAAGATAGGGAGTGATGTAACCAAATGTTCCTCCCGTGTAGATCCAGACTTCCCCCCAAGAAGGATCATAAAAAACTCCGATTCCATTGGCATAACATTCATTGCCTATGCCAGTGAGATGGTTGTATGAACAGTCGGTTTTGATGTTTTGAACCTGAACAGGTTTTCCAGTGGTTGTCTGAACCAGATTTTGCTCAAGATCTGAAATATGAAAATTTTTGGCCAAGTGGTGTCCATGTTGATCATAAAGCGCATGGGTCATTTGGATCAGCGTTTTCATATTTCCAGTGAGCCCACCAGCGCTTGCAGCCCATGAGAGATTCCAGTTGGTAATATCTGTCCAGATAGGTTTCGTTGGATCAAGCAGATAATAACTATGAACCATATTGGCTAAGGCATTCGCTGGATAGTAATCAGCGTCGTAATAAAGATTGACGGGGTTTTGTTTTTGGAATTTAGCCAGGATGTTTTTATTCAAAGCGTCTGCATAAGTCGTTCCAGAAAATTGCTGAATTATTAAACCCAAAATAATGTAATTAGTATTGGAGTAGAAATAATTAGATCCTGCTGGAAAGCAGCCATCAGAGGTCTTGCAGCCATTCGTATTTTGGTAATCGGCAGCATATGCCACGAGATCTTCCAATGTATAAGCAGCAGTAGGAGAGAGGTCAGGCGTATTGGGAACTTCAGTGTATGAAGGAATTCCACTAGTCATATTCATGAGCTGATTAATAGTTATATTTTTCCAAGCTGCGGGCCAAGGGGTTTTATTAGAGGTGTCAAAATAACTGGGAAGTAATTGGCCCAGTGAATCTGTTGTTTTAAACAAGCCCTGATGAACCAACTGGAAGATCAAAACGTTTGTATATTCTTTAGTAATAGATCCCCATTGGAACATCATGTCGGTCGTGGCTTTTGGAGGTGAGCCAAAATACTGAGTGCCGACTACGTAATTTCTGGATTGATGTTCGTGGGGTAATAAAACGCTGAGTTGGACGGCTGACATATGATCAGAAGTTTGATGCTTAGTTAAATAGGTTGAAATGCTGGCGTTGAGCTGGTCATCTAGAGAATCTGCTGCTGCAAAATTAAAAACCCCCAATGAGAATAATGCGATGGATAGGTTTAGTAATTTAAGATTTTTTATCATGTTTTGGCTCTAGAAAAATTGAGGCTGGCAAGAATATGTGGCTCATGTATTTATATCAATCCGCGTTTAGCAAATGGTAAGTGGATGGCATTATTCAGGTTGAGACCGCTAAACTCTGTCACTTTGAAAATGAATAGGAAATTTCTCCATGAATACTCCAAAAATTAATATTGATATGGCTCTTGTTCGTCAGCTGATCAAATCCCAATTCCCAGAATGGGCGGATCTTCCTATTAAACCTGTCGAATTCAGTGGCTGGGATAATCGAACCTTTCATTTGGGAGATCGCATGACGGTGAGACTTCCCAGTGATGCCAGCTATGCCTCTCAAGTCGAAAAAGAACAGCAGTGGCTTCCCAAATTATCGCCCAATCTACCGCTTCCAATTCCTCATCCCTTAGCGATGGGAAAGCCGTCTGAAAATTACCCCTGGCCTTGGTCGGTGTATCAATGGCTTGATGGAAAAACAGCGTCTCTTGAAACTATTTCTAATCTCTCAGAGTTTGCATTGAAGCTGGCTGAGTTTTTAAAAGCGTTTCAAAAAATAGATTCAACTGGAGGCCCTGTGGCAGGCCCTCAGAATTTTTATCGCGGGGGGTCTTTGAAAATCTATGACCAAGAAACTCGAGAGGCGATTAAAAAATTGGATCAAAGCATGAATTCAAAACAGATCACTGAAATCTGGAATAGGGCCTTAGATTCAGAATGGGATAAGCCACCCGTTTGGATGCATGGGGATATTGCGATTGGAAATCTATTAGTGAATAACGGCGAGCTTTCAGCGGTGATTGATTTTGGGCAGTTAGGGGTGGGAGATCCGGCTTGTGATCTAGTGATTTCGTGGACTTTGTTCCGAGATCAAAGTCGGGAAGCTTTTAAAAAAGCGATGACACTAGATGAGCAGACTTGGGAGCGGGCAATGGGTTGGGCTTTATGGAAAGCGTTAATTGTCTACACGGCGTTGCCTGGATCTAATTGCAATGCCATTGAGATTGAAAAAGCTAAGCGGGTGATTAATGAGCTGCTGGCTGATTACTCAAAATTAAAGCAAGAGTGATCTCGGCAATGGTGAGCGCTAATTTTGGATCTGTCCCATCTTCAAGATGCCAAGCGGCTGAAAGGCCTGCATAAGCCAGGATCCATTGTAATAATCGATGGGAATTTAAATTCGCGGTTTTAGACACAAGCATTAGTTGGGACTCTAAACGACCGGGTTTGGTTGCCAGCTCAAAATCTGGATTTAAAAATAGATTAGCGAAATCAAAATAAGACTCACCCATCAGGGCTTTTGGATCGATGGCTAACCAGCCTTTCTCACCGAAATCTAAAATATTCCCATGGTGAATATCGCCATGAAGAATCACGGAGTCTTTTGGATTTTTTAATAATTCTTCGGCGGTTTGATTAGCTTGTATTAGTACGCTACCGTGTTGAGAAGCCGCTGGGCCTAATGCTCTAAAATATTCTGAGAGGGTGATTAAAGAGGGCGGCGGGTTTTTGTTTTTGATTCCATGTAATTTTTGAGCGGCGGCGCAAATAATTTTTGTTGCTTGCTCATCCTGATTATTTTTGGCCATGTGAATCAGAGAGTTTTGACCCAAGGCGCGTTCCATTAATACGGCCGGTCCCTCATGAAGAAATACGGGAGCGGCGCCGCCCTGGCCGTTCCACCAAGCCATCAGTAAATTGCCGCGCTCTTCTTCTTTCGATCTTGCGATTTTTAATAGGGCAGGCTGATTTTTATAGATCACTGGGAGTAGATCAGAGCTGTGCGTGATCATGTGGTTTCCGTCTTCGGTGAGACTCCAGGGGGTTAAATATTTTTCAAAGGCAGAGATCATGTTTAATAGTTCCGAGAGTTTAAACGGGCTGACATTGCAATGACTAAAGGATATTCTCAATCGAGATAATTAAACATGGAGAAAGAGATGGCTACAATAACTTTGAAGGGTGACTCAATACATACCAGCGGTGATTTGCCTCGCATTGGGCAGTCAGCGCCAGATTTTACTTTGACTAAAACAGATTTGAGCGAGGTTAAGCTGGCTGACTTTAAAGGTAAGCCGGTGATCCTGAATATTTTCCCCAGTATCGATACACCTACGTGTGCCACCTCTGTCCGTAAATTTAATCAAGAAGCCTCAAAATTATCCGATGTCGTAGTTTTGTGCGTTTCCATGGATTTACCCTTTGCCCAAAGTCGATTCTGTGGGGCGGAAGGCTTAGATAAAGTGATTCCTGTTTCTGGATTTCGTCATTCTGAGTTTGGCCAACACTATGGTGTCAGTATTATTGACGGCGCATTAAAAGGGCTTTTTGCTCGAGCCATTGTGGTCATTAATGCGCAAGGGCAGGTGACTTACACTCAATTGGTCTCAGAAGTTGCCAATGAGCCGGATTATGCTGAGGCGTTAAAAGCTATCTAGGTGACGATAAGTAAGGACGGAACCTGCTACGCCAAATTCCTAAAGCTATAGCCAGCGATTGCCGGAAACACTAAAGGCACATAACTAGGTATTACCCGTCCTGGGGAAGGGTAACAATTTTTAGATTGGCTCTCCATAGATCTTTTTTTGGTTTTTATATTTCCACAGGATCAAAAATGTTCTAGTAGGCACTAAATCGCAAGTTCTGAATGAGATCCAAGTCTGACAAGAATTAAAGAATTCTCTTCTGTTTTTTTATAAATTAGAACTAGGTCGGGTTTTAAATGACAATCCCTAAAATCTTTCCAATTTCCAGTGAGTGAATGATCGCTATATCGAGGCTGTATTGGGAGATCATTTGCTAAAATTTCTAAGAATTCTTCAAAAGATTCAGTTAAGTACTTTTTATATTTTCCTTTTAATTCTCTTTTGTAATCTCGTTTAAATTTTGTAGTTGGATCAATCTTCCGCATTCAAATCATCCATCAATGATTTTACCGTTGAAAATGAGCGTAACCCGCCTTTTCTAGCTTCTTTCATAGCCAAAATTGTTTCTTCATTGGGAACAAGCGGATTAAATGGCAATGCATGCTCCTGCGCGACCTTTGTTAGTAATAATCTAACGGCATCTGAGATAGTTAAGCCCATGGCAGCCAAAACAACAGTGGCTTCTGATTTTATGTGCTGTTCAATTCTTGTTTGTACTAATGCATTGCTAGCCATGATTCTTCTCGTAGATGATTTTATTGAATGACATTGTAATGCAATAAACACTTTTTTCAACCATTTTTGGCTTAAATTTCTTGATCGGGTTTTGATTTTGGCTATATATTCCCCCAGTGCATTTTTATTTTATTTTTATATTTCAATAAGTTAACTATTATTTTGCTCGATATTTTTCTTGATCGGGTTTTGATCGGGATAGGTAAAAAGCTTTCTTTTGGGGGCGCCAGAGAATTTGCACATTTTCGGGTACCGGGCACATTGGTGGCAGAATTTACGCTCAAAATGGGGTTTGAGGTCCAATGGTACGAAAACAACCACTAAGGAAATGTAGCTCAACTCACGAAACGGAAAAAATTGTACGATTGGCTTAGAAAGTGGCTTTTTTGCCCATCCCCCCGAAAAGGTAAAGTTAGCCAAAAAACCCTTTATTACCAACGATTACAGAGGCCTCTTAATGAGCCTTTTTGATCGATTTTCCACTAGAAACCACTCTTAAAGCCAGCCAATAAAAATTTTGTTCTGATAAATTTTATGATTTTTGCTTCCACAATTTTAATTTCTCACTAAAATACTGAGTACCTATGTTTATATGAATTTTTGAGGTTTTATGGCTGTCATTTCAGTCCACTTAGCTCCTGATTTTGTCTTGGATGTTTCTAAAACCAAGAAATCTTGGAACTTCGTGAAAGGGGATCTCAGTAAGATTTTTTCCGCTTTAGATTTTGGCTCGAATGCGCAGATTTCGCTCACGGAAGATCGCACTTATGTCATGGATATCCAGTCCAATAACGCGGTCAAAACTATTACTTTCTCTTATGACTTTAGCCTGCTGGATGGTCTTCAAATAGAAGGCGAAGATTTGAATTTTTCATCTGTCATTTTAGCTTGTGTGATACGACTACAACATAGCTACCGTAAGGCGTTTAAGATTTCTTGTGATTCGTATCCTGTCGTTCAAAATGCAGTTCAAATCTTGGCTAGCACCTTGAATATGAAAGTGACTAATAACGGGCTCTGCACTTTTATCGATTACCCGGTTCCAGGCCGTAAGCCTATTAAAGAAAAGAAGCTTTCCAGCCAAGAAGTCTCTGCCCGTTATGCCGATAAACGACGTCTGCGTGGCGAGGTTCAAATGAAGACTTGGATCAAGCAAGAGCTCAAAGATCAGCTCGATCTTTACTGTGAAAAAAGAGGCTGTACCTTGGAGTCCGCGCTGTCTGAAATCATCCCATTAGGATTAAATATAGGTACTTATTTAAATAGTCAAAAGTCATCGGCTTAAAATAACGCGTTTTGAGCGCTTTTCGTCCTTAAATATAAGAACGTATGGCCCAATTAAAAATAACGCGCTAAATCAAACAGATAAAAGCCCATTTTTCGACCCTTCATTAAAGATTCTTCATGCCAATTATGAATTTTTACCCTATCATTAACGATAAGCGTTCTTATCAGTAGTGTTTAAATAATCATGCAAAATTCTAATAAAAAGCCTAGCTGGCTCGTCCTTCATGAAAAATCTCAAGAACGCGCGCTTCAATTTATGAAAGATCCGGACTTGGACGATTACGCCAAGGACTATGTCAAAAATTCTCTGTCTGAAAATACCCTGCGTGCTTATGCCGCAGATCTGAAAGTTTTTAGGCTCTGGTGTGAAGATCGGCATTTCGATTATCTCCCAGCCACGCCGAATGTTATTGCGAACTTCTTAGCGGCTCAAGCCAAGAGCAAAGAACCCATATTAAAAGCCTCGAGTATTTCAAGACGCTTAGCCGCCATTCGCTTTGTGCATAAAATGGCTGGACTTTCCACGTTACCCACGGATGATGAATTGGTTCGACAAACTCTCAAAGGCATTATGCGAGAAAAGCTCGCCGCCCCGGATCAAAAGTCGCCGAGTACTAATGACCTTATTGCATTGATGGTCGAACAGATCGACGACACCACTTTAATGGGATTAAGAGACAAAGCCCTGTTGCTTTTAGGTTTTGCAGGGGGATTTCGGCGATCGGAATTGGTCAAAGTCAAATTGGATGATTTAAAAATTCATGCTCAAGGCATGGATGTTTTTATTCCCACCAGTAAAACAGACCAGACGGGCCAGGGTAAAACAAAACCTATCTTAAGAGGAAAAGATTATTGTCCGGTGCAAGCCGTTCAAGATTGGATTTCAGCAGCAGGTTTGACTGAGGGCTATTTGTTTCGAGGGATTACCCATAAAACAGGACTTCTTCGCCCTTCTTACAATGACCCAAAAAAGCCAGACCTTTCTGATCAAACGGTCGCCTTAGTCGTTAAAAAATACAGCGCCTTGATTGGCCTCGATCACGAGAACTACGCGGGCCACAGTCTCAGAGCTGGCTTTGTCACCGCTGCCAGAAAAAACGGAGCCTCGTATGAGCAGATCATGGAGGTCACCGGGCACAAAGATTTAAAGTCGCTGATTATGTATTTCCGAAACATTGATCAATATAAAGATCATGCGGGGGAAGGGTTGTTGTAAAAATTACCTTTCTACAAAACGCCCATGCAGCCATTTATGAATAATGCTGGCCAACAAAACTTGGTAAGGCATCCCTTCTTCTTTGGCTTTCATTTTGGCCAAAATTTTATCATTCATGGTTAATCGAACGGTCGAAGCATGTTCTCTTTTGGAATTTTCAGTGAAAATATCAACATACTTGGATTTCAATTCATCCGTCATCACGGATTGATATTGGCCTTCTTGTAATTGATTAAACAGCGTTTGCTCTTCTTGGTCCAAAGTATCGACGGCTTCATAGTCTTTGAAGTTAATTTTAGTTTTTTTAGCCTTCATGATCGGACTCCTTATATTTTTTATTTAGCTTGCGACTTTTAAAGAGGGTCTTCAAAAAAATCTCTGTGTCTGTTTCAACAAAGGGCACTGAGACAATGTACTGATCAATTTCAAGCACGAAAATTTGCTGGTTCGGTCGACTTGGGTGATCGATAATGTCCAGAATTTCCCCATCTTCAATGGCTGACTCAATCATTTCGAATCCAATACCCCGCTCCCTTTTTAAGAGAGCGTTCTTCTCATTATCCCACCTAACTACTTTGCATTGTTTAGACATTTTTAAGCATTAAAAGAATCTATTAGGTGCTAATATACGCTTATCAGGTCCAGAAATCCAATAAAAAACGTGGTTTTTATCAACTTTCTGGGCTTTCTATCTTTTTTGCGATCTCATCAAAATTATCTTGCCGGGGATGAGACTCAGACCACTCAAGGGCTTCATCAATATTTTTAAGATTATCGCTTTGATAAAGCCAGCGCTCATTCTCTGGAATAATAGGCCTGTTAACCTCAGCCTCTTTTTTAGAAAAATTTTGAGCGGCCTCTACTGCAATCATTTTTTGATGGTCTAAATCCTGAACGGACTGCCATTCGCCAGCTTCAAACGAGTCCAGAATTTCTTGTTCTTCTCGATCCAAAATTATTTTTTTATCTTTCATTTAGGCCTAGTGTGTACGTAGACCTTGCTTTTGACCAAGATTAGTTCCTACTTCAATAATGAAGTTGTCACTCTTTGCTTTTCTGGAAATTTTTGCTGATTTTTAGAGCAAAAAAGGCTTTTTCAGCCTGAAATTTTATC
Organism: Thiotrichales bacterium; assembly: GCA_947478175.1. Classification (GTDB taxonomy): domain Bacteria; phylum Pseudomonadota; class Gammaproteobacteria; order Francisellales; family CACEW01; genus CAMCUU01. Next base: position 12 of record CANJUQ010000030.1, on the reverse strand, counting down.
TATTTTTTAAAT
>CANJUQ010000029.1 GCA_947478175.1 Thiotrichales bacterium | reverse complement strand
TGAACTAGAAACCATGATCGAAAAATGGGCTTATTTTTTTAAGCACGCTCAAGAAACCAAAGAAAAAGATCTTGAACGTATTATCGGTTCAGACCTAGTGATTGGGCGGGCCTATGAAGCTTTGAATCAATTTTCATGGAATGAAGAAGAATTACATACTTACGAACGAGAACAAAAACGCATTCGCGATAACGCTGCCGCTTTATCTTACCAACTCACTACTGCGAGAAATGAAGCGATAGCTCAAGGATTGGCTAAAGGATTGGCTAAAGGATTGGCTGAAGGATTGGCTGAAGGATTGGCAAAAGGTCAGGCTGAAGGTCGAGCAGCAGGCCGACTCGAGGGTCAATTAGAAGGTCAATTAGAAGGTCAACGAGAGGCCCGTCTCGAGACTGCTAAGAAAATGTTGGAAAAAGGCTATGAACTTTCTATGGTTCAAGAATGTACTGGGTTATCAGAAGCTGAAATTCAAACCCAACTTTAAGATTTCGAATTAAAAAATTAAAAAAATAAAGAAAAAACCTATGCCAATGCAAACCTCAAAACCAAAATGGTTAATTTTAATCACGCTCTATCTCGCCGTTTTTTTAAATTCTTTCGGCTATTTCATTACTATCCCCGTCTTAGTCGATTTAATTGCCAATCCACACGCAAGCATTTTATCTCCCGAAATCAGAAGCACTTTAGGAGACTATATTTTCTCCATTGTCCTGGGTGCTGGATCGCTTTCTCATATTATTTGCGCGCCGCTGTTTGGCCGATGGTCAGATCAAATCGGTCGTAAAAAAGTTTTAATGATCTGTACGATTTTTATGCTTGCAGGATTTTTACTCCCAGCCATTTCACTCTTGCTCAGTTCTTTATCTTTATTTTTATTGGGCAATATTTTAAATGGTATCGCGTCTATCAATCAGCCATTAGCTCAAGCGGCTATTACGGACATCAGTCCTAATGTTAAAAACAAAGCCATGCGATTCAGCGTTGACACCGTCGTCATTTGTTTTGCCATGGTGACCGGCCCCATCGCTGGCAATGTTCTGTCTAATCCTCATTGGGTTGCTTGGTTTTCGAATACCACGCCTTTCTTTGCGGCGGCTATTTTGGCGGGATTAGCTTTGATTTTAATTATGACTGTCCTACCTGAAACCAAGCCTCAAACATCTACTCACTTAAGCCTTAATAAACATAATACTTTTCAGGCTTTTCTAGACGCTTTCAAACTCTCACCGTCTTTATCCAGATGCTTATTAGTTTTTCTATTAGCTCAAACTGCTTGGGCGCAGTTTTATCAATATTTCTTTATGTATTTAAAACTTAATTTTAATTTTTCTGATAATTCACTGGCGATTTATAACGCCTTATTAGGCGTCTATTTAATCTTCGGGCTGTTAATTATTTATCCCATCTTAATTTCTTTCGTCAGCTTTCGACGCTCTGTTTCACTCAGTTTATTTTTAGCCACCCTTGGGGCTTTACTCATTGGCTTTGTTCACACTCGACTTTCTATGTGGCTCGGCGCGATTCCCTTATCCATTGGCATTGGGCTTTATTTTCCGTCTTTACTTACTTTGTTTTCTAATCAAACCGATCAAAATAATCAGGGCTGGATTTTATCTTTTAGCATGAGCTTAATTGGCGTTGGCTGGCTCATTACTGGCTTTACGGCGATTGCCCTTTCTCAGATCACAGCCGATTTACCCATGCAGACTTTATCTATTTGTTTAATCACTGCTTGGCTATTAATGCTTTACGAAAACCGAGCATCATCAAAGCAGCTAAAAGCATAAAAACAGCACTGACACTCAAAGGCACATGCCAGCTCACAGACAAAGCAGGTCCTGTTAATAATCCGCTCAGACACCAAGAAACAGAAGCCAAAGAACCCACGCCGCCGAGCACAGTTCCCTGTTCGGTGTCAGACACAGAATTCGAAAACAAAGCCACAGAACCTGTATAAGCCAAGACTTCAATCATTGAGCTAAAAAAAACTACGCCCCACTGAACCATAGCACTGGGTGAAATCGCGGAAATTCCTAACAATATCGCCGTTCCTAACAAGCCAATACAGACCATCCATTTAAGAGAAAAAAACTTTTGAATCACGGGCTGGATAACAATAGTCCCCACCCCAAACCCTAGACCTAAGACAGCAAAAAATAGCCCCAACAATAATCCAGTCGATCCAAACTGTATCTGCATAATCGCCGTCATGGGGCCAAAATACATGGCCCATGAAAACTGAAGCAATAAAAAAACAAGGCCTAAATATCTGACCCGTTTGTCTGAAAAAATAAAACTGACGGATTCAAAACAAGCGAGCCAATCCACTTTAAATTCACCGACGTGCCGATAGCTTTCTTTCAATAAACAAAACAAAGACAGCATATTTAATAAAGACAAAATCATCGCGATCCAAAACGGCGTCGATAAATTAAACCAGCTCACCCAATGTGCGCCCATCGTCAATCCACTGATCAACGGCCCCACGGTAAAACCTAAAGAAGCAGCCAGGGTAATCCAACCCATATTTCTGGCTTTTTTCTCTTGCGGTGAAATATCAGCAATGACGGCTTGCGCAATTTCGAAACTCCCTGCAAAAAATCCAGAAATTAATCTTCCCAAAATAAATAACCACATGGATCTCAGATCAATAGCGAGTGCACAAACAGCATAAGTCGCCCCTGTCATCAACAAGCAACTCAGCAAGACTTTTCGACGGCCAATCATGTCAGACAGATGTCCAAAAGCAGGCGCACCGAAAAATAAACCTAATGGCCAAACAGCCATGGCTAAGCCGTAATAAAATTCCTGCCAATGGATAGAGCTCGTTTGGCTATCCAACGCACTGTGGGCTCCAATAAATAATTCTGGCAACGTGGGGAAAACTAGACCCAATCCCATGATGTCAATAATAATGGTCAGCATCAGGGTCAAGACCAAAAATAATTCTTTTGTCTTTTTTATTTTCAAATCTGTTTTTAAATCTGCTTTTAAATCTGCCATTTTTATTTTTCCAATTTTCCCATAAATTCTTTGAGATCTTTCAAATCTTTTAATCTCATCAATGCCGTTCCAATCAAGACACCTTCAAAATTTTTTCTTAAATCTGGTATTTCTAGTGCTGATTTTACCCCTGAGAGCGCAATCACTGGGATATTTTCTGGAATAAAAATCTTGAGTTTTTCAGCTCTATTTTTATCCATTTCAAGACTATTCAAATCTCGATTATTAATTCCAATTAATTTTGCCCCAGCTCTCACCGCCATTTTGCATTCAGCTTCTGTGAAAACCTCGACTAAAGCCGTCATCCCCAAAGATTCACAAAGATTAATAAACTCTAATAATTTTTCTTCAGGCAAAATTCTGACAATTAATAAACAGGCATGCGCGCCATGTTTTCTGGCCCAAATAATTTGCTTGGCATCCAAGATAAATTCTTTGCATAAAACAGGCAGTGAAATTTTGTCAGCAATATTTTTTAAAATTTCATAACTGCCACCAAAAAATAAACTATCTGTCAAAACAGACACTGCCTGCATACCTGCTTGTTCATAATTCAAAGCAATTTTGACAGGATCAAAATCTGTCATGGGAATAATCTGCCCCTCTGACGGTGACTTAGATTTAATTTCACCTATCACGGAAAAATCTTTGGCTTGAATATTTTTTAAAAAATCTTGATCTCGATTCAATAAATCAGATTCTGATATTTTTATTTCAGGAATTTTTAAAATTTCTAATTTTTTATTTTCAAGAATTTTTTCTAACCAGGACATGCAGCACCTATTTTCTTAACCCTCTTTAATGGGCTTTTACTAAGAGGGAGGGAGTGTAGGGGCGAATCTTGTATTCGCCCTTGATAATCATCTGCCATTGATCCTATCCCTGCCCCCATCAAGAAAGGCATACTGCCCTTTCCTTTCTTCAGGTTTTCTTTTTGATGCTTAGCCTTTATCTCGTCTTGTAATATTTTTCCCTGAACGCGAACTTCAGAATGGCTCGATTCCATCAATCTTCCAGCAATGATTTTTAAGCGTGAATCTTGCCAAACATAGTGCGGCTGGACATGAGCATTCTCAGCTTTCACTTCGATCTCCCAAGGCTCTTCACAACCAGGAAGCGTTAATTCATATTTCACTCGCTTGCCAAGATTACTGCCCTCAAACCGTTCACAGGTCTGACGAACAGAAATTTCACCTAGCAATAAAACCAGCCGAGTCAAAATATTTTCAACCACTAATTGCTGAGAATTAAAATATTCTGTCTGGACGAAAATATTCTCATGGGTCTGAGCAGAATTCGCCCAAAATCGATAAGCGACGTTATGACAATATTCAAAACGTGTTTCAGATTTACAGCCTATTTTTTTACCCCGTGCATAAGCACTGGCATTTTCTTTTTTAAATAAAGACTGATTACTGGGCTTTCTCAGGGGTAAAGATTTTTCAAGATCTTTTTTATTAATCACATAACAGTCAACACGTTCTTTTTTATAAATTGTTGGAGACTGAAAAATCAGCGCTGAATATCTTAACGGCGTACTCGCTGGGCATTCCCGATAGTCTTCTAATAATTCGCTGCCCGTTGGATGAGGATACACTGCAGCCGCTCGTTTTTTCCGCTCTGGGGACAGGACACTGCAGGCAAATTTTATATTTTCTTGATCTTCACCCATCCAAACCATTTCAGCTGTTTCCGATCGATCAAACCGAAATGATAGTCCTTGGGTAGGTGAGCCTGTTTTAGGCTTACCCTCACAATAAGAAACAGGCAATCTGGGTCGTAAAGTTAAAGCCCTGGGAGAGACACTCTCCTCTGGCTCTATTGTTGGAGACTGAAAAATCAGCGCTGAATATCTTAACGGCGTACTCGCTGGGCATTCCCGATAGTCTTCTAATAATTCACTGCCCGTTGGATGAGGATACACTGCAGCTGCTCGTTTTTTTCGCTCTGGGGACAGGACACTGCAGGCAAATTTTATATTTTCTTGATCTTCATCCATCCAAACCATTTCAGCTGTTTCAGATCGATCAAACCGAAATGACAGCCCTTGAGTTGGCGAGCCTGACTTAGGCTTATACCCAGCGGAAATCATTTTGCAGCAGCAAAGGTTTGAAAATTGTCATTAATTCTCGAGCGTAAAGACTCAGCAATATCAGGCAATGTTTCTTTAAAAAATATCGTAATTTTTTCTCGAAATTCCTTCGCAGATTTGAAGTGATAATTATTCCTGACTTGTTCATTCATCACTTTCCACAATCGCTCAATGGGATTCAAATTAGGACTGTATGGGGGCAGAAAGTGGAGCCTAATTTTGCTGCTTGCAGCATAATCTGCTAACTCCTGACTTCGATGATGTCCAGACTGATCAAGAACAATGTGAATGGCTTCAGCCAAAGGATGCGCAGCTTCAACACCTTTTAAAAAATCAATGATCGAAGCGCTATTAATTGTCTCGTAATCAGCGGTCATCACATTCATCGTTGCCAGTTCAATGGATCCCACAATATTCATGCGACTTCTCGATGAAACCGTTGGTAATATTTTATCTTGGCCTGTGCGTACCCAACCTTTAGAAATCTTACTGGCCATCGTTGGATGCATTGCATCAATAAATAAAAGAAGTTCATCTTCAGGTAATTCAGCTTTGAGTTTTTCATAGGTTTCGACAAAAGCTTTTTGTCTTTCTATATCCGCTTTAGCTGGCTGGCCCTTGGTCTCTTTATATGAAAAGCCATTACGGTTAAGCCAATCTGTCATCCCAGCAAGTGTGTAAGAAATTTTATAAGTAGTCTCAACGTAGGCTTTGATCTCCAAAGCGGTTCTGTACAAGTGATTGGTCACATGAGCTTTTAATTCAGCTGTTTGAGCCTCGTTTAATTTTCCTTCAGAACCTTTGTGTTTTGGCGCTAAGCGTCTCGCCTCTATGTATTCAATGAGATATCGAGTCACCGTGTCCCTATGAATTCTCAGTGCTTGAGCAATCCTCTTAACTGCCCAACCTTCTGAATTAAGAAGTACGGATTTTATTCGATCACGAACGCGACCATCATGTTCTGCGCCATGACGGGTTTCTAATTCATCTTTTTCTTCTGGGCTTAGGGTAATTTTCATGCCCTAATTTCATCACATAAAAATCAGACATTCTAGGCCGCACACGTTAAATCGGTAAATTCATTCCCGATGGGTATACTCTCACAATAAGAAACAGGCGATCTGGGTCGTAAAGTTAAAGCCCTGGGAGAGACACTCTCCTCTGGCTCTTTGGACAAATGTTTTATCAAAAAAATCAACCCTGACTGAAAAATAGGCACGCATGCTAACAAAGTTTTTTAATTCATAAAAATTCATTTCCAACAAACCCAGTTATACGCTTTACCCACAGCTAATTAACAATTTTTATGTCAACAAAAAATTGAAAAAATTCAAACTCACTCTAAGATTTTATTTATTAAAAAAAGCTAAAAAAGCAGTTAGGAGGAACCCTTTCATGAATTATTTTAATCATCCCAGCGGCCCCACTGAGAAAAAAACACAACAAAAACAAACCAATTTTCTCGCTAAAAATCATAAACTTATTGCTCATTTACCCCTTCAAGCTAGCTCTCCCCAATATAAAAACTCTCACAAACCCAATTCACCTTTATTAATCACAGGGAAAGTCAAAAGACATTCACAGAAAATAAAAATATAAGTTTTTTTCCAACTCCCCATTGCAACTGATTAAAAAATAAAATAAAAAGGCCCTCTTTTCTAACTAGAGGGCTTTTTTATGTCACCTTCATTTTCTACTTTTGATCTCAAAACTTGGTCCCGCCCCACTATTCGTAATCTTGAAATTTCTTTTACTTTTGGTGGATTAGATCAGATGAGCGAAACCAGCTCTGGTATTTTTAATGTCGAATCTTAATAATTAATTTAAATTCACTTAGACGATGAAAAGTGAAATTTTCCATTTATCACCCAAAATCGCCCCTCTTTTTTAATTATTTTTAAATCATGAGGGGTTTTTTATGCGTGTTTTTTTATATTTTTTATCTTGTATATTTTTTATATTCTTAAATTTTTTATCTTCAGCTCAAGCGTTAGCTATTTTAAAAACAACTCAAACAACTACTTCTAACGCAGGTTCCATTATTCATGGAAACGACATTGGCGATGATATCAATCAGCTGTTTTTAACTTTTTATTCAGCCCCTCATTTTGAAGGCAGTTATGCTTGCAATGGCGACATCGTCGCTGTCACGCCTTATATCGACGGCCCTACTAATTTTACAGAGGGCGAAACGCTTTCTCTTAATTCAGCTTCTGCTTATAAATTGGGCACTGCTTATTTATTTGGAACTTATAACACCCTCATGGAAGCTCATTGCTTAATGATTTCTTTAGCAGGCACTAGTCCAACCGGCATTGTCGACTATAAAACAGAAAATAATGGTGAAGAGTCTTCACCTGTTTTCAATATCACTTGTGATGACATCGCTGGATCATGCGTTACTCAAGATCCAGCTGTCACAATTTATGGCGTCATGGCTTAGTTAAGGTTCTGGGGAGTCATGCGCAGAAGCTGCCGTCACACTACTCACCCCTGAGGCCACTCTAGCTTCAGCACCAGATTGGACCGCGCGAGCTGCAAGAATAGTGTCTATTTGACTGACTATTTTTCTTGATAAAGAGAGTGGTGCTCTTGGTCCATCGAAGAATACCAAACTGCTGGCGTCCGAATTAACTTCAGAAATTAATCTTTGAAACTCTGTGTGAGATAACACGGTGTGCTTAATTTCAGTTAACGCTCTTTCGTTACTTTTAAACCAACGATCTAACGTTTCAGGATTTTTTTCGAGCCTAGCTTTCCAAGTTTCCAATACTCGAGTCTCTGTTTGAGATAAGTCTTCTTTAAACAACTGCACCACTAAATCAAATAACTCTATTGGCGGTTCTGCACACTGTGATAGATAAGCCAAAGGCAGGTGACAATAATTTTGAATAGGATTGGAGATATCAAATTGCACTGGGCTTGTGCTATCAAAATCCCATGATGGAAAGACTCGATTACTTGAAATCGTTGATAGCTCCTTCTCAATATTCAATGGATTATCTTGACCTAACACCAATCCCGATAGCCAATGAGATTTAATTCCAAAATACTGCACTTGAAATTGATTGAGATAATACTGTCCCTCTTGAGGCTCTAGCATTTCTAATCTTTTATTGAAATTTATTAGATTTTCTCCTTCTTGCATAAAAGCCTGACAATGCTCTGGAGTCCATGTTTTCACAGCCTCTAAAAATCCAGCCAAAGCTTCGCGATTCTGGATCTCAGCGAGCGCTTTGGTGCTATCAAAGGCTTTTCTGCTGGCTTCATAGATCTCTTGTATATCGACCCTTGGAGACCCTCTGGAATCATCGGAATCACTAACCCCATCTGCAGAATAAACTGAATCTGAATCTGAATCTGAATCTGAATCTGAACGCAAAAGTGAATTCTCTTTTATTGTTTTTAATCTACCTGACATATTCAATTCTCCTGTTTTTTTAAATTTACTTTTTTTATTTGAAATTTTAACTAAGACAGGAGTCATTACTAAACCAAGTTAATTAACTAAATATTAAAAACGACCAGAATATTAAAATCCTAAAGTTTTTAGTTTTTCTATTTTCATTCGCTTCAAGTAGGTAACTTCGTATAATGCGCCCCCATTTTTTTTGTTTATTTCGAATTTTTCGGAGCGCTTCCCCATGACAGAACATAGTTTTACGTTTGACGATATTTTATTAATCCCTAACTACAACCATTACGAATCGCGTCGAATGGTTGATATTTCGTCCACAGATAGAACTGGCAAGCTCTCACTGGGTCTCCCCATTTTGACGGCCAACATGGATACCGTCACAGAAAGCCCCATGGCGAATTTTATGGGTGATAAAGGCGGTATGGGCGTTTTGCATCGATTTATGACCATTGAAGACAACGTCGCTGAATTTAAAGCGTGCCGCCATAAAGTCTTTGTTTCTGTCGGTTGTTCCCAGGCAGATTTAGAACGTGCTGAAGCCCTGCGAAATGCCGGAGCGTCTTATTTTTGTTTAGACGTCGCTCATGCGCATGCCAAATATGTCGGAAAAACCCTAAAAGAACTTAGAAAAATTATTGGTGATGCTTGTTTACTCGCCGGCAATGTTGCGACCTATGCAGGTGCTGATTATTTAGCCTCTTGTGGTGCCGATATTATTAAAGTCGGTATTGGTGGAGGGTCAGTCTGTAGCACTCGCATTAAAACAGGCTTCGGTGTCCCAACGCTCACGTCCATTGAACAATGTGCCAAGATAGACCGATCGATTATTGCTGACGGCGGTATCAGAACCCCTGGGGACATCGTCAAAGCCCTCGCTTTTGGTGCTGATTTTGTAATGCTCGGTGGCATGTTCGCTGGGACAGCGGTCACACCTGGCAAAGTTATCTCCCTACCTAATGGCGACAAAGTAAAAGAATACCGAGGCATGGCCTCTGAAGAAGCCCAACAAAACTTCATGGGCAACATGCCTGAATGGAAAACTTCTGAAGGTGTTTCGACTCAAGTTCCTTATCGAGAAGATCAAGAAGCCATCGTGGCCGATATTATTGGCGGACTTCGTTCTGGATTAACTTACGCGGGTGCAGCCAATTTGCGAGAATTACAGCGAAAATGTAATTACACTTTGATTACTCCCGCCGCTCGCATTGAAAGCTTGCCGCATAAAACACTTAAAAATTAAAAATTAAAAAAATAATCTTAAAAACCATGAATACACCTGCCCCTTCTAAGCTATTTAAATATGGCCTACTTGTTTTTATTGCTCTGATTTGGGGCTCTCAATTTATGATTAATAAACTAGTCCTGGTTTATTTCACGCCTGAGGGTTTATCTTTTTTTCGGGCCTTGATTGCTTTTTTGACACTCTCTTTTTTGATTCCATTTACGTCTGAAAAAAAGACCCCTTTAATCCATACCCCTAAGCAAGTTTTGATTTTATTTTTAATTGGCTTACTAGAAGCAACCCTGCCGTTTTATTTAATTTCTTATGGCCAACTGGTTATCTCCAGTTCTATGACTGCTATTTTGATGGCGAGTATTGCGCTTTTTACTTTGGCATTGGTTTTTTTATTTTTTAAACAAGAAAAAATTTCTTTCTTAAAATTTTCTGGCGTTTTTTTAGGATTTATGGGGGTTTTAGTGTTAGTAGCCCCTGATATTCACATGGGCCTCAAGGGTAATTTACTAGGTGAATTGGCTGTTTTAGGCGGCGCGTTTTGTTTTTCTAGCAGCTTGGTTTTAATTCGAGCGTTCTGTCAAAACTCTCCCCCCATTCGAACGGCTCGAATGATTTTATTCTCAGCTGTTATCCAGTTAGGTGTGCTCTCTATCATTCTTAGACATGCTTTTTGGCATCAGACACCCCCACTGCATATTTTGATGGACATGATGCTTTTAGGGGTTTTAGCCGGCGGTATTGTCTATGTGCTTTATGTCATGCTGATTAGAGCCGCTGGCGCGACTTTTACAGGATTTACTAATTATTTAGTGCCATTAGTTGGAGTTTTGATGGGTGTTTTTATCTTAAATGAACCGATTCAAAGCTCAGCATTGATTGGAATGGTCATTATTTTATTTTCAATGGGGATTTGCGAATTTTAAAAAAATTAAAAAATATTTTTTAAGAAACCCGCTGCCTCAAGACTCTTTTGTTACTGCTGATCCAACGACGAGATAATAAATTATACATGTTCATAGATGGGTCTGAAAAAAACTTAGAAAATTCGTCCACTTTGGTTTCGTGAACGCCACTATCTAAAGATAATTCAAAACGCATTGCCCATTTACGAAGGGTTCCGCGAGTAAAACCTGTTCTTTTTTCGAGTTCGGCATAGCTCAGACCTTCAGTGGCACATTGTTTTAAGAAATCTTCTGCGGTTAATCCAAACCGTTGAAATACTTTATGTTCAAAACTTCCAGAATATTGGTTCGCCATGCGTACAACCCCTATGAGTTTCTTCTATGATAATGCCGGCAAATCGTACTGGAGAAAGCTTAAGGCAGCGTTAAAGAATTTTTATCGACAATTTAAGCTTCAAAAAAACCTAGCCTCAAAGACACTGCTCAATTGCAGGGGACTAAAGAAGGTTTTACCATGCCCGCCTTGTTTTTAAGACCCTAATAAATATTCATTGAGAGCTTATGAAAACCAACGTAAAAATCAGATCTTATTTTTCTTTATTAATACTTAGCTCAGCTGTCTGCTCGGCTATTTTGCCCTGTAAAATCAACGCTGTTGTTTCTAACCAAGATAACAATAACGCCACCTTCACGAACAAAATTTTAAATGATGGCATTTTTGTCGATTTCAAAGTCGGCGCTTCTAAGATCCAATCCCCCAATGAAAATTTATTAAATTCAACGGACGCTTCTCACCGGGAAATTTCTCCTGCTATGGGCGCCAATCTTGGGTATTTATATTTTAATACGGACTATCTTTTTACAGATATTCAGCTGGGTTTTAACTATTACGGTGAGTCTGTATATAAAGGGTCTTTTAGTGATGGCAGCTCAGAAAAAACAGGCGTTTCTCAATATGATTTAGATATGCTATTTGGTGCAGGACTGGCCAGTGACATGGGTTTAAATATTGGCGTAAAAGCAGGGGTTGCTCGAGTCACTCAAACATTTAAAGATCGATCAGGTGATGCCTATGATTCCCTCCAAGATCGAGACAACTTCACTCGATATCGCCCAAAAGCAGAATTAGACCTGGGTTATATTATCGATTCTAATGCTGATTTAGTCTTGGCTTACTCTCGCATTTTTGGGACCTCTGAACATAATTTCCCTGTTTCAAATAACAGCATTATGACTAACAACACGCTCATGCTGAGCTTGATTTATGTCTTGCCAGAATAATTTTTTAAATCAGGGCTACACCCTGCCTGAAATTTTAATTTCGATGGTTCTAATCAGCTTGATTGCAACTTTTTCATTGATGGGATTAACCACGTGGCAATCCCATCAAGTTTTTCAAAAAGATCTTCGAGAAACTTATCTCAGCCTTGAATTTGCCAGCGCAGAAGCGGCTTTGGGCCAGAGAGTTTTTATTGTTTTAGATAATAACCAATTAAAAATTCTCCAAGACAGTAATTTAAATAATTTCCCTGACGACACAGATCAGGTAATCCATGAAATAAAACTAGAAAGCCAAAATTTGAAATTTTCTTTAGAGGCTTTTGGAGAGAATAATTCTTGGATTCGCCTAGACCCCCAAAATCAAGACGCTTTTCAAAATTTTACTTTGGGATTTTTAAAAAATAACCAAGCGCTTCCAGAAAAAATAATCATGAGTACGGCTGGGGATATTCATCAGTAGTTTTAGTTTTAATTTAAAATTAAATTTTAAAATTTCAAAAAACTAGTGAAACCTAGACACCTGTTTTATCGCCCCATAGAACTTTATGAAGCTGAATTTGTAATCTCACTTGAAGCTGATCTTCTAAAATCCAAGCGGCTAAATCTGCTGGATTGATTTGGGTATAACTGGGTGAAAATAAGATCTCGCAAAAATTTATTAATTTATTTTCTTGAATAAAATTTTTCGAAAATTCGTAATCTTGTTTAGAGCAAATTACAAATTTGATCTGATCTGTTTTTTTTAAAAATTTTAAATTTTCTAAATAATTTCTATGCGACTCCAAAGAATCCGGTGTTTTGATATCCAGAATAATAATAACTCTGGGATCTACTTGATCTATTGGCAACGCCCCTGAAGTTTCCAGAGAAATTGTTTTACCCAGATCAGCTAATTGTTTTAATAAAATTAAACAATTGGGCTGAGCCAATGGCTCTCCGCCTGTCACACAAATATTTTGAGTTGAGTAACTACGCGCTTTATCCAAAATTTTTTCTAAAGGCATTTTGATTCCGCCTTTAAACGCGTAAGCCGTATCACAATATTGGCATCGTAATGGACAGCCTGTCAGTCTAATAAAAACCGTCGGTAATCCAGATAACGTCGTTTCGCCCTGAAGAGAATAAAAAATTTCTGTTATTCGTAATTCTGGGGAATTTGAAAAATCTTCTGACAATTTTGATCTCTTAATATTTATTATTTTTAAAAAATTAAATTAATTCATGCCATCCAACTGTTTCTGGGAAATCGCCGCAGCAGACGTCCCGGGATATTCTTTGATCACTCGCGTGAACATTTGTTTAGCATGAGCAGAATCACCATTGGCTAAATAGATAATTCCTAATTGACGCAACGCGTCAGGGATATGATCGTTGCCTTTAAAACTTAATACTTTGCGAAATTCTTGCGTGGCCTGATCAGGCTGACCTTTGACCATATAGAGCTCACCGAGCCAATAGTTGGCCCCCGCTGCATGAGGGCTCGCAGGATACTGAGTCAAAAATTGATTAAACGCTGAGATCGCATCGTCGTATCTGTTTTGATTAATTAAGTTATAAGCCTTGGTATAAGCCGCATCACCTGCAACAAAATTATTGGCAACACCTATCTCTTTTGTATTTATATTTGTATTGGGACTCACACTCAAAGCTGAGTTATTGGGTTGGTTAATTTTTCTAGCGGCTTCTAGTGACACCATACGGTCGGTTAATAATTTGACTGAAAGCTGTAGCTGATCGACCTGATGCGATAAGACCTCATCATGCCCTCTTAGATCTGAGACCGTTTGTTGCAACGTATTTAAATTACTGATTTGGGACTGCAAATATTGAATCTGATTTTGCTGCTGGGCTAGCTGCTGATCAGCGGTTAATACAACCGGGGCCGACACCGCAGGTGAAGAAATTGCCCCGCTACTATTATCGGCCGTTGCAGAAACAGCTGTCGCAGAATCAATTTGGGTCACAGGAGCAGCGGCATAAGCCGTCACTCCTGAAGACAAGATGATTAATAAAAATATTGATTTGAGCTTAAGCATCGCCCGCCTGACCTTCACATGTTTGGCCATACAAAATATCGCCACGACGATCGAGAGAATAAGCTTTTTGCCAATCACCATTGAATTGCGCAGGCGTCGCTGCAGGTTTGAGCTCGCCATAGCTGACCGTACAAAGCTGACCCGCTGCGATGCCTTGGGCTAATAAATAATTTTTGACTGCGTCTGCACGACGTTGGCCTAAATGGAAGTTGTAATCCTGACTACCGCGTGGGTCAGTATTCCCAGCAATCATGACGTGGGCATCCGGATGTTGTAATAAATAAGTTGCATTTTGTTTCGCAATACCCGTCGCCGTAGCGTCTAGATTAAATTTATTAAATCCAAAATAAACACTCGCAGGAATGCCGCCTGGACCCGTGACGGCCCCATTGGTCCCTTGACCCGCTAAAGACGCTCCAGCTAAATCACCTTGTGAAGCAACACCGCTGGTTTGGGCCTGCTCGCCATTAACCACAGGGGCCATTGCACCGCCTTTTTTCCCACCGGTTGAAGAGCACGCCGCTAGCGCCATGCTCAGCAAGCCTAAAGCGATCCATTGGACCTTCTGAGATTTAGATTTGGATTGAATTCTGGATTGCATCAACGTCTCCGCCTATTTAGATATTTAGAACCATTAAAAAAAGGAGCGCGATTGTAAGAAAATAATGCCCCCAAAGCTACTGAAAATCACACACACAAAAACCTAAAAAAACCCTAAAAAACTCTAAGAATAAATAGGTGATTTACCCGGATAAGGTCGCGGGAAAATAGTCACTACTTTATTCACGCCAATGAGCTGTCGAATCTTATAAAGTACTTCTTTTTCTTCTTTAAGATTCGCTTGACCACAGAGATAGACAACACCCGCTTGGGTATAAATATCATAATGAAAATGGTTTAACCCTTCGGTCAAAAACACAATGGATTCTGCTTGGCCTGTGATAACAGCATCTTTTGACCATTCACTCCAAGAATGCTGAGCCCCAACTCGAAGATAATCATTCACGCGATAGACTTGGGGAATACTGGCTAATTTTTGATCGATTTGACGCTCCAAAGCCTGATTTTGAACTTCACCTAAGACCAAAATTCTTTGATCATAAACTTCAATGCTGACAAAATTTTTCTGACTGTCATACGGCATCTGATAAATAAGATATCGCGCTTTGTATTTAATCACCTGGTCTTCAACTTGATCCCCCAGGGTTAATTTATTGTCGATGACATCAGCGGTGTGATAAGCGACCGTGGTACAGCCGCTTAATCCTAATAAATTAAATATGAATAATAAAAAACAAATTATTTTTAATTTCACCCAGCGACCCAGCAACCAATTTATATTTAAGCTCACAAAAATCGGGCCGGAGTGTATCTAATCTTTTTAAAAAAATTTTAAGACCACGCCGGTGATTGAACCCATCCTTCTGTCGCTGTCGCAGGCAAGGTCAAATGCACTTGGCCATTGATAGAACTCTCAGCCAAAACCCCTCTGGGGCGATCATAGTTTGCATAAATAACCATCTTGCCATTGGGTGAAAGACTAGGGGACTTATCTAATTCACCCTGGGTTATTTCTTGGATATTCCCAGACGCTAGATTTAACACGGCGATTCGAATCGGCCCGCCAGAATTTTCTTGATGCATTAAAACCACTGATCGACTATCGGGCGTGAATTCAGGTTTGAAATTCTGAACGCCATCATAACTTAATCGAGTGACCGCCCCAGAACCCAAATCCATTTTATAAACCTGCGGCGTTCCGCCCCTGTTAGACATAAAAGCCATTGTTTTTCCATCAGGCGAGAAACTAGGTTCTGTATTGGTCCCTGTATGCGTTAATTTTTGATATCGCTTGGTATTTAAATTAACCAAATAGATATTCGTCTCTGCGCTCTGATCCATGGACAATGCCATCGCCATCATGGATCCATCGGGAGAATAAGCCGGTGCACTGTTAATGCCAGGAAAGTTCGCAATCAAAGTCCGAGTGCCCGTCGCCAATTCAATACTGTAAATAGCCATTCGGTTATGAACATAAGACGTATAGGCAATATATTTTCCATCATGAGACCAAGTCGGCGAAGAAATAGGATCTCCATTTTGTTTTAATAAAACATGGGGATTGGCACCATCTCGATCTGAAATAACCAAACGATACGTAGCATTCCGAGCCGTTGGATCATTAACTAAAACATAGGCAATTCGAGAATCAAAATCGCCGGGAATCCCCGTAATGGCCTGATAAATTTGATTGGCAATCTGATGAGCCAAAAGCCGCATAGAATTATTTGGAATATGACTATAAATTTTTCCAGTCAACGCTGTTCGGCCATAAACGTTATAAACCTGAAAACTCACATCCCAAGAATTTCCATCACTCTCAGGCTGGGCTTGTCCAATGACGGCATAATCTGCCGAAATTCCAGAAGCTGACCAAGAAGACCAGGGAAATTGATTAACAGGAATCACCTGATTAAAAACACCGGCTGGGTTAATAATTTTAAATTGGCCCGTCTGCGTTAAGTCATTTTTTATTACACTTAAAAAACTATTAGAATTATTAAAACTAGCTGAGTTTTCCATGGGCGAAAACATAATAGGAAAAGGCTTATCAACGCCTTGAGTAATATGAATAGTTAAATCTGCTTGGGCATTTAAACAAATAAAACAGCCCAAAGAAAAAAAAGAAAAAATCATTAAATTAAATTTTTTTATAATTTTTATAGTTTTTATAACCTGACACATATCACAAAATCCTCCTGTGATTTTTTTAAAACTAATTAACTAAACGCCAACGTCATCTCTCGGGTATCTCCTACCAACTGAGCATCTTGGGGCAATGGCAATGGCGAAGATTTCTGAATAGCCATCATCGCTGAACGATCAAATGCGTCACTCCCACTGGATTGAGCAATGCTAACGTTTGTCACATTGCCCTGCGCATCTTGCTGAATTTTTAAACTCACCTGGAGATTTTGATCTTGATACTGATTAATCCAATGGCTTCGAATCATCTGGGTTAATAAAGCAATATATTGATCTCGTTCTGTTAAATATTTCGCCTGATTTTGTGCGGCAATTTGATTTTGGATTTGAGCCTGCTGTTGAGCATTTTTTAAATTCGCCAAGGCTTCATTCTGTAAAGCTTTAATTTCTTGCGCCGTTATTTTCTTAGGTTGAGTTTTAACAGGTGTTTTAACAAAGTGACTCTCTGAATGATTTTCTGAATGAACTACAGGTTTTGGTTTTGGTTTTGGTTTTATTTTTGGATGCTTGGGTTTTTCCTGAATAATAGGAATAGTTTCTTTCAACGGGGTTGGCTGAATCACTGGTTTTTCTATGCTTTTTTGAATGGGCTGTTCAATCGGTTTTTCAAAATTTTCTGCAGAAGATTCTGACAAAACTTCGGCCTGAAGGCTGGGCGTCATTTGAGTCGATAACGCGATAGGTTCGATCATGTTAGACGCCCAAAAAATCACCGCCAAAATCAAAGCCAGATGCAATCCCATTGAGACCATCAAAGAATGATTTTTTTTGATTTTTCTGAGCTCTGTTGTGAACCCCATGATATTAAGCAGCCTATTTTTTAATTTTTATTTAAAATTTTTAATATTTAAATTTATATTTTATTAAATTTATTCCCGTTTTTTCTCAGGACTTTCGGTAATCAGCCCCACTGTTTTTGCCCCTGCACTTTGCAAGGCGACCATGGCAGTAATCACTTTGCCGTAATCGACAGAGCCATCCGCACGAACATAGACTTTTCGATCTGGATTTTCTGTGAGCGCACGCTGGACCGTCTGAATAATTTCACCCGTACTTTCTGGAGACTTAGGATCTTGCGCAATATTCAAAAAATAGCTGCCTGACCTATCAATACTAATAATCATGGGCGGTGTTTTTTCAACCATCATGGATTTCGCAGGCGCCTTGGGTAAATCGACTTTGACGCCTTGAGTTAATAAAGGCGCAGTGACCATAAAAATAATTAATAACACCAGCATGACGTCGATATAAGGCACGACGTTAATGTCGCTATTCAAAACTCTTTTCTTTCTTTTAAGCCGTCTCATAGTTTGCCTCTTGCAGGCCAGGTGTATGACCTGAAATAGGTCGATGCTGTTTACGCTGACGAGCCAAAATATTTAATAGCTCATCGCTAAAGTTTTCATAACGGTTTTCTAGACGTTCTATTTTGGCTGAAAATCGGTTGTATCCAATGACGGCTGGGATAGCCACAAACAAACCCATCGCCGTCGCAATCAAAGCTTCAGAAATCCCTGGTGCAACCATGGACAAGGTCGCTTGTTCAACGCCTGCCAAAGCAGAAAAAGATCCCATGATTCCCCAGACTGTTCCGAATAATCCAATAAATGGACTGACCGATCCAATCGTTGCTAGTAAAGACAAGCCGCCTTCTAAGCGTTCCGATTCTTCTGTAAAACTCACGCGCATTTTTCGTTCCAAGCTAGTCAGAAAAATATCATCAGAGACGGTATCTTTGTTTTTTATAAACTGGGAAAACCCCGCATAAAAAATAGATTCCAGGCCAGTCAGCGGTGTTTTGGATTGTTCTAAAACCTGATAATGCTTTGAAAGATCTAATCCAGACCAAAACTCTTTTTCAAATTTTTGGGCTTTATCAGCAGAAGCTCGAACAATAGTTAAACGCGTAAAAATAATGGTCCAAGAAATAACAGACGCTAATAGCAAAATAAATAATACTAATTTGACTAAAGGATCCGCTGTTGAAACCAAATGCCAGATTGACAAATTCCCGTCCATAAAGACTCCCTTAACGACCTATTTTTAAAAGGGGCGCATTGTATACGGGTGTGTTTTGAAAATCTCGCGTCTATTGGGCTAGGGGTGCGGTTACAACTGTGGTTTTTAAGTCGAGCATTCAGTTTGGACATCATTGAGAACTGGTATTGACTAAATCGTCTCTCCCCTCGCGGGAGAGACAGGCCCGAAAGGCCTTAGCCTTGAGGGACAGAGAGGGGGCAAAAAAATCAACCTATTGAAGGTTTAAAAACACAGCCTCTAAGACGTCTTTCTTTTGTTTAAAAATTTCGTGATTCCAGAATCGAAGTACACGAAATCCTTGAGATTCTAAATAGCTTGTTCTGAGCGCATCTTTTTCAACTCTTTTCTCTTCTAAATGTTGGCTACCGTCTAATTCAATAATCAGGCGTTTTTCATAACAGACAAAATCAACAATATAGGGCCCAATTATTTCCTGACGTTTGAATTTAAAATCTCCAAATCTTTTAGCTCGTAAGAAATACCATAAGGTTGACTCAGCATCTGTTTGCTCAGAGCGCAAGCGTTTTTTGAAAATCTCTAACGTCATGATTCACCCTTCAAAAAGGGGTAATGATCAACAATTTTTTAACGAGAATAAATATGAATA
>CANJUQ010000028.1 GCA_947478175.1 Thiotrichales bacterium | reverse complement strand
TCTGTAATCGCTAAAAAAATAACGGCTTTTAATTTTTCATAGGACTCGCCAATATTTAATTGACCTGAATAAGCTTTAGCCGCGTAGTATTGCGCTCGTTTTTCGAAGCCAGTGGTTTGACAAACCTGCATTTCGACAATGTATTGCCGACCTATTTCATCTGTACACAGAACATCCAAGATGCTTTGTTTCTTACAAGCGATATTAGGATCTTGGATGGGCTTTAAAAAAGCGACATGTTCTATTTTTTGTTTTGTGGGAAATTCAATCATGTCGTTAATAAAGTGAATCAATATGTCTTTGTTTTTTTCTTGTCCAAAAATTTGCTTAAACGCAAAATCATTTTTGGGATCTAAAAATTTGCTCAGTGCCACGTAAAAACTCCCGTTTTTTTATTAAATTTAAACTCTATTTATTTTTGCAAATTCAAATAAATAAAACAAATACATCCAGACAAAATTCCAGAAAAATTTAAAATTTTCTTTTCATCCCAACGTCCTTTCGTTATCCTTCGCCCGGTTTTAAAAGTCCCGGTGGCACAGCATTGGATAGCGCGACCCCCTCCTAAGGGGTAGGTCGGAGGTTCGAATCCTCTCCGGGACGCCAACACTTCACTCTTAAATTTAAGACTCAATTTTCATGAATGATCTATTTGAACTCACCATCGAAATGGACTTTTGTGCCTCGCACATTCTCCATGGCCACCCCGGAAAATGCGCTCGTTTGCACGGTCATAACTGGACCGTCGAAGCAACAGTGACTGGCAAAACACTGGATTCTATTGGCATTGCTATTGATTTTCAGGATGTCAAAACCGCTTTGAAACCTATCATTGAATACTTGGATCATTATCATTTGAATGACCTTCCAGAATTTCAAAATCAAAATCCCAGCGCTGAAAACGTCAGTCGATTTATCTACCAAGCTTTAAAACAAAAACTCCCCTCAGAAATTCATCTGGATTCGATTACTTTATGGGAAACGGATCGTTGCCGGGTGACGTATCGGCAGGGGTAGCCCCTAATAATTAATAAAGATGGAGCCTGCCAAGTGATGAAATTCTTGCCTGTTTTTACGATCAGTATGCGAAATTCCCCCAGAAAAACAGGGATGCAAGCGCACTGGCAATCTTTTGGCATCGATCTTGTTTTTTTTGACGGCATCGGGCGCTGAGAAATTTTTTAAACACACTGAGCGTTCTGATAATTTTTTTAAGTTTGAAGCAGTCGATCGTTACTTAGATAATATTCAGCGCTCAGGGGTAGATCTCCTGATTTCCAATCTAGAAACCCTCAAGACAGATGAAACTTTAGAGACCCAAACGCGTATCAATAAATCCCGTCGATTAACCAAATGGCAAAAACTAAAAAATAGTCTCGGTCGACGTTGGGCGACTTTTAGAATGATCCAGCGCTATAAAAATTAATAAAAAAAATGGGCTCAAAAATAGGCTAAAAATTGTTTCGTGTGCAATGTAATTTTGTCCGCACATTTCTCTAGCATCACACCCCCAGTTTCTTTAAGATGCGCACCTTCTTTTTTAGCCTGTTAGCTTTTCTGAGGGGTCCTATGCCAGAAATTATTTTTTCCATGAACCGAGTTAGTAAAATAGTCCCACCTAATAAATACCTGCTTAAAGATATTTATTTATCTTTTTTCTATGGCGCAAAAATCGGCGTATTGGGTCTAAACGGTTCAGGTAAATCCACCCTATTAAAAATCATCGCAGGCTTAGACAAAGAAATTCAAGGCGAAATAGTTTTTAAGAAAGATCTCAAAATGGGCTATCTACCCCAGGAACCTATCCTCGATCCTAATAAAACCGTCAAAGAAAACGTCGAAGAGGGCCTCAAAGAACTCAAGGCGTTATTAACTCGCTTTGACGAAATTTCTAATAAGTTCTGCGAACCCATGTCTGATGATCAGATGAATAAACTCTTAGCTGAACAAGGCGAACTGCAATCTAAAATCGATGCTGCAGGTGCTTGGGAAATCGATCGAAAACTCGAAATCGCGGCTGATGCTTTAAGACTGCCCGATTGGGATGCCAACGTCGCAACTCTCTCTGGAGGCGAAAAACGCCGCGTGGCTCTTTGTCGTTTATTGCTCTCAGAACCCGATGTTTTGTTACTCGATGAGCCCACTAACCATTTGGATGCTGAATCCGTCGCCTGGTTAGAACAATTTTTGGCTGAATACAAAGGAACGGTAATCGCCGTCACCCATGATCGTTATTTCTTAGATAACGTCGCCGGCTGGATCTTAGAGTTAGACCGTGGTGAAGGAATCCCCTTCGAAGGTAATTATTCTTCTTGGCTGGAACAAAAAGAAAAACGCCTAGCCACCGAAGAAAAACAACAAGCGGCTCGAGCTAAAACTATCCAAGAAGAACTCGAGTGGGTCAGAACCCAATCCAAAGGCCGACAAGCCAAGAGCAAAGCTCGTTTGAAACAATTTGAAGAGCTGTCTTCAGCTCAGTATCAAACTCGTAATGAAACTCGTGAGCTCTATATTCCACCTGGGCCACGTTTGGGCTCGAAAGTCTTTGAGATTAATAATCTTCTTAAGTCTTTCGGCGATAAATTATTAATCAATAATCTCAGCCTCACACTCCCACCCGGCGGTATCGTTGGAATCATTGGGCCTAACGGTGCTGGGAAATCTACTTTCTTTAAGATGCTCACAGGCTTAGAGAAACCAGATAATGGAACTATTAGCCAAGGCGAAACAGTCCAACTGGCCTATGTCGATCAATCTCGAGATCACTTAGACGGTAGTAAAACTGTCTGGGAAGAAATTGCTGATGGGCTGGATACCATCGTGGTTGGGGGTTATACAACGCCTTCAAGATCTTATGTCGGTCGATTTAACTTCAAAGGCTCAGATCAACAAAAAAGAATTAACCAACTTTCAGGGGGCGAAAGAAACCGCGTCCATTTGGCTAAATTACTAAGATCCGGCGGTAATGTTTTATTACTCGATGAGCCTACTAACGATCTAGATGTCGAAACTTTGAGAGCGCTTGAAGTGGCTATTCAGAATTTTCCAGGCTGTGTTTTTGTTATCTCTCATGATCGCTGGTTCTTAGATCGCATCGCGACCCATATTCTGGCCTTTGAAGGTGATAGCCAGGTCGCATGGTTTGAAGGAAATTATTCTGACTATGCCGAAGATCGGAAAGCTAGGCTGGGTGCAGATAGTATGAATCCTCATCGCGTCAAATATAAAAAAATAACGGTTTAAATTTGACAACCCCCACAACTAACCTAATATTTTTTCGTCATGAATATTTATATTTTTATCACCTATTAGGAGCCCCACCATGGCTGGAAACATTGAAAAAACTGAGAAATCTGGAAGAACCGCAAAACTGATTATCAATAACAGTGAATTAGAATTTGATCTTCCTATTCTAAGTGGCACTGAGGGCTCAGATTGCATCGATGTCTCAGCTTTAGCTAAAAAAGGGATCTTTACGTTTGATCCAGGCTTTTTCTCAACGGCTTCTTGCGAATCCAAAATTACTTATATCGACGGCGACAAAGGCATTTTGCTCTATCGGGGTTATCCCATTAAAGAATTGGCTGACAATGCTGATTTCTTAGAAGTCTGTTATTTATTACTCAATGGCGAACTGCCTAATCCTGCTCAAAAATCAGTTTTTAATAATGAAATCGTTCATCATTCAATGATCCATGAACAAATGGTTCAATTCTTTAGAGGCTTCCGTCGAGATGCACACCCCATGGCCATCATGGTCGGTGTCGTCGGTGCCCTGTCTGCTTTCTATCATGACGCTTTGAATATTCATCGCGAAGAAGATCGTCATCTGGCTGCGGTTAGACTCATTGCAAAAATGCCAACCATTGCTGCTATGTGTTACAAATACTCTATTGGCCAGCCTTTTATGCCTCCTCGCAATGATATGAGTTATGCCGAGAATTTCTTACATATGATGTATGGCACGCCTTGTGAGTCTTACACACCTAATCCTGTCTTTGTTCGCGCGATGGATAAAATTTTTACGCTCCATGCAGACCATGAACAAAATGCGTCAACCTCGACTGTCAGACTTGCAGGTTCTACAGGCGCCAATCCATTTGCTTGTATCGCCTCTGGGATTTCTGCTTTGTGGGGCCCTGCTCACGGTGGCGCTAACGAAGCGGCGTTGAATATGCTCCGTCAGATAGGTACGCCCGACAAAATTCCAGAATTTATTGCCAAAGCAAAAGATAAAAACAGCGGCTTTAGACTCATGGGCTTTGGTCACCGGGTTTATAAATCTTATGACCCTCGTGCCGCAGTCATGAAAGAAACTTGTAAAGAAGTCTTAAAAGAACTGGGGCAGTTAGATAACCCTGTTTTACAAGTTGCCATGGAGTTGCAAGATATTGCTCTAAAAGACCCCTACTTCATTGAGAAAAAACTTTACCCCAACGTCGATTTCTATTCAGGCATTGTGATGGATGCGATTGGGATTCCCTCCAACATGTTTACCGTGATATTTGCTTTAGCCAGAACCGTCGGATGGATTTCTCACTGGAACGAAATGATTGCAGACCCTAGTGCTAAGCTCTGCCGCCCTCGCCAGCTTTATACCGGCGAGAGTGAGAGATCTTTTAAAAATATGAAAGATCGAAAATAAAAATTTAATTCAGGACTTTCATGTGATTTTATCGTCTCTCCCCTTGCGGGAGAGACAGGGGGATTTCATGCATCGCCTGACAAATCTGCCTAACCGCCACTATCACCCTCGGCCCATTGCTGGCCATTAAATCAGGGTTTATTTCTAATTCTTGATGGTTTTTAACTGCTTCTATTTCAGGCCAATGGGTCCAAATAGTTCTATCAAATGGCTCTAAGCCAATAATCCAATCTGGATTTCTCTCAATCACAGCTTCTATTGATACTTCTGAAGCGGCTCTGTTTATATCTCCAAAAATATTCTCACCCCCACAGATATTCACAATCTCTGACTGAATACTGTCCCCTCCTGCGGTAAATAACGGCAGGGAGCCAATCTGAATAAAAACCCGATTTTTAAGATTTTTGTGAGAATATTTTGTTTGATAAAAATTTAATGCTTGCGTGAATACTTGTGCTTGTTTATCTGCTTCTTGGTTTTTTTTAGTCACTTTTCCCAAAATTTGGATTAATTTTGGAATGTCAGACAAATGCGAATCCGCAATAACTAAGACTGGGATATTTAATCTTCTTAAAGACTCTATGGCTAAAGGCGATGTTCCATCATTCCAAGCAATGACTAGATCAGGATTCATAGAAACTATTCGTTCTAAATTAATGGTCCTAACCCCAGCAACAATGGGTAATCTTTGAGCTTCTTTAGGAAAATCAGATCCTGCCCCGACGGCTATAACAGAATCTCCAGCGCCAATATCAAATAATATTTCCGTCACACTCGGAGCCAGAGAAATTATTTTTTTAGCAGGAGAATTTAAAATAATGCTCTGACCATCTGATCCCATGATAAAAATATTTTTATTAATCTCTGCATTCAAAAAATCAGGAATTAAAAAATAAATCAATAAAAATAAAATTATTTTCACAAGCTTTCTTTATAAAAATTCCAATTAAAAAACTTCCCCGGATCTGTTTTTCTACCTGGCGCAATATCTTCATGACCCAAAATATTTTCAGGGGTAATTGCTGGATAATTTTTTAAAATCTCTTGGGTGAGTTTAATTAAAGAATCATATTGAACTGGCTCAAAAGGCTGATCGTCTGTCCCTTCTAGCTCAATTCCAATTGAAAAATCATTGCATTTTTCTCGGCCTTTAAAACTAGAAACTCCTGCGTGCCAAGCACGGTCTAAAAAAGAAACAAATTGGACGACTTCTCCCGATCTACGAATCAAAACATGAGAAGACACCTGTTTTCCTAACAAATGGGTTTGATAATAAGGGTCTGACTGGCAATCTAAAGTTCCCATAAATAATTTTTCTATGGCCCCTGTATTAAATTCGCCCGGCGGGAGTGAAATACAGTGAATGACCAAAAGAGAAATCTCACCCTTGGGACGTGAATCAAAATAGGGAGATATTTTTTTCTCAGCAGCAACAAGCCAGCCATCAGGAGTGATTAACATAAAGATTCCAAAAAACCATGATTAAAAAAACAGCGAGTTTAATCAGAAAGCTTTCCAGGCACTAGATTGTTTTTTAAAAAACTATTGACCCTGATGGCTGAGATCTTTATGATTCGCGCGCTTTTTCATTAAAGCCACCCCGCGGGAATAGCTCAGTGGTAGAGCACGACCTTGCCAAGGTCGGGGTCGCGAGTTCGAATCTCGTTTCCCGCTCCAGTTTTTTAAGCTCTTTTAATTCTTCAAAATCATCATTAAGCCATCGCCAATCGGCAATAAATTAAAAAAAACATTATTTAGCTTTTTAATATGGCTATTAAAATCCCTCAACTGTCTTGTGGTTTTTTCTTGATTCTCTAAATCAGCCACTTGCCCTGATCTCAGCGCATTGTCAGCTAAAACTAATCCACCAGACCTAACCAGCTCTAATGCCAAATCAATATATTGAATATACCCACCCTTATCTGCGTCGATATAAACCAAATCAAATTTCCCCGCCTGGCCGTCTAATAATAATTTTTTTAAAGTGTCTGCGGCTGGAGCGAGTTTTAAATTAATTTTATTTTTGACTCCCGCTGCTTCCCAATAGGGTTCACCTAATTTTGTAAATTCATCACGGATATCACAAGCGATTAATTTTCCGTCAGATGGCAAAGTCTCAGCTAAAGCCAAGCTAGTCGCGCCTGTAAAGATCCCAATTTCTATAATATTTTTGGCTTGGATTAACTTAGCTAAAAGAACCATAAAGCTAATCTGATTTTCAGGCGTACCCATAAAACCCAAAGGATGCTGAGCCGTTAGATTAATTAAATCTCTCAGCGGCTTAGAGATATCTGACTGATGGTTTAATAAATATTGAAAAATAGACTCGTTCAAAATAGTAAATTTGCTCATTTTTTTATCTTTATATTTTTTTGATTTCACGTTCGGCCGACCCGGCCGTAGCCCACTTAAGGAGCGCGAATCATACTGATTGCCATCACTAATATTCAATATGTACATGTGACTTTTTTAAAAAACTGGAAAACAACTGTCTGAATTAAGCAAAATTCCCTATGGCCAAAATATTGGAGATAAGAATAAATTTTGACACTTTTTATTAAATATGTCATTATTTATAAAAAATGACGGAGAATAATATGTTTGCCGCAAGAGTCACACTTAGCCAAGGCGGTCGAGTTTTGGTCCCTGTAGAAATGCGAAAAGCTTTGGGAATGGAAATTGGAGATGAACTTCTCATGAAAGTAGAGAATCAAGAATTAAAAATATTCAATCTTCAACATGCCATTCAAGAAGCCCAAGACCTCATGGCCCAATACAATCCAAAGAAAAAATCCCTCAGCGCTGAAATTATTAAAGACCGCCGCGATGAAGCTTAAATCAAAAACTACTTCTGTTTTGGATGCTTCTGCATTGATGTCTCTGATCAATGATGAACCAGGCGCCCTACTCGTACAGAAGCATTTAGACAAAGCTTGTATTTCCAGTGTGAACTTCACAGAAGTCTTAGGAAAAATGTTGGAACAAGGCATTCCTGCATTAGATGCTAAAAGAGTATTGGATAACTTTAATTTAGAAATTATTGCTTTTGATGAAGAACAAATTTTAGGCGTGAGTCTGCTCAGACTAGAAACAAAAAAATACGGTCTCTCTTTGGCAGATCGTGTGTGCATCAATCTGGGCAAGATTTTAAAATTGCCAACTTTAACCAGCGATAAAATTTGGGAGAAGATCTCAGACCCTGAGATTAAAATTATTTTGATTCGTTAATCTTTTCAGATTTTCGCAATCTCAATCTTCACTCTCTTTCAAATCACACAGCTGTATTCAATTAATTATTCAGCGGGAATTACTGGCTAATTTATGTTTCCTCTGATGTTTACGCTGATTTACCCGCCTACCCCCCTCTGCTATCATCCCCCGCTTTCTAAAATCAGACCGCAGGTTTTCACGATGTCCTCTTTAGATCACACCAATATTTCCCAAGAACTTTGGAACGATGAAGCTACTGAAAATTACAGCAATGAACTCTATCAAACGCTCTTAGTCGAACAGTACAAACTCTACGTCGAAATGTATGACAGGATTACCGCGCGGCGCTCTTTAGCTAATACTTTTTTCCTCACCCTTCATGCCATTTTTATTAGTGGCCTAGGACTTTCTTTAAGAAATACCGCTTCAATTACAGGCGTCGGTCTTTTATTGTTCCCATTATTGGGTTTATTAGTACTTTGCTATGCCTGGTGGCGATTGGTTCAATATTACCGCCGAGTATCCAATGCCAAAGAAATTGTCATTGCTGAAATGGAAAAAAGATTACCTTCTAATCCTTCCTGGTCTGCTGAAAGAAAAGCCATGCAAATTGACCGGCCTTATAATTCACTGCGAAGAATGGAAATTATTCTGCCGTTTATATTCGGCCTGCTGTATGTCCTGACTTATATTTATATCTTGCTGCATGCGAGTTTTAATTAAATTAATTATTTAAAATAAAAAAATTATTTTGATCTTTTAACTTTCTCTATTTCAGACTGAAACTCTTCGACATCTTGAAATTGCCTATAGACCGACGCAAAACGGACATACGCGACTTGATCTAACAGGGCCAATTCATTCATGACGCATTCTCCAATGATGGAAGATTCGATCTCTTTCTCACCATGCGTTCTAATCTGATGAATAATTCTGGCAATCGCCTGATCAACCAAATCCATACTGACCGGTCTTTTTTGTAAAGCCATCAACATTCCCGATCTTAGTTTCGACTCATCAAACAGCACTCGACTCCCGTCTTTTTTAATCACATGAGGCATGATTAATTCAACGGACTCAAACGTAGTAAATCGTTCATCACATCCAGGACATAAACGTCGCCGTTTGACTTGAGCGCCTTCTAATGCCAAACGAGAGTCAATCACTTTGGTATCAAGCGCATGACAAAACGGGCAGTGCATTCATTTCTCCTCTCTATTTTCCGTAAACAGGAAATCGCTGACAGAGCTCACAGACAGCTTGTCTAATTTCAGAAATTAAACTTAAATTTTTCGGATCTTTAATAATATTTCCAATCCATTTCGCTAATAAAATCATCTCAGCTTCTTTAAATCCTCGGGTTGTCACAGCCGGAGAGCCCAACCTCAATCCTGAAGTAATAAATGGCGATCTAGGATCATTGGGAACTGCATTTTTATTAACCGTAATAAACGCTTCGCCTAAAGCTATTTCAGCTTCTTTTCCCGTCACTTCTAAACCTATTAAATCCACTAGCAATAAATGATTATCCGTCCCACCTGAAACTATTTTGAAACCCTGATCTATCAATCCTTTTGCCAGCGCTCTGGCATTCACAATCACTTGTTTTTGATAAATTAAAAAAGACTCATCCATGGCTTCTAAAAACGCCACGGCTTTACCCGCTATCACATGCATCAATGGCCCACCTTGGGTCCCTGGAAAAACCGCAGAATTTAATTTTTTAGCAATTTCTTCATTCTGTTTGGCCAAAATTAATCCACCTCTGGGGCCTCTTAAAGTCTTATGTGTCGTACTTGTCGTCACATCGGCAATATTCACCGGCGATGGATAAAGACCTGCTGCAACTAACCCTGCTACATGGGCCATATCGACGACTAAATAGGCACCGACTTCATCCGCAATTTTTCTGAATTTTTGCCAATCTAAGATTCTCGAATACGCAGAAAAACCAGCGATGATCATCTTAGGTTTATGCTCACGAGCTAAGCGTTCAACTTGGTCATAATCCATTAAACCTGTCTCTTGATTCAGGCCATATTGAAACGCCTTGAAAATTCTTCCTGAAAAATTAACAGACGCACCGTGTGTTAGATGCCCACCTTCAGCCAAGCTCATACCCAAGATCACATCACCGGGCTGACATAAGGCTAAAAAAACAGCAGCATTGGCTTGCGATCCAGAATGCGGCTGGACGTTTGCATAACTGGCATTAAATAATTTCTTAGCCCGTTCAATGGCCAATGACTCGACAATATCCACATATTCACAGCCGCCGTAATATCTCTTACCTGGATAACCTTCGGCATATTTATTAGTTAACACAGAACCCTGGGCTTCCATAACGGCTCGACTGGTGTAATTCTCAGAAGCAATTAACTCAATATGATCTTCTTGGCGCTGAGCCTCTTGGGCCATCGCGCGAGCTAAAACAGGATCAAAAGTTTCTAAAGAAAGCGAGTTGTTATACATAATTTAAAAAGACCCCCAGACCAAAAAAGCCGGGAGTATACCGATCCTGATTGAAGCATCAACTTCGCCTTTTTCTGAGATGATCTTTTGCTAAACCCCATAAAAAAAGGGACGGTCTTTGCAACACGTCCCTTTGATAATTTCACCTCTTTTATAAGTCGATTATTAAAGATAATTAGTCATACACTTGGGTCGTTAAAAAATCCGCAGGCGCAGCTGCTGCAGGTTTGTTACCGCAACAAGAAGCTAACCAGAGAAGACAGCTATTCTTCTTTTTAGGTCCACCCAACAAAGGTTCTGATGCGCTAGCAGCTGCTGCTGCTTCTTCTGGTGGTGATAAAAACGCACTGATACTCAATTGAAAACCTTCAACAGAGTTAACACCTGACAGATAAAGAATAGAATCAGTAGAAGAAGAAATTTCTCCACCAAAAACAGCACATTGCTGCCCGGATGTTGGCTTACAACCTAAAATAGCTTCATCAAATGAGCGATAGGATTGACTCGAACCTTCGCCAACTCTTTTAACAGTCCAGCCGGTTGATTCATCCCCATGCGCGGTCCAAAGCGTGATATTTTCTGTCACTAAACGACCACGAGTTGGTACTGAAAGCTCACCAACACTCCAAGTAGGATTGACGATCAGAACATTATGAATAGACATATAAAACTCCTCCTAAGTTTAAATTAATGCTTTTAAAAAAAGCCTGAGCTTTTTATCAAGAAAGAAAAAAATTTGGTAGGGGTAAATCTAGAATTAAAAATATATTTTAATGAATTAAAACCCTAATAATCTCGAGCAACTCAGGATGGTCACAGGGATTTTTTTTCAAGAGCCACTCAAATAATTCTTGATCCTGACAGGCTAATAATTTTTGGAATTTTTCTTGATGCTCTAGCGATGCCTGATCATAAAAATTTTCTAAATAACGGTTAAATAAAATATCCAGTTCTAACATCCCCCGACGACAAGCCCAGGCCAGCTGACGTTTTTGAATATTCTGAATATTTTGGATATTAGAAAGTCTGTTAGATTCGGTTGTATCTTGTTTACTATTCATGAAATAATCACGCATCTTTTTTTTAATCTATGACTCATTTTCTCATGCTACAGGCTGCTTGGCTATCGTATTCCCCCATTTTGATTGAAGGTCCCGACGCGGGGAAATATCTCCAAGGTCAATTGACCTGTGATGTTTTAAATCTTTCAGAACAAACGGCCCAACTGACAGCCCACTGTAATGCCCAAGGTCGCATGGTGTCTCTGGGTTATTTAATTAAAAATAAACAAGCTGAAAAATATCTTTATTTAATCCCCAAAGACATTTCAGAATTTGCTTTAAAAAATTTAAAAAAATTTGTTCTTCGATCCAAAGTTCAAATCAAGCTCATGACACCAGATACCCAAGTTATAGGGCTTTGGGGAAATCTAGATTTACTAGAAGATTTAAAAGATTTAAAAAAAATAAATTTATTTAAATTAGATTCCCAACGGGCTTTGGTTTTATTAGATCCAGAAAATCAAGAATTAGGGTGCAATAAATTGCGTCCCTACGAAGCCTGGTTAGAAAATCAAATAGAAAATAAATCGGCCTGGCTCACGCCTGAAACCCTGGAAAAATTTTTGCCTGACGAAATTAAACTAGCCAGTCAAAATGGCGTGTGTTTAACCAAAGGTTGTTTCATTGGCCAAGAAATTATTGCCCGTATGCATTATTTAGGACATTCCAAAAATAATTTATCTCATAAATCTTCTGATGATTTAATGCTTAAGCCTTTGGATAGTTTTATTACAGAAAATTTTTCAGGAAAAATTATTTGCCAAGTAATTTTAAATCAAAAAAATCATTGTCTGTTTCTTAGCAAAACTTCACAGGAAAAACCCACATGAACTCTCAAAATAAAATAAAAAATCAAACACTGTCCCCTAGTGTTCTCGCCATTATTTCACTGATTATTATTTATGCTGTTTTATTTCTCTGGATTGACAGGCCATTAGCAAAACTCGCCCAAGAAATCCCCGCAGATAATATTTTTTATAAAATCAGCAGTCATATTGCGAGGATTTTCGCTCCCTCTCATCTGTTTGGTTTATCTATTGTGATTGGATTGGTGGGTCTTTTTATTGTTTTTGGTTTTAAAAATAAACTCAAAGCTAAACCCTATTTACTGATTGGCAGTGCTGGGATTGTGGCTTTTCTGATAGCTGGAATTTTAAAAATTTTATTGGCTCGATATCGTCCAATTGAATTTTTAGATCATGGTTTATACGGCTTTCATTTTTTATCGACGAAATATGAATTTAATTCAACGCCTTCAGGTCATAGCACCATGATTTTCGCCGTGCTGGGTTCTTTAGCGGCTGTGTTCAAAAAACATTGGCTCTGGATAGTGTTAATGCTGGCTTGCCTCTGCGTCGGACTGTCTCGAATCATTGTTGATGCACATTTCTTATCTGACGTAGTCTTTGGTGGCTATGTCGGTCTTTTGTCTGTTTATTGGGTCAGGTCTTTCTATGCTTAAAATTTACAACAGCCTCACGCGTGAAAAACAAATTTTTACGCCATTAATTCCTAAAAAAATTAATCTCTATGTCTGCGGCGTGACGGTCTATGACTACTGCCATATTGGGCATGCCAGAACTTACACAACGTTTGATGTGATCGTTAGATTTTTGCGCTGGCAAGGGTATGCCGTGACCTATGTCCGCAATATTACAGATATTGACGACAAAATTATTAAACGTGCGGCTGAGAATAAAGAAAGTATCCAGAACCTGGTTTCTAGATTTACAGAAATCATGCATGAAGAATTTAAAAATCTAAATTTTTTACCGCCCGATCTAGAACCCACGGCGACCGGGGCGATTCCAGAAATTATTGAGCTAGTCCAGAAATTAATTCAGAAAAATTTTGCCTACCAAGCTAAAAATAATGATATCTATTATCGAGTGAGAAAATTTGAATCTTACGGAAAGCTTTCGGGCCAAAACTTAGAAAATCTACAGATTGGCGCCAGAATTTTACCCGACGAAGATAAAGAAGATGCGCTCGATTTTGTTCTTTGGAAATCTGCAAAACCAGGCGAACCGGCTTGGGAATCACCGTTTGGATTAGGTCGTCCTGGCTGGCATATCGAATGTTCTGCCATGTCTAAAAAATGCTTAGGCGAAACTTTTGATATCCATGGCGGTGGGTCTGATTTAACTTTTCCACATCATGAAAACGAAATTGCTCAATCTGTGGCTGCGAATGATTGTGACTTTGCTCGCTATTGGATTCACTCGGGAATGGTGCAAATCAATGATGAAAAAATGTCCAAGTCTTTGGGTAATTTTTTTATTATTCGAGATGTTTTAAAAGAATATCCGGCGGAGATTATTCGCTATTTTTTAACGTCTTCGCATTACAGAACCCAAATTAATTATTCCAAAGAAAATTTAGACAACGCAAAAGCTAGTTTAACTCGGCTATATACAGCCCTACTGGGGGTCAAGCGCTCTGAAAAATTAAAACCCAGTGAATTCACCCAGCGGTTTATTACCGCCATGGAAGATGATTTCAATGTTCCCGAAGCCATTGCTGTTTTATTTGATATGGCCCGAGAATTAAACAAATTAAAAAATATAGATTTAATTCAAGCGGGATTACTAGCCAAAGAATTATTGGCTTTGGGAAATATTCTGGGTTTATTAAACTCAGACCCTGAAAAATTTTTACAAGGCGGGAATAATTCTCAAGAAGATTTTGCGATCCAAGTTTTAATTCATGAAAGAGCAGAAGCCAAAAAATCAAAAGATTTTGCTAGGGCTGACCAAATCAGAAAAAATTTATTAGATCAGGGGATTATCTTAGAAGACAGCCCGAGTGGGACGACCTGGCGGAAGAATTAAACATGAGCCGAGATACTGGATTAATTTACGAAGCCATTGCGAATCAATATTTGCAGAAACAAGGATTAGTTTTAATTGAAACTAATTTTCAGGGGAAAACCGGTGAAATAGATTTGATCATGAAAGATCAAGATAAATTATTTAAGCCAGCCCAAGAAGTTTTAGTTTTTGTCGAAGTCAGATTTAGACAGTCAGGGGACTTTTGTTTAACAGAAGATACGATCAATCATGCGAAACAACAGCGTTTGATTCGAACAGCCAAGCTTTACTTGCAAAAGAAAAACCTGTTTGACAAAATCGCCTGCCGTTTTGATGTCATTGCTATTCATGGCGAGAAACCTCAAGACGAACAAATCCTCTGGATCAAAAATGCCTTTGAGGCGGCTTAATTTAATTTTTCTAATTCCCTGCTGTTAAGAAAATCAAAATCAAAATAAAAAGGTTTAACTATCCATGAGTATGATCGAACGCGTTCGTGAGCATTTTTCTGACAGCATTCAAACAAAAATTGCGGCCGCTGATTCCTTACCACCTGTTTTAGTGAGAGCCGCTCAAATGATGGCAGAAGGCTTGATTCAAGGTCATCGGATTTACACTTGCGGAAACGGTAGCTCTGCATCAGATGCTCAGCGATTTTCCGCGCATATGCTCAATAAATTTGATGTTGAACGCCCTTCACTTCCAGCGATTGCTTTATCAACAGATACGTCGACACTCACGGCGATCGGTGATGAATATGATCAAACTCAAATATTTTCGAAACAAATCGATGCCTTAGTTCAGGCTAACGATATTTTGTTAATTATTTCAACTGACGGAAACTCTCAGAATTTAATAAAAGCCGTCGAATCTGCGCATAATCGGGGCGCAAAAATTATTGCCCTCACAGGCAAAAACGGCGGGAAAATTGCCAAAATGCTGTCGTCCAATGATGTCGAAATCCGAGCGCCT
This sequence comes from Thiotrichales bacterium, assembly GCA_947478175.1. Classification (GTDB taxonomy): domain Bacteria; phylum Pseudomonadota; class Gammaproteobacteria; order Francisellales; family CACEW01; genus CAMCUU01. Next base: position 5,037 of record CANJUQ010000028.1, on the reverse strand, counting down.
TCAGATCACCCTGCCCGAGTCCAAGAATGCCATGGTCTAACCCTGCATTGTCTTTGCGATCTGATTGATTATCAGATTTTCGTGTCCCCTGCTGAATTTTAAAAAAATTACTTCACGACTCTTAATTTGCTTCTCGCACGCTTCGCTGCCGTATTACTCTCGGCTTCGGCTTCTTCTTCGCCCGCTGAAGGATCTGGGTCTTCACCCTCTTCACCTTCGTTGACTAGCATGCCTAAGCCGCCTTCATCACGGGCATAAATCCCTTGAGAGTTTTCACGGGCATAAATAGCTAGAAGCGCTTCTGTCGGAACATAGATTTGCCAGGATTCACCAGAAAAACTGGCCTCGAAACTTAAATACTGATGTTCCACTTGAAGATTACGAACAGCCATCGGTGAAACATTTAAAACAATACGACCTTCATCGATATATTCACCAGGAACTTCAACACCCTCACAAGTGGCATCCACTAAAAGATAGGGCGTTAGACCATGGAAAATAATCCAATCATACGTTGCTTTTACTAAGAACGGCCTCAATCTTGCCATGGCTTATTACACTCTTAAATTTTTTGTTTTTTTATGCATTGGACGAATACAAGATTAGCCCCTACAAAATTTTTATTCTTCACGTATCTCACGTTCAGCATCTGTCAGGCTAGCCTGGAAAGATTCACGAGCAAAAACACGTTTACAATAGTCTTCGATTGATTTTGCTTGTGGAGGCAATTGAATGCCCAAGATAGGCAAACGCCAAAGTAAAGCCGCTAAAGAGCAATCGACTAAAGAAAATTCATCATTCAAAAAGAAAGGCGATTCAGCAAAAACAGGTGCTACAGACACCAAACTATCTAACAAATCAGCCCGTGATTTTTTGACTTTGGCTTTATCTTCATTCTTTAAAATAATATCCATCAATGTGTACCAGTCTTCATCGATTCTGGCCATCATCAAACGATTACGACCCCGCGCGACAGGATAAACGGGCATAAGAGGCGGATGAGGGAAGCGCTCTTCTAAATACTCAGCAATAATTTCCGAGTAATACAAAACTAAATCCCTATCCACCAAAGTCGGCAAATAACCATAGGGGTTTAATTCAAATAATTCTTCAGGTTTATTATTAGGCAGAACATTGACAAATTCAGCCACGACGCCCTTCTCAGCTAAAACAATCCTGACACGATGGCAACGGGGATCTGTTTCATTATTGAACAAAGTCATTACAGAACGCTTACTACTCACAATGAAAATTCCTTTCTAGCTGAGACAAAAACAGGGGACGGATTATACCGATTTGGATTCACTTGTCATGAGACCCACAAGGCAACACCTAACAAAAACAAAAAATAAAAATAATAAAAAAAAACTCCACGAATAGGCGGAGTTTCTTTTTCGAAGATTAAAAAAATTAACGCTTCGAATATTGAGGACGCTTACGCGCTTTGTGCAAACCAATTTTCTTACGTTCGACTTGACGCGCATCACGAGTTACAAAGCCCGCTTCACGTAAAGAAGGACGAAGGGTTGGATCAAATACCATCAACGCACGGCTAATACCTAAACGAATAGCCCCTGCCTGACCGGTCATTCCACCGCCTTCGACATTAACCAATACATCAAAACGATCTTGTGCTTCAGCCAAAACCAAAGGCTGACGGACCACCATCTTGGAAGTCGCACGACCAAAATAGATCTCGAGATCAACGCCATTGACAATAAAATTGCCTTTACCGGGTCTGAGATAAACACGAGCAGTCGAAGTTTTACGACGCCCAGTTCCAAGATATTGCTCTAGTGCTTTCATTCATTCACTGCCTTTTTCGCCAAATTGAGAACCACAGGCTGTTGAGCCGTATGAGGATGATCCGTACCTGCGTAAACTTTAAGCTTACGATACATATCACGGCCCAAAGGATTATGAGGCAACATACCTTTGACAGCGATTTCAATCGTGCGCTCAGGATGATTTTTCATCATGTCATTAAAGCTAGTTGTCTTGAGCCCGCCTGGATAACCAGAATGACGATAGTAAATTTTACCCTCGCCCTTATTACCAGTGACCTGAACTTTGTCTGCATTGATAACAATGATGTAATCACCCGTATCTACGTGAGGGGTGTATTCAGGTTTGTGCTTTCCGCGAAGATGGTGAGCAATCTGTGCAGCCATACGACCTAAAGTCTGACCTGCTGCATCGACAACGAACCATTGGCGCTCGACAGCCTCAGCCTTGGCGCTAAACGTTTTCATGACCATATTTCTATATACCAAATGATTGTTTGAAACTAACAAAATTGGGGGGTACCCAAAAAAGAGGCGCAATCATACAAGATGGAAAAGCAACAAACAACGTTTTTAAACAACCTTCTATATTTTTCTGTTTTGTCTGTAAGAACAGCCGGCGGGCCACCCTAAAATTCATTCAGGTTTTCTTTATACCTATTGGTATCCATAGGGTGGCCCGCTGGCCGCCCCCTACAGAAAAATACATAAGAAAAAATTTATATAAAAAAACCCTCGCCCTCGACGCCCTGGGCTAGGGGCACATACTTTAATTTCAAACCATGTTCAGACTCGCAAACCCTTAAGATCTCTTCTGGTGTCTCGCATTCCCATAATTTTCCATTCGCCAAAATTAAAAATCTATCGGCATATTTCCAGGCTTGATTTAAATCATGAATAATCATAATCAGCCCTAATCCCTGCTGCTTAAAACCCATCAAATATCTATAAAGATCTTTCTGATAAGCCATATCTAAATGCGCCAAGGGTTCATCTAATAATAAATAACGCCCTTCATAAAATCTTTCCAAAGATTCTTCTAGCGATATTTCTAATTGAAGCAAAGCTCTCAATAATGCGATTTTAGCTTTCTCACCCCCAGACAAACTCCCCAAACGACGGGTTAATAAATCTGAATTATTTAAATTAAAAATATTTAATAACTGCTCGAATTTTAGCTTTAAGACATTATTTTTATTTTCTAAAAGTTCTAAGACACTCGCATCAAAATAAATCTCATGATACTGGGCTAAATAAGCTACACGACTGGCTCTCTCTAAGCTTTTCCATTGGGATAATAATTTTTCTTCTAAAAAAATATTGCCCGAATCAGGCACTCTCCAACCAGACAAAATATCTAATAAACTAGATTTCCCTGCCCCATTTAAACCCCATAGAACCATACATTCACCCGAGCAAATCTCTAAAGAAACTTGATTTAAAATCTCACGTCCTGAAAATTTTAAACTGACTTCTTTGAGGGCTAACATATTCTTGATCTCCGAGCCATTTTGATTAATAACCCAATAAAGAATGGCCCTCCCAACAAGGCACAAACAATCCCAACCGGCAGCTGCCCTTCAATCCAAAAAGACGCCAACAAATCCGCCAGCAATAACCAAACCGCCCCACAAATCGCGCTTCCCAATAATAAAAATCTTGCTCTGGGTCCCGTCCAATACCTCGCAAAGTGTGGCGCTAATAATCCAACAAAAGCCATAGGCCCTGCCAACATAACGGCAACCCCCATTAAACAAGACACAGAAATCAAGACTTTGATTTTTAATTTCTGTAAATTAACCCCCATGCTAAAAGCAGCACGTTCCCCAAAATTTAATTTATCCAGATCATCCAAGATTAAATAAACACCAACGCTTCCAACTATCCAAAATCCCAGGGATAACACTAATAAAAAATACGATGGTAATTGGAAAGAACCCAGGCCCCAGATTAATACTTGATTCAAATTTGATTGATCTAAAAACACCATGGCACAGCTCAATACAGCTCCTAAACAGGCATTAACGCCAATCCCAATCAAAATAATTCCTGCAATGCCCAAACGATCTAAAAAAACAGCCAGCCTTAATAAAAAAAATAAAACTAAAAATACCCCTAATAACGCACTGATCACATAACCCCAGAGAGATACTACCCAATTTTCTAACCTAGCTAACATTAGAAAACAGGCCGTGCTTAAGCTCCCCCCTGAAGATAATCCAATTAAAGCAGGATCTGCCAAAGGGTTTCTTAAATAACTTTGTAAAACCCCGCCTGATAACCCCAACGCAGACCCGACCAAAACAACTGCTAATACATGTGGTAACTGAAGATTGAAAATTAAAATCTTCCAGAGAAAATCAACTTTCTCTCCCGTCATCTCTGGTTCAAACCAATTTTCAAACCAGGGCAAATATAAAACACTCCCCAGATCTAATCCCATCAAAATCAAAAGCAAAACAGGCATTAAGAACAAAGCCCTCTGGCGTATCTTTTGATATGGAAATTGACCCATCATAGGCCTTTGATTAGAGTTCATGTTCTTTAAAAATTAATGGAATCCCAATGAAGCAAGATTATAAGCCCAGCCCTCGCCAAAACACCCGTCAAAATTTTTCTTCAGGCCAAACCCCTTCGACTCAGCAAACAGCTTTTATTAAGATTATTAATAATAAAAAATTTGTTTTAATTTCTATGGGAATTCTCGCAATAGCCATAGCTTTCTCACTGATTTTTACTTTTGAAAAACATCATCAAATCCAACTGGCACAAAAATCATCACAGCCCGTCCAAATTACTTTGGCGATTCCGGCGACGAATTCAGGACAGCTGGTGGGCTGATTTAATTAATCTCAAAAAAAATCCATAAAAACTCATGATATTTATTGTTTACCTTGAATAATATTTCTGTACAATCTCGCCCTGTTTTCCAGTTATCCATCTCATGATTAGTTTTGCTTAGTTTTAATTGGTTTTTACGGAGTGTCTTTATGTCCAAATATCTAGCCCCCACTTCAGATGTCGTTTTTAAAAAAATCTTTGGACAGCACCCGCATCTTATGAAAAGTTTTCTCAATGCTTTGCTGCCCTTAGAAAACGGTCGGGAAATTATCGAAGTAGAATATTTACCTCAAGAGCTCGTCCCGGAAATTCCAGAATTTAAAAAAACCATCGCGGATGTTTTATGCAAAGACCAAAACGGTCGGCATTTCATCGTCGAGATGCAAACGGCTTGGGTTCGTAATTTCAAGCC
>CANJUQ010000027.1 GCA_947478175.1 Thiotrichales bacterium | reverse complement strand
CTGGTGCTGGTGTTTGTGCAGGTGCTGGTGCATGAGCAGAAGAAGCCCCAGTGCCAGTTCCTCCAGTGCCAGTTCCAGTGCCAGTTCCGGTGCCAGTTCCAGTGCCAGTGCCAGTTCCGGTGCCAGTTCCGGTGCCAGTTCCGGTGCCAGTTCCGGTGCCAGTTCCAGTTCCAGTTCCAGTTCCAGTGCCAGTTCCAGTGCCAGTTCCAGTGCCAGTTCCAGTTCCAGTTCCAGTTCCAGTGCCAGTGCCAGTTCCAGTTCCGGTTCCGGTTCCAGTTCCGGTTCCAGTTCCGGTTCCAGTTCCAGTTCCAGTTCCAGTTCCGGTGCCAGTTCCGGTTCCAGTTCCGGTTCCAGTTCCGGTTCCAGCAGCATGAACAATTCTAACGACAGATTCATCGTCAGAGTCTGAATAGCTATCTCTTCTAGGGTGTCCCGCTAATGTAACTTGAGGTGTTCTAATTCTAATGGCCGCTTTAGGTCCTGATAAACCATCCGCACCAGCCAAAAATATTCCTGACCCGTTGTTAACGCGAAGTAGCCCACCAGGGAGAGGAACAGGCCCTGGAGCAGGTGCAGGCGCTGGTGCAGGTGCAGGTGCAGGTGCAGGTGCAAGGATGCTTAAACTTCGGAAAGTAAGAGGCCCGCTATTGTCAGCGCTAGAATCATCGCTAGAGGCAGAGTGACTTCTTACAGAAGGAGAAGGAGAAGGAGAAGGAGAAGGAGAAGGAGCACTAGCTTCAGATGAAGAAACACGGGCATTACTACTCGCAAGCTCTGAAAGAGTTGCAACAGGCGCAGTTCCAATGCCAGCAGCAGGTGAAGGTGTAACAAGTACAGAAGCAGGAGCTGGTGAAGGCGAATGTGCGGGTGCAGGTGCTGGTGCAAAAACAGCTACAGGAGCAACAGGAGGAGGAGTAAAAGCTGTAAGAAGATGTGATGAAGATTGATCAGTTCCAGTGCCAGTTCCAGTTCCAGTTCCAGTTCCAGTTCCAGTTCCAGTTCCAGTTCCAGTTCCAATGCCAGTTTCAAGATTTGCTGAAGGGCTGACATGAGCAGACGTTACTAGTTCAACAGAAGAGTTAATAGCCTGAATGAGGCTCTCAAAATTGATGTCAGCACTCTCCTTCTGCACATCAATCGCCGCCACGATTTGTTTCAGCGAAGCTTGCTTACATGCAGCTATAAATTTTCGTTTGTATTTTGTTGTGTCAGGAACTCGGTGAAGAGAGGCCAATTGCCCTGCAGACAAAATTTTCTCAGATCGATCATCCACACTCATCGACGCTTCAAAAATTCTTATGACTTTTTCAGCATGTGTTGTTGGAATGGGTTCGCTTGCAAGAATTATTTCACAAACACGTTCAGCTAAAACAGTATTTTGAATATTGCTGAACTCTTTAAATTTTTCTGCGTACTTCTTAGGTATCCGATCTACAAGTCCACGTTCTAAAGGCAATGGAAATTCACGATCACAAAAATGGATTTTGTCTGCATAAAGACCACTCCCCCCAAAGAGGGATGACGCACCTGCACTTAACTGGCTCTCACAAAAAGCAGCCATTTCTAAACGATCATCAGCCTGAATTTCACTTTGCGTCCACTTATCCCAATTGCCATTCACCGCCAACATAAAAAGCTGAGCTGCTTGGTTGTGAGAGCGGACCTGCGAACTAAATTTTTTAATAAACGCTAGAACACTGCGACGAATTGCTCCCTCCAAGAGCCCATCCACCTCGCCTGGTTTCAACCGCTCCGCCATGGTTTTTGCAATTTCTGTAGCACAAACATCCGCTGACCAAGAAGTAAAAGTCCCTGGGCCAATTTTTGCGTATGTGCTAACTGCACCCAACCACCCTGCCGGTGCAAAATCTTCATCGTTAAAAATCTTGGTTTGTGCTGTTCCCGACATCATGGCCTCTCATATAAATATGCATAAAATATTGGTCTGAACCTATCAGCCAAGCCCAGGCGAATCAAGCGTCTTCAGCTGTTTTTCTTAGTGTTGTAAATTGACCGGATGACCAGTAATTTTAAGTGAACTTTATTTGTTATTGATTTAATTCAAGTGTTTTAGGCTTATTAAAATTTAAGCATTAAAACATCGTTCGAAAAATTAGGGCGATTATCTGCAAGGCAGGATGGCTGAATTCGTAGGGGCGGACCCGCGTGTCCGCCCACGTTCGGTGACAGGTGCCTATCGCGGGCAGACACGCGGGTCTGCCCCTACGGGAAACATTCAATAAATTGCCAATTTGTGGGTGCCTATCACGGGCAGATACACGGGTTTTCCACTACGGGAAATATTCAATAAATTGCCAATTTGTGGGTACCGATCACGGGCAGACACGCGGGTCTGCCCCTACGGGAAACATTCAATGAATTGCCAATTTGTGGGTGCCGATCGCGGGCAGACACACGGGTCTGCCCCTACGGGAAACATTCAATAAATTGCCAATTTGTGGGTGCCTATCACGGGCAGATACACGGGTTTTCCACTACGGGAAATATTCAATAAATTGCCAATTTGTGGGTACCGATCACGGGCAGACACACGGGTCTGCCCCTACGGGAAACATTCAATGAATTGCCAATTTTTAGGTGCCTATCACGGGCAGACACACGGGTCTGCCCCTACGAAAAATTCAATTTATTGCACAGAAAACAATCGATCAGACTCCCATTTCTCTGGATTGTTTTTGATATATTCCCTTACAAAATATAATTCTTGCTCACTACGAATCACTCGTTCCCAATAATTACGTTGCCATAATCTTCCCTGAAAAGGCTTCCACGAATTTTCTTTAACCTGACGAATATATTCGTTGGTTGTCATGGTTTTAAACCACTGGATAAGCTCTCCTAACGAATGCAGCTGAACACTCGGATCTGGCTCTAAATGTGGCTTAAAATTAAGAATGAAATGAATATGGTTCGGCATACAGACAAATTCATCGCATCGAATATTTGAATATTTTGTTTCCAATTTGAAAAATTGATTTTCAATCATCTCACCTGAAGGATTTAAAAAAACCTTGTGGTCTACAATTTTTCCAAACAAACAATCTTTCGCCGTGACACAAATAGTCACGAAATAAAACCCCTCTTGGGAATAGTCATATTTCTTCCATCGAATAGAACGTCGATGATGGATATCAGGGTCGTAGGCCATAACAATCTCATTAAATTTTTTAAAAATTTAATCATGGTTTTTGTTATTTTAAAAGCCGTGTATTCAAATATTATTTTTAATCGACATCGACTACCCATATTGAATGAATTCGTAGGGGCGGACCCGCGTGTCCGCCCTCGTTCGGTGGCAGGTGATTATCACGGGCAGACACACGGGTCTGCCCCTACGGAAAATTTAACTCTATTCGCCCTAAGCTTCATCTTCCACCGAAAACGACGACCCGCATCCACACGTCGTTTTAGCTTTCGGATTTTTAATCACGAACTGTTCGCCGTTTACGTCTTTGACATAGTCAATCGTCGCGGTTTTTAAATATTGAAGGCTATTAGAGTCTATTAATAACATCACGCTATCTGTGCTGACCTGCGTATCTTCGTCTTCAATGTTTTCATCGAACGTAAAGCCATATTCAAAACCAGAACAACCCCCACCTTGGACATAAACTCTTAGTTTTAAATTCGGATTGCCTTCGTCGTCGATTAATTCTTTAACACGCGCGGCAGCGGCAGACGTAAAAACAACAGTGTGCTGGATAGACATAGAAAAAAACCTCAATCAAGAATAAAAAAATAGGCGGCGATTCTAATGGTCTTTCTTACTAGAAGACAGGCGTCTTAAAACTAATTGATGATCCCCACCCCCCTGTGACTACCGCCACAACTTCTCTATAATGCCGCGCAATTTCGACCTAGCCTATATTGATCAACTAAATGTCAGACGAACTTTCCCCCAATAAAATCATCATCGAAGGCGTGACGCTCGATGGCCACAAATTTCGCCCAACCGACTGGGCTGAACGCATGTGTGGTTCGCTTTCTAGCTTTCGAGATAGACGTATGACTTATTCGCCTTTATTAAGACCCCTGGTCCTAGACGGCAATAACTGCGTTTCCATGGACATAGAACTAAAAAACGCTCACCCGTCTATGTATTCGTATGTTTTAGAATTCGCCAAAGAAAATAATTTGAAAATCAGGAATGGTTAAATCCCATCCCGAACCAAATCCGGCCTTAATTTCACCGCCTCTCTTAAATAAACAGGTTTAATTTCATCCTGATTCTTAGACGTATTCCAGTGAATCAATACCCGAATACACAAAGGCAAAGCGCCCGGCACTGGCATCTCCATCGCGCATAGCAACGCGACATTTTTCCAGCCTAAATTTCTCGCAGCAACAGCTGGAAACTCTGCATTGAGGTCCCCTGTCACGGTAAAAAAACAACTGGCAATGTCTTCTGTTTTAATTTGATTTTGATCTAATAATTTTTCTAATAATTCTACGGTGGCATTCACTATTTCTTCTTTTGAATTGTCTGTGACTGTAATCGCCCCACGAACACCAAAAATTTTCATATTAACGCCTCATCAATCCACTGAAATAATTTCCAAATCAAACAAAACCACCTGCCCAGCCAACGGATGATTAAAATCAATCGTGACTTCCGTGGCTTCTATAGCCCTGACAATACCAGGCATCTGCTGACCATTCGGCTGAGCAAATAAAATAATCGTCCCGATCTCATATTCGTCTGTCATCTTGGCCAATTGGGTTTTAGGAATTTCATAAATATTCGCAGGATGACTTTCACCAAAAGCCTCTTGGGGGAATAACATTACTTTTTTCTTATCCCCAGTTTTTAAACCCAATAAAGCCCGCTCTAACTTTTCTGAAAAAACTTCTTCACCCATTTTAAATATCATGGGCTTTCCAAAATCTCGGGTTGAATCCGCAATCGAACCGTCTTTTAATCGGATATCAATATGCATAGAAACTTGACTGTCATGTTTAATCATTTTTTATCTCTTATTTTTAATATTTTTTTATTTTTATTTTTAAAAAATTCACCCCAAATAATTAAACCCACCCCCATGCAAATCGCACTGTCGGCTAGATTAAACGTCGGCCAAAAATAATTTCCCCAATACCCAAAATACCATTGGATAAAATCAACGACATGCCCAAGACGTAATCGATCGAGACCATTGCCTAAAGCCCCACCCATCAAGCAAGCCAATCCAGCATTTAATTTCCAAGCATTATTTTTCTGGGTCAGTAAAAAAATAAAACAAATTAAACCCACACCGGCTGCTAACAATAAAAAAGAAACCTCTGCCCAATGGCCTGACTGACTTAAAAAACTAAAAGCAGCGCCCTGATTAAAATCTAAATACAAATTAAAAAATCGGGGAATGATTATTTTGGGTGTCTGAAAAGTTAAATAATTCACCGCCAAAATTTTACTGATCTGATCTAAAAAAATAATCACTCCAGACAAAACCAGCCAATAAATATTACGCATATCGCCTGGATTCCCCTTGCCCCATGATATTTTCAACACAGCGAGGACAGACACCCGGATGTTCTTTAATGCTTCCCACATCAAAAACTCGATGCCAGCAACGATCACATTTTTGGCCCAAGCTTTTTATAATTTCGATTTCCAGAATATTTATTTCTGTTTTTCTTTCTGGATTTATTTCTGGATTTATTTCATCTAATCCAAAAATTTCGATTTGCGAAACAATGAATAAAAATCTTAATTCATCCCCCAGCTCCATCAATAAAGAATAAACAGGCTCTGCTGCCCATAAAATAACTTTGGCTTCTAACGATGAACCGACCAATCCTGCATTTCTGGCATGTTCAATTTTTAAATTCACGACCTCACGAACTTTAAGTAATAACTCCCAGTGACTGAGATCTAATAAAGATTTCTCAGGATAAGCCCTCAAACCTTCATACCAAGTTTCTAAAAAGACTGATTCTTTTGAATCCCCAGGCAAATAGCTTGCAATTTCTTCTGACGTAAAACTTAAAATCGGCGCCAACCAAAGCGTCATAGCTCGAGCAATATGATACAAAGCCGTCTGTGCAGAGCGTCGGGCTAAAGAATTTTTAGCGCAGGTATATTGGCGATCTTTAATGACATCTAGATATAAACCCCCTAGGTCTACCACACAGAAATGATGCAGTTTTTGGCAAATCGCATGAAACTGAAAAGTCTCATAGCTTTCGATAATTTCTTTTTGCAACCCATGGGCTTTATTTAATATCCAGGCATCTAATAAAACTAAATTTTCACCGGGTACTAGATTTTTCTCGGGATCAAAGTCATGCAAATTTCCTAATAAAAATCTGACTGTGTTTCTAATCCGACGATACATGTCAGACACCCGCTTAAAGATTTCATCAGACACGCTCATCTCTTGGCGAAAATCTGTCGAAGCGACCCAGAGCCTTAAAATATCAGCCCCCAAAGTCTGAATAATTTTTTGAGGCTCAATGACATTACCTAAAGACTTAGACATTTTTCGGCCTTCAGAATCCACCGTAAAACCATGCGTAATGACTGTTTTAAACGGCGCTTTCCCACAGCGAGCCACAGAAGAAAGTAAAGAAGTTTGGAACCAGCCCCTGTACTGGTCTGACCCTTCGAGATAAATATCGGCTGGGAAACTTAAGTCTTCACGGCGCTCTAAGACACAGGCACTGGTCACCCCTGAATCAAACCAAACATCCAGCGTATCCATGACACGGTCATAATTTTGAGCCTCAGGCCCTAAAAAATCTTCAGCGCTGGCTTCGAACCAGGCGTCCACACCGCCTTTTTCAACTAGGTCAGCCGCTTGATGCATGAGCTTCACAGAATCTGGATGAGGCTTCCCTGTTTCTTTATGAATAAATAACGCAATCGGCGTTCCCCAAGCTCTTTGTCTGGAAATACACCAGTCAGGACGGTCTTGTAACATGAGCTTCATGCGTTCGTAGCCCCAGCTCGGTTCCCACTGAATGCTATTTAATAAAGCCATGGTTTGATCTTTTAAATGTGCTTGCGTCAGAGAAATAAACCATTGCGGCGTGGCTCTAAAAATAATGGGCGTCTTGTGACGCCAGCAATGCGGATAAGAATGTTTCAAAGGCAGTGAGAATAATAATCTCGAATTGGTTTCTAATAGATCAATAATCAAACTATTCGCTTTGGCATAATACTGCCCAGCCACAAACGGCGTACCAGGGACAAAACAACCTCGAGCATCGACTGGCGATTCAGCAGAAAGATCCAAATGCCGAGTGGCCCTAAAATCATCCACCCCATGAGCCGGCGCTGTATGAACTAAACCCGTCCCAGACTCACTGGTAACATGATCCCCCAAGACTATCGGGACAATTTTATTGTCTAAAAATGGATGGACTAAGCCCAAATTTTCCAGATCTTTTCCCTTGAATTTGGCTTTAATAAAATTTTTATTTTGCTTTTCTAATCCACTTATTAATAACACTTTATCAGCAAGAGACTCGGCCAGAATTAAATAAACCAACTCTCCCTCGAAATTTATTTCGACCAATACATAGTCCATCTCAGGGTGCACACAAACTGCCTGATTAGCTGGCAACGTCCAAGGTGTCGTAGTCCAAATAACCGCAAAAATGGGCTCGCCATTTAAGTTCAAATCAACCTGCATTCCCATGGCTTTTTTAGCTAAAGCCGGATTATCAATTTTAAATAAAACATACACAGACTCAGATGTTTTATCCTGATATTCGACTTCAGCTTCAGCTAACGAAGATCCACAATCCACACACCAGTGAACTGGCTTGAACCCTTGATGCAAATGGCCTCGTTCGACAATCTTAGCCAGCGTTCTAATGACATCGGCTTCAAAGCCATAATCCATGGTTTGATACGGGTGATCCCAGTCTCCTAATAAACCTAGGCGCTTAAAATCTTCTCTTTGTTTATCGACCTGGGATGCCGCGTACTCACGGCTTTTGGCTCTAAATTCTTTGACAGAAATTTTATCCCCAGCTCTTCCATATTTTTTCTCAACGTTGAGCTCTATAGGCAGCCCATGGCAATCCCAGCCAGGCACATAGGGGGCATCAAAGCCAGATAAACCCTTAGATTTAACAATGATGTCTTTTAAAATTTTATTGACCGCGTGGCCGACATGAATATTGCCATTGGCATAGGGGGGACCGTCATGCAAGATAAATTTTTTCGCGCCTTTCCGAGCTTTTCTAATTTGGCCGTATAAATCCTGCGCTTGCCATTTTTTTAGAATCTCAGGTTCTTTGCTAGATAAACCGGCCTTCATGGGAAAATCAGTTTCAGGGAGATTTAAACTGTCTTTGTAGAAATCAGCGTTATTGGCTATGGACATGGACTAAGCATCCCTATTTTAAGATTTATATATTTATTAATTAAAAAAAACGGCGAATTCTAAAGGATGACAGAGGGAACGCCTATACCCCCATAAAGATCTATCGAGATCTATCGAGAATAATTTTTAAGATAATCCCGTACAGTCAAAATCCGACCAGAGATACCTAGCTCTTGTTCAGCCTGAACTAAGGCTCGTTCTTCTCGATCTTTTGTTTTTGGATCTTCTATATCCCAAACCACCTGAATAAGCTCTCGATGGCCCTCTGGACTGACAGTCACAAAATCAATTTCATAACCCTCTTGGGTGTTATAGAAATAAATTTTCTTATTTTGTCTGCGAAGGTCCAGATAAATTAGATTTTCAAATAATTTCCCATGAGCCTCTTGGGCACCTGCACCTGATCCTAGTGACACCATATTGATCAACCCAGAATCAACAGCATAAATTTTTTTAGGTCTAGTTTGTCTCTCGCGTTCAGACTCTGAATAAAAAGGGACAGTAAAAACAAGAAAAGCATCTTCTAGATAACCTAGATAAGTATGCAGAGTCTCTTTACTGACTTGTAAGCCCTGGCTTTTAATATCATTGAAAAATTTGTTAATAGAAAAAGGTGAAGCGGCATTTTTAAGCAAACTGGTCGCCAAGTATTTTAATAATTGGGTATTCCCAATGTTATGGCGCTCAATAATATCTCTCAAAAGAGTCGTATCTACGTAATTTCTTAAAGTCTCTCGCCAATCATTCATAGACATGGCTTGAACAGCCGGAAATCCGCCCCGAGAAAAATAATTTAATAAATGGCTTTTCATTAAATCTAAAGATGCTTGCCCAAAGGGACCTTTTAAAGGCTTGATCTGATGAGCCGATAAATATTCTTTAAAGCTATAAGGGAAAATTTCAACGGCCAATGATCTTCCACGAAGATTGGTATTAATTTCTGTGCTTAATAACTTGGCTGAAGACCCTGTCAAATAAATTTGTGTATCTTTTTTATCAAAATAACGCCGGACAACAAGATTCCAATCTTCAATATTTTGAACTTCATCTAAGAAAAAATAACAACGCCGATGGTGATTCTCTGGATACAAACTATAAAAATTATCTAATAGCTGCCCCATTTCTTTGGCATTCATGGGCAAAAGACGATCGTCTTCAAAATTAATTAACAAAATTTGTTCCGGCTTAATTCCCTGATCTAAAAAAGCATTAATCGTCTGATAAAGAAAATAGGACTTACCACTACGCCTCATGCCAATGGCTACTTTGATCATTTTTTCAGATTCTGGAAATTGGCACAGCCTGGGCGTACCCAATCTAGCCTCTGAAATCGCTAAAAATCCTTCTTCTAAGAGAGTTTCAAGTAAATTGTCCATGGGTTTTTATATCCTTCTGTATAAGTATACTATAGACTAAAAGTATACCCTCATACAAGGACACAAATTCTCCCCTACAAAATCCTCATGGATAAATCCATTGCTTTCACATGCTTTGTGATTGACCCGCAGGAAATATAATCCACACCCGTTTTCGCCACATCACGAATGGTCTCCAAGGTTACATTTCCAGAAACTTCTAATTTGACTCTCCCAGCGTTCTGAATCACTGCAACTTTAATTTGAGAGAGTATAAAATTATCGAGCATGACAATATGCGCCCCTGCTCTGATGGCTTCTTCCATCTGATCCAATCTTTCGACCTCGACTTCGATGGTCTTGCCGGGTGCTATTTTTTGAGCTTCTTTAACAGCGGCTGTAATACTTCCCTTGGCTGTAATGTGATTTTCTTTGATTAAAAACGCATCGAATAATCCCATTCGGTGATTTCGCCCACCGCCACAACGAACGGCATATTTCTGAACATATCGATATAACGGCAGGGTTTTACGGGTATCTAATAATTGTGACTGTGTCCCAATTAATGCACTGACATACGCCGCCGTAATGGTCGCTGTTCCCGACAGTGTTTGTAAAAAATTCAACGCTGTTCTTTCACCTGTCAGAATACTTCTCGCATTGCCCTTCACTCGAAATAAAACTTTATCTCGTTCAACCCGATCACCGTCTAAGGCATCAAATTCAATTTTTACTGATGGGTCAATCTGACGATAAACCTCACGAACAAATTCCAAGCCACACACGACTCCACTTTCGCGAGTAATCACTCGGGCAGTGACTTCTTTATTTTCGTCAATCAATTGGGCCGTAATATCTCCCGAACCAATATCTTCAGCCAAAGCGGCTTCAACCATAGATTTAACAAAATTCGCATGCTGCATTTATTTTTCCTCTCTTGAAAATCTTAAAAACAAAAAAAATTATAAAATTCTAAACACCAATCCCTTTGGAAAACCCGTCAAAAAAGCGCGAACTATAGTAGCGATCGATGGGTTCTCAAATCTAATTCATATTGCGACCTCGCCAATTTTCATGATCTAATGCCGAGCGTTTTAAATCCCTGTTTCATATTTATATCTAGGAGCCATCCATGCCATTACAACTCACCGGTCGTCATCTTGAAATCACCGATGCCATTCGTGATGCCGTCACCCACAAATTTGCCAAGCTCTCCCGGCATGACCACCATATTATTTCTATTCATGTCATTCTCAGCGTCGAGAATCATCACCATCATTTTGCAGAAGCCAAGCTGGATCTTCCTGGCGCTCAAATTTTTGCTAAAAGCACAGACCATGACATGTATGCTGCCATTGATCTTTTAATTGATAAATTAAACCGTCAATTGCTCAAACATAAAGATAAATTAAAAGACCATTCGGGTCCAAAACTTATGATTCAAGACGAAGAATAAAATCAAATAATCACCCCATATGCCTATCTCACCCACTTCTGCTCATGCCAATCTTGTTGTGATAAGCGGGGTGGGTGTTTTGATTATGGGGCCCTCAAAATCTGGAAAATCCCAGCTTTCTTATGATTTGATCCAACAGGGTTATTCTCTCGTCGCCGATGATCTCGTTTTACTTTCTTTAGATTCAACAGACTCAACTCAGCAAAAACTTATAGGCCGATGTCCTGAAAGTGGCTTTGGAAAATTAAAAATCCATGGTCAGCCTATTGTTGATTTAACTCCTGAGAAGCACTGTGTACGGGAACATACAATAGATTTTTTAGTTTATTGGGGCGATCGCCCTCAAAGTTTTTTATTCAAAAATCTTAAAATTATTAATCCATTTGCTAGCCCTTATTCAAATCAAACTTCTCAAGAATTATTAAAGCTAATTCAAACCCCTAATATTTTTTTGACTTCTTTTGGATTCAAATTTGGCGACCCTAATTTTGGTCTAAATAAAAATTTAGATTTAATTTTAGATATTCGTGACGCACCTAATCCCTATTGGAATACAAAACTCAGACCCTATTCTGGCGAAGATAAAATCATTCAAGAATTTTTTTTAAATTCCCAAGACATGATGGAAAAAATAAATCTATTGGAAAATCAAATAGAGAATTTTATTAAAAATAAATTATCAGAAAAATCTTGTTTAATTTCCATTTGGATTGGCTGTACAGGCGGGAAACACCGCTCTGTCTTTGCCGTCGTTGAGCTTGCAAAACGATTGGGCTCAAAGTACCCTTGCGTCCGCTTTGAGCATAGAGACAGATATCAATGGTAAGTATTTTACTGATGACCCACGGCGAGATTGGCCTGGAACTCCTAGAAACCGCAAAAAATATATTAGGTCACATTCGGACCCCTATCGCCTGTTTGAGCATTAGCTCTCGCAGCGATATTTCAGTGGTCTCCACACAGGCTTCTCAATTGGTCAAAAAACTGGATCAAGGCGGCGGTGTTTTGATCATCACTGATCTCTATGGCGCAACACCTCATAACATCGCAAACAGTTTGGCATTAGTTAATAAAGCCTTAGTCAGTGGTTTGAATCTTCCCATGTTGCTTCGAGCGTTGAATTACGCTGAAGAATATTCTTTAGAGTTACTCGCTGAGAAAACTCAACAAGGTGGTTTGATTGGCATCACCTGCCATCTACCTATTAATACTGGCCACCCTGCTCATGCTTAATCATGCTTGATTCTGACCTATCCAATTCACATAAAATTACCAAAAATATTATTTTGGTTAATAAACTGGGCCTGCATGCCAGAGCCTCTGCCAGACTGGTTTCTACCGCTGACCGTTTTGAATCTGAAGTCTATTTAACCCGATTAGATAATCAGCATATTGCTAGTGCTAAAAGCATTATGGGTCTCATGATGCTCGCGGCTCCTTGTGGCACTAAATTCATGCTTTCTGCCGAAGGCCCTGATGCTGAAACCGCTGTCTCTGCTGTCTACGACCTGATTAGTCATCGCTTTGGGGAAGAAGAGTAAGTTCCCACTGAATCGTCATTTGTAACTTTGAAGACTCTGAATTTATTTTTTCTATTGAAAACTCCGTAAGCTTAATAAAATTATATTTCATAAAAACCTGGTCTAAATATTTTTTAAAATCCTGATAATTACCTATTAATACCATTTGAAAATCAGCACTAGGAAATAATCCCGTTAAATCCCCTCCCTGATTTAAATTTTGATTTAAATTTTGATTTGAACTCTGAACTAATAGCCCTGCCGCAATGGCCTGGTCAGCTAAATCCCCCTGAATTAAATTAATACTGTCTGGCGAATTCAATTGCCTTAAAAAATTTTCTAATTGGACTTCTTGAATCTTAATAAATTCTTTTTTAGAACTCAGAATTTTCAGCTGATTTTTATAAATTTCTTGTTCTAAATAATTTTGATTCATCTGCGCTTTGAGATTTTCTTGTGAATTTAAAAAATAACTAAGACCAAAAAAATAAATTAAACCCATGGCCATTAAAATAGAAATCAAAATAAACCCCATCCGAATCCCCAAAGATCTTTCCGGTAAAGTTTTTAAAAAAAATTTAAAAAAAACCTGCATTAATTCATCTCTTTTAATCTTTTAAAGTCATCGCAAAATCATTGCCCTGCGTGTCAAAAACCCATTCAGTTTGAAAAACCCCTAAGGGCCGAAGCGTCGAAAGCTGCTGGATACTTTCTTCTGTGATCCCCTGACCTGACTCGACTGTCCCATTTAATTTAAAAATATTTTCTTTAAAACTTTCTTTAAAACTCAAATAATTCACGCTCACATTCGTTGGCAAAACAGTGGGAAGCATTTCAAAAAAAATTTCCAAATTTTTATTAGAATCCAAAAGATTATTTAAATAGCTCAGGCTTGCCTGTTTTAATTTCGATTGCTGTAAAATTTTTTGATCTTGATCTAAAGATTTTTTTAAAAAAATTAAATTTTGATTTTCTTGATCCAAGATTTTCTGATTTTTAAAATTATCTAAATCTATTTGAACCCCGAAAATAACCATCAGCCCAATAGATAAAAAAATACTGATTCCCCACAAACACCAATAGTTATAAAAAAATTTCTTTCGGGCTTTTTCTCGATAGGGAAATAGATTCATATTTTTATTCTCTTTTTTATTCCCATAGCTACAGAGGCCGAGAGATAAAATCTTTCAGGAATATTTATATTTTTAAAAAAATCAAAACGGCTTTGTGAGACTAATTCAGGCTCAGCTAACACTGGATCTAAAAAACTATCTTGAATCTTTTTTTCTAAAAATTTTATTTCTTGGCGTTTAGCTAAATAAATTAAATAGCCTGGTTTATTTAAATTTTTTTCAAAATCCATCACCCATTGTTTGGGGTCAATACCCTGCTCTTGATACAGCCTCTGGGTCAAATATTCAGCAAAATAGTAATTGGGAATTTTAATGGGTTTGTCAGTCAGTTCTTTTATTAAAGTTTGTGAAGGGTCTAAGACAATGCCTGCTTTTGATTTTTCGAGTTTTCTTTTTTGAATTTCTAATCCCAAACACTCTGGCGAACATTCGAAATAATTAATTAAATTTAATTTTTTAGAATCTAAGACAGTTACTAGATAAACAGGACCTTCTCGTGAGAGGCCAATCAAATATTTTGAATTCAAATTACACAACTAATAAAGACAAAAATTATTAATAATTTAACAAATTAATTCTCAAATAACTTCTGTGCTACACACCCATCTATCTTTATTTTTAATCTCTAATCCCGCATTGCCATTCTGTTGATTTTCTGTTGCTGTTCTTGTATCTCACCCCAGCACTCACTACGATCCTGCCTTGATTTTTATCCAAGCTATCTAATCCAAAAATGATCCGTCAATCTCTCACTCGAAAATCCCTTGCACTTTTGATTTTAGGCTTCGCTTCAGGTCTGCCTTTTTGTTTAATTGGCAGCACACTTCAAGCCTGGTACACCGAGGCGGGTCTTTCACTGGTTGGCATTGGTTTATTAAGTCTGATTGGCCAGCCTTATGCCTATAAATTTTTCTGGTCGCCTTTGATGGATAGATATATCCCGCCATTTCTGGGCCGAAGACGCGGCTGGATATTGCTCACTCAAATTGCCCTAGTTTTTTTATTATTTTTTATCTCTGCTTTTTCACCTAATAGTTCTCCCAAAGCCCTTGCAGCGCTCGCCGTAATAATTGCTTTCTGCTCAGCCTCTCAAGATATTTCTATTAGCGCTTATTTAGTCGACGTCTGTGATCAAACCAAAGAAAAAGGCCTAGGTGCCGCGAGTTTTGTCATTGGTTATCGAATTTCTATGATTTTGTCAGGGGCGATGGCTTTAATACTCGCTCAGCATCTGGGATTCCAAGACGCTTATATGATCATGTCAGGTGTCATGTTTCTGGCTTTAATCTTAACTTTTATAGCTCCAGAACCTCTGGCATCTCCTCCACCCAAAACTCTTAAAGCAGCTATTAGAGAACCTTTTTTAGAATTTTTTTCGAGATTTAAAATTTCGACCGCGCTAGCTCTATTGTTTGTATTAATTTTTTATAAATTAGGCGATGCATTTTTACTGTCTTTTAATACCACTTTTTTACTTCGAGGATTGGGGTTTTCCCTCACACAAGTCGCATTGGCTAATAAAATCGTCGGTGTCATTGCAGCTATTTTGGGCGGCATTGTGGCGGGATTTTGGATGAAACGACTGTCTTTATTTCAAGCACTTTTGATTTTTGGTTGTATTCAAGCGTTAGCAAATCTGGGCTATGTCTTGCTGGCTATGATGGGCCATCGATTGGGTTTCATGATGGTGACTTTATTTATTGAATATTTTTGCAGTGCCTTGGGATCTACGGCATTCATAGCTTTAACGATGTCTCTATGTAACAGGCAATACTCAGCGGCTCAGTATGCTTTATTAAATGCCATGGAAAGCCTAGGCAGAATCTATGTCGGACCCATTGCTGGAATTTTATTAGTCTCTATCGGCTGGGTAGATTTTTATTGGGTCAGTTTTTTCCTGGCTTGGCCTGGCATTGGATTAATTATTTTGCTGCGTAAAAATTTCAAGAATATTTAGGCCTATAAAAATAATATTTTTGTTTAACGACCTCAAAGAACAAATCATTTATCCGATATATACTGCCGCTCTTTTTTAGACTCTAACCCGAATAAGTAGCCCCACTGTGTTTCTTTTTTTAGAGCTTAATCACCGTTTATCTCAATATATGACGCGAGAAAAAATCGACATCATCGTCGATAGTTTTCTAGTCTCTGCCGATGCGCATGAAACCCAATATCGATCTTCAGGGGAATTTTATATTACCCATCCTGTTGCCGTGGCCTGTTTATTGGCTGAAATGCATATGGACCCTGAGACCATCATGGCGTCTTTATTACATGATGTTATTGAAGACACTCACTATGAACATGAAGATTTAGAAGCCTTGTTTGGCGACAAAGTGGCAGAACTAGTTCAAGGCGTCAGCAAGCTTACTCAAATTTCTTTTCATTCAAAAGCGGAAGCCCAGGCAGAGAATTTTCGCAAAATGGTCTTGGCCATGGTCAATGATATTCGTGTGATTATTATAAAATTGGCCGACCGGCTTCATAACATGAAAACCCTGGGAGCCTTGGCTCCTGAAAAGCGTCGTCGAATTGCGATAGAAACCCTAGAAATCTATGCCCCCATCGCCAATAGACTCGGCATGAACAGCATGAAAAGATTGCTGGAAGATCTAGGTTTCCAAGCGCTGTATCCCATGCGTTATCGTGTTCTCCAAGCTTGTGTCAAACGAGCCCGAGGTAACCGACAAAAATTAATAGAAAAAATCCAAGAGGCCCTGATTCAAAAACTTGCCGAAGAAAATATTCCACCAGGCCATATTTTTGGTCGTGAAAAAAGACTGTTCAGTATTTTTAAAAAAATGCGAAACAAAGGTCTGCCTTTTTCAGAAATCATGGATGTCTATGCATTCAGAGTCATCGCAAAAGATCGCCGAGAATGTTACGCCCTGTTAGGCGCGGTCCATGATTTATACACGCCTATCCCCGGCCGATTTAAAGACTATATCGCCATTCCAAAAGCTAATGGTTATCAGTCTTTGCATACCAGTTTATTTGGCCCCCATGGCGTTCCCATCGAGATTCAAATCAGAACCCAAGAAATGGAAGATCGCGCGGAGTCTGGCATTGCTGCTCACTGGTTATATAAAACAGAAGGAACGGCATCCGCCAATGAATTAAGAACTCAAGAGTGGCTGCAAAATTTAATCGACATGCAATCTCGATCAGGAAACTCTTTAGAATTTATTGAAAACGTCAAAATTGATTTGTTCCCAGACGATGTCTATGTCTTCACGCCCCAAGGTGATATTAAACAACTTCCTAGAGGCTCAACGCCAATAGATTTTGCTTATGCGATTCATACAGACGTCGGCAATCACTGCGTGGCTGCCAAAATTAATCGACGCATTGTTCCGCTTTCTCAAGCCTTGGGTAATGGCCAGACCCTTGAAATTTTAACTTCGCCGACGGCTTGCCCTAATCCAACTTGGCTAAATTTTGTGATTACAGCCAAAGCCAAAAGTGCCGTTAGACAATTTTTAAAATCCCAAGAACGTGATGATTCGATTCATCTTGGCCACAAGCTTTTAAATTATTCACTTTTAGAATTTAAACTGCGTTGGGAAACCGTCGATCAAGCCGCTCGCGATAAATTATTAAATATTCTTAAATTACAAAATGACCCTCAGCTTTTCTTAGAAATTGGTTCTGGAAAACGTGCCAGCATCGTCGTCTCACATCAACTTATTGATATTTTGCATGGTCAATATCATGACGAACCGATCCAAGGCCGTGCTGAAATGACACTAACAGGCTCTGAAGGGATGAAGACTAGCTATGCAACTTGTTGCTACCCCATCCCTGGCGATGATATCCGTGCGACGCTAGAACCAGGCCATGGAATCGTCGTTCATCGCGCTGAGTGCGAAGTTCTAAAAGAAATCGATGCAACCAATCCCAATGCTTTTATCCATGTGAACTGGTCTGAAGAACAATCCAGAACCTTCCCAGCAAAAATCACTATTTGGATCAAAAATATTAAAGGCGCTGTCGCTGATATTGCTAATACTATCGCTGACCAAGATGTGAATATCACTGAATTCCAAATCAACGAATTAGAATCTCTCCAAGGTGTTTTGTCCGCTGTCGTCGAAGTCAAAGATCGTCGGCATTTGGCTCATGTCATTCGTCGAGAAAAATCATTGGCCTGTGTTACACGCATAGAAAGAACCGGATCTTTGAAATCCCAGAGAACTCTTAAAAAATTACCGTGATTAAATTCTTCTATTTTCTTAGATTCACTCTTAGCTTCATACAAAACTTAGAACTTACTCACAGACTCATCCACAAAATCTGTGGGTAATTCTAAAAAGCTAATTTTTTAAAATTAAAAATTTTTCATTACCTTTTTGATATAAAAAAAGCTTAAAAAAAATTCTCAAAATCCGAGCTAATAATTTCAAATACTTGTTTTAAAAAAACAGTCACTAAGCTTAATCCTGTTATCCACAATCCCATCCACAAAATCTGTGGGTAAGTAATCTTGAAATTTAAGCTTTCTTGAAATTATTAATTGATCTGGTGCAGACGCCATAAACCAATTAAAACTAAATCTGGCTCAATGATGTGAAAACAATCTTCGCCTTTAAATAATTGCGAGAAGCCTCCCGTCGCAATCACCCTCATGGGGTGGCCATGAAAATAATCTTTTTGAACTCTTGTGATCACTTCTCGAGTCATACCCAAGGCACCGTAATATAAGCCTGACTGAATATTCTCAATCGTATCTCGACCAACCAAAACTTTCGGCTTTTGAATTTCAACCTGGGGTAATTTCGCAGTATTTAAAGATAAAGCCTCCATACAGGTTCTTAATCCAGGAGCAATCAATCCTCCGCACCATTCTGCTTTATCCGTCATGACGTCATAAGTTGTCGCAGTTCCGAAATCGACGATTAATTTATTCTCATTGGGATATAACCACTCTGCAGCAATGGCATCAGCGATACGATCAGAACCTACTTCTTGAGGCTGACCGACCATTATTTTTATACCTGTTCTGGCATCAGCATTTAAAATCAATGGCCGGATTTTAAAATATTTCGTACAGGCCGAATGGAGCGAATACAGTAAATCAGGAACCACAGAGCTAATCGAAATCGCCGTTATTTTTTCAGGGTCATAGCCATTTTCTCGTAAGATACTTTTTAGAAATAAGCCGTATTCGTCTGATGTCAGCTTATTTTTAGAAGATTTTCGAAAGCGTAAAACTATTTGGTCTTCTTTAAATAAACCTGCGAATAACTGCGTATTTCCAATATCTATTACTAATAACATAACCCAGTCCCCTAGAAAAAACGCGCGGAGTCTACCTGGCGAAGTCACTATTTAAAACTTTAAAACCCTCTTCCCTGCAAAAATCTTTTTAATTTAAAAATTTCTTGAGGATTTTTAAGATCTCTATTTTTAGAATTTTTAGATCTTTTATTAATTAATTTCTGATTTATTTCATTCCAATCTATGTCTGAATTTTGCATAGACTGCTCAATAATTTCATGACTAACGCCTGCTTGTAATAAAGCTCTTTTGCAATAATTTGGCCCATAGCCTTTGTGGGCTCTGGATCTAATTAATACTTCGGCATAACGCTGGTCAGATAAATAATCTTTTTGGATTAAATCAATAATCACGAGATCAACTAAATCAATTAGATCTTTAGAGCCACCTATTTGAATTAACTTTCGAGCGAGCTCTTTTGAACTGTGTTCACGAAAAGAAAGTAATTTAATGGCTTTGTTTTTTAATTCTTCAAAATTCATTTTTATAACAGGTCGTAAATCAATAAAAGGTAAGGCCGTTCGTAGAAACGCTTGAATCGTCTCTCCCCTCGCGGGAGAGACAGACCCGACAGGCGCCAGCCTGTAGGGGCAGAGAGGGGGTAGGGCAGACACACAGGTCCACCCCTACAGATTTTTATTCCTCGTGGACTTCTTCTGCCTCATCTTCCGTCTCAGCATTTTTATCTATGACATCCAGGCTCACCCGTTTGCTCAAGAACGCCTCTCGGACGGATTTATTTAAGACATCAAAAATAGCCGGATGTTCTTTCAAGAAAATTCTTGCATTGTCTTTCCCTTGGCCAATCTTCTGACCTTCATAGGCATACCAAGCACCAGATTTTTCAATCAAACCCGCTTTAACACCCAGTTCGATTAATTCACCTTCACGGGAGACACCTTCACCGTAATAAATATCAAACTCAGCCTGTCTAAACGGCGGAGCGACTTTATTTTTAACGACTTTAACGCGGGTTTCATTACCGACGACTTCTTCGCCTTTTTTAATAGCCCCCGTCCGACGGATATCTAATCTGACTGACGCGTAGAATTTCAAAGCGTTTCCGCCCGTCGTTGTCTCTGGGCTTCCAAACATCACGCCGATTTTCATACGAATCTGGTTAATAAAAATAACTAGAGTGTTCGATCTTTTGATATTGGCTGTCAGCTTTCTTAAAGCTTGAGACATCAATCTAGCCTGTAACCCAACATGAGAATCACCCATATCACCTTCAATCTCAGCACGAGGTGTCAAAGCGGCCACGGAATCAATAATCACGACATCCACGGCACTCGATCTGACCAACATGTCAACAATCTCTAAAGCTTGTTCACCATTATCTGGCTGCGAGACTAAAAGCTCATCGACATTCACGCCAACGGCTTTAGCATAAGTCGGATCTAACGCATGCTCAGCATCAATAAACGCAGCCGTTCCACCTTGTTTCTGACATTCAGCAATGACTTGTAAAGTCAGCGTTGTTTTACCTGAAGACTCTGGGCCAAAAATTTCAACGACTCTGCCTCGAGGTAATCCACCAATTCCAAGTGCAATATCAATGCCTAAAGACCCCGTCGAAACTACTTGGATATCTCGACTTTCTGGGGAATCCCCCATGCGCATGACGGATCCTTTACCGAATTGTTTTTCGATCTGAGACAACGCGCCTAAAAGCGCTTTACGTTTTGAATCTTCCATGGTTTATCCCCTGATTACCCTTGATTAGCTCTAAAAAAAGACGCGGGAGCTTATCATACAAATTTTAAAAAAAATCAAAAATAAGCATCAAAAATAAGCAGTCATTAATTCACAAATTAACCCGTCATTTTTCCAAGGTTTTTAGGGAAATTTTCGCATGCCAAAATCTAACAATCGCAAAATAAACAATCGCGACAAAAATAAAGGACCAGAACATTGGAAATGGCAAAAGCCCCATCACCCAAACACTGAGAACACTCACCAAGACAGCAATAAAATTCATCGCACTAGACGCTGATGGCTTATCTTCAATCGCATTCGACGCAATATGGCCTGCTGCTGGATACACAATGCTACTGAGCAAAAACAAACCTGCCGTCAAAAAGAAAAAACAAAACGCGTTATGCATTCTAAAAACACCAAACAAAATGGCTAAAACAACCGTCAAAACCAGCATGGCAATCACAGCAATTTTTAAGATCTGATCTGCCGACATTTTTTTAAGCCAATAAGAAGCTATAAAAGACCCCACGACCATGCTAATAGAATTCAATAAAAACCAGCTGCCATATTCCGCTGCGGATAGATTTAATAAACCATGAGAAATTAACGGCGCCGCAACAGAATTGGTATACGAAATCATCCCAACACTGCCAATCAAAAAAGAATACGCAAGTAATCTCGGATTTCTAAACGCATGCAAATAACTGCGATAAATCGACGCTGGATGAATCGATTTTTTAGTTTTTAAAGTCTCATCAAAGACCCACGTCAACCCTAATAATAATCCGCCATAAGCCAATAAAACCCAGAAACAATCAATCCAATCCCAATAGTGGGTAACTAAACCGCCGATATATACCGCAAACCCCACCGCTGCCGTAAAAGAAATCCCGGCGAACGACAAGACACTCTTTGCTCGAGCAGAATCCAATGATTCATTCAGTAACATAAACGTACAGCTGAGCCCAGAAGCCGCGCCCAAAGCGGTCACACCCCGAGCGAGCACTAAAATATTAAAAGCATGATGCCCAACAGCAATAATCGAAAAGATAATCCCAAATAAATTTAAAATTAATCCTGCTCTCAGTGCGAATAATCGCCCAAATCGATTCGCAATCGGGCCATAAACTAACTGCCCAATAAAATAACCAATTAAAAATACAGATACTAAATTAGCCACTTGGGCATCGCTCACATGCCAGGTGTTTTCAATCTCTGGAAACGCCGGTGTAATAATGGCACAAGAGCTCGACGCGACACTGATATAAGACAGCAATAAGGGAATCTTCCAAGTTTTCATAAATATCCTATTTTTTCTTTATCTATTAGGGCGCGATGGGCTTTAATTAGGGCGCAATAAATCTCGCCCCTACAGTACCCAAATGTTTCTTAATTAATTCAGCCCATTCAAATTTCTTTTGATTCTCTAAAATTTTTAATAAATCTCTCACCGTCAAAATCTTATGAACCAGAATCCCCTGAGACTCCAATGCTTCAATCGCTGTTTTTCCAGATAATCCAGGCTCTTGACGATCTAGTGTTATCACCAAGCCTGCCACTTTGGCTCCGGCCTGTTCAATGATTTTTTGAGATTCTCTAAACGCCGTTCCCCGAGTCACCACATCATCAATAATTAACACTCGGCCTTTTAAGCTCTCCCCAACAATGGCCCCACCTTCGCCATGGTCTTTTATTTCTTTGCGATTAAAACAAAAAGGTTTGTCTACCCCATATTTTTTAAACAATGCAATGGCCACTGAAGAAACCAAGGGAATACCCTTGTAAGCAGGCCCAAAGAGCAGATCAAATTCTATTTTTTCTTGAATAATTTTATCCGCATAAAATTCTCCCAATAACCCTAAAGATCTTCCCGTCTTAAATTGCCCTGCATTAAAAAAATAAGGACTTTTTATCCCAGACTTCAGGACAAAATCCCCAAACAATAAAACCTGCTGTTCGATTAAAAAATCAACAAAGGCTGTCAAAAATTTACCTGCTTGATTATCTGATTGATTAGTAGACTCACCCATTCCAATTTCCTCCAATTTT
>CANJUQ010000026.1 GCA_947478175.1 Thiotrichales bacterium | reverse complement strand
ATTTAACTGGGCTTTAAGAGCCAGCATGTTTGGCCTGTGTACTTACGGCCTTTGGTCTGCGCTCGCCATTGAAGGAGAAGGTCAAAGCCAAATGATTCAGGACGGCGGCTTCCCTGGGGCTATTCTTCGTTTTTATAATCGCCTAGGTTTTGATGCTCGCATTCAAGTCATCGGACTCGCCATCCCCCTCAATGTGACGGGATTATTTGGATTTCTAGACGCCCTGCAAACTCGAGCGAAACTAGGTCTATCTCAAGTCAGCTGGTTTTTAAAAACGACAGAGCCTTACTCAGAGAGAGATAAAGCCCTGTATTGGATTAGCAAAACTCATGCGCGTTTAGATCAAATCTATACCCTAGAAGACCGTATCCAAATGAATAAGGGTAAATCACCTGTCAACGTAGGGTTGAATGAAGACGCCTCGCTTCAAAATGCATTTTTATTGGCTAAGTATCATTCTGGGAAAGCGCTGGGGAATAATTCTTATATAAATAATTCTTCTAACGTCCTTTAAAAAAAGCCCACCTTAGGTAATACTATAAAAAAGTAATACTTATTATAGGAGTAATACCATGTCACTTTCTTCTATCACTCAAAAAGGCCAAGTCACCATCCCCATCTCTATGCGGCAGTCTCTTGGCCTAAAAACAGGCGATGAAGTTGAATTTATAATTCAACAAAACCAATTGATTTTAAAAAAACATACTCAGGCAGTCGAAGATTTATTTGGACTCTTTTCAGTCAAACATGCCGTTTCTGATCAAGACATAAAACAAGCCATTATTAAGGGAGCTTCTCGTGGTTCTCACTCCTGATACCAATATGCTTGTCAGGATCTTTATAGATGATGACTCAAATACAGAACAAGTAGAAACTGCTCGCTCTTTAGTTAAAACTGCTAAAAAACTTTACATTCCTCAATTGGTTCAAGCAGAACTCGTTTGGGTATTAAAATCAGCCTACAAACTAAAAAAATCTCAAATTCTGACCATCTTAAAAAGTCTCTACTCACACAGCATTTTTTCCTTACAAAATCCAACCATTTTTTTTAATGCTTTAGGCCTCTATGAAGCAGGTACCGCTGATTTCTCAGATTACTTAATTGCACTAGAAGCTCAGGGTGTTGATTCAGTCATGTACACATTTGATAAAAAATTAGCCAAGTCTGGACTTGCAAAACTAGCTATTTAATCTTTTTAGAATCATAAAAAGCTTTACCAATTAATCCCAAACTCAAAATAGCGGTTAGAGCCGGTGGAACATGCATAAAAATCTCTAGCCCCAAAACTATTCCCAATACCCCTATGGCATAGTGGGCACCATGCTCGAGATAAACAAAATTTTGTAATGTTTTTTTATCTAATAATTGCAAAGTCATCGATCGAACAAATATTGCCCCAATCCCCAGTCCGGCCAGGATAATCCAAGGATTGGCCGTGAATGCAAAAGCGCCTAGAACACCATCTAAGCTAAAAGAAGCATCTAGTAATTCAAGATAAATAAATAATAAAAATCCTGACATAGCTTTGTGAGAAAAATTTTCACCCAAGGCATAAAGAATTCTTTGTAAAAACACTCCTAATAAAAAACCAAGTCCCATATGCCAATTTTTTGAAACCCCAGATAAAACACCTGCTATCAAAATAAAAACAAAAAATAAAAATATATAATTTTTAGAAACCCAGTTGGCCCACTTACTTTTTTCAAATTTAAACCAGGCTCGATGGGTCTCGGCTGGCAGTCTTTTATTAAATAAAAAACTTAAACATACCCAAATTAAAAATCCTGACCCAAAGGCATAGAGCACTCCAGCCTGTTCAAATACATGAGCCTGATAAATCTCTGGCTGATAGATGGCTAGGTTAAAAGCTTCCCAGAGATTTAAATTCGACGTCAGAGAAACCAGTAAGAACGGCAATAAAAATCTCACGCCAAAGACAGCAATAGGCAGGCCAATCCAAAAAAATATTCTTCGCCAAAATAAATCCATTTTTCCTAAAACTTTGGCATTGACGATGGCGTTATCAAAACTGATGGTTATTTCTAGAACAGCCAGTAATAAAACAATCGAAAACCCTTCTAGGCTTTGAGTTAGGCCTAAGAAAACCCCAAGGACTAATAAGCTAATCAGACTCGGCCATAAAAAATAACGCATTCAATCATCCTTTTTGGAAATCTATAAAAAATCTCTATGCATAAAAAAACCGCCCGAAGGCGGTCTTTTTATTCTCTCACAAATCAAAACAACAGTGTCTAGTGACAGTGTTTATCAGACTCGCAAGATTTTTTTTCACAGCACATTCTGCCGATGATCATGGAAATCAAGGCACCGATTGCAAAACCAATCAAGCCCCATCCCAAGATATTCCAGTTAGCGGCAGAATCAGGCGACAAACCTGGCACATGCATCACAGAAATTAAAACACCTAATGCAAAGCCTAAAGAACATAGGACTTTAAAAATACACTTCATCAAATATCTCCTTGTCTAGATCTAGGTTCGGGCTTAAAAAACCCGGGCGCGAGTATAGAAGGCTTAGCTTATTTATCAAATTATTAGACGCTCACCTGACAACTGCCCTCTGAACCCAGTATCAGCTGATAAGGCGTGGCCTGAGGTAGCAAAATAATATCTTCACTTTCTGTCACACCCGACGCGATCAAAGTACAGGTTAAAAAATGTGCAGCTGATTGAAAAGAAGTTAAATCTGTAAAAGTCTGCTGGGCCAAATAAAGACTGATGGGAACTCCCGCAGGATTCGCCCGACCGCCCGATCCAACGCAAGTATCGACATAATCAACACCCGCTTCAGACAACGTATTATCACTGATTGAACACGCTTGACCCCACGCCCCTGAATTATTAACCCCTTGAAGATTGACATAAACCGTCTGGCCTGACTGATTAATAATATCCAGAGAGAAACCACCAACCGTGTTGCCCCCTGATGAACCAGTGCTTTCTTTATTTTCAACGCCAGATCTTGAAGCTGTCGAATTTACAGACAAAGAACCCGACATAGGTAAATAAGTTTTGCCTAAAGCCGTATTGGGTAAGTTAATTTCAGTTTGAGAAGACAACTCAGAAATATAATGGCCAATGGGAATAGAAGAATCCGCTATAGCGTTTAAATTAAAAACCAAGCCGGCCAGCAGGGATAAATAATTTAATTTTTTTTGCATTTTTACGCCTAATTTTATAATTTTTCTAAAAGATTTTTATCTAATCCATTCACTCTTTTTTCTAATTCATCTTTCATGAGCAATCCAGATTTCGCATCCGCATAAGCCACGACAGACGCGCTATTGACCACCCCAAAGCGCATGGCATCTTCAATCGACTTGCCCAACAAATACGCCCCAACAAAGCTAGACCCAAAGGCATCTCCTGCCCCCAAAGTATTAACCACTTCGACTTTGATGGCATGGTGAAAAAATAACTGACTCTGATTGCAAACATAAACCCCTTTTGAGCCATTGGTCACAACGACGATCTTGGGCCCTTGGGATAAAACTAATTTAAAAAATTCTCTTAAAGAAAAACTCGCCTGAGCCTGGTTTAACAATTGCTCATGTTCTGTTTTTTTATCTTGATGCTCTGGAGAAATACTTTCAGGCTGATTTAACAAAGACGCCATGAGTAGCTGGGCTTCTTCATAATTTAAAATCAAGATTTCTATTCCAAACAAAGCATCTTTTAAAAATCCACTTCCCCGTTTTAATTGGGAGCTACCTGGATTAATGGCTACACGTGTTCCATGAGATTTAGCTAATTTAACAATCTCTGGAAGATGCTCTGCTGAGGCTTTAGAAAGCGATGTGATATATAAAAAATCCGCTTTCGCGATGGCTTCTTCTGGGAGTTCTTCGGCTAATAAAGTTGAATTAGCGCCCCGATAAGCAAACAAAGTCCGATCCCCACTTAAAGACGGTACGACAAAAGACGTTGCCGTTCCCGCTTGATCTGTCCGCCGAATGTAACCCGTCTCAATACCGTAATTTTTTAATTCTTGAAAAAGAAGATCCCCCGTCGGATCCAGGCCAATCTTGCAAAATAATTGAACACCTAAGCCCAATCTACTTAAAGAAACCGCTGCATTGGTCGCCCCACCGCCACTGAAAGATTGCTGATGAGTGACTTCAATTTTTTTGCCTTCTTCTAATAAAAGATAAGCCTGTTCAAAGCCATGCTTTTGATGAATCAGTGTTTCCATATCTTCATATTGAATAATGGTATCTAACGTCGCACCCCCAATGGCTAATACTTGGGGATGTTGATTTTTAGACGGGTTCATACAATACACAGACCTCTTTAAAATTTTTAATTTTTAATTTTTAATTTTTTTCAAAATTAAATCTTCAATCACATTACGGATAATTTTTAAGCCCGCCTCATGACCGAATGACAGGATAGACTCCGGATGAAATTGCACCGCCATGATGGGTTCAGACTTATGCGCAATCGCCATCACATCGCCTTGTTCGTTCTCAGCCAAAATTTCAAAGCACTGTGGCAAATATTTTTTATGCGCAATGATCGAATGATAAGCCCCCACTTGAACCCCTTGAGGTAAGTCTCTCATCAGGCCTTTGCCCTCATGAGATAGGGTCCAGGGTTTTCCATGCCGTGGGTTAGCTAAATAAATTAATTCACCCCCAAACGCTTCGACCATGCCTTGTAACCCTAAACAAACTCCAAACTGCGGAATCTGCCTACCCGTTATTTTTTGGACATACTCAGGCACATGAAACTCGGCGGGTCTACCGGGTCCAGGCGAATGAATAATTAAATCAGGTTTGAGCTTTTCTATGTCTTCTATCGAAATCCCCGCTCTATAAGTCAAAACTTCCATGCCAAAACGCCGAAAATAACCCGCCAAGGTATGAACAAAAGAATCCTGGTTATCAATCATCACGGCCCGATAGCCCGTCCCAATTTTGTCTGGTTGATAGCTGCCTGTATTAGATTTAGATAAAGATGGGAATTTTGATTTTCCAGGCACGGGCAATCCTAAAGCCAAATAAAACGGTGCTGACTTAGTCTTTGTTTCTTCGACTTCAGCTTCAGGGATTGAATCCCAGACTAAGCTTGCCCCCACGCGATAATGCGCTTTAGAAACTGAGGAATAGTTTTGATCAGAACCTAAATTTGAATCAGAATCAAAATGAACCGTCCTAATCGTAATAGCCGTATTCACATCGCCATTGAGACCTAGATATCCAACAGCCCCGCCATACCAACGACGAGAAGCCCCTTCCATTTTTTCAATAATCTGAACTGCGCTGCGTTTAGGTGCGCCCGTCAAAGTCACAGCCCAAAGATGGCTTAATAATCCATCGATGCCATCAAATTCGGGTCTTAAAATTCCTTCGACATGATCAACGGTGTGAAACAAGCTGGAATAAGTTTCGATAGATCTTCTAGAAATCAGCCTAATGGACTCTGGCTCACAGAGCCTAGATTTATCATTACGGTCGACATCCGTGCACATGGTGAGCTCAACTTCATCTTTCGAAGAGTTTAATAATTCTCGGATTTGTACTTCGTCTTCCATGGCATTACTGCCTCGTCGAATAGTCCCTGAGATGGGACATGATTCAATACGACGCCCTGACACTCTCACGAACATTTCAGGCGAAGTGCCAATCAGCTGCTCATCACCAAACTGGCAAAATAATTCATAGGGACTGGGGTTTTTAGCTTTCATGCGTTTAAACACTTCCGCTCGAGAGCCTATAAAATCCGCTTGATATTCCCGGGATAAAATAATTTCGAAAATATCGCCCAACTTCATCCGTTCTTTCGCGCCGATGACCATGCGTTCATAAGCTTCGTCTGTCAGCATTGATTTAATTTCAGAAGGCCCTAGATCTTTTAATATTTGTAGGGACGAACCTTGTGTTCGCCCGTCTGAATCAAATGGCTTGGAATCTAATCCCTGCAAAGACTGTCCGTCTAACTCTAATTCTAAAAACGCCTGATAAGTTTTTTCTCGACGTCGGTCGATAATCCATAAAACATCGGCAAAAAATAAATGAAATAATTTAACCGGTTTTTCTATTTTTTCTTTTTCTCTTTCTTTTTTTCTTTCTTGTCGACTAGCTGAAAGTTTGATCGGATCAAATTCGAAAATTAATTCATATCCAAAAGCCCCATAGAATCCAAATAGATTTTCTTCAGGCTGATTTTCTTTATCTAGATCCCCAGATTCATAGGCCCTATCACGAATCCCCATATTTTGATTTTTAAAATTTTTAATCAAAATTCGCAGTGGTGTCATCACCGTTGGCTGGGAAGACCGGGCTTCTTCAGGAAAAATTTTATCACTAGGAATAATTTTAATTTCTAAAGTTCTAGTTTTAATTAAATCACTGGAAAAATTAATCTCTAAATTAAATTCAGGGCTATTAATAAAAATATTTTTAAAAATCTTTATTAAAAACTCACCTCTGGGATTCAATGCCTGAAAAATAACTTTTCCAGGATAAGCAATGATTTCTAAAGGCGGATTAATTAACCCCAGATCCCAACGACTATAGCGCCCCGGATACTCAACCCCTGAAGACAAATAGACACCCCGTTGGGTGTCCATTTGATTAATCAGATTTTCAACTTCTGAAGGTCCGCCGTCTAACGGCTGAGTTCTAACCGTATAAAAAACCATGCGTCATGAATTCCTTTTTAAGAATTATCAGAATCATCTTTGACTTCTACGCGAGTCACCGTTGGCTTTAATGGAACCGTAGCAACGGCTTCGACACGTCTATTTTCTGCGCGGCCTTCTGGCGTTTTATTAGACGCCACTGGGTTATTCCAACTCCAGCCTTTGGTACTCAAACGCGCTGGGTTAATACCTGAGTGGGACACTAAATATTGTTTAACTGACCCAGCTCGATGATTAGATAAAACTTGGTTATGCGAGAAAGTTCCAATATTACTGGTGTAGCCATTGATGGTTAATTGGATAGAGGGATAGGTTTTTAAAAATTGTCCCAAGCTATCTAATTGCGGTTCGTATGAACCCAAAATAACGGCTTTATCATTGGCATATTTGACATCTAAATTCATGGTCATCTGATTACCATTTAAGCTAATACAGCCGGTTTCACCTGGAGTCTTACAAGGTGGGAAACCTTCGGGTAATACATAACGAGATTCGTCTCTAAATTGTTTCGCCGTCACTGCTACTGGCACCGCCACTGGCATCGGAATGGCTTTAACGACATTGCCATTACCAAAATAAAAATTAATCGCTGCATAAGCCAAATTATCATTGGCCTTGGGATTAAATTGAACAATATGTCTGAAGTTCCCCGAGAAGCTGAAATTTTGTGCGGGGAAAATTTCCAAGCCAAAACCATAATCAGGCACAATGCGTGTGCTGGTGACACGAAGAGCGCCCAAACCCGCTGCAAAATAAGGCGTCACGCGGCCACTAGTAGGCAAATCAAATAAGCCATCGACATGAGCAAAGTAAGAATTAGAAGCTTGACCCGTTGTTTGATTATCTGGCTTAAAATAATTCCCTTCGAACTCAACACCGAACATATTGGTAAAGTTGTAACCCACCTGTAAGCCACCGGTCATGCTGTCATTCAAATCTCGATTGCTATCGGGAAAATATTCTCCAAAGACAGGACCCGCAAACCAGCTTCCAGCACGATCCACTTCTAAAGCCTGCGTACTTAAAGCAACGCTAGATAAACTAGAAAAAACGGCACACGCAATCACAGATTTCAATATTTTATTCATTGGAAAAGTCCCCTCACTCGACAGATTCATAAAACAACTTCATACAGGCGCAAAAAGCGCGAGAGTATATAGCAATCGTCTTTGAATACGAGATGGGAAATTCATGGAAAATTTATGGTTCGGATAAATGCTTTTAGAAAGCAAAGGGCCTGGTATATACTCGCGCCCCTTTAAAAATCATGAATAAATCTGGGGGTCCTAATGCAAAAAAGATTGCTTTTTAACCAGCCCAGTTCTGATTTATTGCCCAATTTTTGGGATCTTTTCGCCCTAGTTCTAATCGCTATGATTATTCTGTCCCTGGGCTTTGCGTTTTCTCACATGATGCAGCCGTTTCACATTGGCCAGCCTACGCCTATTTCTCTGTCAGGCTGGATGCTGATTCCCTATGGATTAGATACTGTCGTTAGGATGTTTATTGCGCTGTTTTTCTCTTTTATTTTTAGCCTAAGCATTGCGACGCTTGCTGCCAAAAGCCATCGTGCCGGACAAGTGTTGATTCCCTTGATAGACATTCTTCAGTCCGTGCCCATCTTGGGTTATTTATCTATCGCCGTCGTTGGCTTTATTGCTTTATTCCCAGGGTCTCTCATGGGTCCTGAATGCGCTGCAATCTTTGCAGTCTTTACATCACAAGTTTGGAACATGACTTTAAGTCTTTATCAATCACTCAAGACTGTCCCAGCAGATCTGATTGAAGCCGCTAAGTGTTATCACCTGTCTAGCTGGCAGCGTTTTTGGAAACTGGAATTTCCGTTTGCTATGCCAGGATTATTATGGAACGCCATGATTTCTCTGTCAGGTGGCTGGTTTTTCATTGTTGCCTCTGAAGCTATTTCTGTTGCGAATCAAAATATGTATCTCCCCGGCATTGGATCTTATATCGCCATGGCGATTGCCAACCGCGATTTATGGGCCATTGGTGAAGCCATTTTGGCGATGTTTATTATTATTTTGCTCTATGACCAAATTATTTTTAGACCCCTGATTGCCTGGTCTGAAAAATTCAAAATGGATGAAACCCCTGGCGAGCAAGCTTATTCCTGGATGTTAGATTTGCTCCAAAGAACAAGATGGGTCAAACGTCTGAGTGAAGTTTTAAATTATTGTTCTGATCTATTTATTCACTGCCGGCTATTTCAATTTTCTCTTAGGGGCAGCTGGTATAGCCGACGGGCTACCCCTGCTATCGAAAAAAATAAAAACCAAAAATCTTGGTATCAAGTCACCCAAATCACCCGAAAAATCTCTCCCAAGCTCAGTAATTTTCTTTGGTATGGGACCCTTGCGATTTTATTAATTATTTTGTGCATCTTGGTCTCTCATTATATTTATCAAACCGTCCCGTTTTCTGAGACGGCCCACATAGCCCTCTTAGGGTTATTCACGGCTATTCGAGTGTTTATCATGATTGGCCTGGCGTCTTTAATTTGGGTTCCCATTGGAGTTTGGATTGGCTTAAGACCGAAAGTCGCCGCTTGGGTCATGCCTTTGGCGCAATTTCTAGCGGCGTTCCCTGTCAATCTTTTTTACCCCATCGCGTTTTTTATTATTTTATATTTTCATTTGAATATTCAGATCTGGGCCGCGCCCCTCATGGTTCTGGGAACCCAATGGTATATTTTGTTTAACATCGTCGCAGGCGCCAGTTTAATTCCCAAGGAGTTATTACTCGCCGCTAAAAGCATGCAGCTCAAAGGCTGGGTCTTGTGGCGAAGATTTTTACTCCCAGCTGTTTTTCCGTCTTATATTACTGGCGCCATTACGGCCGCTGGCGGCAGCTGGAATGCCAGTATCGTCGCCGAGATTATTCAATGGGGTCATGTAAAACTCATGGCGTCAGGACTAGGGTCTTTTATTACTATACAAACTCAGCAAGGCCATTTCGCAGAATTAACCCTGGGCATTGTCTTGATGTGTGCTTGGGTCGTTTTAATTAATCTCACGCTCTGGAGAAAGCTTTATCAATATGCCCACGAGCGTTACAACTTACATGGATCAATCTTATGAGCAGCTTTCTTAAAAATTCGAAAAATCCTAAAAAAACCCTATTACAGATTGACCATGTCACTAAATCTTTTCCCAAACCAGACCGATCTAATCTCTTAGTGATCGATCAAGTAAATCTAACCATGTATGAAGGCGAAATCGTTGCCCTATTAGGTAAATCAGGTTCTGGAAAATCAACTTTATTAAGAATGATCGCAGGGCTCACCGCGCCGACTTCCGGCAAAATTTTATACCGAGAAACCCCTGTAAATTCGCCCATGAAAGGCATTGCGATGGTCTTTCAAAATTTTGCTTTGATGCCCTGGCTGACTGTTTTAGAAAATGTCGAATTAGGCTTAGAGGCTTTAAGAATATCTCCCAAAGAACGCCGTGAACGAGCGCTTCATGCGATTGATATTATCGGGATGGATGGCTTTGAATCGGCTTATCCCAAAGAGCTTTCTGGGGGTATGAAACAGAGGGTTGGATTTGCGAGAGCCCTGGTGATTAAACCCGATTTATTACTGATGGACGAGCCTTTTTCAGCCTTAGATGTTTTAACTTCTGAAAGTTTAAGATCAGATTTATTAGAGCTCTGGCAAGAACCTGACAGCCCCATGAAAGGGATTTTCTACGTGACCCATAATATTGAAGAGGCCGTCCTGACAGCAGACAGAATTTTAATTTTTGGCGCCAACCCAGGGCATATTAGAGGCGAACTGAAAGTCCCCCTGACTTATCCCAGAAATAGCCAAGATCCAGAAGTTTTAAAATTAATCGACGACGTCTACATGATGATGACCACGTCTAAGCCACAATCTTTTAAAGATGATAAAAGCGACGATAAAAAAATTGAGATTGGCTATCGCTTACCTGAAGCCGGTATTGCTGAATTAGTAGGCTTATTAGAAGAACTCGATGGCTTACAACAAAAAGGCCCCGTAGATCTCCCCGAACTCGCCGATACGGTGCGTTTAGATATTGATGATTTGTTCCCAGTGCTTGAATCTTTAAATTTATTGGGCCTCGCCAAAATCTCTAAAGGCGATATTGCGATGACAGACAAAGGCCGCGAATGGCTCGAAGCCGATATTACTAATAAGAAAATTTTATTTGCGGATTTATTAATTCAGCATATCCCCTTGGCCAAACATATTATTGACCACTTGGAAGATTCCCCGCCTCATCAACGCGAGCATTACAATTATTTCTTAGAAGAACTCGAAGGATATTTTACAGGGGCTGAAGCTGAACGCGTTTTAAATACCATGATTGATTGGGCCAGATACGCCGAGTTATTTAACTATGAATCCAAGACAGGGTTTTTGAGTTTGGAAGATGTGGAATGACATCACCCCATAATGCACGTCACCACCTGGAATACCGACGATCCTTGGCTTCTGGATCAGAACCAAAAAAAGGATGACCCTGTACTTTTTGCCCTGTTTTTGCTTGTTCTTGATCCGTGTCCACAGGCGTTAAAACGCCTTTAAGCTTGCCATGATCAAGCGCTTTGAGAACATTTTTCATTTTGTATTTCAAATCCAGAATAGAAGCCCACATAAAAACCAACCTTAAAAGTAAAATTATGTCTCTATGATTGCGTACATATTTAAAAAATACCAAAAGTAGATTTTGAATAATTAAAGAAAGGCAAACACCTGATTATTCAACAATCGAACAACCCCCCCCCGCAGCAGACTCTGCAGTATAAGAATAACCAGACACTGGTAAACTTGTTTTTTCACCCATGACTAAAGCTTCACGCCTAACAGGCAAGAAATCTGTTTGTATCGCTGAAACACTTGCAGGTGAAACACTTGCAGGTGAAACCGTTACGGGTGAAACCGCGAGAGGCGCACAACAAAAGCTAGTAGCACTCGTAGGTGAAGTTCTAACAGCATCTAGGGTTCTATACGCCTGAAGGTATTCAAAAGCATTTCTTAATTCAAAATCATATTTCCCCAATTCCCCACATCCTGCTGGCTTTAATCCAGGTTTTAAAAAACGCGCAAGAATACTCAACTGAGAAAGATCATAACCTTTTGCTTCTAGTGCTTCTAAAACAGGCACGAAACTTTGTGCATTCGTTCGATAGTGTCCCGTTTTATTTTCAAGAACCCATCCTTGGTCTTCTACATAAAATACAGAACCTGCAAATTGAACATCTTCACCAGCGAAAAAAGAGGAGTGATTCAAACCAATCGTACCAGGGATGTTTGCTTTCACCCTGCCCTCACTCACATGCAGAACCGCTTCTAACTTTGAATCTTTAGGAGCCGCCGCTACCGCTGCCACAGTCATTTTTTTTCTTGCTGATGCAACAAAACTATTGGCAATTTTTTTACGTTTAAATCCTCGGCTGGCACAAATACCTTCACAATCTGCCCTTGCCAAGACTGCCGCTTCAGCGAGAGGTGATTTTTGTATTTTTCCCGAAAAATCCCCAGCAACGGGGTCAATTTTTTGATGGACATAAATATCATTATTATTTAATACGATGCCACTAACAGTGCCATCTGTAGGCAATGTATGGCCGCTTCTATTCATTAAATTTTCCCAAGGCTTATCTTTATTAGCCTCTTGAAGAACCAGGGCCTCTCTTTGTTCCGCAGAAAAATATCGCGTTAGTTTGGTTTTCGTGTCTCTGATAGCTTGATTTAGTTCATCAATAGACAGCAGAGACAAATCATTAGTTTCATGTGTTTTTTCAACATGGCTTTTTAATTTAAGATACCCATCTTCAGGAATGGACAAACGCACGCCTTCTGAAGTCATCAGGGGTATCGTAGGAAAACTTAATTTTTCAAATGTATGACCGTCAACTAGAGACTTTAACGCTCTTAAAGATCCAGACATTTTCATCACATTTTTATATATTTTTATGCAATATATAAGATGAAAATTAACAATTAATTAAAAATTTAATTTTTATTACAAGAATTTAACTTTAAAAAAAAGGACAGCTGATTGGCTGTCCCTATAAAAAATCAATCCAAAGAAATCTATTTATCCGCCATATTCTCTTCGGTCTTCTTTGCATCTGAATATTCAAACACAATTTTCCCATCTGCAGCAGAGACTTTAACTCGTCCGCCTTCCGCCAATTTTCCAAATAAAATTTCTTCAGCCAGAGGCTCTTTAATTTTATCTTGAATCAATCTGGCCATTGGACGTGCGCCCATCTTCTCGTCATAGCCATGCTCAGCCAGCCAATCTCTTGCCAAGCCATCCATTTCAAGCGACACACCCTTGGTATCCAACTGGCCTTGGAGTTGAGAAATAAATTTATCCACGACGTTTTTAACATCATCTCTGGATAAAGATTTGAACTGAATAATGCCATCTAATCTATTTCTAAATTCAGGCGTAAATAATTTCTTGATCGCATCCATGCTATCCGTCGAATTATCTTGCTCTGTAAAGCCCATCGAATTTCGACTGGTCTCAAACGCGCCCGCATTAGTCGTCATGATAACAATCGTATGTCTGAAATCCGCTTTACGGCCGTTATTATCAGTGAGCGTCCCGTTATCCATGACTTGTAATAACAAATTAAAGACATCCGGATGCGCTTTTTCGATTTCATCTAATAAGATCACACAGTACGGATGCTTCATGACCGCATCTGTTAATAATCCGCCTTGGTCATAACCCACATAGCCAGGAGGCGCGCCGATTAATCTAGAAACCGTGTGGCGTTCCATATATTCAGACATATCAAATCTAATTAATTCAATGCCCAATAATTTTGATAACTGTTGAGTGACCTCTGTTTTACCAACTCCTGTTGGACCGGCTAATAAGAACGATCCCCATGGCTTAGTTTCTTCGCGTAATCCTGCTCGAGCCAATTTAATAGTCGAGACTAAAGATTCAATTGCATCGTCTTGACCATAGACCAGCATTTTTAAATCTCGGCCTAAGTTTTTCAGCGATTTTTTATCGGACGCTGAAACAGTCTGTGTTGGAATTCTGGCCATACGAGCCACCATTTCTTCAATGTCACTCACGCCGATATTTTTCTTGCGTTTTTCAGGCGGTAATAATCTTTGATAAGCCCCCACTTCATCGATCACATCGATGGCTTTATCGGGCAAAAATCTTTCGGCTATATGCTTCGCAGCCAATTCAGCCGCAGCTCTTAGCGCTTTCGTTGCATATTTAACTTGGTGATGGGCTTCAAAATAAGGTCTCAGGCCTTTTAGAATTTCAAATGTTTGATCAACCGTTGGTTCTTCGACGTCAATCTTTTGGAATCTTCGGGCCAAGGCATGATCTTTCTCGAAAATATTTCTGTATTCCGTATAGGTCGTTGACCCGATGCACTTTAATTCGCCTGTGGCTAATAAGGGCTTAATTAAATTCGATGCATCCATCACCCCACCTGATGCTGCACCGGCTCCAATGATGGTATGAATTTCATCGATAAATAAAATCGCGCCTTTTTCATCTTGAAGTTGTTTTAAGACCGCTTTGAATCTTTTCTCAAAATCACCGCGATATTTCGTCCCGGCCAAGATAGCCCCAAGATCCAAAGAAT
Source organism: Thiotrichales bacterium (assembly GCA_947478175.1). Taxonomy (GTDB): domain Bacteria; phylum Pseudomonadota; class Gammaproteobacteria; order Francisellales; family CACEW01; genus CAMCUU01. The sequence continues at coordinate 11,065 of CANJUQ010000026.1, read as the reverse complement.
AAACAATCGAATCCGCAATGACTTCGGGAACTTGTTTATCGACAATTAATTTGGCCAAACCTTCTGCAATCGCAGTTTTACCCACACCGGCTTCGCCGACTAACAATGGATTATTTTTACGACGACGACACAAAACTTGAACTGCTCTTTCGACTTCGCTTTCTCGACCAATCAACGGATCAATTTTTCCTTGACGAGCACGTTCATTCAGATTGACAGAATAAAGATCCAAAGGAGATTTATTCGCATTGCTATGAGATTCTGATTCGCCATCGCCACCACCGTAATTATCTCCATCCGGCTCAGAGCGAGAAATCGCCCCGCCATGATGATCACCCCCGCCTTTAGTAATGCCATGCGAAATATAATTAACGACGTCTAAACGCGAGACGTTTTCTTGCTTTAAGAAAAATACTGCTTGGGAATCTTGTTCGGAAAAAATAGCGACTAAAACATTGGCCCCACTGACTTCAGACCGACCTGAAGACTGAACATGAAAAACGGCTCTTTGCAAAACCCTTTGGAATCCCAAAGTCGGCTGAGTGTCTCGTGTTTGAGCATCTTCTAAAGAAATAATCGGCGTGGTATCTGCTAAAAACTGCTGAAGCTCACGTCTCAAACGATCAATATTGGCCCCACAGGCATTCAAGACTTCAAGCGCTGAATGGTTTTCTAATAAGGCTAATAATAAATGTTCGACCGTGAGATATTCGTAACGTTGAGCCCTCGCATCTTTGAAAGCTTGGTTCAAAGTAAATTCCAAATCCTTACTCAGCATCGCTCACTCCCTTTTAGATCAATCATTCTTACTATCTATCTTACTAATAGTCGCTATATCAATTTCGTTAAACAAAATAATGGATACTCATTCAATCTCGCTAATTCAATCGCTTTCGCGGCTTTCGTCTCAGCAATGTCCACTGGGTAATGACCACATACCGCCTGGCCTGCATAGTGAACTTGCAGCATAGTTTTCGTTGCCTGGTGTTCGTCCATTCCGAAGACGGTTTCCAAGACATCGATCACAAATTCCATCGGGGTGTAGTCATCATTCAACATGACAACGGCCCTGAGGTTAGGCCGTTTTATTTCGCAGTCAACCCAACTGACTGCAATTTCTGTTTTACCCAAAACACGCCCCTACATATTTTTAATGATCTCATCTCCAAATGCTGAACAGCTCAGTAACGTCGCACCTTTCATCAATCTTTCAAAATCATAAGTCACACGTTTAGCACTAATCGCCCGACTCACGCCTTGAATAATTAAATCAGCGGCTTCCATCCAACCCATATGTCTTAGCATCATCTCAGCCGAGAGAATCAAAGAGCCTGGGTTAACTTTATCTTGACCCGCATATTTAGGCGCTGTCCCATGAGTAGCTTCAAAGATTGCGATGCCTTCGCCAATATTCGCACCGGGCGCAATACCAATTCCACCGACCTGAGCTGCCAGCGCATCCGAAATATAATCACCGTTTAAATTCAACGTCGCGACGACGCTGTATTCTTCGGGTCTTAATAAAATTTGCTGTAAGAACGCATCAGCAATCACGTCTTTAATAATAATTTTCTCGCCCGTCTTAGGATTTTTGAAAGAACACCAAGGTCCTGATTCTATTAATTCAGCCCCAAATTCTTTCTGGGCTACTTCATAACCCCATTCTTTAAATCCACCTTCTGTGAATTTCATAATATTGCCTTTATGGACCAACGTGACCGAACTTCTATTGTTATCAATCGCGTACTGAATCGCGGCTCTGACCAGTCTAAAACTCCCCTCTCTCGAAACAGGCTTAATGCCAATCCCACAATGCTCTGGGAATCTAATTTTTTTCACGCCCATTTCTTCACGTAAAAATTTAATCACTTTTTTGGCTTCGTCAGAATCGGCTTTCCATTCAATCCCTGCATAAATATCTTCAGAATTTTCTCTAAAGATCACCATGTCCGTTTTTTCTGGTTCTTTAACGGGAGAAGGCGTGCCTTCGTAATATCTGACCGGTCTTAAGCAAATATATAAATCTAACATTTGTCTCAGAGCGACATTCAAAGATCTAATTCCACCACTGACAGGCGTTGTCAGGGGCCCTTTGATCGCAACAATAAATTCTCGAACGGCTTGCAAAGTTTCATCAGGTAACCAAGTGTCTTTGTCATACACATGAGTAGACTTTTCCCCGGCGTAGACTTCCATCCAGGCAATGCTTTTCTGATCTTTATATGCTTTTTTCACCGCTGCATCGACGACCTTGATCATGACTGGTGTGATATCTACGCCTGTCCCATCGCCTTCAATAAAAGGAATAATCGGATGATTAGGAATATTTAAAGACCCATTAGAATTCACGGTAATTTTTTGGCCGTTAGCGGGAACTTTAATTTTTTGATAACCCTTTTGATCGCTCATATCGCTAGTCATGAATAAAAAATCCTTATTAAAAATAAATAAAAAACTCAAAAAAATGGCGCGCGATTATAAGCAGGGACTTGTCAAAACAACAGGCGAAAAAATTTTTTTAAATCCATCTCTCTCAATGCCGATAATAATAAAGTCAGCAGGCTTAAAACCTTGGCGCCACCTAACCCCCCTGTTAGAATCGCGCCGGCTTTTTAACAATAGGAACATCGCGTGGCAGTGACAGATCCAGAAACTCATGAATCCCTTGAGCCTTTTGAACAGGAAGCAGAGCCTGATTCTGATTTTCCCATCACCCACTTACCCATTCTTAAAAAAGACCAACTCCCCATGGTCTATTCCCAATTACCCATTCACACCGCTGATGCTTATATTCGCTCAGTCAATCAAATCCCCATGCTGACGGAACAAGAAGAGCGAGAACTAGCCTTAAAATTAAAACATCATGGCGACATTGAAGCCGCACAAAAATTAATTTTGTCCCATTTAAGATTCGTCGTAAAAGTCGCTCGAGGTCTTTCTGGCTATGGCCTTCCCCAGGCGGATTTAATTCAAGAAGGCAATATTGGCCTAATGAAAGCCGTCAAACGTTATGACCCTGACGTAGGCGTTCGATTAGTTTCTTTTGCCGTCCATTGGATCAAATCAGAAATGCACGAATTTATTATTAAAAACTGGCGTCTGGTCAAAATCGCAACAACAAAAGCTCAAAGAAAATTATTTTTTAATCTGCGCTCTAAAAAAACCAGACTGGGCTGGTTTACCCCTGAAGAAATTCAAGAAGTCGCTAAAGCACTGAACGTTAAGCCATCCGAAGTCATGGAAATGGAAAATAGATTAAACGCTTACGAATCTTCTTTTGATGCGCCCGTCGATGCTGATGACGAAGATCCGATTTACACCCCTTCCATGTATCTCGAGTCCCCCCATTCCAATCCTGAAACTCAAGCCATGGAAGAAGAAATCGAAACCAGAACCCATGAAAGACTCATAGAAGGCTTACGCCTGTTAGACCCTAGAGCTCAAGAAATTTTAAAAAGAAGATTTTTAGACGACGACAAAGCGACTTTGCATGAACTAGCCGATCAATATGGCATTTCTGCAGAACGTGTTAGACAAATTGAAAATCAAGCGTTGAAAAGCCTGAAGGGACGATTGGTGTTTTAATGCCTGCAACACCGTAGCAACTGTCTTGAAATTTAGGCCTTGCTTATTGCTTGAATCGTCTCTCCCCTCGCGGGAGAGACAGGCCCGAAAGGCCTTAGCCTTGAGGGACAGAGAGGGGGTCAAAAAAGAGCTTTGACTTGCGAATACTCATATTTATTCTCGTTAAAAAATTGTTGATCATTACTCTTTTTTGAAGGGTGAATCATGGCGTTAGAGATTTTCAAAAAACGCTTGCGCTAAGTCTTCGAGGCTGTGTTTTCAACACCTTCAATAGGTTGATTTTTTACCCCCCCCTCTCTGTCCCTCAAGGCTAAGGCCTTTCGGGCCTGTCTCTCCCGCGAGGGGAGAGACGATTCAAGCAATAAGCAGGGCCTAAAATTTCAAAACAGTTGCTACGGGGTTTAACACCCAATCACCACCGAGGTGTCTGATGACCCATCTGACCAGGAACAGGAATCAAAACAACATTATTTTGATGACTTCTTTCCAAATACTGTTTAAACGCCAAAGAATTACTCCATTCCCCTTGAGACTGCGCTGAAACTTTGCAGCGATTCATCAAGTGAGCAATGGCCATTTCATGACGAACTTCATGGCGAAGCAATAAAAGCAAATGATTCACTACGCGATCTTCCAAGTGGATTGGACCATGTGTTCTCTCATGTCTTTCAATAATTGCAGGCATCTGCTCACGTGCATTCTGTCTAGGTTTTATTTTTGGCTGCCTAGCAACTTCTGGGGTTTCTAAAACAGTCGCAATGACATCCGCCATATGCGTGGCATAAGTTTGTTTATGCTCGTCAGACAACTGCTCAAATTTCTCCGCATCCATCTCTACATTTAAGTGGTGCCCTTCACCGCTCTCATGAGGCGTCAACGCTACTAAGATTTCATGGATCACACCGCCCAATTTAAAAGAATAATTAGGCTCTGAGTCCACTGATTTAGCGACAGCTTCCAAAATAAATCCCACCAATCCTTTGGTCAGTTTTTCGCCTTCTTCTTCTGTGACGACAGGTTCCATTTGGCTAAAAATTTCTTGTAATTTAGTTCTGAGTGTTGCCACTAATTTGGCAATCGCCTCACGGTCTTCTTCTTCGACTTGGCTCATTTTTTCTTCGAAATTTCCCCAAAACTCATCGGCATCTTCACCCGAAATTTCATCCCGAAGCATTTCAAAAATTTCGTGCAATTGATTCGCACTCATTTGCGTAATCAATAGTCCAATGGCCCGAAAAATATTCGGATCCAAGCTCATAATTTCTTTCGCCAAAGCTTCATGCTCTGGGTCTTTATGAGGCAAGTCATAACCCAACTGCCGAGCCAGTTGAATTAAATTGGGATTGACGGTTGAGATGGGGTCTAAAGGGATGCCGGTCATGATTTAAGTCTCCTATATCGTCGCTATTGAGCCTGGTTGGGGTTGGGTTGAGTTGAGTTGGGGTGGGTGGAGCCAGACACTGCTGCTGCGCTTGTTGGAGCCGTCGTCGCCAGAGCGTTAAGCATTGGCGTCGTTGAGGGCGACGCATTAGAAACAGTCACTACTAATGATGCAGCATTCGTGGGGCTTTGGGTTACTGCTGCTGGACTAGGGGGGGCTACTGCCGGAACAGCCAATGTTGCACCTGCTGGATTAAATTCCACACTCGCATGAGTTGGAGCTGGAGTTGTGGATACTGCTGCAATCTTCAAAGCGACCCGCCATTCAGCCGCCAATACAGGCCCCACAAATTTCCTAAGCCATTTAGCTGCATCCCCATCGGCCGGTTGTTCACGCATTTTTCTATGCTTGCCACCGAGCACACTCCCAAATTCTGTTTTCATTTTTTCTTCGCAATAAGCTTTCAAACCTGCAGCTAAGTTTGAATTTAGATCTTTCAAAATACCTTCAACTAACTTTTGTCCTAATAGGCATTCCCGTTGATCTAAAACTCTAAAAAGCTGCGTATAGTCTTTTGCAGATTCAGCCTTCACCTCTGAAACCACACGACCCGCTTGAGGGCACATTTGTTTGACAGCTACTTGAATTTGACGCTCGGTCGGACCGGTTTTACCACTAGGTGTTTCCCATGAAAGATTTTTCAGGTCAGGAGAAATTTCCATCTTCCAACCATCTCTATGGCTCAAAATACAATTACTTTCATCCTCAGAAGGCGTAACCGTGATATCAGAAGTAGTACGTCCAAGATTTCTTTCAAAAAAGCTACCCATGTTGTTAGCGATGTCTTGAGCTTTGTCGAGAGTATCTAAGAAAATAACGCTGCCTGAAGAGCCAGTGGTTGGGTCTTCGGCGATTGGAATGTAAACACCATTTTTCTGACAAGCTTCACAAAAAGCTCCACCCTCTTCAGCGAATGTATGAAAAGGAATATCAGAACGCGTCGATAGATATGTATCTAAATTCTCTATTTGCTTCTGGAAGCCCACAGTACGATCAATTTTCTCTTCTCTCGTCAGAGCAGAAAAAAGCGCACTGTCTTTTCTATCCTGAAGTTTTGCTAGTGCAGCAAGCGCCTGAGGTTGACCCTTAAAAGCTTCTTTATTCATCGACGGTGAAAGCAACATATAGAAAAAAGTTTCAAGATTTTTAGCTTGATCAGTTGTTATAACAGGATGATGTCGATTTCTAATTTCTAGGGCAATGTTACGTGCCAATTGAGAAATTTCTTCGAGATTAAGATCACGGGTCTCAGTAGAATGCTTCGGATCCATCGTTGTCTTGTAAAATTTCTGACAAAAACCATTACGCATAGCGTCTGTAGCATTATCAGGATGCAAATTACTCGCATTTTCAACCGCCGTTGGCCAGAAGAAGTTTGCGCCATCTATGTTTTCTGGCGCTGCTCCAAAAATAACTGAACGATGAAGACCGACTTGTAATAAAGCAGTTTTTTTATCTAATGGAACACCCCCAGTTTCTAATAAACGAGCATTGGCACTGGATGAGAAAATTGCTTTATTCAGATTGTGAAATTCCGTGAAATTTTCAGCTAATTTTTTCCAAATTTCCGACCATTTTTCTTGGGTCAATTCACCTCGTACAAACTCTGGATACCATTGTTCCAAAAAGTGATTGGTTAGGGCTTTAACCTGTGGCGATGTTTCATCAACTGCAACACCAGAAAGCTCTTTCAAACGAGCCATCACTAATGTTTGAACAGCTTTTCCAACTTCTGTAAGCGCGTTACTAGCATCCAATGGATCTGCAGAAAATGTTTGATCTCTTAATTTATAACACTCAAATCGATGGAGTAATTCACCTTGTTTGGGGCCCAAAATTTCTACCAAACGAAGAACATCGTTGCCATCAGCCGCCTCATCTAATTTTTCCTTGGCAAACTTGACAAGATCTTCGGGAGGTTCGCCTGTAGTCAGCCCACACAAGCCTCTCAAAAATTTCTTCAATGTCTCGTCTGCGTCAGCAACTACTGCCGGAGTCGAAGCTGCTACAGGTGCTGCAGTTACTGCAGGCGTTGTTGGCATTGCAGCCTCAATTGCTGCTTGTAATCTTTTAGTTTGAGCTTCTACAACATTCTTCAAACGTTGAACTGTTCTTGGTGAACCCGCTGAAGCACTACCCACCGTCAAACCATGAAGTGATTGCTGATCAAACCAAGCAAAATTCACGCCCTGAGGAAGGATGGCTTTGGCTTTTTCATCAATAAATTTTATGCGGTCTACTCGGCTAATCGTAGCTAAATTAGAGGGCTGGCTCTGTCTCAACTCTCTAACAATCCAATTTGATGCACCTAAAACACGCTTAAAGTCATTCAATAATTTCCAATAGTTCCCCTCTTCAAATAAAACTTTGGCAACTTCGGAGGGTTTGGTAGTTTTTTCTAAAAGCGTTGTGAGGCGTTTTTGAATCGCATCATTAATATTTTTTGCTTTTCCACTGCTATCACGCCCAAGACTTAAAGCGCTCATCACATGATTTGAAAAGCTTGTGGAAAGCTGCGCTGCAGAAGGGAATTGCCCACTGTAATCTTGGGTTAATACGCCGTAAGCCACATGAGCTTCTCTGATCCTATCAGCTACAGATATCTCACCTGCTAAATATTCTTTAAGTTTTTCTCTATCTCTTGCAGGAAACTTAACTTGATCAAGAACCTTGTCTACGTCGGCACCCAAGGAAGATGGAAGCGGAGCTTTAACAAAGCGGTCCACTTCACGAAGATATAAATTCGTCAATGCAACATCAGTAGAATTTGGAGTAGTGACTGGCGGTGTAGGACCTGCCGCCGCCGTAGAAACTGGAGCAGCAGCAAGCGCTGGCTCTGGTAATGGATTTTCTAGCGTGACAATCGTAAGTGATGGCAATGCTGCTATTTGAGTTCCAACGTCACGCCCTCTCACTAGCACTTCGCAAAGATCATTCAGGGTTTTAATGGGTTCAGCCCCATAGACAAAGCAAAGCTGAGCAATGTGGAGTTCTAAGTTGACGGGGGCTGGGTCTAAAACATCCGTTAAAAATCTTTTCAGAATGTCTGAATGCGCGCGCTCAAAGGCACTGAAGGTTGTTTCAGTTATTGTGAGGAATTTCATGTTTGCGCGAGTGAAGTTAAGTAGTTTTCCTGAGTCAGTTGAGCGCTCTAGGTATAACTTCTGTAAAGCAACTCGAGCGCCCTCAGGGGTTTTTGGAATCTGCCCCGATTTAAAATGATTGGCCAATTCACCAATACATTGATTGCAACTATCCACTGATGACGTATTAAATTTTTTGAGCGCCATCTCTAAGTAATGTGAAGGAATCACATAATTATCAAACATTGTGTTGAAATAGGTTGTTATAATTTTACTGGGATCGCTTTCATCCCGAAGGGCTTTAAATAATTTTTGCAGCATTCCCCTCCCGTGATCTGCAGGGAGATGAGAAGCTAGAACATTACGAAGCTCAATACGTTGTTTAATAACATCAGCTCTACTTGCAACAGCAAAAGAGGTTTCTCTTGTTGCAGCAGGATCCCGACCTGCAATCAAACAAAAATAATTCCAATAATTAGGTTCCCCAGGTTTCTGCTGTACTAAGCACTCAGCCACCTTGAAACGGTTGACTGGGTTGGCGCTGTCGGCTGGGAGGTTGTTGTATGGGTAGTATGTAAATAACCCCTCACACCCCGCAGGAAAACCAAAAGTCTCAAGAGCCGACTGATTATTATTCAAAACGTTGCAAGCAAATGTTTGGTCCACACCAGGCACTGCTGCGAGTTTTGCGAATTCAACGAGGGCGGCTTTTTTGTCGGGTGTTATTTTGTTACAGAGTCCATCGCCAATAAGTTCAGTCGAACCAAAATTCATATATAGACGAGCTTGATCAATCGCCCACTCTGGAACGCTTGCAAGCCCAGGAATCAGAACTTTCAATAAAACATTTTGGCAGTCTACATGTCTGGTTCCGCTCAAAATACTGCTCTGTTTCTCCGCAGAAATTTCAAGTCGCGTCATTGCTTCTCTGGCTAAAAAATCATTTAAACTTTTTTCAAAGTCTGCTTTTAAAATAGTTGCAAGATTGGGAAGTGCTAACGCATAACTTATCAAAGAATCTGCAGTCAGTGCTTGGCCCACATGCAATGCCGAATTTTCTCCTCGCGCAGCTGCAATCGAACCTATTAATGATTGAGAGCGTAATAATTCTTCTCTAATGCCAAGCCAGCCAGCCAATTTTTCGTAATTAGGGCCCTCTTTTAATGCCTTGCCAATCATTTGATTTTTGTGTTGGGTGAAAAACTCAGCTCGATTAGCTGCTGAAACTGCTGCTCTCAAACCAACTCTAACAGCAAGCCAATCCTCTACTTCAATTTCATTCAAAACGCTTTGCTGCTCTCGAGTGATACCAGCAGAGATCAACTCTTTCAGGTTTTTTAAATATTGACTGTCTTTAATTAACTGGCTCCTGGCTTGAAGCCCTGGTGCTCTTGAGTCATCTAAGTGAAGATTTTGAATTTCTAGCGAAAGATTTGTGTCCAATTTTTTCGCAAGGGCTATGTGATCTGCAAGCTCTGGATATTCTCTCAGCAAGAGAATCTCTGTGATTGTGACTGGGTCATTTCCCAATAAAACAGGAATATCTTCTGGCTTGAATGCTTTTTCTGCGGCAAGGGTTGCCAACACCTCTAGCGTTTTAGTTTTTGTCCCCATGCCGCTTATTAAATCACCTACTTGTTGATAAGCAGGACGTGCTCTATTAGTGCCTTTCAAAAGTTCACTAACTAAAGCAGTAGCAACTGGTTGGGTTAAAGCTGGCAGATTCAATATTTTTTCTAATAACGATAGATCGCTAATTGCTCTTTCAATGGCTTCACCATACGTAATTGAATTTTCTTGTAAGGGGACGCTTGAAGCAATAGCACTTTTAATTTGTTTGATAACTGCAGCTGTTACACCAAGAAAATTCGCTGCATCCTTTGAATCTGGCTTTTTAAAAAGCTCTCCCAATACAAAATGAGGAAGGCTGTCATCGTTTTGAAGCGGAAGAAGCGCTGTCAATGTTTCTTCTGCGTTTCTGTAAGGACTTTGAGCTTCTTGATTGACTATCAACGAAGACGCTAACAAGGTTTTTCTTATGAGCTCACTTTTGCCTGCAAATAATGCTTTATTAACAAGATATTTCGGAAGTGCTCCATTGTTAGAAGGAATAAGATCAGAAAACTTCACATCACGAACACTTGCTTGTAACAAACTGTCTTTCAGTGCAATCAAGTGTTCAATTTCTTTGCATAACTCACTATTTGGAAGCTTGTTATACAGCTGGAAAACCTCTGTTTCAGACAACTCAGCTGCTTTCAAAATGCTTGATAGCTTCAATAAATCCCTGCACGCAGACGAACGTAACAATCGATCACTTCGATCTGTATTTGTTAGCAGGGATTGATCCTGGAGAATCGCCTGAATCTCACTCAATAACATCCAAGCCAAAAAGGTAAATTTAATATCCAATAAACCGGCTATTTCCATATAGGCATTATTTCTATGAACCAGATCACCAGTGTTTAAAATCAACTGGCCTAATTTTTCATGCCCATTCTGGGGCTGTTGAGCGATCTGTAACCCTGGTATGGCAGGGGCAGGGGCAGCACCAGTTCCGATACCAGCGCCAGTTCCAGTTCCAGTTCCAGTGCCAGTTCCAGCACCAGCGCCAGCGCCAGCACCAGCATCAGCATCAGCATCAGAGTCAGAGCCAAATCCTCGAACTGTCGATTTTCTACGTTTAAGTCGTCTTCTATCAGCTAAAGCAGGAGCAGACGCAGCAACTGGTGCTGGTGTTTGTGCAGGTGCTGGTGCATGAGCAGAAGAAGCCCCAGTGCCAGTTCCTCCAGTGCCAGTTCCAGTGCCAGTTCCGGTGCCAGTTCCAGTGCCAGTTCCAGTGCCAGTTCCGGTGCCAGTTCCGGTGCCAGTTCCGGTGCCAGTTCCGGTGCCAGTTCCGGTGCCAGTTCCAGTGCCAGTTCCGGTGCCAGTTCCGGTGCCAGTTCCGGTGCCAGTT
>CANJUQ010000025.1 GCA_947478175.1 Thiotrichales bacterium | reverse complement strand
TTTGCTCAGAGCGCAAGCGTTTTTTGAAAATCTCTAACGTCATGATTCACCCTTCAAAAAGGGGTAATGATCAACAATTTTTTAACGAGAATAAATATGAATACTCGCAAGTCAAAGCTCTTTTTTGCCCCCTCTCTGTCCCTCAAGGCCAAGGCCTTTCGGGCCTGTCTCTCCCGCGAGGGGAGAGACGATTTAGTCATTGCAAGTTCTCAATGATGTTCAAACTGAATGCTCGACTTAAAAACCAGAGTTGTAATCGCACCCTACTTCAAGATATTCATATGCTGATTCATGTAATCCCGACAAGCTTCATTAATAAGCGTTTGATATTTTTCGGCTGCATTTTTAAACCAGTCCAAGACATCAGCATCTAAACGAATAGTGACTTGTTGTTTCATGGGTCTGTAAAATTTTCCAACAACAGAACCATCCCACTGAGTTATTTCCGGGGCGTCCTTATCAGACAGATCTACTTTTCTTTTTTTTAGATTTTCAATTTCTTTAAGTGCTTTCTCGGTTAACGTAGTATTGCCTGCTTTCACTAGTCGTTGCGAGCCTCGCTGAGATAATTCTGATAATTTCTTCGTCATATTCATTCTCTCTTACTGTATGGGCTACATAAATTACAACATCATGTATCAATCCTAAGCTATGCCAACGTTCTTCAGCATAACGATCATCATGAACGCTTAAGAGATAGAGGTCTTGAAATACCAAAATGGCAGTTTCAAATTGAATGCCATGCTTTTTCTTATTGGACTTATTTTTGCCTTCATTCCATTCAAATTGCATAGCTATTTTTTACCTCATAGCTCTCAACGGAAAGCATAACAGATGTAGTTTGTTATTGTAACTACAATTAAGTAATTAAATATTAAGAATAGCTTGCCAGTAAGATTTCTAATAAAAAACTAAAAAAAACACCCGTAATTTTTACAGACAAATTCAGGATTTAGATAATTTTAGTCAGCCTCACAATCCTGATCGCATTGTCTTCAACTTCCATGATTTCAAAAATATAACTCTCAATACGAATGCAAGTTTTAGGCGTCGGAATACTTTGCAAATGATCTGTAATTAAACCACTTAAAGTTTTAGCTTCTTGAGTCGGCAATTGAATCCCTAAAGATCGGTTGATATCTCGCAAGCTTAAACTACCTGACAATAGATAAGACCCATCTGTCTGTTGGCTGATTTTTCTTTGTTGTAAAGCATTCTGTTGCTGACTGGACATGCTCCCGACGATTTCCTCGACGATATCTTCCAGCGTTACCATGCCTTGAATATCTCCATATTCATCGACGACTAACGCAAAATGTTCGCCATTCTTTTGAAATTCTAATAACTGTTTCTGCAAAGAAGTTGTTTCAGGAACAAAATAAGGCCTGTCTATTAATAATTCTAAATCAGCCCGCATATCTTTTTTTAATCCTAAACCCAATGGCTGATTTTCCATCAAAACAATCAAACGTCTTAGATGCAAAATTCCCACTAGATTATCCAAGTGATCTTGATAAACAGGCATCTTGGAATACGGCGATTTTTTTAATTTCTCAAAAATAGCATCCCAGCTTTCGTTCAAATCTATTCCTAATACTTGATGCCTAGGCACCATGACATCTAACAACGTCGCGTGATCTAAATCTAAGACACCCAGCAACATGGTCTGATGACGACTATTGATCATATTGGAATTCGAACTTTCAACGACGACTGATCTAAGCTCTTCGCCTGTCAAAGCATCATGGGATTTCTTCCCCATAGAAATTCTAAAAAGCTTAAAAATAAAACCGGCTATTAAATTTAAAATCCAAGCGATGGGATACAAAATTTTTAATAAAACCATTAAAAACCAAGAGACGGGATAAGCAATTTTTTCGGGATACAGCGCGGCATAAGTTTTAGGAATAATTTCTGAAAAAATTAAAATAAATAAAGTTAAAACAATTGTCGCAATAAATACGCCCACTTCTCCAAACCATATTTGAGCCAAAATAGTCGTAATGGCTGAAGCAAAAATATTCGCAAAAGTATTTCCCAATAAAACCACGCTTAAAAGACGATCAGTCCGACTTAATAATTGCTGAACCCGCTTGGCTTTAATATTTTTTTTACGCGCCAAATGCCTGAGTTTATAACGGTTAAGAGACATCATGGCTGTCTCAGATCCTGAAAAAAAAGCAGACAAAATAATTAATAACAGCAAAGCAGTGATCAAGCCAAAAACCATAAAATAACTCTCTTGAGAACTTGGGAATTTCTGTATACTAGCACCTCATTTTTTTGGACGCGTATTCAACACGTGCCAAAAATACAAAGCCAGTCAAAAAAAAATCAAAAGCGAGGGAAAGATGGATTACACAATCTGGGTCGTGGCAGCAGCCGTCATTGCGTTTATTGTCGGCATACTTTGCCAGCGGTTTATTTTCTCAGATGGTGCCGAAAAACTTCGGATGTCCAATCAACTCAAAGATCTCAGACGTGAATACCATGAATATCAAATGAAAGTCTCTGATCATCTTCAGCAGACCACGCGCCTGATTAGTACGATTCAAACTCACTATGATGAAGTTCAATCCCATCTGCTTTCTGCTGCGCAAGATCTCAATCGCCATGAAGGCCGCCAAAATTTATTACAGCCCCATTCTCACTATATTTCTTATGGCGATCATGAAGACACTGAAGACGACACGAACCATCAAGATCATTATTCAGAAGACTTTCTAAAAACAATTAAAACACCCGAGGGTCATCATCCACCCAAAGATTATGTTTAGATTTTTTTGACCAACAAAAAATTTCCCAATTCTGTTAAGCCTTCAGCTAATCCATGAACATTCTGACATAGCGCAAACGCATGCGTTCTTTCATCTTCAGATAAATTAACCAACTCTCGATTATCAAAAGCTTTTTGCAAGCTTTGATCCATTTGAATTAATAACTGATTTAATTTCTCAGAAGCCTGGGTATTCGGCCAAATTTCTAAAACCTTTTGTAATTCGCTAATCCATTGATTCACTGCTTTAGCCAGCCAAGGTGTCTGAAGCGTCCCCTGCTGATAATGTAAAGTCAGCCCTAACAAAGTCTCTAAGTTGTATCCAACTCTTTCTAATAAAAATACCTGCCGTTTAAAAACAATATTGCAATCTTTTGAGGCACCCAATTCAAACTCTGTATGACTGAGCAAGACTTTTACTTCGCTCAATAAACCTAATAATTCTGAATAATGCTTAGGGTCTATTTTTTGATTCTCAAAAATAATTTTCCCTGCCCGGCTTAGATAACTATGGAATTTTAATTTAAATATCGCGATGGCACTGTCCAAACCAAACAAAGCCATAATCATAAAACCAATCAAAAAACCAATGGCAATCCCAAAAAATCGTTGTCCCACTACTTCAATCGTCGGGACCAAGACCAGCGTGTCATAAGTCACCAGCATGACCACCGTCGCACAGGCCTGTACAAAAATATAAGACCACTGAAGTCGAGTAACGCCAAAATAAGCAAAAAAAGTCATGAACAAAGAAAATAAACAAACCAGCATCCAAAGATGCGAGATTTCACCCAGCGTTAATAAAATAATCATGGAAGCCGCACCCCCAAAGAGCACGCCTAAAAATCGATCTAATAATTGCTTGCTTAGTTTCCCAATATTCGGCTGAGACGCAGCAGCAAACGCTGAAAACACAGGCTGCATGCCGCCGGGCAGGGCTAAAAAACTTACAATGGAAACAACCAAACATAAAATAGCTGCGCCCAAACAGGCGGTTTTAAAAGGCGAACTAAAAGACAATCTCAAGGGCGCTGGATCTAGGATTTTTCTATCTCTAGGAATCGTGATGACCCTGACCATATTTTCCATATGTTTTTTTAAAGCATAGGCATATTCAATTATTTCTAACTCATCTGGCCGCGAAAAATCTTGTAATAATTGATTTAAATAATCTTGTATTTCTAATAGTAATTTCTCCCAAGGCATGGAATTTAATAAATCAATTTTTTTTATAAAATCTAAATAAATCGGCTCTAGTTTTATAAAAAATTCTGGGTGCATTTTTAATTTTTCTAAATAATTTTCAGCTCTTTTTTGATAAAACTGTAACGCACCTAAAACCCCTATTTTTATTTCTAATAAATCTGCCTGGTCTTTCGAGATTCTATATTTCGAGACTTGAAATAATTTTTGGCATTCCTCGATGGGTAAAAATTTAATTTTAAAATCTCGTAAAGTTCTTTCTAATTGCCCCCAAGCAAATCTAGGAAGCAAAACAAAATCCACAATAAAATAAACCGCTGCCCCAATGACCGCATCACGAGACCAAGAAATTCCATATGAAACAGCCTGCAAAGGAGTGGATTGCGCGGTTGAAAAAATCACACCGCCTGTCACGACCATGAATAAGGCCGTAAATAAAAATCGGCTTTTAAAACCCACCAATAAAATAATCGCTAGCATCACTAAATTTAAAATTAAATAAACCAACCAGTGATCACAGAGCTGTACCATGGGAAGAAAAATAAGGGCTCCGATGACATCACCGATCGCAATTTCCCAACAAGTTTGCTGGGCTCTCTGAGGTAAACTTAGAGGCCCTATAAAAATGGGCAGCAAAAATAAATAACCCTGATCTAAGCCAAAATATCCAATGATCCAAAAACACACCAAACAACTCAGGGTGATTTTCAAAGCAAACACAAAACAATAAAGCCTGTAGGGCGTCAGGGGATTGGTTTTATCCATGATTAATATCAATCAATATAAATACTGTGAATAAGCTCTGATCCATTGATTCAAGCTCGCAAAAAAATTAATGATTGAATTTTGGCCCGTAAACACTGTCACAATCGCTGTCGCACCTACCCTCAATGGATGACCCCTCATGGGAATATTGTCTACTGTCATTCGAACTGGAAAACGCTGAGCCAAGTTAACCCAGTTATTGGTCTTATCAATCGTTGGCAATAAAACATTAAAGCCATTATCTGGCGTGTTAACCCCCCAGCCCAGACTATCAACCCTACTATGAAAAATTTCCCCTGGATAATTATTAATCGTTAACCAAGCCGGCTGCCCTGATTGAATTAAACTCAAATCATTTTCTTTAAAATTAGCTTGAACCCAAAAATGATCGCTATCGATTAAAGTCATTGCATTCCCAGCTGCAGAGATATAGCTGCCTAGTCTGACTTGAAGATTCGCTACATAGCCATTCGCAGGGGCATAAACATCTGTATAGCCATAATTTAATTTCGCCGTATTTAAATCCGCCTGGCTGTCTAAAACATGAATATTCACTCCATTCACAGACGGCCCCAATAAAGCCTCTGCCATTAAGACATTTCGTTGTGCCTGAATGACAGATTGATCCGCCACTGTGTCAGCCTCTTGGGCTTGCTCAAAAGCATCACGACTAATAGCGGCTGTTTTATAAAGAGCTGTTAATGACTGAAAATGCTGATGCTCATAATTAAAATTCGCTTGCGCTGATTTCAATTTTGCCTGAGCTGTCTGAACAGCTTCTTGATCTGCTTGGACAGTCTGTTCTGTGAGGGCCAACTCGGCCTGCGCTTTATTTAATAAATATAAATATTGGGATTTTTCGAGACTAAATAATAAATCATTTTTTTTGACTTTCTGATTAGCTTTCACGGCCAGATTTACAATTTTTCCTGAATCATAACTCGTCACATTAATCACATAGGCCTGAACAGTTGCATCGTCTGTACTGGGGGCAAAACGGTCTAATATTAAAAAATAAACCGTGATAATAATCACACTGCCTAGCATCCAATAAGCCCATTTTCTTGGCGAGTTAAAACAAGATTTAAATCCAGATTTCAGCGAATGGAAATATTTTTGCATTTTGAAAAATCATCCGGTCTAAAAAATAAGGCGGCGAGTGTAGATTATTAAATTTTTTGACCCAACCCCACCAACTTCGTCCCCCAGCTAAGTTTCGATCTCAAGACGCTGTAATAATCAAAAGACTTTGAGTGCAATAATTTCAGGGTCTTTTCTTGCTTGGTAATTTGAATCTGGTCACCCAGCTCTAAATTAAAATGCGACTGTCCGTCATAACTTAATCTGGGCGCCGTTTTATTATCGTTAGAAATATGAATCTGAATCTGACTCTCAGCATCAATGACAATGGGTCTAGAAGTCAGCGTATGCGGGAACATGGGCACTAAAATTAAGGCCTCCATGTCTGGCTGCAAGATGGGCCCACCGGCTGATAAAGAATAAGCCGTTGACCCTGTCGGTGTTGAAATAATTAAACCGTCTGAACGCTGGGAGTACACAAAAATATTATTAATCTTTAATTCAAACTCAATCATCTGGGCAATCTCCCCAGGAAATAAAACAATGTCATTCAGCGCACTGCCAAAATTGACAATTTTTCCAGCTCTCAAAACTTTCGCTTCGATTAAAAACCGACTTTCAATTACACATTTGCCTTCTAACAAAGGCCTTAACTGAGATTCAAGTTCTTCAGGATTAATATCTGTTAAATAACCCAGTTGCCCCCTGTTAATTCCAATCAACGGAATATCAAATAAAGACAAAGCTCTTGCCGCTCTCAGTAAATTCCCATCGCCACCGACAACAATACCGCAATCGACTTTTTGACCCATGTTATCTATAGCCTGGCCTGAGTAATTTTTATGGTTTAATAAATTTTGCTCTTGTGCTGTTTCAGCTTCTAGGATTACTCGAATACCCCATCGCTCTAAAATATTCATGACTTCTAAAACAGTCCAAGCCACTTTCGGATTTTTATGCGTCCCAATCAGGGCAATCGTTTTATATTGAAATGACATTTAGCAAAAGCCTTTGGTAGTCTTGAGGGCCCGCGGATTATACTGAATAGAATTGACCATGCTACATGTCGCTCTCTACGAGCCTGAAATCCCCCCCAATACTGGGAATATTATTCGCCTTTGCGCTAACACTGGCGTCCAGCTTCATTTGATTGAACCCTTGGGATTTGAATTAACAGATTCAAGATGCAAACGTGCTGGGTTAGATTATCGAGAATTTGCGATGATCCAGAGATATTCTGATTTTGAAAATTTTCTTGAATTTATGAAATCCATACAAAAAAATTTAAATAATTCTCCCAGAATTTTTGCTTGTTCAACCCATGGGACAAAATTTCACTCTGACATAAATTATCAAGACGGCGATATTTTTTTATTTGGCCCAGAAACTCGTGGTTTACCCATTCCTGTCAGAACAGACCCCAGGATCACCCAAGTCATTAAAATCCCCATGCAGGCTCATTCTCGAAGTCTCAATTTATCTAACTCTGTCGCTGTGATTGTCTATGAAGCCTGGCGCCAGCTAGGATATTTTTAGATTTTATTTTCTTGAGATAAACTCTCGCGCTTTTTTATTTTAAATTTTTATTTTATTTATTTTAATTTTTAATTTTACTTGAGATCAAAAAAAACCATGACCACCACGCCTACTTCAAAAAACATTCCGATTGAAATCACGGAAGCTGATTTACCGCTTTCTTGCCCCCGCCCCCAAGATTCTCTTTGGAACGCTCATCCTCGGGTATTCTTACCCATCGATCGAGACAGCACCCACGGTAAAGTCACTTGTCCTTATTGCAGTCGTCATTATGTCCTTACCCATACAAAATAAAATTTTTAAAATCTTAATCATTGGTCCCAGTTGGGTTGGCGATATGGTCATGGCTCATAGTCTCTTTCAAGTGATTAAAGACCAACATCCAAACAGCCAAATTGATCTACTAGCCCCGCCTTCTTGCGAGGCCCTAGCTAAAGCCATGCCAGAGATTTCTGAGTTTATTGCTTTGCCTTTTAAACATGGTGAGTTTGGTTTTTTTAAAAGAAAAAATCTGGGTAAAAAATTACAAGCTAATCAATATAATCAATCTATTGTTTTGCCCAATTCTTGGAAATCTGCACTGGTCCCATTTTTTGCCAAAATCCCTATTAGAACAGGCTACAAAGGCGAAATGCGTTATGGTTTATTAACAGATTGTCGAGTTTTAAATAAAAAAAACCTGCCCTTAATGGCTCAAAGATTTTGCGCGCTAGGGCTTCCTCGAGCTTCTAGTTATCCCAATAATCCCCAGCTCGAGCTTTTTCCAAAACCTCAACTCACTTTGCCAGAAGCCTGGCTCACAGAAACAGATAAAAAATTTAATTTGTTTTCTCAGCTTCCCTTAATTGCTTTATGTCCAGGTGCTGAATTCGGTCCCGCTAAAAAATGGCCCCCTGAATACTATGCTCAGGTCGCCAAAAATTGCCGTGAAGCCGGTTATCAAGTCTGGATTCTAGGAACCGCTGGAGACCAAGCCGAGGGAGATCTGATCGCTGCTTCTGTCCCCGGTGTTTTAAATCTAGCAGGCAAGACATCACTCAAAGACGCCATGGTAATTTTAAAACAAGCCTCACAAGTCATTACGAATGATTCTGGACTCATGCATATTCGTGCCGCGTTTGACTTGCCTTTAGTGGCTATTTTTGGATCGACTTCAGCCCAGTTCACACCGCCTTTATCTAATCAAGCTCAGATCATGGAAATAACTTTAGGTTGCCGACCTTGTTTCCAAAGAACCTGCCCGAAAAAAAGCGATGACCATATGAGATGCCTGAAAGATTTAAAACCCGATCAAATTCTGAATGGGCTGGATTTAATTTAAAAAAATTTAAAAAATATTAAAAAATAAATAATGGATTTTAAGTAAATGCCTCTCAAAATTTTAATCATCAAGCTGACTTCTTTAGGTGATTTGATTCACACTTTCCCGGCGCTCACAGAAGCCCAGAAAGCTTTCCCAGACGCTCATTTTGATTGGCTTGTCGATGAAAATTTTGTACAGATTCCTGGCATGCACCCCACTATTAAAAATATTATTTCAGTCCCTTTGCGCCAAAAAAAATGGAAAGCCGTTTTTTTTCAAATTTTAAAATTACGTAAAACTCATCGCTATGATTTAATTATTGATGCTCAGGGATTAATCAAAAGCGCTGTCTTAGCCCTATTTTTAAAAGGCGAAAAACATGGCCTCAATAAAAATTCTGCCCGAGAGTCTTTTGCTAGTTTTTTTTATAATAAAACTTATGACATTCCCAAAAACCAACATGCGATTGATCGCACCCGGCAATTATTTTCTGAAGTTCTTAAATACCCTTTGAATTTTTCAAGCCCATTGGATTACGGTATTGTCGATTCAAAATTAGGACGAATACAAGATTCAGCCTTACACAATCATCCCCACCCAAAAAAACAAAAAACCATTCTTTTTTTACATGGAACAACCTGGGAAACCAAACATTGGCCAGAAATTTACTGGATCCAATTAGGACAAAAATTATCTGAATCTGGCTTTGAAATTTTGATTCCCTGGGGAAATACTCTAGAAAAAAAACGGGCTGAGTTTTTTAACACGCAATTTAAATCAACCGTCTTACCCAAGCTTTCTTTATTAGAATTTAAAACACTGCTTCAAAATTCAGTGACAGGCATCGTTGCGCAAGATACGGGCTTAACTCATCTTGCAGCGGCTTTGAATATTCCAACTGTTTCTTTGTATGGCCCGACAGATCCCAGAAAAACAGGGCCAAAAGGCCAGTTTCAAAAAATTCTTTCCGCTAAATTTGAATGCGCACCTTGTCTTTCAAAAATCTGTACTTACACAGCCCAAAGCCCCTACGAGCCTAATATTCAACCACCCTGTTTTGGCAGCATTCCACCTCAGATGGTCTATGATTCCCTCCTTCAAATTTTGGAGAGTTCCTAATGATTTTTTTAATGCCCCTGTTAATCATTTTTTTTATTCTTTTACTTATTTCAAAACTTGCAGGTGCTGCAGGCGTTAGCTGGATCGCTGTTTTTTTACCGCTGATTATTTTTCTTTGTATTTTTGGAATTTCTTATGCCTGGGGCAATGCTAAGAAAAAAATAGGGCGGACACCTAGGTCCGCCCCTACAAAAGATGATCAGAAATAATAATTTCTAAAAATTAAAAACTTAAAAACTAGGGGCTAATCACTTGCCCACCACTCACCCCTGCAGGCTCTTGAACTGTCACGGTCACCGTGCTCGCGTAAGTACCCGCTAAAGGAGGCCCCATGTCTTCCATGGCAGGACGTCTCACCATAATCACCCCAGGATTTTGATTACAGGTTTGTTGGTTAGCATTCGCAGAAGACAATTGGAATTGCGCTTGGCCATTACGTGGGGTCATATCAATAGGTGCACCAAAATCACCGCAAGGTTGATACAAAATTTCAAAAGGAATTTTGTTCTGACCATCAGCCGCTGTGTAGGCCGTATTTTGCATATAAGCATGTGAACCATCTGACTGATTCGTCGCAACTGTTACCGTGATCGTCCCCGGCGCATTGGTCCAGATACTCCAAGTCTCAGCGCCATTACCTGTATCGGGCGTTTTATAATCAGACACCGTAAAGTCAGCAGAATAATCAGAAATATTGACGATATAGGGTGTCGTGGCAGTGACCGTGACATTGGCGGTATTCCCCTCTGCGTTGGCAGCCAAAGAAAAAGTAGCCGTAGCCATAACCAATGTTATTGCAGTTCCAATGGCGATTAACCCTGTGAGGGGTTTTTGAATGAAAGAAGTTTTATACATGACAGCTCCCGTACTTAAATTTTATAAAGACCTAACGTCCCGAATAAATTGTATTTTCGTTTTAGAAAATTTCTCAAAATAAAAAATATTTTTATGAGCTACGGATCTGGCTATTTGTTGAATAATTAAATTTGCTTCCATTCCATGGACGCCTATAAAACGCCTAACCCGTTTTGGCGGCGCGAAGCGTACCATAAGCCAATAAAAATTCTAAGAGGCGTTACGTTAAATTCGGGTTCCTATGAAAATAATGACCTGAACGCTCGACTTTTTTGACGGACATTCCTGCTTGGAACTAGCCGCTTGAATCGTCTCGCCCCTTGAGGGAGAGACAGGCCCGACAGGCGCTAGCCTGGTGGGACAGAGAGGGGTAAAAAGTAGGGGCGCAATTCATTGCGCCCTAACAAAATCAAAAGAATTTCAAAGTGATTTTGCCTGTTACAAAAAACGCCTGATGATTGAATTAGATGGCAGTCAGCATCAAGAGGAAAAAAACGTCCGAAAAGATTCAGGTCGAGAAAATTATTTAGAGTCCCAAGGGGTCCGTGTACTTCTGTTCTGGAATCACGAGATATTCAAACAAAAGAAAGACGTCTTAGAAGCTATTTTTTTAAGCTTTTATGAGGGCGCAATGAATTGCGCCCCTACTTTTTACCCCTCTCTGTCCCACCAGGCTAGCGCCTGTCGGGCCTGTCTCTCCCTCAAGGGGCGAGACGATTCAAGCGGCTAATTCCAAGCAGGAACGTCCGTCAAAAAAAGTCGAACATGATGTGACCTGAGGGAATCACGATCTCCCACAGCCCGTGTGTTTAATGGATTGGAGTAATCCTGGCACAAACTCTCCAGTCATCCTTATTTGTGACAACTTACAGAACTAAAACTACTCATTAAAGATTTCCTTAGTATTAATAATAACCCCCAGGATGCGAAGGCCCGCCTGAATAATATCCACTCGGTCTTGGCGGATGATAAGAATAAAAAACTTGCCCTTGTGGATAATGAGGCACCGGAGGATACGGCCCGGGAGGCAACGCCGACCCTCGTGACGGAGATAACTCTTCAATTCTTGCTTTTAAAGCGGCTATTTCTTCTACCTGTCTTTCAATAATTTTTAAAATAGGCCGTTGATCTTCCTTGGCTATCGCTGTTTGAAACTGCGCAGTTTCTAGCTCCAAGGTCAATCTTGCGACTTCTCTTTTTAATGTTTCAATTTCAGCAATTACTCCAGCATGCTCCAATTTTAATTTTTCAAACTTGGCTAATTCTGTTAGAGCAGTTTCATAGCGTATTTTGACGAGAAGCAAAACCTCATTGGCTTGCCTTAAAACTTTTAGATCTTCTTTTGCTTGAAGCACTTCTTGACTAGCCAATTGTAAAGCCCTTCTTATCTTATTCAGCTCTGATTCAACATGGCCATAACTCGCTTTAATGGGATCTAATTCCTGCTGTGATTTTTCTAAACGCGCCTGTAAATCAGCGTTGGTTATTTTTAATTGCTCGATCTCTTTTCTTAAAGCACTTAACTCAATTTCATTGGAGACACCAGCAGTAGAAACAGCAGTAGAAACAGCAGTAGAAACAGAAACAGAAGCAGAAACACAAACAGAAGAAGCCCCTCCTTTGGTTTTCTTTTTCTTACCTCCTCCTTTTTTTGCAGCTGACTTAGAAGAAGCAAAATCCCCAAAACTGCTGAGCGCCTCTAAACCCTCCACTTGTTCTTGAGTTCTTTTTAATAAATCTTGAAGCTGCTTAATTTCATGATCTTTCTCCTGGCGAAGCACTTCTATCGGCGTCAATGACCTAAATGGCGTAGATGACGACGAGGCAGTCGCCTCATCGGAACCTGTAGACACAAAAGGATGCGCTAAAAAATATTCAACCAGTTGTACTTCAGCGAACATAACCGCCTTATTTAATAAAAAATATCGCCTAAAAAACACGTCTCTCACAGGAAGATCATCCCCGTGGACTGCATCTAGATTAATGGGATATTGCGGCTTATCTAAATCAGAGAAGCCTGATAATAACGCCCAAGCTCGATCAAAATAATAATGACTACAAATCGCCATTCCAAAAGGCGTATAGCCCAATAAATTAGGCGCACTCCAATCCAGATCATTGGCAATAAGAGGCAAAAATCGATGAAAAAACTGGCCCTGAGGATGATCCATTAAAAAATGTGCCAACGTATTTCCCGCTAAATCCAAAGGTAAATTCAAAAGACTTTTCAACGTCGGGCGAATTACTTTTTGATCTGAGCCAGATAATTCTGAATCAAGCAACAAAGCCTCTAGCATTTGTAAACCAATTTCTTCTTTAAGTTTTTCTCCTGAAAAAAATAAAGACAAAGGCGAAGATCCAACAGCATTTTGGGCCCAAGGACAAAAAAGCTCTGAAGGCAAAACTTCTTTTAATCCTTTGACTAACTCAGGATTTCCAGATCTAACGGCAAGATGCAATAAGCTTTCACCCGCCAACGTTACATTGGAAATTCGCATTAACAGGGGGTTTCTCAAAAACTCATCCATCACGCCAAGATCCCCGCGAATCAAGCGGCAAGGCAAAGCATTCACTCCCAAGCAGGCTTGTTTTAACTCAGGCATTAATTCAAATTTAGATTCATGCCCTGATTCGATCAGACCCAATACTTTTTTCATTAATCTATCTTTTTTGGCTATATCTTTTGACAGCAACAACCATGACACACTACTTCCCAAATCTGATTGGCCGATAGGGAATTTTAAAAAATCAGTGGTTAAATCTAAAAGCACTTCAAAGATTTCAGAATGCAACGGCGT
This sequence comes from Thiotrichales bacterium, assembly GCA_947478175.1. GTDB lineage: Bacteria > Pseudomonadota > Gammaproteobacteria > Francisellales > CACEW01 > CAMCUU01. The sequence goes on along the minus strand of CANJUQ010000025.1, from coordinate 13,412 downwards.
TGAACCCATCGCACAGGCCTGGAGAGCATTCACGCCAGGCAATCCAATCAAACCCATCGAAAGAGGGTTTGCACCCAGCGCCACCAAAGCCCGAACAATATTGACGGTCGTCATGCTTTTCATGATTCCATGGATTAATAAATCAGATAAAAAATGAGAGTCTCTTTGTTTATCACTGGGCAAGAAACTTAAAAAAGTCGAAATCCAATCTTCTCTTTTTAGTCGACCTAATGTCGCGACCCACCGCCCAAAGAGCTCTATAAGACCCTGATCATCTAAATCTTTTAGGTCGAGTGGATTGAATATTTTACTTAAGACGGGTCTAAGTTTTTCAGGGTCCCCCACTCGTGCCATCAGTTCGATTAAGAGCAGAGGCTCTTCATCCATCTCAGCACTGGGAATCAAATCTTCTAATAAAATCTTAATCGCTTCCCCCTCTGGCAAGCTCAAAAGCGCTTCTGAAAAACCATCTACATCGCCTAGCAAAAGCGTCAACCCTAAGAAGCTCAAGAATCCAGCCTCAGGCCTATCCGCCGCTTCTTGATGCTCCAATACTTTTAATAAAAAAACATAATGCCCCATTTCTTCAAAACAGATTTCAGGAAGCTTCAAAAAAACTGCCTGTGTTCTTTCTGAGAGAAACCACTGAAATCCATCTGAACAACTTTGAAAAAATTTCGCCTGATATCCCAACCAAAGCATTTTATTTTGAGGAGAGCTAGATAAATCATATTCACGTGGATCGTTTCCTTGAAAAACTTTATCTAAAAAAGCTTTAAAAATACGCGGGGATCTCTCAGCGACATAATTAATAATTCGCGTATCTTTCCCAGGTTCTCCCTCAGGTTCTTTCGAAGGAATACGCGCCGATAAATCAAGCGTTTTATCTATGCGCTGTTTTTCTATGAGTTCAAATACTTTTAAAACAATCGAATCATCACAGTAAGTCAAAATATAATGCAGCCAAGTTTGGCCATTCGAAAAGCCTCCAGGGGCCATAAAATCTATTTTTGTCAATTCTAAATAGGGTGCAATGACTTCAAAACATTCTGGATAATTACTCAAAATAGGCATCACCCAAGGTGCGGCCTTATCCCCGGGCATAGAATCCGGCATGTTGAGAAGCATCTGAACATTGATGGCGGAGTTATGCCCAGCGCTAATTTTTTTTGGACTGTAATCTAAAAAAGCTTGTAAACATTTTGGGCGATTGATGGCCAATAAAAACACACAAATTTCTGCTGCTTTATTTCCACGAAAACAAGTCGCTTCAAACACATTCATAAAATCTTCTAAAGATGCCGCGGGATGCATTAGTAACTCGCAAATATCTCGATTGAATAACAAGTTAATTTTTACCTGAACAATCTTGCCCGCTAAATCATCGCTTATTTTCTTGTGCTCAGGAATGGCTGTGACCAAAAACAAGTGCCGCCCTATCACGGGATCTGCCGAGGCACCGCCCAATATTTTACTTCCAGACATACTGAATCCTTTTTATTTATTAATTTACTTACGTGGAAGAACCGCACCAACAGGTTCTCTTTTTGGACCTGTGGTTCTAGCTTCTGAATAAAACGGCATAGTTTCAGCAGGCGGAGACCCATAATGAGAAGCAGGCGCCATCTGGGAATAGGCCCGCAAGATATTCAATTCTTGTTGCTGCGTAAACAATACAGACTCGACCCCCTGAAGACGTTGAAGTTCTTGACTGACAATACCCAGCCGAACCCGCATAGGATTAAGATCTTCTATGGCTTTTTGACAAGCTATTTGGGATTTATTTAACTCAAATTTTAAAGCCCTATTTTCTAAAGCAAGTCTTTCCAAAGCAGCCTCTTTTGAACCTACTTCTGAAGCCACTTCTGAAGCCACTTCTGAAGCCACTTCTAAGCTTCTTACTTCAGGCATGACTTCATCCGTCATCGTCTCGATATCTACAGAGCGGGTTACTACCTCTGTCCCCACACCCACAGAACAAACTTTTGGTGGCTTAACCGGTTTTAATAAATTTGCCGTACACCCAATACTCCTTTGAGAAATTTTAATAACAGGAGCTGCTGATACTACCGACACGACTGAGAGCACAGGTGCTACTCGATCTGTCATACAAGCTACTGAGACTAAGCTTGGTTTTTTAGGAGACGCTGTGCTTTTTACTGCCTGCTTAGCCCCTGTTTTTTTAAGATTTTTTAATTCTTCACGTAATAAATCAATTTCACTTTGAGCTTTCCCTAGCTGGGCTTTTAATCTTTCGATCTCGCTTTCAATTTTAGGCATTTGGATTTGTTTTTTATGAGGAGAAGGCACTGCAGATTTAGCTAAAAGCTCAATCACGGCTATTTCTTGTGGGGTTTTCCCTCCTGAAATATAAAACGCATTCAAAAGCCACTCCCTTGGGCTAACGCTTGTTTTTTTCTGAGGTTTGTCTGGATTAATTTTGTATTGAGGGTCAAAAAGCAACGCTAAAACCAGCGGCGAATTTCCTGATAAGCAAGCTAATTCAAAAGCCGTGTTTTCCAGTTGATTCATTAAATTCCAATCTAATAATGGCGCAATGGCTGAAAAAATACGCCTACAAAATTCAAGATTAGGCATCAATGCCAAGGCATGAGCTAGCGTATTGCCATGAATATCTAAAGGCCTGTTTAAACAAAACTCAAATCCAGGCTGTAATAACTTTGTTTTATCATCCAGTAATAATCTCTCTAAGACCTCGGGAAGATTCAATACAAAAGTCAATGATAAAGGCGAATCTCCGACTGCATTTTGAGCCCAAGGATTAAAAAATTCAGACAATCTTTCTTTTAAAATTTTAATACCAGGCAAGCTTTCTGCTCTCACAGCAAGATGGGTCAAACTCTCACCTAAAAGACCCACATTCGTAGACGCAATACGAGTTCGAACCGTCGCCTCAGAACTAGTCCAATCCAACAGCAAGGCAGCACCTTCTTCTGAATTTAAGAGACATCCATGCGCAGGGTTCAGTAGCACGGAACTCCCTGCGAGCGTTAATGGCTCAAATTCCGATTCTCTATCCGGTCGCCTATCAAATAACACTCGAGACGCTTTCAATAACTCTTTTAAAAAATGATCTTTTTCACGGGTCTCTGTAGATTGCAACGTCATTGTAAGAAAGCGCATCAAAGGCTGGGTAAATTTTTGATCCATAGCGGTATGAGGCAAAAAGGTTAAAAATAAAGTGCGCCCAGATTCATCATCCGAATTCGCCTCAATAAAATCATAAGCGGTAACACCCGGCTCGCTTCCAAGCATTGGATTTGCGCCATGCGTTAACAAAATCTGGATAGCTTCTAAAGATGCTTTAGTTTTGACAAAATTCACTAATAAACCACCTAAAAAAAGACTACCAGGAATCTTTTTATCTTCTGGAAGAAGATTAATTAACGACGGAATCCAGGTTTCTCCACGGAGCTGAGCGGCAATTGTAATAGCTCTTTCTAAGTATTTTATTTGTTTATCTTTTGAGTCCAAGTTATTTAATAATTTTTCAAAAACACCTAAAAACTCTTTCGGTTCTGTTAAATGCAGCATCATACAAAATAGAGAAACAGGCGCAGAACAAACCCCTGCCGGCAATGTCACAAGCTCAAAAAAGAAATTGGGATCAGACTGTTCCGCCATAAGACTCAAGAACTTTTCCGACTCTGTTCTTTGCATTAAAACTAAACCGGAAAAACTTAAAAATTCAGCCTGTTCATGCAAATCTCTCCTGGAAGAAAGACGCTGGAATAAAAAAATCACCGGACCTACCTTCATCACAATTTCTGGAGAAAGCTCCGAGAATGCTTTTTGAGTTCTTTCGGTTGGAAACCAATCTTTAATAGCTTCTTGATGCTGATGAAAATATCGAGCCTGGTAATTCTGCCAAAAAATTTCAAACACTTTTTTTTCTGCAGAGAACTCATAGGGATACTCTCGAGGATCTCCATCAAATTTTCCTAGGAAAGCTTTAAAAATTTCAGAAGAACGCTCTACTGCATAATAAAATAAACGTGTGTCTCTTAAAGCACGGATATTCGCAGATGAATCAAAACGACCTTTTTGTAATAAATTTAAAACAATAAAATCTTCGCAATAAGCCAATGCAAAATGCAATAAAGTCTGACCATCAGAAAAATAACGTTTGGCAGACAAATCTATTTCAGGCCCATCCTGAATGTAAGGCAAAATCTCTTGAAAACTTTCGAGATCATTACCCAGCACAGGCAATATCAAAGGATAAAGAAAAGACGGAGTCATCGAATTTCCCCTTTTCATTACCATTTCTTCATATAACAGCGCAGGCCCAAATTTTTCTAAAAATTTTTCAACAAAAGCAGCTTTTTTACTCACTAAAATAGCGGTTAGTACAGACCCTAATTGTTCTCTCGAAATCGCCTCTAACTTTTTCTCAAAAGTCATAATCGTCATAGGCTTTTTCGCATCAAGCAATTCATTTTTAAAAGGCACATGAAGACTTCCATTGAATTTTTCTTGCTTAACTAACGCGCTTAATTCTGGACTCACTTTGCTCTTATGATATTCAATCGCCCTGGTGGGAGCAGGCACCACAGACTGATCAAGTCCTAGCGCTTTAAACAAATCACGTTTCTCTTTTTCGCTCATTTTGTCGAACATAGCTTCCGAAAAACCAGCAGACAACTTCCCTGACATTTTTCCTGACATTCCTCACTCCCCCGATTGATATTTATCTCGATCAAAAAACGGGCGCGAATATAAACGCCAGCTCATCGAAATAAAATGGCCTGGGAGTGTAAATAGCGGTATTTAGTTCAAAAATTTATTTTCTATGAGCAGCAGGGGTGGGACCCCCTGCACCTAAGCACGGGAATACCTCTAGGTCTGCCATATCCAATGGAGGACGAGTCGGCTGCCTCAATAGATCAGCCAATGGCGTTGCGGTCGCAGCGCATGCAACCGCTTGCGAGACGTCGCCAGTCAATATTTTTTTAGCGCCTAACGAGAGCGTTAAATTTTCTGAATTTCCAATTTCTAAGAGCAGTACATCGACTGTTTTAGTAAATCCTTTAGCCCCTTCATGGGTCACACGAAAAGTAGGAACGCCTCTATTTCTTAATGCAATATCTCGCGCTTTATCCCTCAGTTTTCTTTCCGGATCTTGATGATATTTTCCACCATCGGATTCCATCACAAAATGAACACCCGTTGTATGATTGACTGCATAAAAATCACACCAAAATCCATCCACTAAAGCTTCTTGATAAGTGCTAAATCCTGCTTCAAATAATTTGTCACGCACCGGTCCCCAGTAAGACGAAATACAAGAAGAGTCCCCAGTATTGGCGGGCTTTAATAATTTTCTTTGCTCTCTATCTAAACCAAATCCACCCATCAGGCCTTCTGTAAAAGAAATAACAAACAAATTCAAAACATCCGTCGATTCTCGATACGGTTCGGTATAACCCCGAGGCCCCAATATCCTCTGGCGATGTTCTAGTTCTGGCTTGGCGATTAAATAAAATCTTTGACGAATGGTTTCTATTCGCTCTCTCAGCAGATCAAAAACAAGACCTGTTTCTGTCCCCAAATATTCCTGCACAAAACAATAAGTAACTGCCAAATCTCTAAAAACAATCGAGCGTGAATAATCAATTAATTTCAATTCAGGGGAACAGAAAAACTTAACGGCTGCTTTGAAATCTTCCAGCATGCTTGGATTAAAAATAATAGGCGTTGGGCTCGCTTGCGCGGCTAATAAAAATTCAATCATTTTATTCAGCTTATCCAGATGCCTACTCAAACCTCTCCCAAGATAACTTAACGCATTAGCTCTTGTTATTTCTTTAGTAGGTGTTGCTCTAGGCACTGTTTGAGCCACTGTTTGAGCCACTGCACCTTTTGTTTTTTCACGTACGGGTGTCCTAACAACCTCTACTGACACGGGTGTCGAAACCATGGAAGCCGTTGTCGGATCTTTTAATAAAAATTTTGCTTCTTGATAGAGCATATCCAAGAGTTCTAACGTGCTCTCAAAAGACCCTCCCGATAATTTATTGCTCTCTAAAAATTTATTCCAAACGCTAGCATCAAAAGAAGCTTCACCAGAAACTGTTTGAAATAGCGCCATAAACTGCCGTTTTAATTTACGGTCTTTAATAGCGCTAGAGACTTTCCCCCATTCAATACACGCCCAAGCCTGGGATCCGGATTCGGGTCTGCTTGGGACTAAATCATGAAGACTCTCTAGTTCTCCAGCCGACTTAGAAGAAGGTGCAGCAGCCACGATTTTTTCTGCCTCCTGCTGCCTATACAGTCTCTCTGCTGTTCTAAAAGCCCCTTCTAAGACTGGTTTTCTGCTTTTTAATACTTCGTCCCAACAAACACCGACTTCAGCTGGACTGCTCCCGAAGTAATACTCAGCACTTTTCATGACCACGTCTAAAAAAACAACTAATAATTTAGGGCACTGACGCGATAAACAATCCTGAAAAAAATTCCAATTTAAATCTCTAATAGCAATCTCTTCCCAAGATCCAAAATAAACTTCTGGCGTCATGGGATAGTTTTTTCGGGCTTCATCAAACAATTTTTTTAGAGTCGGGATGAGGTGTTTTTCTGGCATGCAGATATCCCAAATAGATTGAAGGTCAGTCAGCGTTTTTCCAAAAAAACCGCCTTCTTGCTCAAGCGCCAACGTTACAAATCTCTCAAAAAAAACTGGGTCTGTTCTCATAAAATAGGTAGAAAACTGATCCCATAACAATCGCCAAACAGGGAGTGCTGTCCAATCATCACTCAAATAAATATTTTCAACTGCTGCGACAGGCATAGGTGCTGCAACGGGCATGGATGCTGCGATTGGCTTGGGTGCTGCAACAGGTGCAGATACAGGTGCAGGTACTGCGACAGCCATAGCAGCGGGATAAGCTTCGGTTAAAATAACATTCAGAACATCTCTAACAATTGTTTTACACATTCCCCAATTTTGCTTTATCTCTGTAAGCCAGACCCCGCTTATCATCTGCCCCTCCTCATCAAGATTGTCTGGGTTGTATACGCCCATCTGCAAACGAAATTTAACTCTTAAAGGTTTAGGCAGATAACCCTGTACTGCCTCAAAAGTGGGAGGCTTCTTTAAGTTAAAAACTATCTCAGGTATTTCATGAGCTTTGGCAGGATCAAAAGAAGGCTTGGCAGCTGACATATCTGGGACTCACTTGTAATTATTAAAATAAAAATTGAGGCCCGTAATGTAATAAAAATTCATTAAGGTTTTTTTAAAAATTTCTCTAAATCAGCTCATTTCCCCAGAGTTTATTTAAAAAATCTTTCCAGTGCAGGGTTTCAATGCCATCAAGATTTAAAGCAATGGGGTCATGGCTAATTAACAAATGTCTCTGCGTGATTTTTTCTTCCATTAGACATCTTAAACCTGTCAGGTGTTTTTCGGTCACTCGCTCTGTTGCTTTGACTTCAATGGCTAATTGATCGCCCACAATAAAATCCACTTCTTTACCATTTTTTTCCTGCCAAAAACAAAGATCTATCGATAATTTTCTTCGATAACTTAAATAAGCTCGAAGCTCCATTGCAATAAAATGCTCAAACGCTGCGCCATAAAGCTCTGAAGGTTTTGGGATCGAATGAATCTTAGAAAGATAATGAGCGACTCCAATATCAAAATAATAAAATTTTGCCGTGCTAATCGCTTTTCGTGTTTTGGTTTTTCTAAAAGGCTCAACCATAAAACCTATAAAAGTATCTTCCAAAATAAAGTAATACTCTCGAACCGTACTCGCAGGAATACCTGTGTCACTGGCAATTTGAGTAAAATTTAAAAGCGTCCCAGAGGTCAACGACGAGGCTTCTAAAAATCTTGAAAAAGCCGGCAAATTTCTGACCAGCGCTTCCAGTTGAATTTCTTCTCGAAGATAGGTTTGAACGTAGGCTTGCAAGTCTTCTAGAGGTTCGTCGCTGAGATAGACTGAAGGCAAACCGCCATATTGTAAGTATCTGTCTAAATCAAATTTCATAATTTCCGCGCTAACCAAAGGAAACATTCTGGCTTCTCTCGCTCGGCCTGCTAAAAGATTGGCATTATCTTTTTTAAGCTTTCTGGCACTGCTACCGGTTAATAAAAAAGTCCATTGACGTTCTTCAATTAGCCGATGAACTTCGTTCAATAAAAAAGGGATTTTTTGCACTTCATCGATGACAATAAATTTAATTTCTTTTGAATTTGCTAGAGCGGCTTCGATCATTGGTGCTAATAAACCAGGATTTTGAGAAAGCCGTAAATAATATTCAGAATTTAATAAGTCAATTAAAAAAACCTTCCCTTCTAGCTGTTGCCGAATGGCATAAGATTTTCCAACGGCTCGTGGACCAAACAGAAAAAATGATTTTTTATTTAATAAGGCTTCAAGATCTATAATTCTATTAAATATCAAAATATTACCTATTTATAAATTAGCAATTCCACAAGTCTATCGCTGAATTGCTAGAAATCCAACAACAGCGTTGTGGAATTTCTGAAAATTAATACTCGGTTTTAATCTCAAATTTCAATCACACCGGTATCGCACTAGCCTTATTTTCTGCGAGAATCTCGCTCTTTTTTAAACTGACAGAATAATCACCCAAGAGGCCGTCATGACAGACAAAACTTCAGGACAAATTTCATCTGACAATCCCAGAAAATGGTGGATACTTTTAGCAACCGGGCTCTGTTTAGGCTTAAGTTTTTTAGATCAAACTGCCGTTGTTATTATTTTCCCAACGATTCAAAAATCTTTAATGGCCAGCACCCTCCAAATGGAATGGGTTATTAATACTTATATGCTGGCCATGTCTATTTTGTTTGTCCTCGGCGGACGTCTGGGAGATCTTTACGGCGAAAAGAAAATATTTTTAATTGGCATGTCAGTTTTTTTAATCGCTTCTATGGGATGCGGCATTGCGCCTAATATTAATTTTTTAATTCTTGGAAGAATCTTACAGGGCGTTGGATCAGCGCTTTTAATTCCCGCTCAATCCGTGATTATTTTAAGTTCTTTCCCCATCACTGAACGAGGACGCGCTTTGGGAATTAATCTTTCTATTGCGTCTGTTTTTCTAGTATTGGGCGGCTTTATAGGCGGGTCCATCACTGAATTTTCTAGCTGGCGAATGGTCTTTTGGCTCAATGTTCCTTTGTGTTTAGTCAGCGCTGGCGTGGTCATGTGGGCCGTCTTCCCAGATCGCTTAAAAAATATTTCACGCTCGATGGATTGGAGCGGATTATTTTGGCAATTTTTATCCATTGGAACGCTAGTCACTGCCATTATGGAACTCGGTTATTGGTCAAGCTGGACTTGTTTTATTTTATTAATCATCAGCGCAGTTAGTTTTTATATTCTTTATAAAGTCGAAATTAAAAAATCACGGCCTTTAATTAGCTTCCCTATTTTTAAAAACAAAGCCTTTATGACCGGCTGTTTAATTATTACTTTAATCCAAATGGTTTTAGTGGCCGGCATCTTCGCGACTTTATTTTATCAAGATGTCCTCGGTGCTACGCCAGTGATGGCAGGCATCATGACCTTACCAGGCGCACTTCCTGTCTTATTTATGGGTCCTGTCGGTGGATTTTTACTCGATCGTTTCGGCGCTCGAGTTCCGCTTTTACTGGGTATTACTTGTTTATTATTCAGCGCAGTCTGGACTTCTTCTTTGATCTATCTGCGCGACTATTGGTTGTTAATCCCTGGCTTAGTCGCTTCAGGGCTGGGCATTCCCATGATCATGAATAGCATTTTTACAAGCGCCTTAAATTCCATCGAATTACATAACCGCGGTTTGGCCTCAGGGACTTTAGGCATGCTGCGCCAATTAGGGTCTTCAGTGGGTCTGGCAGCTGCCAGTGCGATTATTAATATTACTAATCACTGGAGCATCAAAACTCAGATCATCCAAACCCATTTGGCTATTAATCCCAGCACCGTCCAATCTATATTTAGCACGCCTGCAATATTGCAAAAATTCAGCTCAGTCGATCAAAATAAAGTAATTTCTATTGCCAAAAATGCCCTGACACTTTCAATTAGTCTTTCAAATTTATGGACGGTTTTGATTGTATTTTTAATCTGGATCATTGCGTTTATTCGAACTAGAAACAGCCCAGGTTTTTTAAGAAAAGATAAAAAATAAAAAATAATTTTTATAATTTTTTAATGGCATCCATGGGGAGATACAGCCTGCTTTTGTTTTTATTTTTCTCAGACGAAATCGGTAAAAATCCATATTTTTTATAAAACATATTGGCTGATTCATTAATAGCATCGACCATCACGGCAAAAGAGGCGATTTCTTGACTCGCACGGCATGAACGTTGCAAAGCATCCATCAGAAAAACTTCTCCTAGGCCCTGTTTTTGATAATTTAAATCAATTGCAAGACGTCCAATCAGTGTTGCGGGAATACGGGGGTATTGAGGCAACTTACTTATTAAGGCCTCAGATAACTCGCCCAATTCAATAGAAGCTGAAGATAAAGTGTAATAACCCACCAAAGCATTCGCCTCATGATGAATCAAGGCATAAGTCACGGAAAGATTTTTTCGAGAATCTTGGCCTGCCAAAGTGTGAATATAATTATCCAGCGATGGGATCCCACATGAAAATGTTTTACGTGGGTGTGTTTTATCCAGTTTAGCGATGGAGTACTCAGGATTAAGAGGCGTCTTCATTCATTTTTTTCTTAGCAAAAGCACGATAACGCTTAGCCGCTTTTTTCAAAGCTGCATTGGGCTCGGGTGGATTAGATAAAGCATCGACAAAGCTCCGCGATTCTCGAGCCGTCAATGTCACTATCTCATGTTCACGAATGACCCGTTTTGCTGTTTCCTGAGAAGAGGTAATCACAAAATCAGTCAGCGTACGTCCTAATAAATCTGCGGCATGTTGAATAAGCTCTTTTTGTGAATAGCTCAATCGCGCTTCAAGACGTTCTGCTTTTTCAGGTGAGTAAAGTGTTGGGGGCATAACCTGGCGCACTATAAAAAATCTCTATTGAATTTATGAATCAGATTTATACGACTTATTGCCGGATAAATCAATTAAAAATTTCTCAAAAAAAAGGCGGATAAACCGCCTTTTTTAAACAATAACACCAACGCTCTAGTCCAATCATTAATTCAATGATTGTCCGCCGCTCACGCCCGCAGGTTCTTGAACCGTCACAATCGTTGTCCCCGTATAACTACCCGCCAAAGGAGGACCGACATCTAACATCGCTGGACGCATCACCATAATTACCCCTGGACTTTGAGCACAGGTTGCTTGGTTTGCATTAGCGGAGGCTAATTGAAATTGCGTTTGACCATTGTAAGGCGTGATATCAATGGGAACCCCAAAGTCACCACAAGGTTGATACAGAATTTTATAAGGGACTTTATTCTGACCATCTGCTGCGGTGTAAGCCGTATTTTGCATATAAGCATGAGTCGCATCCGCCTGAGTGGTTGCAACAGTTACCGTAATAGTTCCTGGCGCGTTCGTCCAAATACTCCAAGATTCTGCACCATTACCCGTATCTGCCGTGGTGTAATCACTCACGGTAAAATCAGCTTGATAATCAGAAATGCCGACTAAATAAGGCACGCTTGCTGTAACAGCAATATTGGCAGTGTTATCTGCAGCATTAGCAGCAAGACATAATCCTGCTAATGCCATGCCTGAAGTTATTAATCTAATTTTTGAATTTGAAATTTTTAATATGTTCACGATATCTCCTAGTTTTGTAAAAATTTTTATAAAAATAACTAACACAGGTCAACTGCCTCTTACACTCCCAATAATCGATTAAAAATATTCCCAATCGAATTTTCTACTTTAGCCTTGCCTGAATAGGCCAATTCAACTGCAGTCGTCACCCCACTTTTCAAAATGGGCATATCCCACACAGCTTCGATAGTTTTAGTTCCCGCTGTACTGCCTATGGCTGAAGCTGCGAGTTTAAATATCAGATCTCCTGACAAGACCCCTGACATGTAATTTAAATAAACAGGAACGGCCAAAGCGCCAGACAAACAACCCAATGCCGGATATCGCGAAGTCAAATAAGAAGTCAGTAACTCAGCACCGACAATGCCTAATCCAAAGAAAACCCCACCGGTCATAATCATGGGAAGTCGAGACAACGTCCCTTCTAAAATATTAGTCAGAACTCTTTCGGTTTCTTTGGCTTGTTTCTCAGAACTAATTACTTTTGAAATCATAAAACTCAAGCCTACTGAACAAACAATATTAGAGACGGCTTTCCCACTCAAACCATGCTTTCTGAAAGAATTAGCGACCACGCCCGCTTTGCCAGCTAACCATTGGCTAGAAGCAGATCGAGGCAAATATTGTTTTGCTAAATTTTCAGCCGCTTTTGAAATCACTGTACTGATTGCTGATTCCATAAAGCCTGTCTTAGCTTCCACAATTCCAACCCCTATTTTTTCTTTGGCGGTTTCAATAGAAGAAGGCGCCACAAAATCAAAAATAGAACCCGAATTTTCTAAGTTTTCACCTCTAAGCATCCGACTACTTTTAACCATGATGGAATAATTGACTTGAGCCTGATGGCCCAAACCATCTCCCGCGGTTAATTGATAAGTAGTTTTAAATCCGCAGAATCCGCTGGCATCGAGAGAAAAAGGAACATTTTGTACGTCTGCTGGCGCTGTTGAAGAAGCAAAACTAGCTACGTACGTTCCTACTGGACCACTAGAACTAAATGGCGATTGAGGCACTGCACAATTGGCACTGGCAGGAGCCGCGCCTGACACCCAAGTAATCGTTAAAGTAATGCTATTAGAAGTCCCAGCACCAATACTCGAACCAGATAAAACCAAGTTTTCAAAACCAGGGGCATATAAATTTTTTGTCCCCTGAATAATCGATAAAGTTCCTGAGTTAACACTAAGGGCAATAGCAGGTGGGGGCGAACTTGAAACAGTAGGCGAAGGTGAAGCACTTGGCGTTGGGCTGCCTGTCCGTGTCGCTGTTCTTGTGATTGTTCCTGAACTTGTACCTGTATTTGAACTAGTCCCTGTAATTGAATTAGTTGGCGTGAATGTCGATGTCACTGTCCCGCTGTTGCTGCTACTCGGTGTTGCTGTTCTTGTAACTGTTCTTGTGATTGTTCCTGAACTTGTACCTGTACCTGAACTTGAAGTTGTTCCTGTTGCCGTACTAGTTCCAGTTTCTGTTGAACTCGCCGTCGAAGTCACTGTCGAACTCTCCGATGAAGAACCAGATTGAGAAAACGTTTGCGAAACTGAAGCAGAACTTGATGGTGTTGGTGTCTCTGAACTTGTACCTGTCACTGTTATCGTTGAGGTCACAGAGGGTGTCACTGTTTGTGTATGCGTAGAGGTAACACTTCCCGTAAAAGAACTGCCT
>CANJUQ010000024.1 GCA_947478175.1 Thiotrichales bacterium | reverse complement strand
TGCTACTCGGTGTTGCTGTTCTTGTAACTGTTCTTGTGATTGTTCCTGAACTTGTACCTGTATTTGAACTAGTCCCTGTAATTGAATTAGTTGGCGTGAATGTCGATGTCACTGTCCTGCTGTTGCTGCTACTCGGTGTTGCTGTTCTTGTAACTGTTCTTGTGATTGTTCCTGAACTTGTACCTGTATTTGAACTAGTCCCTGTAATTGAACTAGTTGGCGTGAATGTCGATGTTGCTGATGGACTGCGGGTTTGGGTAATAGTACGTGTCGATGAACTAGTCCCTGTAGCTACCTGTGTCGCTGTTTCTGTTTCAGTCGCCGTTGAGCTCATTGATTGGGTATTGGCTTGTGTACCTGTTTCAGAAATGCCTCCCGTCGAAGAAACTGTGAGACTCACGCTTTCTGAAGACGTTGCACTGATAGATCTAAACAAAGCTGACAAAGCAGCACTGGGCGAAAAAGAAGGCGTAATACTGCTCGTGAATGTGAATGACTGAGTCGGCGTATTAGAAGGTGAATTAGATTCCGTGAAATTACCCGTCGAATTATTTCGCAATGGCGAACCACAATAAGATAACTCACCCAAGTTACAAGAAAGCGCTGCGGCCGTAACACCTAGTCCAGCTGAAGTCACTAAAAGACCCACCGCTGTCGTTACTTTCTTCAATACAGAAGCTTGAGCTTGTACCCAGAGAAAATAAAGGCGATTTCGTAAACCAAAATTAGCGCGTTGGATAGGATTGCGATTTATAGGGGGGGTTAAAATAGGCTGTATCACAGGATCAGTGCTCGTGGGTACCTCAACTCCTGAATCCACTGAAATTTCTATGCCTTCAGGGGCTGCCGGTGCAGGCGTAATCCTATCTGCAATACTCTGAAATGACTCAACGTGGCGGGTGAAATACGGAGCCAAACCTTGGCCTACTAGGTGAGGGGGCCGCAAAGGCATAGAGGTCGTTCGCACACCTTCAGCTGGATTTGCTCCTGCAGGTAGAGGAGTAAAAATGGCCATTTTCGGGCGTGCTGCTGCTGGCCTAAAACCAATTGGCCCAGCTGCGTCTTCTGATTTGCGTTCATCTAAACCTGATCCTACTCCCGATCCTGCTCCGCTCATGGTTAAATAATCCCTTATGTAAAATTTGATTTATTTTTATATTTAAAATCTAAAATATTTTTTATATATTAAAACCTGCCTAACCCTAAAATTATAAACGCGCCATATTAAAGTTAAATTAACTCTAGTTAACTCTAATTTGTCCTTAAGCATCCATTCGATATAATCGCGCCCCTTCAAGGCTTAAGACATACTCATTCATGCGGCTTGCGCAACGGCATAAACACTCAACAAAAAAAACCTCATCGGGGATTTTTCGTGCTGTTTTATGGAATGCGTTTTTTATTATTATTTTTATAAAATCCGCACAAGCTGACACACCCATGGGTAATATCTCTGATAAAGCCGCCGCTGATAAAAAAAGTAAAACTTACTTTGTTCGCTCTAATGCACCCCCACCCGGATTTGAAAATATTGACCCCAATACGCCTCAGACAACTTTGGTGTCTGTTTATTACGGCAAGAAATTAATCACAAATACATTGGCGACGTTTACGTCTAACGACATTACATTCAAAAATCCCAATGAAATTATTCAGGCTTTTAATGGATTAAAAAATCCAGCGGCTTTACAAGATGCGCTGTCCAAAACACTCCCCGCTCATCAAGAAAATCTATGCTCCAATCAACGCACTGCCGTTTGCAAAACTATTGCGCCGCCTGTCGTTGGAGTTGTTTTTGATTCTAATAGTTATCGGGCTTATCTCTTTTTCAATCCGGATTTTGTTGAGGCTTCTCAAATCAAACCAGCGACACTCCCTCATTCGACGGCAGGTTTTTCAGCCATGTCGAATAACTCTGTTATTTTGACTCGCAATCTTTATGACACTTATGCAATCAACACTCGAACTTTAATGGGCGAAGGCGATGGCTATGTTACGACTAATGCGTATTACACCCATCAAGATTTACCTGGCGCTGCAGATCTTTTAACGGTCCCAGAAATGGCGGGATCGTTATACAACAATGAGAATCGATACAGCGTTGGGGTTTTACCCACCAGTGGCAGCGGTCTGTTTATTCAGACGATTACGATGATTGGTGCAAAGTTTCAAAATCAACAAGAACCTGGAGGCCAAAGTTTGTCGACACAAGGCACTCCCGTCATTATTTATTTGCCCCTGCCCTCTCAGGTTCAGGTTTATCGAAACAATGAACTTATTTTCAGTGATGACTTTGGCTCTGGAAAACAACAATTAGACACCTCTGGCTTCCCTGTGGGTTCTTATGACATTACCGTTAAAATTACGGATGCACTTCAACAAACGCGTGAAGAGCATCAATTTTTCGTCAAACGAACGACTAAAATTGACCCCAATGATTCTCGTTACAGTCTTTCAGCGGGCGTGATAGAAAAAAATGATCAATCGATTGACCGAAATTCCCAACTCAATATGCAGCTACCTGAATGGTCATCGACGGATCTACTGGGCTTTGATAGAAGCCAGTTACTCAGTACGTCTCTTGAATGGGATGAACATATTGCCTCCGATGTCCAAAGAAGCTTTGTCGATTCAGAGTTACTTTATTTTGGTGAAGGCTATGAATTCGGACCGGGTGTTTTATTTTCAACTGATGGCCAATATGGCATTGGATCTACAGCGATTTATCAATACAGAAAACTTTATTTAAATCTGACGGCTTCACGGTTATATGGCACTCAGCATGTATTAGATAACACTAGTAATAATAGCTTCATGCCCGTCACGCTGACTAAATACCTAGTGTCTGCCAGCAGCCAACTCGCCATCAAACAAGAACGTTTTTCTTTATTTGGTAGCTGGGAAAATGGTGAATCGACTGGGTATTCCCAAACTTCTAGTTTTACGTGGACCCATCCATTGATCCAATCTAAAAGTACAAGTACGGATTTAATTTTGGATCTCAGCCATACAACCAATAACAGCCAAATTAGTTTGGGCATTCAATTTGATTTCTCAACGCAATATTTCGACGGTCATAGTTTATTTAATTACAGCAAAAACCAGCTGAATTCTGATTCAACTAACGGCACAGATATTGGCTTCGCAAGACAGCTCAGCTTAAGAAAATCCTATCGATTCTCAGCGGCTCAAAGATTTAACTGGGCCATCAATGAAAACTCTAATAGTTACTCTGAAAACTACGGTGGAAAAGCGGATTATATTTCTCTCCCATTGCGTGCAAGAGCTAGCTATTTACATACTTTATTGCGCAGTGATTCTGATAATAGTGATTTGTATTCCGTCCAATTGGATTCGACTTTGGCTTATTCTGACGGACGGCTAGGCGCGGGTTATCCCGACAATAAAAATGCTGGAATTATCGCAGAAGTCAGCTCCCCTTCTCCCGGAGAAACGCAAGTGTTAGCTAACAATCGCGTCATTGGGACAGTTTCTAATAATTCACCCTCACCGATTTTCTTGGCACCCTACCAAACTTACAACATTACGATTAATCCCCAAGGGGGCGGTGCTCAATATAGTTATGACACCAAGCCTCAATCCGTGACGCTCTATGAAGGCAATTTGCAACATGTCAGCTGGACCTTAGAACCTCGCGTGATTTTATTTGCTGAAATCGTCGATCTCCAAGGCCATGCGTTACCCCGATTATTATTGGAAGAAAAAAACAAATACGACATGACCGATGATTCGGGCTATTTACAAGCGGAGATTCCAGAGAAACTTCATACGCTCACTTTCGTTAATCAAGACGGCCTGCGTTGTAATATTGCGCTGCCACAGCCGCTTAAATCAGAAAATGGTTTAGCCGTGTTAGATCATTCGTTGGTCTGTGATTTGAAGAAAAAACCATCATGAAGCCAGGATTATTGACAGCTGAAGGTTTTTTAATTGATTTTTCAAACTGGACGCCAGAAATCGCAAAAAAACTGGCCCAAGAAGATGAATTAATCTTAACTTCAGACCATTGGGAAATTTTAAATTTCGTTCAAAAATATTACCTAGAATTTAAAACATCTCCTGGCCTGAGAGAATTAATTAAAGCTATGAAGCCAGTTCTAGGCGAAGAGAAAGCTAACTCTCTGGCCCTATTTAAGCTTTTCCCTCAAGGGTCGGCTAAGCAAATTAGCCGCTTGGCAGGACTGCCAAAACCCAAAAAATGCATATAAAAACTTACTATAAAAATATAAATTTAATGTTTGTTTAATATTGAAACCCTAGAGTTCTTTTACTTTTTAAAAATCAAATTAAAAAAGAGAAAGAACATGCCCAAGCCAAAGGTAAAGAAAAACACAAAGACACCTTCTGTCAAAGCTACAGCCCGACTAGCTGAAGCTCAAAGAGCCCATGATTTTCTTAAGAGAGCTCATTTTGCTTTAGCGCTTGAACTAGAAAATCCTGACATTCGAAGATTGCGAGACCTATTCAGCCAAACTTTGATGCCTAATATGACACAAGATGACAAACAGGAACTGATTAGACTAATCAAATCAAAAATTAAAGACGGCACCACTGTCGAAGAAAAAATTAATTATCTTGACCTGAAATATCTCATTGAAAAAAATCACCCAGGGGCGGTTTTTAGACAGGCTCCTGCTCCAGCTGCAGATGAGGTAGAAATAAATATTTATTCCGTTGAATCTTTCATAGATGGCTTAGAAAATGAGGGATCCAACCTTAAAGGTTTTTCTAAAGAAGAACTTATTCGACTACAGCAGGTTACTTATGAATATCTCTATAAAAATAATTTCTTAAACCAAACTTATGCCCGCTCTCAATCTGACGAAGAAGTCACTCATGCAGGGCAAGCTTATCTAGAAAATTTAGGCCCTAAAGCCTTGACTAAAGACGCCATTGAATCCTACGGTTTTTTTCTAAAAAAATTATCTGAAGCTGCAACGGAGAAAGACGCTTTGGTTCCACAATTTGAAGATTTAGTCGAAAATAAATTTAATAAAAAACGCATAGCAGCATGCGTTTCCCCCGAAGAAGCCAAGGCAAGACCTTATCAAGAAAAAATGACAACTTTTCTGAAAAGACCCTCCCTCTTTTTAGAAGAAATTGAGGCTGCAACAAAAATTCTTAATGAAATTGAAACTACCAATCTGCTTAAAAACCATTTTGAAGAAAATGCTGCTTATTCAAAATTCAAATTTTGCGTAGAGCTCCTGAACTTGCTCAATCAAACTCGAGGCAAAGTGAGTTTTATGGGTGGAAAAAAAGTCGATGGGCTAAAACTTTCAGGCAATCAAAGTCAAAAATTTCCACATCATGCCGCTGAGATGCTCAAAGACTTAATGAAACCAGGTTTGAGCCCCTGTAAGTTCAGGAAAAAATGGGAAGAAAAATTAGGAGCTACAATTGAAATGGGCCCCGAACATGGGACTCGTGATAAGGCTGTGCAAACTACTTACCAAGATATTAAAAATAAATTAAAAACTTTCAATTATCATTGGACAGATGCTTTAAATGCGACTCGCGAAAGAAGCGTTTCAGAAGCTGATAACCGTTCTCTTTCTAGCTCTAATTCAGATGCAGAGTGGGCTGTGCTCGATCAGCAACGGGCAGCACTACAAGCAAATTCCAGCAGTCAAAGTCCTCGTACCGCTGCTCTATTTTTAATTATCAAGACGCAACCAATCCCTCGTGATTTGGAGAGACTTAACACTATGGGCCTACCCTACTAGTAATACATCACATCAACGCCTTCATCTCTCTGACTGCCGCATGCATCCCGACAAACATCGCCCTCGCGACAATCGCATGGCCAATGTTTAATTCATGCAAACAGCCAATATCTACAATCGCTTGGACATTGTGATAATGCAGTCCGTGTCCGGCGTTCACCACCAAACCTAATCCCGCTGCGTAATGCGCTGCTTCAGTCAGTCTGGCTAATTCTTTTTGAATACTTTTAAAATCATGCGCTTCGGCATAAGCCCCAGTATGTAACTCAATCACGGGTGCGCCGGCTTTGACGGCTGCGTCTATCTGAGATCTTTCAGGATCTATAAATAAAGACACCAAAATATCTTTCTGAGCGAGAACCTCACAGGCTTTTTTGATTTCCCCAAAGCCGCCTATCACATCTAAGCCGCCCTCAGTCGTTAACTCTTGGCGTTTTTCTGGGACTAAACAGCAATAAGTCGGTTTAATTTCACAGGCGAATTTAAGCATCTCTGGAGTCACTGCCATTTCTAAGTTAACTCTTGTCACTACCATCTCAACTAATCTTCTGACATCGGCATCCTGAATATGTCGTCGATCCTCGCGAAGATGAACCGTAATGCCATCGGCCCCGGCTTCTTCTGCCATCAATGCTGCGTGGACAGGATCGGGATATCGAGTATTTCGGTTTTGTCTGAGCGTTGCGACATGGTCGACATTGACGCCTAATTTAAGTGGTTTCGACTTCATAATTTCTTCCTCGCATAATTTCCCGGGTCTTTAAAATTTTCCCATGGGTATAAAATTCGATCCATTGTCTTAATAAATATTTCGCCTGTTTGGCGATTTCTTTACTTTCAAAAATATAATTTTGATTAATTTCACAGGCCGTTAAAGCCAATAAGACTTTGCCGTCATACAGATTATTTTTATTTTGGTTTTGGTTTTTATTTTTTATTATTTGAATGGGTGACTCCCCTGGGAATAATTCATAAAGCCCGTCAGGAAGAATTAAATTTCCGTCTTGATCATGAATTAAATCTGGACAATGCCCCGTCTCTTGCAATAAGACTTTTTCAAAGGCTCTTAAAGCCGGTTCTAATAATTGGGAATTTGTTTGGCTTTGACTCAGCCGCGTGAGACACAAAACATAGTGATTAAACAAATAACCAGAACAAACGGACGGACCCAATAAAGTTAATAAAAGTTCGTTGATATACAGCCCACAAATCACTCTATCGCCTGTCAGACGATCTAAAAAACCAGAAATAGAACGCTGCTGCTCACACGATTTTAAACTTTTGACATCCCCAGACCCGCTGTATTCCAGTCGTAATAAATTAAAAGGCTCACATAAACTGGCCATGGAGCCTTTAAAACTTTTTGTTTTTTTGAGTCCTTTGATGCCCTTAGCAATCATGGGCATGAGAGAGACTTCGGGGGCTAATATTTTTAATAACATACTGCTTTCTGAATAAGCATATCGATGCAAAATAAAAGCTTCGGGTAAAACAATCATTGATTAACTTAAACCAAACAACCCTTCGCTGGGGTATACGCTGTGATATCGCCCTCAGCTTCTACTTGGCCATTGGGTTTAATCGCATCTGTTTTGACTAAGAGATAATTTTTACTGGGCGCAAACCAGTAATGACTAGTCGTGCCAGCAGGATCCTGACGGCTCAATTCGACAGTATCTAATTCACCTAAAGCTGTTTTAATTTTTTGATGACCCAATGAGACAAATTTAAAATTTAAAGATTTGTAATTTTTATTTTTATCCTGAGCAATAACTGTCATAGACCCAGGTGTTTTACCTGAAATTAATAGCCAACGCAGGGCTAATTTATAACTTAAATTGTCTTGCATATTGCTAACCATAGGGAGGCTAGAAACCGTCCCATTATTATTTAAACTCGCCTGATGCTGGGTGCTATCAAAATTAACACTGACGGGTTTATTAGAATGTGTGTCATCGACTTGATAAGTCTGGGGCGACACGCCTGTTTTTGAATTGATTAATCCCGAAGAAGTTTCCGTAATTGTATCTTTGAAAAACATGATTTTTGCCTGGGTCACTGCAGTCATTTGATATTGGCCAGGTTGAGGTGCTTGGTTAGTTTCTGTAATAGAACCTAAATGGCTGCCGTTGACGATTAAATTATAAGTGGACTGACCTGTTTCAAATTGACAGTTGGCCATGGTTAATAAAGGCAAAGACAGCGCCAAGGCAGAAAGACTGAAAAGACTAAGACGAAAGAATTTTAATGACATTGAGATCGCTCCTAGCAGGTGAAAATAAAAAGCGCCAGATCTTATCCATCGTTCTGATTTCTGTCACCCCAATTCCCCAAATTTTAAATCTGGTTTCCCATCCTCGAAAAAATTTAGTTATACTCCGCGCCCTTTTAAATCCGGAGCCTCTGGATGAGCTTTAATATCCGCATCAAAAGCAATCCTCAATTAGTCCTAAAAAACGATGGCGATGATTCTTTATTAGAAACTTTGCGCAAAGCCGGCATTGAAGTCCCAACCTCTTGTGAAAATGGTGTCTGCGCGACGTGTAAGGGCAAAATTTACCAAGGCGAAGTGTCTTACCCTCACACTCAACCCAGCGGCCTAATGCCTGACGAAGAAGCCAATCATGAAGCCCTGTTCTGCTGTGCTCATCCCAGATCAGACTGTTTGATTGACCATCCAGAATTATTATTACCCGGTGAGTATCCAGCGCGATTTTTTAAACTTGTTTTAATCCAGACCCGCCCTATTAATCCGCATGTCACTGCTTATAAATTCAAAACAGAAAGTCCGGTGCCCTTTAAATTCTTAGCCGGCCAATACATAGAGTTAATTCTCAAGAATCACCGATATCCTTTATCTATAGTGACTTCTCCAGAAGATTATTTAAAAACACTGGAACTCGAAATCCACATTGTTCAATCAGATTTGACCCAAGAAAATAAATTAAAAACAGCCTTAGAAAATCCTGAAAAAATCATGCTCTATGGCCCAAAAGGTCGGGCGTATCTCAGAAAAAATTTGCCTGGCGATTTGGTTTTTTTAGCAGGTGGCAGTGGGATTACTCCCATGCTATCTATTATTCCAGAAGCCTTAAAAAATTTTAAAAATTCAAACTCAACCCAGCAAGTTTATTTATATTGGGGCGCCAGAAGCCCAGAATTACTTTATGCCGTTGACTTAATAAAAACCTGGCAAAAAGAGTTTCAAAATTTTCATTTTGTCCCTGTTTTAAATACGCCCGTTCACACTGTTCTATTGGGCCATTTTGAAAAATTTTCTCAGCCTAGTATTTTTATGGCCGGCCCCCCCGCCATGGTTCAAGCGGCTCAGACAGGATTACTGGCTAAAAATCTTCCCAATGAAAACATTTTTGGAGATGGGTTGTTTTGAACTTTCAGAAAACAGGGAGAATACAAGATTCTCCCCTACAAAAATCATTACTCAATTTAAAAATTAAACTCTGAGGTTATTTATGAAATACAAACAATGGATGTGCATCGTCTGTGGCTATATCTATGACGAAGAAATTGGATGGCCCGAAGATGGCATTCAACCAGGCACTCGCTGGGAAGAGGTCCCAGAAGATTGGACCTGTCCTGAATGCGGAGCTTCTAAGGCTGATTTTCAAATGATCGAAATAGATTAAAATTTAAACAAAAATAGGCTCAGCGTTCTAGGATTCGAGCAAAGTAAAATAGAAACTACGCAACTTATTTTTTTATAAATAAATATAAAAAATAAAATAAAATAAAATAAAAAATTAAGGAGCGATGATGAAACCCCATATTTTGATGGCTAATTACGGCGGCACGGACATCTCTGAAATAATTCAAAAAAAATTAGAGACATTACCCCCTACTGCTGAAGAAAATTTTAGATTCACTATTTCTAATATGGTTTTCAGAAATCATGATTCTCAGGTTCATAAACATTCATTGATTGTTTACCAATACGAAACTCAAAAACCTCGAGCCAGTATCATCGTTAGTGAAGGTAACTCCCTAAATTTTACATTATCGATTACACCTATTTCCAGCGCCTACCATCCATGTGAAATTCATTTCAAAACGCATCTCAAAGGTTTAACAACTGATCAGGACCAAGATCATTATCTTTTCTCAAGCATGGCTAAACCCCACGTGACGACCATGCTTACAAACGCTAAGGATGCTCTTCAACTACTTAATGAGCCTCTACCTGCTTTCCTGTCTGACTTGGTGACAAAAACTTGTATCGCGGGCTTAAGCACTTTGAGCACTGATAATCCTAGTTTTTTTCAATCCCGTGTTTTTGTACTGATATCCTCCAAAATTGGAAAAGCTTCTGAATTTGAAACGCAATGGGTGATCTACCAAGACGGGAAAACAAAACAAATACCCATCTCTGTTCCACTTTCAAAAATACAAAATGAAGCCACCCCAAGCAAAAAAAGAGATCATCAAACTGGCATTGCTGCACCGGCAATACTAACGAGACCCCAATCCGCCCAGATCAAAAAACCTCGAGCCTCTTTTGCAATAGCCGAAAGGCTTAATGCATTCGCATTTGCAGCTGCTGGTGCGGGTGCGGGTGCGGGTGCGGGTGCGGGTGCGGGTGCGGGTGCAGACTTTGAAGATTCGACTTCTGAAACATGGTCAATACAACAAGATAAAGCGTTAGAAACTTTTGGGCTGTTTAGAGAATTAATAGAACCTAATGGCAACTGCCAATTCACAGCAGTGCTACAGGGATTATTAGAAATTTCCCTAGATGACTTGGCTTTTTTTGATTCTTTAACCCTCTACCCAGAGTTACGAAATGCAATATTCAGAGCCTTCACTGATCCGACAAAACTAGCGATAGATAACACCCTTCGCGAAATAATTGCGGACTGCATAGAAGTTAGCCCTGAAATCAAAGATTCCTTTGAAGAAGGTGAATTAGAAAAACTGCGTATGCCTGGTCAGTGGGCCGGAGAGCAGTCTCTTAGAGCACTTCAGGGCTTGCTTGATTTTTTAGATGTCGACCTCATGGTCGTCAGTGCTAAAAACGAAGCTGCTCCTACCGCAGAAATAAGAATTCCTCCCCTGGGAAGTGATGCCAGCGCCGAAATGAATAGAACGATTGTCCTGCTTTACAACGGAGATTCTCACTATGACCTCGCTTCTCGCAAGCTTTCTGATTTTGCAAAACTAAGAGAATGGGTTCCAGTGCCCGATGCGCTGAGAGCCCACCGAACCCCAATGGCTTCTCCTGAGGCGGCTGTATTTGAGCCCTAAATCCCAGATGCTGCTTGAAGATTCAGCAACGGCCGTATAGCATCAGCCCCGCTTTTTAACCTTCTTTTAACTTCTAACTTCTTTGGAGTTGTTCACTATGAATCTCAATCGAAATCCCTTTGCTAAACAGGCTTTTTCTCCAGTCACTATGGACGCAACCCAAGCCAATACAGTCCTGAAAAATACTTATTTCATGCTGTCTTTGACTTTGATCTTCAGCGCCTTCACCGCTTGGCTTGCTATGGCAACCAATGCAAGCCCCGTCAATATTTTCATCATGCTGATTATCATGATTGGTTTTCCGTTTTTACTGGGCAGAATCCAAAACAGTGCTTGGGCTATTCCTGCAACTTTTTTATATACAGGATTCGTTGGCTGGACCTTAGGGCCTATCTTAAATATGTATATCAAAGAATTTTCGAATGGGCCGTCTTTAATCATGCTAGCGCTGGGAAGTACGGGATTAATATTCTTAGTTCTTTCTGCGATTGCTTTGAATCCTAAAAGAGATTTTACGGGGATTGGCAGCTTTCTAACCGTCGGCGTGATCATTGCGATCGTGGCTTCTTTGATAAATATTTTCTTTTTACACTTGCCTGCTTTTCAAGTCGCTTTAAGTGTTGTTTTTGCCCTGATTTCTGGTGGTTATATTCTCTACACAACCAATTCAATCGTTCATGGTGGCTGTAATAATTATATTATTGCGACGGTCATGCTGTATGTTTCCCTGGTCAATATTTTCTTGACCATGCTGCAATTGTTAAGCCTGTTTGGTGGCAATCGAAATAGTTAAAAATAATTAAGTTTTAAATAAAATTTAATTAATAAAAAACCCGCTGATTGGCGGGTTTTTTTAAATCTAAATTTAAATCTTTAAATCATTAAATCATTAAATCACTGAATTTTTATGGCCTCTAATGCATCAATCGATGCCAGACCCAAAGCTTCACCCACCGCTGAACAAGTCAATTGGCCTCTGTGAATATTTAGCCCAGCTCTTAGGTGAGCATCATCAGCCAAAGCCAAGCGATAACCTTTATTTGCAATCGCTAACGCATAAGACAAAGTCGCATTATTTAAAGCGATCGTCGCTGTTCTTGCCACACCACCGGGCATATTCGCTACACAATAATGAACAATATTGTCCACTACATAAGTCGGTTCCGCATGCGTGGTTGGTTTTGATGTTTCACAGCATCCGCCTTGGTCAATCGCTACATCGACTATAACCGACCCCCGACGCATCTTGGCGAGATGTTCTCTTTTGATCACTTTGGGAGCTGTCGCACCAGGAACTAGAACAGCGCCAATGACCAAGTCAGCTTCTTTAATAGCTCGTTCAATATTGTCGTTAGTTGAATATAAAGTTTTTAGTCTTGCGCCAAATAGATCATCTAATTCTCTTAATCTTTGAATAGATTTATCTAGTACTGTCACATGAGCCCCCATCCCAAGGGCAACACGAATCGCATTGGTTCCTACAACACCGCCGCCAATAACAACAACATCCCCTGCGGCCACACCTGGAACACCGCCCAATAAAACACCTCGGCCACCTACCGCTCGCTCTAAACAATGCGCACCGGCTTGAATCGACATTCGTCCAGCCACTTCACTCATGGGAGATAACAAAGGCAAACGACCATTTCTGTCTGTCACTGTCTCATAGGCAATCGCCGTACAACCTGACTTTAAAAGCATTTTGGTTTGCTCTAGATCCGGCGCCAAATGTAAATAAGTAAATAAAACATGCTTCTCATTTAACATCGCACATTCTTGTGGCTGAGGTTCTTTCACTTTGATAATCATTTGAGACTTCGCAAAAATCTCTTGGGCTGTGTTAAGAATTTCAGCACCGCTTTCTAAATAATCTTGATCCGTAAATCCAATTCCTAATCCGGCATTTTTTTCAACCAAGACAGCATGACCATGATGCGTTAATTCTCGAACTGAACCCGGCGTCATGCCGACTCTGTATTCATGGTTTTTAATTTCTTTTGGAATGCCAATAATCATAAAAAAATATCCTTATTTATTTTTTAATAAAAATTAAAATATATCTACATATAGGGTGAAAAAAGGTTAAAAAATGCGTTGCGCAATTTAATTCCCAGGGAACGTGATTGCAAGTAAGCGTAAGTGATTCTGCGGGCCTTAGACTTAACTTCTTCAAAGTGAAAAATAAGCTGGGAGGCAAAGCGTTCAGAATAAACTTCGAGACCATATTCAAAGTTTAAATACATACTTCTGTTATCAATATTAGAAGACCCCAATAAGACATACTGATCATCCATAATTAAAATTTTAGTATGGGCAAAATGACCCGATCGGTAATACAGCTGTAAATCGCATTTTAACAAAGTCGGAAATAACGACTCACTGGCCCATTGAACAAACGCCAAGTTATTCGCCTGCGGCATGATAATCTCGACCTTAATACCCCTCAGCGCTGCCGTGGTAAAAAAAGTTCGCATGGACTGATCCAGGATTAAATACGGCGTCATGATTTTGATCGAGTATTTTGCTGAACAGAGCGCCCCGCGAATTAATAAAGAGATCTTTGGTAAATTTTGACTGGGGCCGTCATTAACCCCGCGGCATAACATATCGCCATGTGCTTCCCCATCAAAATAAAATACCTGATGTAACAATTGCCCGGTCGCAAAAAACCAGCTTCTCGCAAAACTGTCTTGCAATTGGCCAATGACTGGCCCTTTGACTTTAAAGTGAATATCTAAAATCTCTGGGAGTTCATCTGGGTTCTTAGAATAATTATCTGGGTGGATATTCATGCCACCCGTAAAAGCCAGGGTCCCATCAATGATTAATAATTTTCGATGGCTTCTTAAATTTAAGTGCAGTGTATAAAACCAACTTTTAAAAGGCGGTAAAAACAAA
Organism: Thiotrichales bacterium; assembly: GCA_947478175.1. Taxonomy (GTDB): domain Bacteria; phylum Pseudomonadota; class Gammaproteobacteria; order Francisellales; family CACEW01; genus CAMCUU01. The sequence continues at coordinate 13,766 of CANJUQ010000024.1, read as the reverse complement.
GCAACAGGCACCCCCAATTTTTTAAGTTTTCTATACGCCGTTGGCCATGAATACATAGCACCCACACCGTCAATCACCACTCGAACTTCAAGGCCTCTTTGATGCGCCCGATAAAGCGCTTGAATGATTTCTTGACCAATTCCTGTTGGACCAAATAAATAAGTCGCTAAGTAAATAGTCGACATGGCTGAATCCATGGCTTTGATCATTTCTGGATAAGCTTCTGATCCATTGAATAACGGCGTGACATGACACCCTGTTAATAATTTTTCTTCGCCGACTCGGTCACCCAAATGTTTCATGCGAAAAAAATTAGGAAAGTCAGGAAAACTTGGCATAGATTCAGGAAGATCTACTTCAGAATTAGCTTCGACTATTTCAGGATGAGCTCGATTAAATTTTCGTTCGCTATGCCATTGACTCGCGACTGTTTGGATTCGGTTAACTCCAAAAACTAAATATAAAATCAATCCAAAGCCGGGCAAAGCAAAACAAACTGCAATCCAACACAAAGAAGACGTCGGTTCTTTTCGGGTGAGCATGATATGAATCGCAGCAATGACATTACAAATATTTAAAAAAATTAAAGTCAGCGTATCTAACAAATGAAACAACACGGTGAGTTTCCAAAAAGCTAAGCAAAAATAAAGGGCCGGCATGATAGGCAGAATTTTGATTCCCGGGTAGAGACGCAGGTGTGTCCGCCCCTACGCGAAAGATCATTTGGTTTTGTGTGTTTTGCCTTTATAAATCCTAATTTTTAAATTAATTCCTAAGCAATTCTTCTTTTCCCATTTTTTCTACGGACAGCATCCTTTTCAAATGATATAAACCCGTCATTTGAACTTGACGAACTCTCTCGCGGGTGAGCTTCACTCTTTCACCAACTTCTTCAAGTGTTTGAGCATCAAAGCCCATCAAGCCGAATCTCATGGATAAAACTAGTTTTTCACGTTCTGGCAGACGGCCCAACCATTTTTCAATTTGACCACCTAATTCTTCTGAAGCAATGCTCTCAATAGGCGAACATTCGTCTTCATAAGAAACATTATTGATCTCAGCGCGATCATCGTCTTCTTGTATGGCATCCAAAGACTCAACGGGAGTCACAACTTCTAAGATTTTTCTAATATCTTCGATAGGACGGTCTAAAAATTCAGCAATTTCTTCTGCGCCTGGCTCATGATCCAAAGTTTGAGATAACTCACGAGCCGCTCTTAAATAAACATTGAGCTCTTTCAATAAATGCGCTGGAACTCGAATGGTCTTAACTTGATTTAACAAAGCCAGTTCAACATTTTGTTTGATCCACCAAGTGGCATAAGTCGAAAACCGAAAGCCTTTTGTATGATCAAATTTTTCTACGGCATGCATCAGACCCAAATTACCTTCTTCAATCAAATCTAATAAATCCAAACCTCTGAACATGTATTTTTTCGAAATTTTAACGACCAATCTTAAATTAGATTCGATCATTTTATTTCTAGCTTGTTTAGCTTCTTGTTCAGACCCTTTTTTGATTTTTTCACCTAACTCAAATTCTTGCTCAGCGGTTAATAAAGGTGAAAACCCAATTTTTCTAAGATAAAGCTGAGTCGCATCTAAACCGGCATACGCCTCATCCGATAAATTACTAGCGACCGGCATTAATTTAATTTTTTTAATTTGTCTTTCTTTTAGTTTTTTAATTATTTTAATTTCGGGGATATTTAAATTTAGTGCGGTGGATAACATGATTAGGACTCACTCTGTAATTATTATTAAAACTTAATTCTTGAAACTCAAGAACCCTGTAAAGGCAAACTGAGATTAACAAGCATTAAGCTAGCCGCAATGTAAATGCCCCTGTTTCAGCCCCATCTGACAAGGGTTATGGACAATCTCCCACACAAAAATATCCGGACCAAAGATCTCAACTTGATCCTTCTTTTAAAATCATTAACATGTCCGGCCTTTCTGACCCGGGAACCCAACACCATGTCGATCCAAACCCATAGCCCCCATAGATCTAATAATTCCCAAACCCTTCGTGCGATTTATCAAAACTTACTGGGATTAATCATTATTGGAATTATTCTCTTTATAGGCCTATGGCTCAATCCTCAAGGCCCACAAGGCCCTCAAGGTATTTATTTGCCCCAAGTAGAAACAGTCTATGCGCCCACTCAGCCCAGCTCAATCACTTTGGTTAATACCCTTCCTAAAGATTCTCAAGTGATTGGCTTGATCAATACTTCTCTTCACTTTAATCAGCTATCTACGGCTCAAGAACAAAGTTTATTTAACGCTAGTTTGAATAAAGCTAAACAGCTCGCGGCTTCTGCAGGTGGTAATGCCATTGGCTTAGTTCAAGCTAATGCAGGGGGTTCAGCTGGGTCACCTTTGGATACTTTTAGTACGCAATTTTTAGTGATTCATTAAAAATCCCCCAAACCCATTCTCTTTCTGCTTTAAAAAATTGCTCAGAAATAGATTCATCACGGCCTAGCAAAGTACATCGATGCAAATAATTTCGATATTGCCGATAAATTTCCATCAATTTTTGGGCGTCTTGTTTTAGCAAAATCTTAGTTTCTGCCAGATTTTCTAAGATTCGAATATTGTCGGTATATCTCACCAAGATGGGATATTCATGAGCCCATAGTAAAGCCAAATATTGGACCAAAAATTCAATATCAATAATCCCACCTGGGATTTGTTTTAAAGATAAATTCTCACCAGGTATTAACTGCCACTGCGTACTTTGACGCATTTTCTCTCTCATTTGCCTGACTTCTTGTTTTAATTTTTTTAGCTCTCGCGGCCGGCACAAAATATCTAACCGTATCTGCTCAAAATGGGCATTTAAATCTAAATTCGAAAAAATAGGCCTAGCTCTTAATAAAGCCTGGTGCTCCCAGGTCCAAGCAGACTGACGTTGATATTGTGAAAAAACACTGACAGGCGTCGCTAATAATCCAGACTGCCCTGAGGGTCTGAGTCGACTATCAACACTATATAAATCCCCATACTGCGTTTTTTCTTGTAAATATTGGGTTAATCGCTGGGAAAATCGATTATAAAATTCTTGCTGAGCAATAGATTTTTCACCGTTAGAAACCCCCTCGGCATATTGATAAATAAAAACCAGATCTAAATCCGACGTATAGCTCAGCTCTAATCCCCCTAATTTTCCATACGCAATAATCGCAAAACCGAAATCTTCCCCATAGGCAATTCCCTCTGGAAATCCATAACGCTCGATCATGTTATGCCAGGCTAGATCACAAACACTTTGGACTATCACTTCGGCGAGTTCAGATAAAAAATCACTGACTCTCATAATGGGATATTTATTTTCTAGATCACTGATCGCAATACGGCAGAGCTGGAATAATTTTTGTTCCCGCAAATAATCTAATTGATTTTCTAAACCATCAATCAATGGCAAATGATGCGAAATCGTTTGTTTTAATTCCCCCATCGAACGCGGCTCAGATTCATCTTGGATCCAAAACAAGGGTAATAATCTGGGATACACAATCACTAGATTTTTTAAATACGGACTTTGAACCATCAAGCCTAATAATCTGTCTAACTGGCGCGTATTCGAGACCAATAAACTCAAATAGGATTTTTTATTGGCAATCGCTTGAAACAAAACCAACAAAACTTCTTTAGCTATTTTGGGGTCCGGATGATTATGAATGGCTTCTAAGGCGGGGGTTTTTAAAGAATCTAATAACGACTGACAAATAGGATCTAAGGGCTGAATACTTTCAAAATAATCCATGGGCTTTGGAATAAGCCCTCCAAGAGGCCCCATCAAAGACGGACGATTTGTATTTATATTTGTATCTGACTCTATTAAAGATTTTCTCAGCGCTGAAATATTTTTTCGATGTTTGTCTAATTTTATTTTTAAATCTTCAGCTGATTTTTCTTTCATAGCCAGAATCAAATAATTTAAATAATTTAAATCTTTCAAATCAGGATAAAGATGGGTTTGTCTATCTGAATAAATTTGTAATTTATTTTCGAGATCTCTTAAAAATAAATAAGCGTCTTCTAATAAAACTCCTTGATGAGAACTCAAAATCTTTTCTGACACTAAAGCGGTTAACGCCTGGCAAAACCCACGATGTCTCAAAGTCTTTTCTTGAGAAGAATGCATCAGCTGTAACGCTTGAACGATAAATTCAGCTTCTCTAATACCCCCCTCACCTAATTTGATATTAATTCTATGGGAGAATCCTTTTTGATTTTTTTGCTCTTTCTGCTCCTTTTGAATGGCCTGATAAATCTTTAAAATCGCCTGCCGCATCGAATAATCCGGCGCGCCTTGATATACAAAATTTTGTAAAGCTTTTTCACAGCTTTCTCTTTTTTTAATTAAAAACCGGGATTTCATAAGCGCATAACGCTCCCAATCTCGACCTTGATTTTGATAATAACGAATGGACTGATTTTCAGTCATGATCAAAGGCCCTTGCTGACCAAAGGGCCTTAAACGCAAATCGACTCGATAGACAAAACCATCTTCCGTGTTGTCATTAAGAAGCGACACAAAACATCTTAAAAATTTTATTAATTTATTTTCTTGATCTTCTTGATCCTGATTTTTAGATAATCCAGGTTCAGAAAAATCAACAAAAATAAGATCTATATCCGACGAAAAATTAAGCTCTCGCCCTCCTAATTTTCCCATCAACAAAATATCAAGATCTAAATAAAAATTATCTAACCGCTGAAGGGTTCTTAAAGTTTGTTTTAAAGCTATTTCTGCAATCTCTGATAATTGCAAACAAGTTTCTAAAACAGTCTGATGCCCTGATAAATCTCTCAGAGCAATCCATGTTAATTCTTGATTACGCCAATCCCGTAAATATTTTTTAAATAAATTTAAATTTTCAAAATTTAAATCTTTTAAACAATCTAAAAAATTAATTAGCCTGGTTTCTGATTTTTTAGAATCCAATTTTTCTATAAAATTTTGTGAGTAAACTTCTGGGAATTTATTCAAATTTTGTGAAATAAAATCTGAGCTTAAAATAAAATTTTTGTCTTTATCTTGGTTGTTCACTTTTAAAATCACCCTCTATCCGAGTCAGCGCCGTTTTTATCATTTTCTGAGAAGACAGCAGGACCCCTGCTTTATCAGCAAATTTTTCCCATTGTGAAACAGCCGCTCTGACTTCATCCATTATTTCCAAAGCCTTGGGTTTCTTGATCCCTGCAATCTCGGCTAATTTTAATAAATGATTTTTTTGAGGTCTTTTCCCCTCACCCATCACCGTACTGCAATGCTCTCCATAAGGCCCAGCCGAGAAAGTTAAATCATAAGAAGGCGAGACACTCCAAACACTCTCTTCATTCATTAAGAAAGAAAAATTCTTTGCATGATCATCTCGGTTATGACTGAGAATATTAAATACTGCGACTCGAAATTGTTTCTCAGACTCTCGAACATCTTTAGTCAGCCAAAACGTGGCCCTGAGAATCTGCTCATAATCCAAACTAGGAACCCGATAGTCCACATGAAGTAAACCACTCATGGTATGCATATGAAAACGCTGTCCATTGACTAGATCAAACCGTTGAACACCAAAATAACCTGGCCCTTTTTTGGCAGGAAATAATTTCGCTTTGGGGACATTCAATCCTGATTCAATAGCCATCAAATGATAAGCATATTCAATGGGCCCGATCGATTTAGGATCGCCTGAAGAACGAAATTTAATAATCCAATTTTCTTGATCTTGCTGAATTAAAATCTTAGGTCGAGCCCCCGCTGAAGATCCGTTTAAAATCAATAATTCATCGACAAATCGATCATCGTCCTCTTCTTGAAAAACACGGATCTCTTCCGCTAGCTCATCCCAATCCTGAGAAGTATTGGCCAAGCTTTCGTTCTCTATTTCAGGCTCATAAGCCAAAGCTCCCATCCCCGATTTTCCGACGTAACACAAGCGGTCTAGCGCAGAAAGACTCGTAGGATTCAAGCCTAGTTTCATTAATTTACGATCTAATAAAAGCCGCCCCCAACCATCAGGTAAGCTGTCATTAAAGACCCCAAACAATCCATCAAAAAAAAATTCTTGTGAGGTCATCACCCCGGATTGCCTCGGGAGCTTAAAAGGCGATAGCTCAAAATTAGTTTTAAGAAATTCTGGGGAATATTCAAAAAAGATAGTTCTATCTTTTAATGCCAAACGACCAACAGAAAGCTTATTTTTATTTTCTTTTTTATTAAACAAATAAACATGCACCAAAGAAATATGATTAAAAATCATGAGCACCTCTCTTTTTTAAATCTAATTTTTTAATTGCCGCGCGCCCTTTTTCGTTCTTTTTCTTCTTTGGTTTTGCTTTCTATTAAATCATCCAGTGATGAAAATTGCCCTGTCAGCCTTATTTCAAATAAATTCTGAAAACCATCCAGCTCTCCCAAAGCAAAAGCAATTTTAAGCAGAGAGCCCAAAGAAATTGCTCCTGTACGCTCAAATTTTTTTAACACCCCATAACTCACCCCCGAACGAAGCGAAAGTGTTTGCTGCGTCCAATTAAGAGAAATCCGTTTTTTTTGGGCTTTTTGCGCAAGATGAAAGGCTAATTCATGCGGGGTCGGCATTAAAATAATTGACATAATAATATCCGTTAATTAAATAATTAATAATAATATAGCTATTATTGTGGCAATTATAAAACGAAATAACGACAGCTCAAAAAAATTCGCTCCCCACCCTAATAAAATCTTAATTAAATCATGATAAAAATTCCGCACTTAATTATTAGATTTTGGATTTTATTTAAATGTCAGGAAGTGGTGAGATAGCAGCCGTAAGAACAATAACAGATGAAGCTGCTATAAAAATACAAACCCTTTGGAGAGGCCACGCCACAAGAAAGGCCTTCTCTTTACCCAAAAGAACTTTCGTTAGCCATTATCATTTGTTACCCCTTGGTAATGACCCAGAGCTAAGCACTTGCACCCCCCCCATCGCGCATACAGCAGATAAATTCGCACTCATTTCAACCTCTACTTTAAAAGCGATAGAGACAGGACTAGAAATAGGTGGGGGCATCTCGATTCCAAAAATTTATATCGTTGATTATTCAAAAGATGTTTACGATTTCTGGATCGCTATTAAAAAAATATTCTTGACAGAACCCCCACCCTCTACAGATGAACTCGAATATCTAGTTCTCCGAGATATTTATACCCTTCCTGCTTTCATTGAATCATGCATAAAAACTGGATGTAATCCTGGCAATTCCCACAGATTTAACGTTGCTGCGTATCTAGAAAAACTCATTCAAAAATATAATTTTAAGTGCGTACAAAAATCTATCAGTAATTTATGCCCCATTTTGGGAAGCTGGACAGATAAAGAACTACTCTTAAAGCTCAATAATATTTTGGATGCCCTCGGCTTTACAACACGCTTCCTGGCTCCCACTAATATTCTCGCGTGTATAACAATCGTGGAGAAGCTTCCGCCTGATCTTTTTTTTGAATCTATCGAAAGCTTAAAGCCCACAGGGCAGATTCATAGTGATTTAGGTTTTGAGCTATACCCAAAAAATTTATATTTTTTCCCTCAAACGGCTACTAGCGCAGATATTTTCCGTCGAGTGATTGCAGGTGCTGCTGGCCCAGAGGCAGTAACTCTATGCGCAACACCCCACTAATAACCTTTTTTCCACATAGAGGCACGAGTTTTAGGAAGTCAAAACCCACTTGCATCTCACCCCCTAGATTCCTATGATCCCGCCCTGTTTTAATACCCCCATGACGGGGCTCTACAGGGTTTTGATATTCATATGTTCCGCCCCTTGTCTCTTTTTTTGGGTCTGAAATACACCCGCGCTAAATCTAGAAATCACTTTATTTCTTTTATCTCTTGGATTTCTTTACTGGGCATTGCGCTTGGCGTCATGGTGTTAATTACGGTTTTATCCGTCATGAACGGTTTTGATCGGGAAATTAAAACCCGAATTTTAAATCTTGTTCCCCAAGTGACTATTGCAGCCTGGGATCAAGATTTACCCAATTGGCAATCGCTCGAACCTTTGATTCAATCTAATTCAGAGATTCAAAATTCTGCGCCTTTCATCGAAACACAAGCCATGATTAACACCCAAGGCAATCCTAATTTTGGAGTCTTGAAGGGCATTGATCCAACGCTTGAACCTTTAGTTTCCCCTATTACCCATTGTTTAACAGAAGGTAATTTATCTGATTTAAAGCCTGGAAAATTTGGAATAATTCTGGGACAAGATCTGGCCAGTAGTCTAGGAGTTGGCTTAGGCGATAAAGTCACTGTTATTGTTCCTAAAACTAATTTATCAGCTGTGGGTTTACTCCCGAGAATTAAAGTTTTCCAGGTCGTTGGAATCTTTGAAACCGGGTATCAATTTGATAGCTCTTATGCACTGACCAACATTCAAGATCTCGGAAAAGTTTTACAAATGCCTGAGGGCAATGTCAGTGGGGTTCAATTAAAACTTCAAGATCTTTATCAAGCGCCCGCAATAGTTAATTGGCTTCAAGACAAGCTTCCTTTGGGAACTCATGCATTTGATTGGTCTTCACAGAATCAAAATTTCTTCGCGGCCCTCAAGATGGAAAAAGTCATGATGTTTTTAATTTTATTATTAATCATCGCCGTTGCGGCTTTTAATATGCTGTCCCAGCTAGTCATGATGGTGACAGATAAACAATCTGATATTGCCATCTTGAGAACACTGGGGGCCAGATCAGGCTTACTAGTTAAAATATTTATGATCCAAGGGGTCATTACAGGCGCTGTAGGGACGGGCTTAGGTGTTATCTTGGGAGTGATTTTATCTTGGAATGTCACAAGATTAGTGGACTGGATCCAGGCAGTTTTTCATATTCAATTTTTATCTTCTGATGTCTATTACATTGATTTTGTCCCGTCTTATTTACAATGGTCAGACGTAGGCTGGGTTACTTTGATTGCTTTACTGATTAGTTTTTTTGCAACTATTTACCCTGCTCTGAGAGCTTCTAAAATTTTACCCGCAGAGGCCTTGAGACATGAGTGAAAATAAAGATAATTTTTTATTATCAGCCCAGAATATTTCTAAGACTTATCAAGAAGGCAAAGTCAAAACAGAAGTTTTAAAAAATATTAATTTTGAAATTCGCCCTGGCGAAACGGTCGCAATTACTGGAAGCTCTGGGTCAGGAAAAAGTACTTTGTTGCATCTATTAGGCGGCTTAGACCAACCGACCTCTGGGCTAGTTAAATTACTAGAACATGATTTTTCAAATTTAAACCCAAACAGCCGAGCGAAACTCAGAAATCAATATTTAGGTTTTGTATATCAATTTCATCATTTATTGCCCGAACTCTCTGCACTAGAAAATATTGCTTTGCCTTGTTTTTTAAGCGCTAAAAAAATCTCTAAATCAGATATCTATGACCGGGCAAATCTTTTGCTCTCTCAAGTCGGATTATCTAAAAGAAGTCACCATAGACCCTCTGAACTTTCAGGAGGTGAACGTCAAAGAGTCGCGATTGCAAGAGCGTTAATCACTCAACCTATTTGTTTATTAGCTGATGAACCCACGGGAAACTTAGATCACGCCCATGCTCAAGAAGTATTTGAATTACTAATGTCTCTCAATTCTTTACATCAGACAGCCCTAATTGTGGTGACCCATGATTTAAATTTGGCGGGGAAATTATCTAGGCAGGTGAGTCTATAAAAATTTGTGAAAAAAAATAAAAAAAATCAAACATAAATTGTTATTTTATTTTCTTTCGCTGCTTTGATAAGCGCTTGATCACAACTAGCCAGATGCCCTTTTAATCGAATGGCCAATTCTAGATAAGCAGCATCATACAGGCTCAAACTATGTTTCTCAGCCAATGAAGAAGTTTTATTGAAAGCATAATCCGTTGTATGAGGGTCAACTTTTATGGGAAGCGCACTTAAGGCTTTCAATAAAGCTAATCGCATTTTTTGATCAATCCGTTTTCGGCGTTCAGCCACTAATAAGCTATTAGCTATTTCCAGAGTCCATAAGTTAGGAACAACTGCCCCTTCTTCTGCAATTTTATCCAATAAAGAATCACCCCAATCGGGGTTTTCATCAGGCATTAAACAAGACAACATGGCAGATGAATCTAAAATTAAAATTTTGCTCATGGGCGCCCCTCATCGCGATATTTCATCCATTCTGCCAATGATTTTACTTTGATATTTTTTCTTAAAACACGCAGCGTATTCACGGCATCTATTGCTTTTTGATCCTCTTGGGTTTCTTCAACAGGAAGTAAACGTGCAACCGTTTTTCCATGGCGTGTAATATGAATTTCTTCCCCATGTTCCACTCGTTCTAATAACGCAGAAAAATGAGTTTTTGCTTCAAAAGCCCCGATAGTTTGCAGCATAAAAAAATATCCAATACAACTAGTTGTCAGACTAGTTTATTTTAAAGATTTTTTTTGTCAATTATCTTCTGACAAAAAAATAAGGGCGCAATAAATTGCAAAGGGCGCAATAAATTGCGCCCCTACTAAAAAATCCAATCAATAATTATTTTAATTTATTTCATAAGATTAATTAAAACCGTCTGTAAAATCCCGCCATTGTTAAAATACTGAACATCAAACTCAGTATCTAATCTTGTTTTGGCTTTGAATTTAATCACTGAACCACTTGTCTTTTTAGCTTCGACTTCGACTATCTGACCCACTTTAAGTTTTGAAACACCCAGAATAGTAAAGCTCTCAGCACCATTTAGACCTAATGATTGAGCGGATTCGCCTTCTTGATATTGCAATGGCAATACGCCCATGAAAACCAAGTTTGAACGGTGAATTCGCTCATAGCTCTCAGCAATCACGGCTCGAACACCCAATAACAAAGTCCCCTTGGCCGCCCAGTCACGAGAGCTCCCCGTGCCATATTCTTTACCCGCCAAAATAACCAAAGGTGTATGGGTTTCTTTGTATTTCATTGCCGCATCGAACACATACATTTGTTCGCCAGTCGGATGATAACGAGTAAAGCCACCTTCAACGCCCGGCAGTAATAAATTATGAAGTCGAGTATTGGCAAAAGTCCCACGCATCATGACTTCATGATTCCCACGACGTGCGCCATAAGAGTTAAAATCTTTCTTATCGACGCCATGCAATTTTAAATATTGGCCCGCAGGATACGCTTCAGGAATATTCCCCGCAGGAGAAATATGATCCGTCGTCGTGCTATCGCCCAAGACCAATAAAGTCCTAGCGGATTTGATATCTTCCTGGCCTTTGAAAGTCGCAAAATTTTCAAAGAATGGCGGACATTGGATATAAGTAGAATCTGAATCAAATTGGTATAGCTCTCCAGTTGGAATAGCCAATTTTTGCCAATCCACCGTCCCATCAAAGACTGTTTTATAACGCTCTTCATAAAGCTCTGGCGTCAAAACCGCATCTACTATTTTTGAAATTTCTTCGTTGGAAGGCCAGATATCTTTGAGATATACAGGCTGCCCTTTTTGATCTTTACCAATCGGATCTTGCTCAGGATCAAAATTAACTGTTCCAGCCAAGGCATAAGCCACGACATGAATAGGCGAAGCTAAATAATTCGCGCGAACGTAGGGGTTAATCCGACCTTCGAAATTTCGATTACCACTGAGTACAGCTGCTGCAACAAGATCGCCTGTTTGAATGGCTTTGATGACACTGTCAGGCAAGTTTCCACTGTTACCAATACAGGTCGTACAGCCATAACCCACGACGTCGAATTTTAATTTTTCTAAATAAGACAATAAGCCAGCTCGTTTTAAATATTCAGTCACTACTTGAGAGCCTGGTGCCAAAGATGTTTTTACAAAGGGCTTCACATCTAAGCCTTTTTCGACAGCTTTCTTAGCCAGTAATCCAGCGCCCAACATGACATAAGGATTTGACGTATTCGTACAAGAAGTAATCGCCGCAATGACGACAGAACCATGTGCCAGCTCAGCATTCATACCCTCTATGGCTACTTTTTGATGTTGTTTACTAGGATCAATTGCAAAACCTTTATGGCCTAAGGGATTATTTAAAGTCTCTTGAAAATCAGACTTCATCTTTCTTAAAGGCACTCGATCTTGAGGCCGCTTGGGCCCAGCCAAAGTCGAATCAACGGTAGAAAGATCTAATTCTATGACAGCTGAATATTCGGGCTGCTCAGAGGCATTTTCGCGATAGAGCATCATTTCACGCATTACTAATTCAACGCGATCGGCCGCTTGTTTTCTATTGGAAGATTGCAAGTAATTCACGGTCTCAGCATCAATCGGGAAATAACCCATCGTTGCGCCGTACTCTGGCGCCATATTCGCAATCGTCGCGCGATTAGAAAGCGGTAAGCTTTTAACGCCTTCTCCAAAGAATTCGACAAATTTATTCACTACGCCAAATTTTCTTAATTCTTGGGTAATTCTTAAAACCAAGTCCGTTGCAACGACGCCTTCTTTTAGCTTTCCTGTCAGTTTCATACCGACAACATCAGGCAAGACCATGTAACAAGGCTGACCTAATAAAGCGGCTTCGGCTTCGATACCCCCTACTCCCCAGCCCAAAACACCTAAGCCATTGATCATGGTCGTATGAGAATCTGTTCCGACGACGCTATCGGGATACCAGACTGTTTGACTGTCTTGAATATTCTCTAAAACAACAGGCGATAAATATTCCAAATTAATTTGGTGAATGATCCCCATACCTGGTGGGACCACTTGGAAATTATCAAACGCCTTTTGGCCCCATTTTAATAATTTATAACGCTCGCTATTTCTTTCGAATTCCAAATCAACGTTCTTTTGAAAAGAGTCTTTCGTGCCAAAAAAATCGACCTGAACAGAATGATCAACCACTAAAGCCGTCCCCACTTGAGGATTAATTTTGGCGGGGTCTCCTCCTGCTTTTCTAACCGCATCACGCATTGACGCCAAGTCAACAACAGCTGGAACGCCGGTAAAATCTTGCATGACCACACGAGCAGGTTTAAAGGGAATCTCCGGACGATTGTCATCATGCGCTTGCCAATCCAATACTTTCTTAATATCTGCTTCAACGACTTGGCCATAGCCGCAATAACGAACCATGTTTTCTAATAACACCCGAATGGAATAGGGCAAACGCTCAACGCTTTTGCCTGTGTGTTTTTCTAGATTTTTTAAACTATGAACAAAGCCTTCTTTCCCCGATTCTTTAAAAAAATGACGTAAATTGTTTTGTTGACAGGTAGATTCTTCAGACATTCGAGAGATCCTTTTGTGAAAAAAAAGCGCGCAATTATTGGCGTCTAACATAAGGCCGTCAAGGAAGATTTTGAACCACCGTAAACAATCAAACCGAATTAGATTTTTTGATTATCTAATTAATTTATGACCCTCTCTTGCACCTTAAACTAATTCATTTTCTGTCTTGACTCTGGGGTCCACTTTACTTTGTCAAAAACATAAAGTCGTCGCTTACATTGCCGATGGGGCTTACAGCATGGGTGGACTAGCTGATATTAAAAGCCTGATAGGGCTTCAAAATAAATATGGACTATTTCTATACATCGATGATTCTCATTCACTCTCAATGTTCGGTCGATTGGGATGGGGTTATGGTAAGCGTCACAGCAACCCCATCTACACAGCCTAATTTTTCTGTTTAAGATGACGCTCCTGTTCAATCACAGGAGATGTTTATGAGACTAAAAGATATTGATGAAGTGGCCTGGGCTGTGCTTTTTGCAGAATGGAAATCCTCCAAGAT
>CANJUQ010000023.1 GCA_947478175.1 Thiotrichales bacterium | reverse complement strand
CGCGCTTTATTCCACAAAATTAAATTCTTTGGGAGGTGCGCACACTTTTTTTTACCCCCTCTCCCTCGCAGAAACTGCTCGACCTCTCCCGCGGCGGGGCGAGGTGAAAGCATTCATAATGTCAGCGAGTGGGTACCTGAGTAGTTACAATAATTTTAATTTATTTTTTAATTCCCAAAAATCCCCAAAACTTAGAGAGCAGATAACTCAAGTGACTCAGTGAATTTTTCAATGACCTCTTGAGAGATGGCATAGCGTATAGGGCGATCGCTGCCTAGATCTAATTCTAAATAGCCGTCTTTTAGAGCCATATCTCGAATTTTATATTCGCGAGCTGCCCGTATGGTTGGATTTTTTTCACGTCGGGCATTAGCAATAACCTGGCGATAAGAACCTGTGACCGTATTATTTTTTAGACGCGTGATTAAAGCCTTGGCTTTGATGGGGTCAGACTCTTCGAACATGCGAAGTTCATGTAAGGTCCGAATATCTTCAATGACGCCCTCTAGGATTAAATCTTTAATGCCTTGACTGGCTTTTTGAAGCCCTAATCTAATCGACACCCAGCTTGCTTCACGGCCCAATTCTTTGGCAATCTGAACTTTAGAAAGTTTTAAATCATCAATAAGTTTTGTGATAGCTTCGGATTCTTCCAAAGGCGAGACGTTCTCTCTCTGGTCATTTTCTAAGAGCTGTAAAATCAAAACATTGGCATCGGTTTCTTGGCGAATGATACAAGGCAAACTGGGGATATTAGCTAGTAAAGCCGCACGATATCTGCGCTCTCCAGCAATGATCATATAAGCGCCGTCTTTATTTTTTGGAGACACAATAATGGGCTGAATAATCCCTTTTTCTTCGATGCTTTTAGCCAGAGACTCAATGTTTCTGAATAATTTTCTGGGCTGATTCGGGTCAGGACACAAAAATTCAATTGGGAGCATCTGTAAGTTCCCAGCAGATTTTGCTTCGTTATTAATTTGATCAAGTTTTAAAGCTAATAACTCATCTTTTTTATGATCGACACTGGCCGAAGTTGTTTCGGTCAGATCAGATAATCTTTTTCTGCCAAACAAAGATATTTTTTTCATGCGGGTCTCTCTGAATTTGTGAGTAATTTTTATGCGGTAATTTTTCTGGAAGCCGGCTGAGTTTTATTTTGCCTATCTTTAATTTCTTTGACTGAAAGAGACGGCATGGTGAAAAAATCCAATAATTCTTCACAGAGTCGCTTCACTGCACGATGAGAATTCCCATTGGGTTCATATTCACCAATATAAAGCCCCTGAGCTTCAGCCTCGATGAATTTAACACTCTGAGGAATATGGGTTTCAAAGGCATGGCCATCGTCTGCCAAGACTTGCAATAAGCTTCGGCCCATCATGGTGTTTTTGATTAATCTATTGGCCAAAAGTCGATAGGGTCTATCAGCTGTTTGGGCGAGCTCTTTGGCTTCTAATAAACCCGACAAATCCATGCCAGAAGGCGCGGTTGGGATAACCACTAAATCAGCTAATAGCGCTGCTTTGAGAGCGGCTGTCTGAAAATTAGGTGGAGTGTCAATAATAATAAAATCATATTGCATTTTGAGTTTAGAAATTTCTTCGCGAGCTTGCTTCTCATCCAGTTGGATCGCGATACTTTTCATCGAATCACTTTTAGCGGCCCACGACCAAGCGTCGGGTTTATCTTTGTCCATGTCTGTAATTAAAACTTTATATCCCAATTCACGAAGTCCGCCGGCTAAATTAACGGACGTTGTGGTTTTCCCTGAACCCCCTTTCTGTTGAAGTAGGGCAATCGTTTTGGCCATGCTGGCAATCCTCTTTACAAAAAAATCGGGCCCATTATAGTCACAAACCGTTTTCGCAAAAGCACTAGCATGACCTTGGAATGACAATAGTTTCAAACTCTCCACTTCATCTACGAAAAATTTTAAGTTTTGTACGTCGAGAAGGTCGTTTGACCTGCTCACAAGAACGGGCTTTGAAAGATCTTTTTCCCATTTATGGCGTAGAGCTGACAGATAATTTTTTGCTGACGAGTCAGGCTTTATTTAATAACAACCAGCCCTTAGTTCTGGAGATTGGCTTTGGCATGGGGCAATCACTCATACAAATGGCCTTAGATAACCCAGATAAAAATTATCTCGGCATTGAAGTTCACCGGCCAGGTGTGGGGCATGTTTTATTAGAAATAGAAAGAACAGACCTTAAAAATTTAAAAATTATTTGTCAGGATGCTATCGAAGTTTTAGCTCACCATGTTCCTAATGGGGCTTTGATGGGGGTACAGATTTTTTTCCCGGATCCGTGGCATAAAAGAAAGCATGCCAAAAGACGATTGATTCAAGAAAGTTTTATTAAAAATCTAATTCCCAAACTTAATTCTCACAGCTGGATTCACCTAGCTACAGATTGGGAAGATTATGCAAAGCAAATGATGAAAGTCATGAGTGAATTTTCCGAATTAAAAAATAGATTTGGCCCGAACCAATTTTGTCCAAATCCAAATTTAATTGGACGGCCCTCCACCAAATTCCAAGTCCGCGGTGAGAGACTCGGTCACGGGGTTTGGGATTTAGTGTTTGAGAAAACGGTATGAATTTTAAAAAACAAAGCCCCCGTGAAATCGTTTTTTTTATCTTGAAAGAAATTTTTTTAGACCAGCATTCTTTGGGCCAGGCTGAAGAATTATTCTTAGAAAATTTATCTCACTCAGAAAGATCCTGGGCCAAAGCCTTTGTTTATGGGTTTTTAAGAATATTTTTTAGTCTGGAAAATCTAGCTAAGAGTTATTTAACTAAGCCCTTAAAGTCTAAAGATCAGGATGTATTTTTAATTTTATTAATGGGTCTTTATGAAACTAGATTCATGAACACGGCAAAGCATGCGGCTGTATTTGAGACTGTAGGATTATTAGATGGGATTAATAAAACTTGGGCCAAAGGATTAATCAATGCGTGTTTAAGAAAAGACCTAAGAGAAATTCCCGAATTAAAAATCAGCTATGGGCCACTCTGGTGGGAAAAAAATATCAAAAAATATTATCCAGGCAATTATTTAAAAATTTTAGAAAATTCCCAAAAACAGGCGCCTATTTTTTTAAGAATTAATACCCAAAAAATAGCTGTTCTAGATTATTTAAAACTTTTAGAAAATTTAAATATTCTAGGAGCTCAAATTTCAAACCAATATCTTCAATTAAATTCTGCGTGCGATATTCGAGAACTGCCTGGGTTTTCTGAAGGTTGGTTTTATGTCCAAGATATTTCGCTTCAATATGTTCCCGAGTTATTAAAACTTTCACCTGATTTAAAAATATTAGATGCTTGTGCTGCGCCAGGAGGAAAATCTTTACATCTATTAGAAACAGAACCCAGCTTGGATTTGATTTGTTTAGATTCTGATTCAAATAGATTAGAACGACTGAAAGAAAATTTTCAGAGATTTAATTTGATTCCCAAAATATTATGCGCCGATGGTGAGAATATTAATTTTGAAGGGCCTGTCTTTGATCGAATTTTGCTAGATGCGCCTTGTTCAGCGACGGGGGTTATTAGAAGACACCCAGATATTTTATTATTAAGACGAGAATCGGATTTACTAGAATTAGCTGAGACGCAGCTTAAAATTTTAAATAATTTATCTCAGTATTTAAAACCCAATAGCTATTTGCTCTATACGACTTGTTCTGTTTTAAATCTAGAAAATGACGATGTGATTAAAAAATTTCTAAAACAAAATCCCAGCTGGATTTCAGAAAGTATTTCTCTTCCTGTTGGGCAGAAGACTTATTTAGGTTGGCAGATTTTGCCGGGGGAAAATCCAGAACAGAATGGAGATGGGTTTTATTATGCGGTGTTGAAAAACACGTTATCGGCTTAAAGTTGAAATAAAAATTTAGCCGATCATTGATATTTTACCCCATGATCGGCTAAATTTAGATAATACAAATCAGCCGATAATGATAATTATATCCCATGAAAAGCAAAGAAATTATTGAAAATAAACGATTTATTGGCAGGGTCTATGAGAAAAAGCAATTAGCTGAAATCATGGCCAATCAAACAGAAGCCCGTTTGATTATTGTTTACGGGCGGCGGCGTGTCGGAAAAACAGAGCTCTTAGAGCAAGTCTTTAGAAAACGAAATATTTTGAAATTCGAAGGGATTGAAGGGGGCAGTGTTCAAAGGCAACAAGAGGCAGTTTTGACTGATTTAGCTAAATATGCCGAAGAGCCACTGCTTTCAAAAATAGTTCCAGATCACTGGCTCGATATCTTTGAAGTGATTAATAAATATATCTCTGTAGGTGAATGGACTTTATATTTTGAAGAGCTCCAATGGCTCGCTAATTATCAAGATGATTTTATCTCTGAGCTTAAATCTGCCTGGGATAATTTTTTTAAGAACAATCCTAAATTAATCATTATTTTGTGCGGTTCTTCGCCGTCTTTCATGGTGGAACGAGTTTTAAAATCCAAGGCGCTTTACAATCGTTCTCAATATGAAATACCCCTAAAGCCATTGTCTTTGAATGAAACCCGGGAGTTTCTAAAAGATAAGTCTTTATCAGAAGTCATGGATGCTTATTTATTACTAGGGGGTATGCCAGAATATCTAAAACGGGCCCAGCAGGACTCTTCGGTTTTACTGTCGATTGCAAAACAATCTTTTGTTCCTGGGGGTTTTTTCGCCCATGAATATGAACGAATTTTTACGAGTTCTTTGGCCAATAATCTCCATTATCAAAAAATTGTTGAGTTTTTGGGGGAGCATCGTTTTGCCACGCGCATTGAAATTCAAAAATATTTACATATTGAAACAGGCGGGACGCTTTCAAAATTATTATTTGATTTAGAAGAATCAGGCTTAATTAATAGCTATACGCCGTTTGATACGGACGAAAATTCTAAGCAAGTTCGTTATGTGATTTCAGATGCTTATTTACAGTTTTTTTATAAGTTTATTAAGCCAAAGCTCAAAGCGATTGATGCAGGAGATTTTATTGAAAATCCTTTGGGGGCCATTGAAATGGCGGCTTTAGAAAAATGGAAAGGGTTTGCTTTTGAGCGTTTTTGCCGAGCTAATCATCGATTGATTGCTAAGATTTTGGGATTCGAAGCGGTTAAATATAAATACGGTGCTTATTTTAATCGAGCGATTAATTCAGAAGTTCCAGGCTTTCAAATAGATCTGATTTTTGCTCGTGATGACAAGGTTTATACCGTCTGCGAGATTAAATATTTGCAGACATCTGTCAGTAAAAAAGTGGTGGGAGAGTTTGAGAAAAAGCTGGAATTATTAAAACCCAATAAAAATATTTCTATTCATCGAGTCTTAATTACGGCTAATGGTGCAGAGGATTCTTTAATCAATGCCCATTATTTTGATCGAATATTGGTTCTCGAGGATTTTTTCAGGTAGGCAGGGCTAATTAATATTGCTAATTAAAATATGTTTATTTTTTTTAACTTGATATCATTCGCGCCCGCTTAAATCTTGTATTTATTATTTAATTAATTTTCACGGAATATTTCCCATGCGCGCCACGAGTTCTTGTTTAGCCAATAGTTTTCAGCTCAGTAAATTACAAAAAGATCTGCTCTCTCAGGGGCGAAAAACGACGATTCAAACGGATGTTCTGCATGAGCGGTTTAAATCAGGCGATGTGTTTTATTTTAAAAATGGAACGATTGTGACGTGGGGACTGGCTAAATTAGACAATCGTCTAGTGATTCAAAGTTTAGGGCCTTACTGTGTTGAGCCCAATAGTGTGATTGAGCATGATGAATTTGTGGTTGAAACAGAAGCGACAAGAACCTACATGGAGCCTCAGGGTTATTTCAATGTTGATTTGATTCACTTGGAAGAAGATACCCTGGAGATGCGTTTAGCTATTTCTTATCCGCTTTCTCAGTCCAGTAAATTGCAATATTTCGAGCGAGAAATTGAAAGTTTCACCCAGAAATATTCGCCCTTGATTGAAACCTTGGCGACACATGGGCAAGTCAATCGGTCGTCTAAAGAAATTTCTAAGATTATTGGTCAATTATTTTTAGTTAAAACGCAGGTGAATTTAACCAGTACTTATTTAAGTCCACCGCATTTCTTTTGGCAGAATGTTAACTTTGGGCCGACATATGAAATGGTCCATTCTTTTATGGATATCCCAGAACGGGTTGAATCTATTAACCAAAAGATGGATGTCTTAAATGAAATGCTGGATATGTTGAATTCCCAATTACACCACCAGCATGGGTCGTTCTTAGAAATTATTATTATTGTTTTGCTATGCGTGGAAATTGCGTTAGGAATTCTGCCATTTGTGCCGTTTTAATATAACTGACGCGATGTTCAATTTTTTGATGGGCTTGCTTGGGTGAAATATTTTTTATGAATTATTTAAATTATTTAAATAGTCGGCAGGGCTTGAGACTCGAATATTTATTGGGCCTATTAGTGTGTTTATTGGCTTTGGGCTTTGCGTTTTATCTTGAATTTATAAAACACTTAGAGCCTTGCCCCTTGTGTATTTTACAAAGAGTCATGCTTGTATTGAGCGGTTTTTTATATCTCTTAGGTTTTTTACAAGGCCCTAAACGCTGGGGCATTAAAATATATGGTGGATTGTTATTAATTAGCACTTTGATTGGATTAGGCGTTGCCGCTCGGCAAATATATATCCAAAGTTTGCCTATCAGCGATCTTTCCGCTTGTAGTCCAGGGCTTCACTATCTTTGGCAAACACTTTCTCTTAATCAGTTTATGACCAATGTTTTTCAGGGAGATGCTTTATGTGCAGCAATGGGTCCCAAGTTTATAATTTTTAGTCTTTCAGAATGGAGCGCATTGTTATTTCTGCTTTTGAGTTTGCTTAATCTTCATTTAGTATGCCGCGATTTTTTGATTGGGAAAAACAGGGAAACCTTCAATGGATAGTCAAGCTAATAAATCTAATAAAATTTCAAAGAAAACAGTGTTTTTCACAGCGCTGATTATTTTGATTTTCGCTGGGATATTTGGGTATAAAATTTTTGTGAACATGATGATTTCTCAGTTCATGGCTCATTTTACTTTCCCACCTAATACAGTCTCAGTGACTCAATCGACGGATGAAACTTGGAAGCCATTTTTAGCGGCAACAGGGAATGCAGTCGCTGTTCAGGGGGTGAATATCACGCCTCAAGTTTCGGGCATTGTGAATCAAATTAGTTTTAGGTCTGGACAAATTGTTAAACAAGGCGATTTGCTTTTGGTCTTAGAAAATTCGGAACAAGTCGGTGATCTAGCCTCAGCTAAAGCGGCAACCGCGTTGGCTGAAATTAATTACAAACGAGATTTGAAATTATTGGCGACAGAAGCTGTTTCTCAAAGCACGGTCGATACAGATTTAGCGACGTTGGAAGAGAAAAAAGGGTCTCAAGTTCAAGCGCAAGCGCAGTTAGATTACCGTCAGATTCGTGCGCCATTTTCTGGAAGACTGGGGATTCGATTGGCGAATCTTGGCCAGTTTTTAAATGCCGGCGATACGATTACGAATATTCAGACCATTGATCCTATCTATGTTGATTATTACTTGCCTGAGCAAGATGTCAGTCAGATTACGGTTGGCCAGCCGGTTGAAGTGATGGTGACGGCGTTTTCTAATTATGTTTTTAACGGAAAAATCCAAGCGATTGATGCCAAAGTGTCTTCAGATACGCACAGTATTTTAGTTCGTGCGGAAGTCCAAAATAATGATGCTCAGCATTTATTGGTCCCAGGCATGTTTACGACAGTTCATACGCTGTTGCCAGAATTAGATCATGTGGTGACATTGCCATTACAAGCCGTGAATTACACGTTGTATGGCGATTCTGTGTATCTGATTGAAGCTCATCCAGCGACCGGATCGGGTAAAGACGCGAAACCTGCCAGTGATACAGTCAAATTAACTTATGTCACAACAGGGCAACAGCTGGGCAATAAAGTGCAAGTTCTAAATGGACTTAAAGCGGGCGAGACCGTGGTTTTCCAAGGACAAGTCAAATTACAAGATGGAGGGGCTGTGATCATTGAGAAGCAGCCAGCAACTGTAGAGAACAATAATGACAAACTGTACTGATCACTCTTCTAATCAAGCTGCTAGCAATTTTTCCAAAAGCTTTACCGATATTTTTATTAAAAAACCCGTTCTATCTACCGTCATTAGTTTATTAATTTTAGTGGCTGGGTTGGGGGCGATGTTTAAATTAGAACTTCGCGAATATCCCAAAATGACCAATACCATTATTACGGTCACGACGGGATACCCTGGCGCGAATGCTGCGACGGTCCAAGGTTTTGTTACGACACCATTGGAAAAATCGATTGCCAGTGCTGATGGGATTGATTATCTCGAAGCTGAAAGTGACATGGGATCTTCGACCATTACGGCTCATATTGTCTTGGACTATGACCCTAATGCTGCGCTGACTCAGATTACAGGGAAAGTAGATGCTGTGCTTTCTCAGTTGCCTCAACAGGGATTGTTATCTCCCAGTATTGACGAAGAGACGGGTAGTGCTTTTCCGGATTTGATTTTAGGTTTTACTTCAAAAAATATGACCTCAGAACAAATTACAGCTTATGTAAACAATGTTATTTCACCCGAAATTTATGGAGTGAATGGGATCTCTCAAATTTTAACGTGGGGCGCCAAAAATTATGCAATGCGTATTTGGCTAAACACTCTGGAGATGGCCCGATTAGGTGTCACGCCGACGGATGTGTCGAATGCTTTAGTGAATAACAATATTCAAGCAACGCCAGGGCAGCTTAAAGGCTCTTATATTTTTACTGCGTTAAATTTAAAAACAGATTTACATGAGGTCGATCAATTTAATGACATTGTTGTTAAAGATGACGGTGGAAGATTGATTCGAATTAGAGATATCGGTAAAGCGGAATTAGGTTCGCAGACCTATGACTATGACGTTAGCTATCAAGGGAAATCAGCCATCTTTGTGGGGGTGTCTACGGCACCGAGCGCGAATCCATTGACGGTGATTAGTAACGTTCGTGATTTATTCCCAGAGATAGAAAAAAAATTACCGCCTGGTTTATCTCTGCATTTGATCATGGATCAGACGGAATATATTTCGGCATCTATTAAAGAAGTCATTCAGACTTTTATAGAAGCTATTTTAATTGTCGTGTTAGTAATTTTTGCTTTTTTAGGTTCGCCTCGATCTGTTTTGATTCCCATTGTGACTATCCCACTGTCCCTGATTGGCGTGTGTTTTATCATGTATTTATTGGGCTATTCGCTGAATTTACTCACCCTTTTGGCCATGATTTTGGCCATTGGCTTGGTCGTCGATGATGCGATTGTGGTTTTAGAGAATATCTATCGGCATTTAGAAAAAGGCGAGTCGGCTTTTCAAGCGGCGACTCAGGGCGCTCGTGAAATTCGGAATCCTGTGATTGTCATGACGACGACGTTAGTGGCTGTTTTTGCGCCTATTGGATTTGTGGGTGGGGTCACGGGCGCTTTGTTTACAGAATTTGCTTGGACCTTGGCGTCAGCTGTTTTGATTTCAGGTGTCATTGCACTGACTTTTTCTCCCATGTTGTGTTCGAAATTAATCAATGAAAAAGTTATTCATGCGCCTTTAGTTCAAAAAGTGGATCATATTTTTGAGAAGGTTAGAAATTTTTACGGCCGTCGTTTAGCAGGAGCTTTGCAGGTCAAAGCCGTCACTTTGTTTATAGCAATCTTGGTTTTAACCAGCTGTTATTTTTTTGTCAGCGGTGCAAAAAGAGAATTAGCGCCTGCGGAAGATCAGGGCTTTATTGGAATTTCAGCGGGAGCGCCAGCGGCGGCTAACTTGGATTATTTGAATCAATATGCGCCTCAGCTGACGGATATTATGAAAAGCTTCCCAGAGCAAAATGCGAATTTCTTAGTCACTGGGATTTATCCCAATAGCTATTCCATTTTCGCAGGGATGACTTTAAAGCCCTGGGGTGATCGAGACATGACTCAAATGCAATTGCTGCCTTTGGTTCAAAATAAATTAAACCAAGTGGCGGGTCTTCAGACTTTTGCCTTTGCGTTTCCTTCTTTACCTGGCATTGCCTTTGGGCCTGATTTTGATTTTGAAATTAAATCGACGGACTCCCAGCAGGCGATTTATCCCGTCTTACAATCTTTGGTTAAAGCGGCTCAGCAAAGTGGCTTATTTATGTACGCCTATGGAGATTTGAGATTTGACCGGCCCCAGATTGATATTGATATCGATCGTGCCAAAGCAGCCAGCATGGGGATTCAGATGGCGGATATCAGTGAGGCTTTGGCGACTATGACGGGTGGTGGTTTTGTGAATTATTTCACGAAAGATGGTTATAGTTTTGAAGTCATTCCTCAGGTGTGGCGTGATTTTCGAGCTAACCCGCAAGATCTTTTAAGTATTCAGATCAAAACAGCCAGTGGCCAGCTCGTGCCGTTGTCTACGTTTGTGACGTTCTCTCAAAGTATTCAGCCGACTTCTTTGAATCAATTTAATCAATTAAATTCAGCTTCGTTACAAGCAGGCTTGATGCCAGGGGTTTCTGTGAGTCAGGCGTATGCCTATATGACCGCTGTGGCTGATAAATTACTCCCGCAAAGTATGAGCTATGACTCAGCAGGGGCTTTACGACAATTCTTACAAGAAGGGAATTCTTTATTTTGGGCGTTTTTATTTGCGCTGATTATTATTTATCTTGTCTTAGCCGCTCAATTTGAAAGCTTTAGAGATCCCTTAATTGTCCTAGTGAGTGTTCCCATGTCTCTCTGTGGCGCTTTAGTGCCTATTTATTTAGGAGCCTCGACGCTGAATATTTATACAGAGATTGGTCTGGTGACTTTAATTGGCTTGATTTCAAAGCATGGGATCTTAATGGTCGAATTTGCGAATCAGCTTCAAAAGCATGAGGGCTTGTCTATATCAGAAGCCATTTATAAATCGGCAACCATAAGACTTAGGCCTATCTTGATGACCACAGCGTCAATGATTTTTGGGGTTCTGCCATTGATTCTTGCAACAGGCGCGGGAGCAGTCAGTCATTTTGATATTGGTTTAGTAATCGCGATGGGGATGCTAGTGGGGACTTGTTTTACGCTCTTTGTGGTCCCAGTCATGTACACCTATTTAGCCAAAGATCATCGTCAGCATGAAACTATCTAAAATTCTGGCTCAGAGCGTATTTTTTTAGGATTTTTAGGTTTGTTATTGTCAGCTAGGTTATATGCCATTTTTAGAGTGCCCCCTTTTGGAGCAATACAGCTACGGGCTGTTAAAAAAGAGCAAAAACATTACCACTTTGATTGGACCTTAATAGAAAACCCAGGGGCTCGTTTTGAAAATATGGTGGCAGTACATTTACTGAAATGGGTCCATTTTGAACAAGATACGCAAGCGAGAGAACTAGAGTTGCTTTACTTTAGAGACGTGGATGGTCGAGAAGTTGATTTTGTTATTTCTGAGAAAGCTCAGCCCATTTTGGCGATTGAGTGTAAATTCGATGACTCAGATATCAGTAAAGGTCTCAAATATTTTAAGGGCCATTTTCCTCAATGTGAGGCCTGGCAAATTAGTTTTAAAGGAGAGAAAGATTTTCTTTCTAAAGAAGGGATCCATGTATGCCCAGCGCTAAAATTCTTGAGAAAATTAATTTGAAATTGATTTTATTTTATTTTTTATTCCGATGGGTATGCGCCCTTTCTGGTTTAGATTTTTAACCCGTAAAATCCTGCGCCTTAATCATCTATCTAGATTAGACGTAGGTATCTTTTGAAAATTCTTTTGATTTTCGGCACACGGCCAGCAGCAATCAAAATGGCCCCTGTGGTTAAAGCTTTAAAAAAATCTGGAAAATTTGAAGTGGTTGTTTGCGTGAGTGCGCAGCATCGCCAAATGTTAGATTCTGTTTTAGAAGTTTTTGAAATAAAGCCTGATTATGATTTAGACATCATGCGGCCTGGGCAAGATTTATTTGATATCACAACGGAAGTTCTAATTAGATTTAAGCCTGTTTTATTAAAAGAAAAACCAGACTGTGTCTTAGTTCAGGGCGATACGTCGACGGCTATCTCGGCTTCTTTATCTGCTTTTTATTCCAAGATTCCTGTCGGGCATGTCGAAGCGGGGTTAAGAACTTATCGACATGATTCCCCATGGCCTGAAGAATTAAACAGACAGATTGTGGGACGCATTGCGAAATATCACTTTGCACCGACAGAGTTATCTAAGCAGCATTTGTTGTCTGAAAATTTAAATTTCCCAAATATTTTAATTACAGGGAATACGGTGATTGATGCGTTATTACAAGTTTGTGAAAGATTGGATCAGGATAAGAAATTTGCAGAGAAAACCAGGGCGGTTTTGTTAGAAAAATTTCAAGGGCGAACACAAGGTTCGCCCCTGCACAGTCCTTACATATTAATAACGGGCCATCGTCGTGAAAATTTTGGTCAAGGGTTTTTAAATATTTGCGAAGCATTAAAAAAACTCGCCCAAAAATATCCAGACTTTGCTTGGATCTATCCCGTCCATTTAAATCCCAATGTTCAAGAGCCTGTGAATAGATTGCTGGGTAATTTGCCTAATGTGTATTTAATCCAGCCGTTAGATTACGCGCCGTTTATAGATCTTATGAGACATTGTTATTTAGTCATGACAGACAGCGGGGGAATCCAAGAAGAAGCACCATCTTTAGGTAAACCCGTGATTGTCTTGAGAGATACCACAGAACGTCCTGAAGCCATCGATGCGGGGACAGTGAAACTCGCTGGGACTTCGTTTGAAACCATTGTGAACTATGTGTCTGAGCTAATAGATAATAAAAATCTTTATCAGTCCATGTCTCGAGCGATTAATCCGTATGGCGATGGCCAGGCGGCAGAAAGAATTGTTAATTATTTAAGTGAGCAGCTATGTCAGATTCCAGAAAATTCTCCCGCGTTTGCATCTTAGGATTAGGTTATATTGGCCTTCCCACAGCCGCTGTTTTAGCCAAAGCGGGGTTTGAAATTCATGGAGTGGATATTAATCCTGAAGTGATAAAAATAATTAATTCAGGGCGGATTCATATTATTGAACCTGATTTATTAGAAGCCGTGTCAGAAGCTGTAAAAACAAAAAAATTAAAAGCGGCTCTCAAGCCTGAAATTTCTGATGTTTATATTATTGCCGTCCCGACGCCGTTTTATCATGAGTCTAAGAAACCCAATATCGAATATGTCTTGTCAGCGACAGAATCTATTGCGAATTTAATTAAGCCTGGGGACTTGGTAATTTTAGAGTCAACCTCTCCGGTTGGAACAACTGAGAAAATGGCGGATTTATTAAAATCTAAAGGCGTCGATATTAATCAAATCTTTATTGCCCATTGTCCTGAGAGAGTGTTACCCGGTCAGATTTTGCATGAGCTAGTCCATAACGATCGAATTGTTGGAGGAATTAATTCTCAGGCGACTGACCTAGCCGCTGAATTTTATGAAAAATTTGTAAAAGGAAAAATATTAAAAACCAATGCCAGAACCGCTGAGTTATGCAAACTTTCTGAGAATGCTTATCGAGATGTCAACATTGCGTTTGCCAATGAATTATCGATGGTCTGTGAAGATTTAAATATAGATATCTGGGAATTGAGGGAGTTAGCCAATCATCATCCCCGGGTGAATATTCTCCAGCCAGGCTGTGGCGTAGGTGGGCATTGTATCGCTGTTGATCCGTGGTTTATTGTCGATGCGTCAGACAAAGCCAAATTGATCAAAACCGCCCGAGAGCAAAATTTGGCTAAGACAGACTGGGTCATTCAAAAATTAGAAGCCCAAATTAAAAAATTAGCTAAGCCTAATAAAGATATTTCGATTGCTTGTTTAGGCGCGAGTTTTAAACCCAATATCGATGACATTCGGGAGTCCCCGGCCAAGTTTATTATTGATGCCGTGAAGTCTTTAGGGGTTAAAACTTTGGTGGTCGAGCCCAATCTAGAGAATCTGGATGGCTATGAGTTAGTGGGTTTAACTCAGGCATTAAATCAGGCCGATATTTCGATCAAGCTGGTTTCACATCGAGAATTTGAAGGTGTGGTGTGTGATATTGAAACGGTGGGTTAAAACAACGCATCCAATGTCACTAATCCATTAATTATTTCTGTGAAATATTGATTTTCTTTTGCCCCATTGGCTGAAATTAAAGCCATGAAAATTTCTTTTTTTGTTTTAGTAATAGTTTTAAAAATTTCTATTTTTCTTTTGAGTTCTTCGGCGTAGGACTTGGTAATACTAAAGGGCGTATCGGTGTATTTAATTTCACAGAGCGTAATGGCATCGTCGTTACGATCGATGAGCAAATCAATTTGAGCACCTGCTTTGTCTCGCCAGGCTGAGACGGCTTCTGCGGATTGAATATTCAGTGCTGAGATAATTTGAGCGATATGCTTTTGGCAGATTGCTTCAAAGGCGTAGCCTGCCCACGCTTGGTAGGACGGTTTCTGGGTTTGTTTGGACCAAAAATCAGGCAAGCGCTCTTTGGATTTAGAGCTCTCAAGCCAGTGTAAAAAGAATAAGCAGAATTCATCCGTGACTTTGTAATAAGTCCCACGCTCTTTTCCCCAGGGGGTATAAGCATTAATAAAATTGGTTTGTTCGAGTTGTTCGAGTTGCTCGGAAAGCCTGCCGCCGCCTATGGATAATTTTGATTTCTCTTCTAGCTCAGCTCGGCTCATGCCTTCTTTTTTAGTGGAGATAAGCTTGACGAGTTCTTTATAAACATTGGAATTCTTGAAGAGTGATTTAAATAATTTTGTGAATTCGTCATTCAAGGGCGCGTTACTGTCGCAAAGAATTCTTTGAATATTTTCAGTCGCTGTGAGGCCTTTTTCCACGTAGCTTAAGTAATAAGGGACGCCACCCATGGCCATATAGATATCTAAGATATGAGTTCTTTTTAGTTTGATATTTTGACTGGTTAGAAATTCTTCTGTTTCAGACAAATTAAAGGGCAATAATTTAATTTCAGCGGTGCATCGATTATGCAGGCCACCGGCGTTGTAAATAATATTTTTAATGAGCCAAGAGGCGCTGGAGCCACAGACGGCCAATATAATTTTTGAATTTCTGGACCAGTAATGATTCCAGTAATAATCCAACGCGTCTAACAGCCCAGATTTAGATGTTGATAGCCAGGGGAGTTCATCTAAGAAAATAACGATTTTTTTATCTTTTTTATCTTTTTTGTCTTGGGTTTGTTGAGCTTCTATGAATTGAGTCAATGTTTTAAAAGATTCTTCCCATGATGACGTGGGTTTCATGGGGACGCCATGGGTAAATGTTTCTGATAGAGAATCGGCAAAGTGAGAGAGTTGTTTTTTTAAGTTTCCTTTTTGAGAGCCAGTGACTTGAAAGAAAAGGCAGTCTTTATTAGAAAAAAATTCGCGGATCAAAAATGTTTTTCCAATACGTCTTCTGCCATAGAGGACTAAGAATTCGGCTTCTTTGGATTGATAGATTTTTTCTAAACGTTGAATTTCAGGCTTTCGACCAATGAGGGTTCCCATTTTTGAGGCTCTTTCAGTTTTAAATTTATCGGGCAGTTATGATTGTATTATAAATGTCCGATAATAAAAAATATGAATTTTAATTTTATGTTTAATATTATTTATCAATAATTTGATATGTAATTTTATTGGATAATTATCGGGCAATTATAGAGTATTTATAAATGTCCGATAATTTATTACCTACTTTAGATTGACCTCATGGCCTTAGATCAACAATCATGCCGGCTTTTAATTTTTGAGAATTTTTTCATGAAACTAGTGATCACTTCGCCTTCTTTTTGCAAACACCCTGTTTTGATTTCAGAAATTAAAAAATTATTTCCAGGCGTTAAATTAAATTCAGAAGGTTTAAAACTAGCCGGCCAGGATTTAATTGATTTTTTAAAAGACGCTGAGGCTTGGTTAGTAGGGACTGAAAAAGTAGATAAAAAAATTTTAGAAGCCTGTCCAAAAATTAAACTAATTAGTAAGTACGGAGTTGGTTTAGACAATATTGATTTTGAAGCCTGTGAATCCCATGGGGTGACAGTTAAATATGTTCAGGGGGTGAATGCCCAATCAGTCGCTGAATTAGCACTAGGCAATATTTTGGCTCTCACGCATAACAGCTATATCACGGCGAATTTATTAAAGCAGGGCATTTGGCATAAGCACGGCGGAATAGAGCTATATGGCAAGACCGTTGGAATTATTGGCGTTGGGAATATTGGAAAGAAATTAATTAATTTATTAAAGCCTTTTGATTGTAAAATTTTGGTCAATGATATTTTGGATAAAACGCAAGAACAAAAAGAGTTTTATAAAAAAATTGGGGTTGAATCTTGTGATTTAAAAAGTTTATTAATTCACTCAGATATTGTTTCGCTGCATGTGAGTTTAACTAAACAAACTCAAAATTTAATTTCCCAGAAAGAACTTTCTTGGATGAAGAAAACTAGTTTTTTAATAAATACTTCAAGAGGCCCCGTGGTAAATCAAGAAGATTTAAAACAAGCTTTAAAGATTAATTTAATCGCTGGGGCGGCAGTCGATGTTTATGAGCAAGAACCTTGTGAAGATTTAGAATTTTTAGCTTTACCCAATTTGATTGCCACGCCACATATTGGCGGGAATGCCATAGAAGCAGTGGAAGCAATGGGGCGCGGGGCGATTGAGGGGCTTAAATAGGCGCTAAAAATTGATTTACACTATATTTATACAAGAAACTTGCTGTTTTAGGAAGTTTCTTGTATAAATTTAATCTTTTTAGGGGTGCCATCATGCTGAACTCAACTGAAAAGATTTTTGCCTCAGGGTGGGGCGACCATGTTATTCGAGAGATTGACCTGGCGAATTTGTTTGATGGAACGGATGCCAGTCGTTATGGGTTGGTCAATAAAGCGATAAAAGCGAATGAGTTGGTTCTCTTAAGAAGGGGGCTTTATGTGGCGCGTTCTGCTCATCGGCCCACTCAATTCAGTCAATATTATCTGGCGAATCACTTGGCCCCTTGTAGTTTTGTGACGGCCGAGTCTGCTTTAAGCTACCACGGTTGGATTCCTGAACGTGTGACGGATGTCGTGAATCTGTTGGCCTTTGGACGTCCCAAAGAATTTTCTAATGTATTTGGAAAATTTTCTTATTTTATTTTCAAAGGGGTTTCTCATCAGTTTTTTCAGGGCGTTGAGCGGATAGACGCTAATCCTCAGGCCTTTTGGATGGCCAGGCCTTTTAGAGCTTTATTAGATTACATCGTGTTAAACAAAGTGGATCGGGTGACGATCGATTTTTTAGAGAAAAGCCTACGGATTGAGCCAGAAGAAGTGTTGAGTGTTGGGCTGTCAGAAGTAGAAGCCATGGAAGAGATCTATAGCTCATGGCGTATTCAGCGTTTCTTAAAATATTTTAAACGGGAGATTCAGCATGCTGCCAACGCTTATTGAAGAACGGATTAAAGAACGAATTAAACAATATGATCCCAAGACGATTGAGGATGAAGAAAATGTCCTGAAAGAAATTTTGCAAGAAATTGCTTTATACGCCTTAGCGACCACTGATTTTTTTTCAAAGGCCTTATTTCAAGGCGGTACAGCCTTGCGCATTTTGTATCAGTTACCGAGATTTTCAGAAGACTTGGATTTTATTTTAAAAACACCTAATCCCGCATTTCGTTGGCAACCTTATTTAGACAACATGCTGAAAATTTTTGAAGTGTTCGGCATTACCCCTGAAGTGACTGACCGAAATAAATTGGGCGCAGCAGTTCAAACCATGTTTTTGAAAGATAATTCGATTGGAAAATTACTGACGTTGCAATTTAAACATATGGGCAATAAAAAATTAAAAATAAAATTAGAGATCGATACGAATCCACCCTTAGGGTCACATGAAGAAAATAAATTTTTAGATTTCCCGATGGATTATCGAATCAGTGTGCAGGATCTTTCCAGTAATTTTGCGGGCAAGTGCCATGCTTTGTTATGCAGGCCGTATGTTAAAGGGCGTGATTGGTTTGATTTAACGTGGTACTTGGCACGAAAAGTGCCGGTGAATCTGACGTTTTTACAAAATGCGTTGCAGCAATCTGGCCCTTGGGCCGGTCAATTTTTATCAGTGGATTTGCCGTGGCTGTTTGAAGCAGTCACGAACAAAATTCATGAGGTGGATTGGAATGCCGCAAAATCGGATGCCATTCGATTTGTGAATAGGCCATATCAGGACAGTGTTAACTTATGGGGCGTTGAATTTTTTTCGGAAAAAATTAAACAGTGGGGTTGGCAGGGGTGATTGTTTCTGAAAATGACGGGCACGTCATGTTCGACTTTTTTTGACGGACGTTCCTGCTTGGAACTAGCCGCTTGAATCGTCTCGCCCCTTGAGGGAGAGACAGGCCCGACAGGCGCTAGCCTGTAGGGACAGAGAGGGGGTAAAAAGTAGGGGTGCAATTCATTGCGCCCTCATAAAAGCTTAAAAAAATAGCTTCTAAGATATCTTTCTTTTGTTTGAATATCTCGTGATTCCAGAACAGAAGTACACCGACCCCTTGGGACTCTAGATAATTTTCTCGACCTGATTTTTTCGGACGTTTTTTTCCTCTTGATGCTGACAGCCATCTAACTCAATCATCAGGCGTTTTTTGTAACAGGCAAAATCACCTTGAAATTCTTTTGATTTTTTTAGGGCGCAATGAATTGTGCCCCTACTTTTTACCCCCTCTCTGTCCCTACAGGCTAGCGCCTGTCGGGCCTGTCTTGATCTGGTTAACATTTGGCAGACGTCGTCGACTTCAGATTCTGTAAATCCAAAATATTGGCTGTAAGATTTTGAAAGCATGGAATGCACGGTGACATTATTTAATTCCGTCATTCGAACAAAAATTGAAAATCTTCGTAATTAAGTTTTTCAAGAAAGTCATGGTCCGCGGTGACTAGCTGATCTGCAATTTTTTGCTTCTTTTCTTTAAGTAATAGCATTTTTTCTTCCACCGTATTTTGAGAGACAATTCGATAGATATTCACCGTTTTGTCTTGCCCAATGCGGTGTATTCTATCGACAGCCTGTTGTTCAATCGCTGGATTCCACCAGGGATCTAAGATAAAGCAGTAATCTGCTGCGGTGAGATTAAGCCCTAACCCCCCAGTTTTAATCCCAGCTAGCAAAATCGAAATAGTGCTGTTTTCCTGGAATCGAGCCACAATTTCCATGCGATTTTGAGATTGTCCATCGAGATATTCATAGGAAATTTCCAAGTCATCCAGCAGATTGAGCAAAAGTTTAAGCAATGAAGTGAACTGCGAGAACACCACTACTTTATGGCCTGCACTCACAAGAATTTTTAATTTATCGATCAGAAATTCAAATTTGTTAGAAGAGATGGCAGCACGGTCTGTGAGCAGGTTGTTTTTATTAAAATTTGACAAGACTGAGCTCAGTTCGGATTGATTCAGCATGGAGCGCTCAAAAAGCAAAGGATGACAAGAGGCCTGACGAAGTCGAAGTAATCCTTCTAAGAAAAAAGAATGGTCATAAAGAGGTTCAAGGGCATGTTTTTTTAGCTGCTCTTGGTAGTAGTTTTTCAGTGAGGTATAAATATTTTCTTGCTGCTCTTCCATCGGAAGGATAAGCACTTGATCTATTTTCTCAGGCAGCTCCTGTGCTACTTCAGTTTTTAGTCGTCGTAAAATTAAAGGCCGGATACTTTTTAAAAATTTGCTGAGCGAAGACTCCTGGATAACGTTGTCTTGAGTTTGAGCACTCAAAGTTTTCAGTAAAGTAGGGTGAGCAATTCCTGGGTTCAAGAACTCAAAGAGTGAAAAAAGTTCTCCCATGTGATTTTCAATGGGCGTGCCTGAAATGGCTAAGCGTTGAACTGCTTGCAGTTGATTGATCGCCATCGTAATTTGCGCCCCAGAATTTTTAATCAACTGGGCTTCGTCCAAGGCTAAAAAATCAAATGAAATGTTTCTTAGTGTTTGTATATGAAATCGAACAAGGCCATAGGAAATCAGCAAAATATCGTAATGCGCCACTAAAACATCCAAACGAGAAATATCGGCAGCGCGTAAAATAAAAACTTTTAATTTTGGCGCGCATTTTTTCGCTTCTTGCAACCAATATTCCAAGAGTGAACTTGGGCAGACTAGCAAGGATTTCATCCCTGCTCCTTGAGATAATTCAAATCGCTTGAGATCTAAATAAGCTAAAACTTGGACTGTTTTTCCCAAGCCCATATCATCAGCGAGACATCCACCTAAACGGGTTTGCCCTAAAAAATACAGCCAGGCCAGCCCAACTTCTTGATAGGACCTGAGTGTAAATTTAAACGACGGCGCGGCACTCATGGGCTTTAATCCGTTTATATCTGTAATTTTTTGGCGAATTTTTTCAAACATAGGATCACTTTTAAAATGAATGCCTTCTGAGTTTTCTATTTTTTTTGCCAGTTGCGCAAAATGAAAAGCATGGGCCAAAGAGAATCTAAGATTTTTATCTTCTTTTTCAGATTCTTTTTCAGATTGAGAGAAATCTGGATAACGAAGTTCAAATAGACGCTTAAATTCCTGATACCAGTGCTCAGGTAAAATCCCAAGGGAGCCATCACTGAGTTGTATGAACATACGTTTTCTTTTTAATAGATGGATCAGCTGCCAAGCGGGAATATTCATTGGGGGTGTTCCAGTCGTCAAATCAATCTCAAACCAATCTGAATGGGTCATGAGCTGAATTTCAAGTTCTTGTAAGATTTTGATCTGAAGATTCTCAGCCCAGACTTCCCAGCCAAGATTTAATAAATGATAAAAAACATCCGTCGCATAAGTCAGGTTGATATTAAAAGCATGGCGAGTTTCATTCCAAAAAAAGCCAGTACAGGCTTGCATCTCTGCTAAATGCTTTTTTTCTGCTTCGAGATCTGGCACATGAATAGATAAAAAATACTGGCTTTGACTAGGGCCATTAAAATCAACTTGTAGGACTTTAGGGCGATCCAAAGTTTTCTGGTCTTTATGAATTTCATTGGGGTATTCGTCATTGGCAACACGAGACCAGACAAATCCTTCAATTTTGGTGGGAGTCTTGGCATGAAGATTTTTTTTATGATGGGTCGTTTTAACATAAAAAATAGGTTGAACGGGTTGAATAATTAACGCGATGTGCATGTTCACAGGCCATTCAATCATTGAGTGATCAACTAAACGCAAAAGACGATTAAAAAAATCACTGGATAAACGCTTTGGACATCGAATAGCCACGCTAGAAAGTAAAGTTTCAGCCCAAGGGTATGTTTTTTTATCATACTCAAAAAGATGTTGGTCTTGTCGTGCT
This sequence comes from Thiotrichales bacterium, assembly GCA_947478175.1. Classification (GTDB taxonomy): domain Bacteria; phylum Pseudomonadota; class Gammaproteobacteria; order Francisellales; family CACEW01; genus CAMCUU01. The sequence continues at coordinate 6,781 of CANJUQ010000023.1, read as the reverse complement.
AAACCCCCTGGTGTGACTGCCTGAATGTCCAAAAGATCTATTGTATTGACGGTATTGACGGCGGATTCACTGGATTCACTGAATTTTCCACACAGTTTCCATTCTTCGCTGATTTCTTTCACTTGTAGGATCAGACAGGCCGGATGAGTCGCGGGTGTCCAGCGATAAAGTTCAGGATGTGGATCAAAATAAAAAAGAAGCTTTTTCTCACATAGTGCTTTCAAAATTTTCACTTCAGAGAAAGCAGGCAGTGCAATGACAAGTTCTCCATGGGTATTCAACATAAAATAAGGCGCTAATACGCTAAGGCATGCTTGATCAATAGCGCTTTCTAAAGAAAGAGCATGAAGCGCTTCACGAGAATGAATGGGATGAAGCGTCCAATCAGAAAGCACTTCATAAAGTCGCAAGAGACAAGAGGTCGTTGGTATTTCTTGGTTTTTATGCTCTCGCGATTCAAATTCTAATTTGAACATTAATTTATTATTGATCGATTCGTTTTCTGAAGCGGTGGCATTATTTAAAACAGTCGCCAAGTTCAGGCCTTCTCCTTCAGGAATAAAAAAAGACGTTTTTAAGTAATTTGCAATGGCGTCCAATTGTCGCAGCCAGGAATGCTCCTCTTGCTCATCTCTTCGAGTGAAACGCAATTTTTTAAAAAGATCAGACTCTCTCATGATGTTTTCTTAGCTGATGTTTTCTTAGCTAGACTCGCTAAGTTCTGCGATATCTTTAAGTTTTTTATTTGCATGATTTGTATGACTGGTATGATCAAAAGACAGATTGATTAATTGTGACCGATTCTTGCTTTCATCCATATAGGTTAAGAAAATCGATTGGATATAAGGCTCTACAACGTGAATTTTATCTTTCGGTGTGACGACCATCACCTGTAGTTTCAGCTTTTGAAACAGTTCCATGGCATAGCGGGCATTTTTCTCGTCGGACTTGCTAAAAGCTTCGTCAACCACAATAAATCGCAAGGAATTGCCACGCGATTTTATGCTTGTTGTCGTTGTTAGGGGCGTATCTTCGAGATTTAAGCCATATTGATAAGCGATGGCAGAGCCCAAAATAGTAAAAGCTAATTTTGCCTTTTGGCCCCCTGAAAGTCCTGCGGAGTCCGAATAATAATTTTTTTGTTCATGGGTGTCTCTGGTTCTTTCCAACACTGAAAAATCGGCCCAATTTCTAACGTCAGTGACTTTTTTACACCAACGTTCTTCATTTTTTAAACGGTCCAGTAGGGTTTTAATTTTTGCAAAGAAAAATTCATTGGCTGTTTTTTGTCCTGTTTTCTCTCCTGTTTTTTCTCCTGATTTTTCTCCTGATTTTTCTCCTGTTTCATGGCTTTTTGTGACCGCTAAATCCGACAGGATATGTTTTAATAAATGGTGAAATTCTCTTATTTCAACATCTTTGCTTTTGACAAGCTGGAGTTGAACATAAGTATTGTCTGAATAATCCATATCCATCAATGCACTGTTAAGTTCTTGAATGGTTTCTTCAATATTTTCGTAAGCAAGCTCTAAAGTAGATTTGAAAGCAGCCATATCGTCCATCACGCTTTTACTTAGAAGTTTAATAAAGCGACGCTCATGTTCTGGCAAGGACTCTGTTTGTAATTTTTTCTGTAAATTAAGGTAGGCCTGCAATGAGTCAATCGTGGTATCTAAATCCAGCGCATGCTCACTAAAATTGGCTTTAAATTGGGTCATTTTCCGCACTAAACCCACCTGAAGATGTTGTCGCTCGGCTTCTGCTTTATAAAATTGAGCATTGAGTTCATCCGTCGCTGTTTTTTCTATCAAGCCATAATGTCTAAGATCTAAGTCTAAGAAATTGCTCCCTTGTTTTTTTATAAAAGCTTTAAACCAGGCGGATTCTTCTAAAATATTTTTTAATCCATCTTTTAAACTATTTAATATTTTTTCACAGTATTCCAATTCTCGATGGAGCTCTTGTAATGCATGAGTCAGAACGGCAATGTCTTTTAAAGATTGATCTCGCAAGTTCTGCTGAATCTGTAAGTCTTCCTCAAGATTTTGGAGATTTTTTTGGATTTCCCAGCTTTTATTTTTCATGTTGACTAAGACAGATTGTCGCTTTTTTAAACCCTCCATTTCAGTCGCGATAGACTGCCAATCAATCACTGAAAAATTTTCTATTTTTAGCAATGCTTGAATAGCATTTAATTCAGATTCAGCCTTGCTGATGGATCGTTCAATAGATTGCATAGATTGAGATGCTTTTTCATGGCATTGCTGATGATTCTGAATTTCTTTTGAAAACCAATTTAGCTTTTCTTGATTGCTCCATCCCAAGATAAATCTGTTCTTATCTTGTATCGAAAATCGATCATCTTTTTCATTTAAGCTCATGCCATGTTTAATCAGCCCCTGCGGCGTGATTGCTTTAAATTGCTTTTGAAAAATAGAAAGTTCTGTTACGCATGCGTAATCATAGTCTTTGATTATTTTATCTTTCAGCCAAGCGGCATAGGGGGACTGCTCTCGAAATTCTAATTTATGAAAAAGCTTATTGGATTCGATTTTTTCATTGGCATGAGTCGGAGAAAGTTTCATAGGCAGTGACTCGTCAACTTTCTGAAACACAAGGCGAGCGCCAATATTTTTTTGATTTAATAGCTGACAGACAGCGGCATATAAATCATGAGGGACCAGCATTCTTAAAGCGAAAGAATGTAATAGTTTTTCAATCGCCCCTTCCCATTCAAGATCCTGTACTTGGATTAATTCGGCAATAAAAGGAATCGCGCTTGAGGGGATGTTTAAAGTCTTAAGAAATTCTTCTCGAATTTGAACAAGATGCATGGGAAGACGATTATTTCTATTTTTTAAAGATTGAACTTCAGTGACTAAAACTTCGATTTCTTTCAGTGAGACTTCTTGCTCTTTTTTATTGAAATAATACTGCTCTCTGAGTGCCATGACCTGCGCTTCAATGGGCAGTCGCATGGATTGAATGCTTTCAAGATTCTTAGAGAATTCTTTGAGATTAGGTCTTTCAATAAGACCTAAAATCTTAGCGAATTTAGCGTAATCCTCACTCTGTTTTTGAGCCGTATTTTTCTTTTCTTCCTGTTGACTCAGCATGAATTTGAACTTTTCAAATTCTTGAACGCTCTCATCTTGTGAAAGCATTCTTGTTAATTCTAGCTTCTGTTCGTGGATTGATTTTAATTTCAATTCAAGATTTTTAATGGAGGCTTCGCTCTCCGTGAGCTTCAGTGAAAACGCTGATGTTTGGCGCAACAAAGCCCCTTTTTTATAATTTGCAAAAAGGGAGGGTAGGGCTTGTTGTTCTTGTTGAAATCCTGAAAGCTTTAATTGCAGTGCGTCAAATTTTTTAGCTTCTTCTGCTAAGGGAGTGAGCGCATCAAGCTGATTTTTAGCCAGTAATATGGCTTTGTAAGCCAGATCAAGATTTTGATAATTAATATAAAGAGAATTCAGAAGCTCTTGAGGGTCATTTTCATTGAGCATGTGCTTGCGTACAAATTCATTCAGCCGGTTAATTTCTTTAATTGCTGTAATTTGATTAAACAGATCTAGGCCTTTTTCTGAACGCAGGCCGACATAACGAATAAAATAGGCCTGGTATTCAGAAAATGTGGTGAATAGCGTTGTTTGAGCAATATGTTTAAGCCGATCGCGCGCGTCTTTAGAATTTTTGATCTGACTGAAGTGCGCTTGAATCGAAATATCTGAATGCGATGCAAAAAATAATTTATGCAAAGTCGTTTGTTCAAACCAAAAAAACTGTCCGATAGTAATAGACGCATGGGTCAGTGCATCTTGAAATTTGGCCAACAAGACACTGTAACTTTCTTCTCCCCTGAAAAATTTGGTTTGACCATTCCCCAGTTCATTTTGCTCTCGAGCGTAAGCACCGCGCACATAGGTTAATTCGGTCCGTTCTTTTTTTTCGTTGCCAGAGGCAAGATTGTAATTTCGTTTTACATTGGGCACTAAAAGCGTGAGCAGTGCATCGACCAGCGTGGATTTACCCGATCCGTTTTCGCCTGTGAGTAGCGCCCCATAGCCTTTGGGTTCAATCACCCAAACTTTTTCATCAAAAGTACCCCAGTTGTAAACTTCGAAGCGCTCAAGTTTGAATCCAGCAGTGTTCATTATTTTAATTTCCTATAGCAGCCAGCATTCGTGCTTTAATTTCAACTAATTTCTCAGCATCGAATTGCGCTTTAATAAATCTGCGCACTTCAAATGAATCTTGATTTTTTAATTCTTTGAGAAAGCCTAGTTCTAAGACGCGATTGATCATGGAATCAAATCGTTTGGTTTGTTTTGTTTCATCATTTTTCTCTTCATAAAATAATCTCAAAAGATCGTAAATATCCGCACGGTGAAGGACTAATCGATGATCATCGTTCACTTTGGAATCAAATTGTTCCAAAGCTTCTCGCAGTAAGACGCACAAAAAACTGACTTCAAAAGACAGCGGTATCCTGTGAACCAAGCTGGGTATTGAAAAATTCACGTCTTCTTCTGAAATTTCTGCTTCATCTTCAAGATCACCCTCTTCAGGGCCACTTTCTAAATCAAGACACTCGGAAGATTGCTTTAAGCGCCTCTGTTGAAGAAAGGCGTAACCATCATCGATATTCAAATGAAGCTTTAGATTCAAAACGGAAAAATATTCTCTGATTGCCTCTTGGTGGATCAACAGTGCTTCCCAATATTTTTTTTCATCAGAAGTGACAGCGCCTCGCAAAAGTTTAACGAGAATGGATGAGAGCGCGATATTTTGTTCTTGTTTTTTTTCTTTGGAGGATGAGGGTAATCCCATGATGTTAACCTTATTGGATGCTAGTGATCTCATGCTTTTTTTGAACAAAAAGAACTTTCGGAATAATCAGCGTGAATTCTTGCTCGGGGCAAAAAATCTCATCTGTTTGGTCCAGTTGAAGAATGTGCCGATGCCCCTTGGTCGCAATGAGTAGATAACTGAGGACCTCAAAAGAACCAAATCTAATAGGAAATTCACGAATAATTTCTGACAAAGAAACTTGATGAGCACCTGTGAGTAATTTTTCAATACGACTTTCAAGTTCTGATTCTGAAATAGGCGGGGCATTCACAAGAGCGGTCAAATTTTGCAGTGCCTGCGCATTTTCTCCCGTTGAAATTTCTAATTGTTTATGGGCAAACCGAGCCTGAGTAGTGGCTTGCCATAGAGGACGCGAGAGGGGGAGTTGAATTTCCAAGCCGTCTTCTAAGGAGGTGAAATCTTTAAATTCAGATTCTAAGAAAAGCGCACGATGTTCTAATAGGGACTTTTTGATTTCAGCGGAGAGTTCCAGCACCCGTTTGTTTTCAATCCAAGTCTTTTGATGTAAAAGTTTTCTTAATTCTTCAGAAAGTCTGAATTTGGATTTTAAGACTTTTTGTCCTACTTGAAGCAGCTGGCTCTTTAATTTAAGCAAAGTCGTGTCAAATTGTCGGTCTTGGTTTTTACGAACAAAGGCTCGAATTTCTGGTGTGGCTAATATTTTTTCACTGAGCGTTTTCAGTTGATTCTGCTGATCTTCAGAAATCAAAAAACTCCAAAAAGCGGAAAAACTCCGACCTTGGTCTGATTCTTCAAGACTATCGTGGGCATCCAGCACTTCGCCAAGAATTTCCCCCTTGGTTTGGGTTTCTTTCAATTTTTTTTCTTTAATTTCGCGAGTGATATCTTTGAAAATATCTTCCACTAATCGAAACTCTGAAACTAAGCGTCGAGAGTCTTCAATCAAATTAAGAAAACGCTCTCTAATTTGAGTGGCGTCCATACGATTGACGCATCCGGTCGTTTGAATGGCTTTAATTTCATCGTCTAATTTTTTTCGCTGCTCTTTTAAAAAAGACAGTCGAGAGCTCGGATCATTTTCTGTTTGATTCGCAATTTGTTTCAGATTTTCATAAATAGATAAAAACCGAGATTGCGTGCCAATGAACTCTTTTTTTTCCAGATGTTGCATCCATTCCAGTGCGCGTTCTGCATCTGAGGTGAGCTCTGTTGTTGGGTCGTCTTGATTTAATTCAAAATATTTTCGAATAAATCGATGACTCTCATTGCTCCAAATCTCTAAAAATTGTTGAGATGAGAGAGCGTATTCTTGTTGAGCCTGATCATCCAAGTTGTCTAAAAATTGAGTTAGCAATTCTTTAAGCTCTGAATAAGGAATCTGTAGGCGGTTTTTAGTTTTAAAAGAAAAAAAGAAAAAACTCATAGCCAAGGGAGCGTATTTACTTCGAAGTAAGCGAAGCGTTGCTGAATGCTCCATGTGAAATACAACCCGTTCAAAATCCAAAATGCGACACCGTATTAAAAATTAAAAAAGGCGGCGAACATGCATGGATTCTATATTTATGTCAAGTTAAAAAGTATTTAAAAAATTAAATTTTACATATGTTTTCGCAGGGTAAACGCATCTTAATCTCAATAATGGCAGGGCTTATGAGGATGTTTCGCGTAGGGGCGGACCTGTGTGTCCGCCCTCTTATTCATCCCATTGTGCGCCCTCTTACATCCCATCATTCACCCTCTTATATGTGTCCGCCCTCAACATTCACGAGGCACTAACAGAGGGCAGACACATAGATCTGCCCCTTCATCATTCTTATGTCTCTCGAAATTAAAATTAAATACATTATTTAAAATTTAAACAAAAAGAAATATCATGCTTTTCTTTCTCTCCAAATATCAGATCGATGAGACTTTATTCTGAGATACCCAGCCGGCATTCCATTCGACT
>CANJUQ010000022.1 GCA_947478175.1 Thiotrichales bacterium | reverse complement strand
TTCAAATTTTCTAGTTTGGTTTCCTTGGTATCTGTGCTTAAAAAAAATCTAAACATTATTTGGAATTCCAGCTTGGGAGCTGGTTTTATGCAGCTTTAATTCTTTGAGAATTTGTATCTAGGGGTAATGGCTCAGACCGGGAGCTGCTGCAGGATATTCTTTCCAGTTGTAATTTTGGGCTTTGGGATTATTTAAAATCCAAGTGTTCTCAAATAAATCTTTTCGGCCTTTAAAGATCATTTCTAAGGTCGAGATCATTAAAGATTTACCAAATCTTCGAGGTCTAGATAAAAAATAAGAAGCCCCTGTCGTTATTAATCTATGAAGATGCTCTGTCTTATCGACATAGAGGCAATTTTTCTCGCGAAGCTTGTCAAAATCTTGAATGCCAATAGGTAAATCCTGAGGTTTTAAATCTTGCATTGAAAAATCCTGAGAAGTAAAAAAATAGGCGCGGATTTTATAGGGCTGTTAGCTGGATGGCTATGGGAAGACGTGGCCAAAAAATTTTCTTACTTGGGGGGGATCAGCCTGAATACTGGGCATGGAAACTAAGCCATTTAATATTTTTTAAATGGGGCAAAGCGCGAGCCATGGCTTTTTCAACCAGCGCTGTAGAGTTCTCAGGGGGTTTCATGATCAACAGCCTCGTTATTTAATTCAAGTTTCAGGTTCTCCTGCTCCTGGTTAAGGCTGAAGTTTTTCCAATAATCTTAAATAACTATTGAGTCTTTCAGATGAAATTAAATTATTACTGACGGCTTGATGCAACGCACAGCCTTGAGCATTGATTTGATGTGAGCAGTTTCTGAATTGGCATTGATTTAAATAAGGCTTGAATTCAATAAAACCGTTTAATAATTCATCCGGGGTTAGATCCCAGACACCAAATTCTCGTATTCCTGGGGCGTCAATTAAGGCGCTGCCTTCAGGTGTTTTATAAAGTCTGGCGGTGGTTGTCGTATGTTTTCCGCGTTGATTGGCTTCAGAGATTTCACCTGTTTTAGCCAGGGCATCTCCAAAGAGGGAATTAATTAAAGAAGATTTCCCCACGCCACTTTGGCCGACGAAGATATTGGTTTTTTCCAAGATGGCTTGGCCCAAGGTGTCTAAATTATTGATTACAGCTGAAGTTCGTATGACTTCATACCCAATTTTCTCATAGCGTTGGCTTAGATTTTTAAAAAAATCGAGTGTGATAGCGTTAGCTGTTTTTAATAAATCGGTTTTATTTAAAATAATTTTGATCGGTATATTTTGAGCCTGTGCTAAGACCAGTGCTCGGTCAATGGCATGCTCGATAGGGGCTGGGCTAACAGCAATCACCAGAAAAATTTGGTCAATGTTCGCTGCGATGGGTTTGTGGCCTTTATAAATATCGGGTCGTTGGAGTAAAGAAGTCCTGGGCAGTCTGGCTGTAATGAAAAATTGGTTCTCAGAAGAAGTTTGAGCTTCTGTAGAAATTGCACGGAAAACAACTTGGTCGCCTGTGACTAGAGGCCCTAGATTTTGTTTCGCAAAACAAAGAATAGGAGTGCTATTTTTTTCAGACTGTAATGGGGTGACTTCAAGGGTTTGACCATAATGGGCAATGATCTGGCCTGTTTGCTCAGGGCCAGAGAATATGAGTTCTTTATCTTGAGTTTTTTGGATGCGGTCTGTTTGTTTGTTTGTGAGGCGTCGTTTCATAGGGTTTTATTTTCTTTATTTTTTTATGTTATTTGTATTTTTTATAGGGGCTGAAAGACAACGCAGAGTGCAATCAAAATTAATAAGATTGTTGGGATTTCGTTAAAAATTCTAAAAAATCGATGGCCAGGGGTTGGTTTTTGATTTTTAAACTTTTTGAAAAAATAGCCGCAGCTCACATGAAATAAAATCAGAAAAATAACTAAAACTAGTTTGATATGAAGCCAAAGTGGATAGTGAGGCTGGCCTCCTGGGCTTAGATAACCATATTTTAATTCCATTAGGCTGTATCCAGAAATAAGAGTGACTAACATGGCTGGATTCATGATGTAGAAATACAGTTTCTTTTCCATGATTAAAAATTGGTTTTTGATGGAAATTTCTGGGGACATTGAGTGATAGACAAATAAGCGGGGTAGATAAAATAACCCCGCGAACCAGCTGATAAAACCAAGAATATGAAAAACTAATAAAGCATGAATCAGCATGAGCCCTTATGAACCTAATGAACCTGGCGCAACAGCCGTTGGAGGGGGTGTTGAATGATTTTCAGGGGTGGGTGTAATGGGCTGTCTATTCATGAGTTGTTCGACTTGAAGCGTATCAATTGTTTCATATTTAATCAGTGTTTCAGCCATGGCATGAAGGATATCTATATTAGCCCCGAGCAATTGCTCAGTACGGGCATAGTTTCGTTCAATCAAGCTTCTGACTTCTTGATCGATCGCTTCCGTCGTTGAATCTGAAAGATGATTACTTTTGTTCATTCCCATGGTGTGACCCAAGAAAGGCTGATCCATATCTTCGCTGTATGACAAGGGACCTAAGCGATCAGATAGACCCCACTTGGTGACCATGTTATGAGCAATTTCAGTGGCTTTTTGAATATCATTGGAAGCACCTGTTGTGACGCGCTCTCTCCCAAAAATAAGTTCTTCAGCGACTCGACCACCATAAATACTAGAAAGCAAACTTTCTAATTTTTGACGGCTGTAGCTGACTTGATCTCGTTCTGGCAAATACATGGTGACACCCAATGCACGGCCTCTGGGGATAATGGTAACTTTGTACACTGGATCATGTTCAGGAACTAAGCGACCGACGATGGCATGCCCAGCTTCGTGATAAGCCGTGAGTTTCTTCTCGTCTTCGGTCATCGCTAAAGTTCGGCGTTCTGTGCCCATTAAAATTTTGTCTTTCGCGCGATCAAAATCACTCATCATGACTTTTGTTTTGTTATCACGAGCGGCCATCAGCGCGGCTTCATTTACTAGATTGGCTAAATCAGCGCCAGAAAATCCTGGGGTGCCTCGAGCAATCAAATCTGGTTTGACATCATCGCCAATAGAAACTTTACGAATATGAACTTTCAGAATTTGTTCACGACCGCGAATATCGGGAAGACCCACAGTGACTTGTCTGTCAAAACGACCGGGTCTTAGTAAAGCGGGATCGAGAACATCTGGGCGGTTCGTGGCGGCAACGACGATAACCCCTTCGTTATCAGTAAAGCCGTCCATTTCGACTAGTAATTGGTTCAAAGTTTGTTCGCGTTCGTCATGACCACCGCCTAGACCCGTCCCACGATGACGGCCCACAGCGTCAATCTCATCAATAAAGATAATACAGGGGGCTCTTTTTTTAGCTTGCTCAAACATATCTCTGACACGTGAAGCGCCGACACCCACGAACATTTCGACAAAGTCAGAGCCTGATATGGAGAAAAACGGAACTTTGGCTTCACCGGCAATGGCTCGGGCTAATAAAGTTTTACCCGTTCCTGGGGGGCCGACCATGAGAATACCGCGAGGAATTTTTCCGCCGATGTTTTGATACTTGGTGGGGTCGCGTAGGAAATCAACGATCTCAGCGACTTCGCCTTTAGCTTCTTCGACGCCTGCGACGTCTGCTAATGTCACTTTGATTTGATCTTCACCTAATAATTTTGCTTTGCTCTTTCCGAAAGAGAACGCACCACCTTTTCCGCCGCTCATTTGTCTGAGCAGGAAAATCCAAATACCAATGAGCAAAACAAAGGGGAACCAGCTGATAAGAATTCGCATCCAGAGGGATTCTTGAGCAGGAGGTTTCGCGGTAACGTCGACATTGTGAGTGACCATTTGGTCTGTCACGAAGGGGTCTGGCCAGGGAAGATAGGTTTGAAATAACTGACCATTAGACATCTGGCCATTGATAGAGCGACCATCAATAAAAGCAGTCTTGATTTGGCCGCCTTCGACTTGGTTTATAAAGTCTGAATAAGAAAGTGGATTAGAAGCTTTCGAATTATCTGAAAAATCTAAGTTGCTAAAAAGCAGGACGAGTACCAGGCCGATTATCATCCAAAACAGGATCGCTTTTGTTGTTTTATTCATAATTAAATCTGTGACCTCGGCGGGAAGGAGAGTATACACTGGCCTCAAAGGATCGCAAAAGCTACTGAGTTCCCTTAAGTGAGTCAAGTAAATCTAGTCACACTTTTAGTGTGAATTTTTAGTAAGAATGATTTTTAAACACTGGCCCCTTGCGAAATAAATTTGGATGCCCATTGTGGAACGCTTGCCAAGGAAGTGCTTTTCCATTGGGAAGTTGTAAACAAGTCAACGCCAAAGAACCTTCGCCGCAAGCGACTAAAAGTTGTTGTGAAGAGACTTCTAAAATAGTTCCTGGGGTTCCAGATTTTTCAACATAGTGGGCTTCATAAATTTTCAGGGTTATCGAAGTGGTTTCTGTTTCTTGGATCTGAGTATTCGCAATAGGAAAAGGATTAAGAGCTCTAATTTTGGCCAAGATAGAGTGAGCACTTTGAGTCCAATCAATGGGCGCTTCTGATTTTTCAAGCTTCTTGGCATAAGTAATTCCTAAAGAAGATTGGGGGGTTCTCGTGAGGGTGCCAAGAGAAAATTTTTCTAGTGCGGTTAAGAGGGTCTGTGACCCTAAGATGGCCAATCGATCATGCAGTAGGGCGCTGTTGTCTGTTGGAAAAATAGGACAAGTGGCAGTCAATAAAATATCACCCGTATCTAAACCCGCATCCATCTGCATGATGCAAATACCGGTCTGAGTATCTCCGGCTTCAATGGCTCGCTGGATCGGTGCTGCACCTCGCCATCTAGGGAGTAACGAAACATGAATATTCCAGCAGCCATGAATGGGAGTATTTAAAATATCGAGTGGAAGCAGTAGGCCATAAGCGCAAACAATCATGAGATCTGGTTTGTATTTTTTCAGACGATCCAATGCTTCTGGAGATTTAAGGCTCACAGGTGTTTCAACAAGAATATTATTTTCCAATGCCAGTTGTTTAACAGGAGAGGGAGTCAGATGCTGGCCTCGCCCTTGGGGGCGATCAGGTTGAGAATAAACAGCGACTATTTCGATAGAGTCTGGAGTTTTTTTAGATTCGTCTAATAATGTTTTTAGGCTGACGGCTGCAATGGACGGGGTTCCCGCAAAGATGATTCGCATGAATTACAAAACTTTCTTTTGCATTTTTTGCATTTTTTTCTCAAGCATTTTTCGTTTGATGGGGGCTAGATAATCTAGAAAAACAATGCCATTCAAATGATCTAATTCATGCTGGACGCACCGAGCCTCTAAGCCTGTATAAGTTTCAGTGAAAAGTTGGCCTTGAGTGTTAAGCGCTTGTATGGTCACTTTACGAGCTCTTCTGACATTGGCGTAGATGCCAGGAAAAGAGAGGCATCCTTCTTCAGAATCAATCTCTTCAATTTTTTCAGTGATTTCTGGGTTAATAAAAACAACAGGGTGATCATGCGTCTCTGAACAATCAATGACAAAAATTCTTAAGTTAAAACCTGCTTGTGTTGCTGCGAGCCCGACACCTGTATCGGCATACATGGTTTCAAGCATGTCTTGAGTTATTTTGACAATAGTTTCATCTATTTTTTCGACAGGTTTTGCTTTGATTTTTAGAAAGGGATCGGGGTACTTTAATACTTTTAAAATGGCCATGGTCTATCTGTTTTTAATAGCGATTAATGAAAGGGGCGGCAGTTTAACAGACTTTTTTGGATTGAAGAAAGCCTAAAGAATGCCGTGAAAAACCCCTAAAGCATGATAACATGTGCGCCGTTTTTGGCTGACAAGAGAATGAGTTACCTATGGCAGAGCGCTTCAATCAGAACCTGTCAAAATTGAATTGGTCTGAGGCTAGGGACCTGGTACAAGCTGTCAATCCTGAATTAGCTAGAGAAATTGATGAATTAGATCCAGGTGATGAATGTGCCCTGTATCATGTTCGCTATCCCTATGGGGAGCTTATTGCAGATCAGTCTCGAGTTACTTTTCCAACGCCTGATGGCGTCTATCTGCCCTATCAGTCTCCAGAGCATCCTAGCTGCTTGGCGGAAGATTTAGGGTATGGCGCTGTTATTCCAGCGGGTTTAATTTTGAAGAACACTGTTGAGTTATATTGCGAGTTGGAAGATAGAGTCAAGAGTATGTTTACCGCCAAAAAAGGTAACGTCGTTGGACTTTTTCCTGCCATGAAATTAGGAACAGCGCTGGATAAAAATAATGCGATTTGTATGACAGCAGGCTTGAGGTCGCTTTTTATGATCGCGCCCATTGGCGACAATATTGCGCATAATCGTTTGATGCGAGCTTATGATATCCATTCGAGTGCACCTAAAAAATTATTGGATCAATGGCATGTATTCAAAGAGATAGTTCAAGCCCATGAACTGTCTTGGGAAGTAGAGGTTTTATTTTTTTCTAAACAATGGTTTTTAGAAATCAAAGAAAAAAAATGGCGTCTTTTCAGGCAGTTTTTATTTGAATCTATTTGGCGAATAGTTTTGAGACATTCTTATTATGAATTCAATGAACTTTTCTTATCTCATATGCAAACCCAATGTAATTTGCGAGCTGATCCACATTTGATTAATACCGCGCATCACCTGATTTATTTGGGTGCGGGGATTACCCCTGGTTATGGGGTTCTAAACAGTGAAGAACAAGCGCCCATTGAATTTCTTCAGCAGGTTTATCTCAGTGATTATCGTCTCGCTTACGCGCCCATCATGTTAGGAACGCAATATTTCTCAGAGGGAGTGCCTGTTTATTATTCTTTGGAAGTTCCAACCAATATTCACTCTACGATTCGTTCTCGCAAAAGAATTACACGTATTGAAGAACTTCGAGAGGTCAGGCGAACTATGCTGGCGATGCAACGAGAGATCTTGCGAAACAGGCTGGAGCTGGAAGACTTGCCTTATTCAATTTTTCACGCGTCGAAATCGACAGTACTTGATTATTTTCATAGTGAGGCGATGAGGGGAGATTCTATACGTCCGGTGATCGATGTTTTAAAGGTCGATATCCAAATGAATAAAACTGTCGAAAAATATAATCTACCCCTCTGTGACACGAACCGTTTTTTCTGGGGTTGTGTAGCGGTGTTAGCTAAAAACGCTAAAGAATAACCATCGGTGAACTTAGTGAAGTGTATGAGTTTTCCAGGTCTAGAATTTCCATTTTGATTCTCCAAATTGAATTATGTTTATAAAATTTTGGTGGCTGATCTTACAAGCCGGGGGGGATTATCCGCTTCTCTTTTGTCGAAATGAAGGGCGTAAAAAATAAAGAATGTTATTTTTGTAAGCATGTATCGATTTAAATTTAAGAATAACCCCGTTAGTTTGCTTTTTTTACTTGTCAAAATGCGGGGGGTGAAATGCGTAGCCAAAATCAGCGTTTTATTCCCCCTGAATCTCAGCTTAAATGCAAGGCATAAGAAATCGTTGCTTTGACTTGGAGGTTTCATATGAGTTCAGTTCTTAAAATTCTCTCAGAACTGGGGGATGGCAAAGATAAAGCGTTGCTTATTGAATTACCAAGCGATTTAGCAAAAGAGATTAAAATTCATCATGATGGTTCCGTAGACACCATGGCGTTATTAAAACTCTTAAGAAAAGTCGCCGTTGCTGAGCTCCAAGAACAAAGCGATGAGCAAGATAAAAAAATTGAGACTGAAACTGATCTATTAGAACGCCGTGCGTTCTTAATGAACATGATCTTCAATCGAGATGTAGCTGTTGATGTCAGGTCGTCATAATAAAAATAAAAAGGCGTTAAAAAACGTTTCCTCCTAGGTTCTAGGAGAAATTTTCGAGGTGTCGATCGAGAATTTTTCTGAAAGCCAAAATTAAAAAAACACAAAAATAATGTGAAGAGTGATTAAAAAAGGATCAAATAAAACCGCAGGCAGTGCTTGCGGTTTTTTTTTATCTTTAGCATTCTGCCCGACCTGTTTTTTTATGGGCTTTTGTTTGTGTTATTAGAAAAATCTCGCGTTTTAAAATCATTAAAAAAATCCCCAGAGCTCTCTTTTTTAATAGATCTATTTCAGCAAAAAAATCTTCCAGAGACACCTTCTAAAATTCAATTAGAGGCTTTGCGATCTCACCGATTAGAAGGCTGGGCGTACGAAAAAATCCCCCAGTGGCGAAATGTTTTAAAAGATCAAAAGCTTTTTTGGATGCAAAAATCCATGTCTCAGCTGGCCGCTTTGATCAAAATTAAAAAAGCATTTGAGGCTGAAAATATAGAATTTATTGTTTTGAAAGGACTGCCGTTGTCCATGCTGTTGTATGGGGATTATACGGTTAGGAATTCAGGGGATGTGGATATTTTTATTCGTCCTGCAGATCTTGTAAAAGCTCATGAGAGTTTACTTCATCAGGGTTATTCTTTGAGGATAAACCATCCTGTTTCTGACAATCTGTTGCCAGTGCTTTTGTCTGCAGAAAAAGATTTGGGATATTTAAATTCTTCAAGAACAGAAGTGATCGAGTGTCATTGGCGTTTGATGAGAAATCCTAATTTTTTAAGTGATAGTTTTGATGAGTTTTTAGCTAAGGCTCAGCAAGTAATCATTGGAGGTATTAGTTATAACTTTTTTTCGAATGAAGATTTATTAATTTATCTTTGTATGCATGCTGCCAATCATCATTGGGAAATGCTTTCTTGGTTGATGGATATTCATTCATTAATTGAAAAAATGGAGGAACAGTCTCAGGGCTCGGTGAATTGGGCTTTGTTGGTAGAACGAGCCAAAGAACAGAATGTATTAAATGCCCTGTTGATTGCTTTCCTGTGGAGAGAGATTTTTTTTGGAACCTTTATGCCCCTTGCTATTAGAAATTTATGCGGAACATTTTCATTGAATTGTTTATTGGAATTCGAGTCTTTTTATTTGCGAAAGAAATGGTGGGCGCATGTTGGCTTGATTTCAGATGTATTTCGTTTTTCTCTTTTTCCCACTTTTAAAGATAAGTGCAGTTTTTATCATATAAGAGCTTTTTCCCATTACCGCCAAGTGCTCCGCTGGCACCTCCCCTTCCCAAAACTTTGTCTCACGCTTTGTTATTTCTTAGAACCCTTTATTATCGCCGGTCGTTTATTTAAGTACTCTGGTCAGGCCCTTGTTCGAGTTTTTCGCCGCCTTATTTCGATTTAGCCCCCTTCGAGTTTTTCGGGTTTTCTTTTGGACGTTTATTAGCAGTGCGTTAGAAGGCGTAGGTTTATTATTACTATTGCCTTTGTTAACTCTCACTAATATTCATTGGTCGATTCCCAGTTTTAGTGGTCCTTTGGGTTTGTTTTTAAAATATTCAGAACCCCTTCGAGGCAAGGTGCCCCTTTGGAGTGTTTTGATTATTTATGTTGGCTTAGTCGGGCTCTTAGCTTTTTTGAATTATGCCAGAACCGTCGAAGCCACAGCGCTCAGATTGGCTTTCTGTAAAGCTAATCAAAACCAATGTCATGAGGCTTTATTACGGGCCTCTTTACGTTTTCACACGCAGCATAAATTGGCGGACCATGCACAAGTTTTAACAGCCGAAGTCATGCGATTATCAGGCGCGATTTCCCAATGGATTCAATTGGCCAGTGCCTTAGGTTTAGTGGCGGTCTATAGCCTCTTGGCTTTTTTAGTCTCTTGGAAAATGACGTTAATTATTATGCTGTGCTCTGGCGTGGCGATTTTTATTTTAAATACGGTGAGCCAAAAAATATTATCTAACGGCCATAAGTTTCATCAGTTTACCCAAAGTTTATATAGTGAAGTCTTGAATCATTTGAATGGTCTCAAAGAAGCAAAGAGTTTGTGTATTGAACCTGAATTTCAAAAAAGTTTTGAACATATGAATCAAGTTTTATTTGATAATCAGATGGAGTTTTCTAGAAACAATGCGGTGACAACAGTGGTTTATCAAATTGTCGCGGCGATATCTCTCAGCATTATTTTTGGAATTGCTTATTGGAAAGTCCAAGAGTCTTGGGTCAATTTAACTTTATTACTCATGCTTTTTGTTCGAATGATTCCCAGGGTCAGCCAAGTCCATACGCTTTATCATTCGGTTATGAATTTATATCCGTCTTATCAGGCGATTGTCAGAGTGAAAAACGGCGCTCAAAAAGCACAAGAAGAATTGGGTTCACCGATTGAAAATAACTTCGAGCAGAGAATCTTAAGACTGAATCAAGTTGGTTTGTCTTATGGAGATAAACAGGTTCTAAAAAATATTTCATGTGAATTAAATCCTGGGACGCTAAGTTTAATTATTGGCCCTTCTGGCGGTGGTAAGAGCAGTTTTTGTGATCTGATTTCTGGTTTGATTTTTCCCTCAGAAGGCGAAGTTTTCTTAGGCAAAAAATCCTGTGGTGAAGCTGAATGGGTCACCTGGCGAAGATCCGTAGCTTATTTTACTCAGGTGCCTTTTTTGATTGCTGGGACGTTGCGTGAAAATTTATGTTTGGGCAATGAAAATTATTCAGAGGATCAAATCGAATCAGCTTTGAAACAGGCGGGGGCTTTAGATTTTATTAAACAATTGCCAGAAGGGTTGAATTCTTTTATTGGGGATCGGGGTGTGATTTTATCGGGGGGACAACGTCAGCGGGTTGCACTTGCAAGAATTTTATTGAAGAAACCTAAGTTGTTAATTCTGGATGAAGTGTGTGCGCATTTGGATGCTGAGAATATAAACTGGATTCGAAATGAAATTTTAAAATTAAAAATAAATATGAACATGATGATCGTTGTGGTCAGTCATGATCAAAATAAATGGATAGAAAACGCTGATCAAGTTTTTAAAATAGAACAGGGCTGTCTAAATCTATTAAAACCAAAGTTAATACAGCCAAAACAATTTGAATCTTTAAAAGAACCTGAGCGAGTTGAGCATGCCATTTTTATATAAAGCTTTTAATTTGTTAGTGGAGTCTGAGATTGAGATTCTCCATTTACCCCAAATTTTTCAGTCAACACAGAAAGCTGATATCACGGTGAAATTAGGTTCCGTCCCTCTTTCAGAAAACGAAAGGGCGGATGGTCTGAATTATTTTTTTTCTAAAGAAGGTGCTCTCACGCTTCAATTTTTAGGGGTGGGTCGGTTCTTAATTGAAAATGGAAGCTCAGTGACGATCCAGCCTTTTATAGCCAGTGAAGACAGTCTTGGAACGTTATCGACTTTTGTGATGGGTTCTGTGATGGGAGGGCTTTTGCATCAGCGGGGTTATTTGCTTCTCCATGGGAATGCAGTGGTTTGTGATGACAAGGCTTATATTTTTGCTGGGGAATCAGGTGCGGGAAAATCAACCCTGGCGGCTGCATTTTCTCAGGCAGGTTGTCAGGTTCTCAGTGATGATGTTTCCGCCATTATTTTTGATGAGCAAGACCAACCTTGGGTGATCCCGGCTTATCCCGCCATGAAGCTTTGGCAGGATGCAGCGGATTATTTCAAGATTAATACAGAAGGCTGTCATCCTGTGGTCTCGCGAGAGAATAAATTTCATGTGGGTTATTCCGATATTTTTTGTTCAGAGAAAAGGCCCTTAGTGGGGATTTATTTTCTAGAAAAAAAAGCGGAGAAATTTAACTTAAAGCCGTTAGGGCCCATTGCAAAAATTCAAAGTGCCTTGTTACATACCTATGTCAAAAGATACTCAGACATCATGGGGTTTTCTGATCGTCATTTGAAACAAACGGCGAAATTGGTAAAAAATTGTCAGATGTATACGGTTGATTATCCGCATCACCGTGACTCTAAAGAAGCTTTGATGAAATTAATTTCTCCCGAGCTTCAAATTAAAAAACAGCCCATCAAAAATTTAAAAACTGCAAAAACTGAAGGAATATTGTAATGACTGAAATTCTAGAAAAACTTGATTTAGCAACTGTTCTAGTGCGCCGGGAAGATTTAATTGCCCAAGAATTAGAAGGTGAATTAGTGATGCTAGATATGCAATCAGGACATTATTTTGGTTTTGATTTAATAGCATCGGCTATTTGGAGCCGCTTAGAAAAGCCGATTACTTTGCAAATGCTCTGTGAAAATTTAGTGAAAGAATATTCAGTGTCTTTTGATCAGTGCCTTGAAGATGTCAGTTTTTTTCTAGAAGAATTATTAAATAAAGAGCTTATTGAGCGCGTATGAGAAAATTACTCAGAGTTTTTAAACCGTTTAGAGTTTATAAAAGCTATAAATTTTTCTTTTGGAGTTTTTCTGAGAAAAAATTATTCCTCAAATCTCTTTTTTGGCTGACTTTTGCCAAGATTGCGATTCCTATTTTTTCTTTTAAACGACTTCAGCCTTATTTAGGGCAGGTCAGTGAAGAGGTTATTTTTCTTCCGAAACCAGATCAGGTTTTAAAAAACAGACAAGTCAGAGTGGCTATTTTGAGAGCGTCGAGTGTCTTGCCTTTTCATTCTCAATGTTTGGTCACTGCGATTTGTGCCAGAAGATTGCTGCGAGATTTAGGTTGTTCTCCACGGTTATATCTAGGCGTGGCTAAAGATAAAAATAAAAAAGAGTTTCAAGAAAGCGCTGGGCCAGGACTCATGGCCCATGCCTGGGTCAAACTGGGGAATGAATGGACTGTTGGGAAGTCAGAGACCGATTTTACGGTCGTTAAAATTTTTGCCTGAACTTTAAAATTGGGTGATATTCAAGAGATCCGTTCTCAAGTCTTGCCGGACCTGTGTTAGACTCGCCGGCCTTGAGAATACAGGGTTTATTTTTTTATTTTTTATTTGATTAGGGGTCACTATGCAACGAGTTCCAATGACGGTAAATGGCGAAAAAGCGCTTCGTGAAGAGTTAGAACGCCTGAAAAATAAAGATCGTCCGGCAGTCATTGCTGCCATTGCAGAGGCAAGAGCGCACGGAGATCTAAAAGAAAACGCTGAATATCATGCGGCTCGTGAACAGCAGAGTTTTATGGAAGGCCGAATTCAAGAAGTTGAAGCCAAACTATCTCATGCTCAGGTGATTGATGTTCGTAAAATTGATAACAAAGGTCGGGTGATTTTTGGGTCGACCATTGTTCTAGAAAACAAAACTGGCGAAACCGTGACCTATCAAATTGTCGGTGAAGATGAATCCGATTTAAAACAAGGCAAAATTTCTGTGGGTTCACCGATTGCACGGGCTTTAGTCGGCAAAGAAGATGGCGATGCGGTTGTGATTCAAGCACCAAGCGGCGCGCTGCATTATTCGATTGCGGAAGTTAAATATTTGTAATTTTTATTCGCCTTGCTGCTGGAATCGTCTCTCCCCTCGCGGGAGAGACAGGACCGAAACGCATTGGCGTTGAGGGACAGAGAGGGGGCCCTACGGATTAATTAATCCACTGTGAATTAACAACGCATCCACCGACGGCTCTCTGCCTCTAAAAGCTTTGAACATATCTAACGGATCTCTCGATCCACCGACTGATAAAATTTCATCTAAGAATGCCTGGCCCACGCTGGCATTAAATAAGCCTTCTTCTTCGAATCTAGAAAACGCATCGGCGGATAAGACTTCAGCCCATTTATAACTGTAATACCCTGCTGCGTAGCCCCCGGCAAAAATATGTGAGAACCCATTTTGAAAACGGTTATAAGCCGGTGGCGGTATGAGTGAATAACGTGCTCTGACATTGTTTAAGATTTCTTGGACACTGGCGCTGGAAAATTTAGTTTGACAGTGCAACTCAAAATCAAAAATAGAAAGCTCTAATTGACGCATCATAAATAAGCCAGATTGAAAATTTTTAGTTTTCAAAAGCTGGTTAAATAAATTTTTGGATAAAGGCTCTCCTGTTTTTTCATGGGCTGAAATTTGAGTCATCACTTCCCATTGCCAAGCAAAATTTTCTAAAAATTGACTAGGGAGTTCGACGGCATCCCAAGGAACACCATTGATTCCTGAGACGGCTGAAGTCTCAATACGAGTGAGTAAATGATGTAAACAATGGCCCAATTCATGAAAAATAGTCACGACATCATCATGAGTTAAATAAGCCAATTTGTTTTCTAGGGCGGGCATGAAATTACAAGTCAAATAAGCAATGGGTAATTGCAAAGAATTATCTTGTCGAAGCCGTCTTTCATGGCATTCATCCATCCAGGCGCCTTCACGTTTTTGCTCTCGGGCGTAAAGATCTAAATAAATAAACCCAATAGTTTCTGAGTTTTTTATTTTTTTTAATTCAAAAAATTGGACGTCTGGATGCCAAGTGGGAACTGGAGTTTGAGCGGGAAAAAAGCCAATCCCAAATAATTGGCCGACTAAATCAAATAAACCTTGTAAGACTTTCTGAGTTGGAAAATAAGCTCGAAGATCTTCTTGAGAGAGAGAATAACGATCAATTCTTAGTTTTTCGCTATAAAACGGAGCATCCCAAGATTGAAGTTTTTGAGAAGTTTTGGCGAAGCTTTCTAATTCTTTAAGCTCTTGCTCAGCAAACGGCCGAGATTTTTCGCCAAGTTCATATAAAAAATTTAAAACCCTTTGGGGAGAGTCGGCCATTTTGGTGGCTAAAGAAAGTTCGGCGAAATTTTTAAAGCCCAAGATCTCAGATTCTTCTTGGCGTAGCGCCAAAGTTTTATCAATGATCTGGGAATTTTCAGGCGCACGAGTACAAAAAGCTTGGTAAAAAATTTCTCGAAGTTTTGAGTCTTCTGCGTAAGTAATAACAGCGTGATAAGTCGGAAAATCTAAGCCCAATAAATAGCCCGTTTTGCCTAATTTTTTAGCTTTTTGTTCAGCGGCTTCCATCACAGATTCTGGGAGGCCTTTTAAATTATTTTTGTCTTGTGTTTCCCAGGTGAATTTAGCCGTGGCATCGATTAAATGATTTTCAAATTGTGTCGAGAGTTCTGACAGTTCATTGGCAATTTGTGCTAATCGATCTTTTTGATTTTGAGGTAAATGCACGCCAGAGAGTTTGAAATCCCGGAGTGAATTTTCGATGGTTTTTTTCTGAGCTTCTGAAAATTTTTTAAATTCGGGAGATTCAAAAATAGTGAGATAAGCCTGATAGAGATTCAAATTTTGGCCGACTTCTGTTTGATACTCTGTGAGCTTTGGCAGGACTTGATCGAAGGCTTGTCGAATTTCTTCCGTATTACAAACCGAGTGCAAATGGCGAATAGGCGAAAAAGTTTTACTGAGTAAGTCGTCAGATTCTTCTAGGGTCAAAACCGTATTATCCCAAGAGGGATTTAAATTTAGGGATTTCTTAATAGCCATTCGAGAATCAGCAATTCTTTTTTCCATGGCAGGGACCATATGTTCTGCACGAATTTGATCAAAAAGAGGAAAATTATTTTTCTCTAAGTTTTCTAGTAATGGATTAAAAGTAGACATGTAAAAATTCCAATAAAAATTGAGTGCGCAAGGCTATCAGATGTGAATTATTTACGCTGCTGAAAACTTTGAATCCCTTCAATTGAAAACCTGAAAATCTCGTCTTTAATGCTCGGCAAATAATATTTTGGAGGGACCTGAGAGTTAGGAGGCGGGGAATTAACCCTGCGCGTGTGTTACAAAATTAAGGGGCAACTCAATGCGTGAATTAATGCGAGAAGCGTGGATCACTCAAGAACAAGATATGGAAATTGCCCGCGATATTATTAATGACTATTACGATGAGACGGATGACGAAGTAGATATAGAAGAAATCCGAATGATCCCAGAAGGGTCTCTCATGATTGAAAGAGCGCCCTGGGTCTTAGACCTAGAAGACGAGATGGAATCTCGATATGGGCAAGATAAGGGAATCCAAGTGGCTGCCAAAGTGATGACTTTATTGATGGCTGAGGGAGAGGCGATCCATTAGGTTGGGATTTTTGTAGGGGCGGACCCGCGTGTCCGCCCTCGTTCGGTGGCGGGTGCCGATCATGGGCAGACACATAGGTCTGCCCCTACGGGAATCGTCAGAAAATGCAGGAAATCAATACCATCAACGCTGCAATTTAATCGTCGCTCTAAACCCCCGGGGCTTGAGATTTTTTAGCGTTAAATCACCTCGATGAATTTCTGCGATTTTTCTAACAATAGCGAGCCCCAATCCAGAGCCACCTGTTTCTCTTGATCGAGAAGGATCTACGCGAAAATAGGGCGTGCTGAGTTTAGATAGCAAAGACTCGGGAACCCCGGGGCCATTATCTGAAATTTCGATCCATAAAGAATCTGGATGAAGTGATAATTTGATTTCTGCCTGGCTTGAATAGCGCTTGGCATTGTCTAATAAATTTTGAAGCATTCTCTGAAATAAAGACGGTTCAATCGGCCATAAAAGATTTTTTTCTGAATCAATATTTAAATAAGAGAGCGTGATGGGGAAATCAAATTTTCCATAGTTCTGAATCATGGGATTAATCAAATCTAATAAGTTTTTTTCCTGCTTGTGAATTTTGTCGGGTTCTTTGGAATATTCCAAAGAGCTCGTGATGATTTGATTTATTTTTAATAGTTTTTCTTTGACTGATTCAGATAGCTCTGAATTCCCTAAGATCTCTAATTGCAAAATGGCTTCAGTCAATGGCGTTTTAATATCATGAGAAAGCGCTGTGAGCATGAGATTTTTTTCGTCGTAGTAATTTTTAATTTTCTCGGAAAGCTCTTGAATAGTTTTTGCTTGCTTGCCTTTTTGTTTATCTTTTTCTGTTAAAAATCTAAATAATTTTTCAGGAAGCGAGTGATGGTAATAACGAGAGAATAAAGACCAGATAAATAAAACAATCAGAAATTCAATCAGGACCAGACAAATAGGAATCAACCAATGGGCGGTGATATGTAATTGATTAGAAATGCCTGTTCCTGAGGGATTTTTTTGAGAAGTTAATAGGGCTACATAGTCTCCCATCGCGCTGCTGCAGATTTTTAAAAGGATCAGCATGATGATGATGATTAATAAATGCAGCAGATTAAATTTTAGTTTCATGTTGAGCTCATTCAGTTTTGATGAGGGGTATCTTAGAGAATGACTTGTGTAGGGGCGAATCTTGTATTCGCCCTTGCCGATTGGGTGGATCTGCGTGTCCGCCCTCGAGATATGTGGAAGGTGCCTATCGCGGGCGGACACACGGGTCCGCCCCTACGGAAAACAAAACAAATTCTGCCCCTTGAAGTCTTAGACACTCCCGCTAGTATCTCCCGACTTTTCATCTATCCAATTTTGAAAAAACACCTGTGAAGTTTTGTCCTGTTTTATTTTTAAAATTACTGATGCTCGCCATTCTTTTTGGGTCGGTTGGGGTTGGGTATGGGACTGTTCCTAATACAACTCAGAGCTGTACTGCAGGGCAGCCTGTCCCTCTCGATGCTTGTGATTCTTCACCTGGTTGTGGTGTTGGGACTTGTCAGGGGACTTGTGAAGATGCCACAAGTGGAGGTACCTGCGTGCCTCTGTTGAGTAAACAGTGTTTAGTCAATTGCCCTAATGCAACCGCCACCCTCACCTGGGCCGAGAACTTTCTACAAAATTTCTTAGATCCTTTTTACACCATCATTTTAGTCTCCACGCGTTTACTCGGCGTCTTTTTAGTCTTCTGGGGACTCATGCGTCTTCGTCGAGCCGGTGCCCAAAACATGATGCAACGTGTCTCACCGATTGGGACGATTTTCTTTTTTATTGTGGGGGCTATTTTTACGAGCTTTATGCCGGAAGTTTTAACTTTCAGTACCGGTTTTTTTGGTGGGGTGTCTTATACCGTCGGGAGTCAAACTTATTCAAACGCAAATCAAGAACTCACTTATGCCTGTACGCCTCAAGCGGCCGGTGGTAATGGGGTTCCTTTGGCCGATCGTCAGAGCTGCCCAGTGTTGGGTTATCTGAACAGAATCGAGAGTAATGAAGCGGGTGTGAATGTGGATTATGCCAGTGATCCGTCAGCCACTTTGATGCAGGTGGTGTATGCCATTTTATTAGTGGTTGGATTGATTTCTTTTTTACGTGGTTGTTTATTTTTATTGAAATTAGGTGAAGGCGGATCGCAAGAAAATTCAGCACAAAAAGCAGTGGTTCATATTGTTGCTGGAGTGATTGGAATGAACGCAGAAGTCTTTGAACAGTTGATCAGCGGGGTCATGCCGAGTTCGAGTGTCTTCACCTAACGCGAATTTTATTTCATGTGCTAGGATGCACGGCCTTTTTTTTCGGGTTATTTTTTTAGATTATTTAGACATCATGGGGGTTTCGTAAAATGAGATTACAGGCAGTTGGCAAGTGTTTAGTTTTGATGGGATTGATGGGCGTGGCCGCCTCTGCAATGGCAGACTCTACTCCTCAAGACTTTTCTGTATTAACCACGAACATTTCGAATTTGGAGTATCAAATTTTGCGCATTGTTCAGTTAGTGGTGACGCTGGTGGGTATTTTATTAGCCTTCCGAGGTGTTATTCATTTGAAGCAACACGCGCATGGTTCACCTCAAGAGAAACATCTTCCAAAAGGCTTGGCCAATATTATTTTTGCGGCCATTTTATTCATGGTCGTTCCTTTGATTCATATGTTGGTAGGCACGTTGGGTACCAACTTGGGTCAGAATTCGGCGTACAACACGGCGTGGGAAGGTGGTGAAGGGGCTGCTGGTATCATCAGCACCGCTAGTTAGTTAAAGTAATAATCATCATTAGGTAGGGCGCATGAGCAAGCGGAGTTTGGGTTTATTGTTTTGTGTTGTGGCGATGGCAGGTCTGTCTGCCTGTTCACACAAAACAAAAAGTAATGTGAGTGACAACACGCAGCAGGTGGTCATGTCGAATCTTGATCAAGCAGCGGGTTCTGTCTCTGCGTCTTTGAATCAATTGGCAGCGATTGATAAAGCAACCCACCCGGTTGCCAAAGTGCCCTTTGTGGGTCTTCAAGGTCAAAACCTAGATCAGACCATTGATATCACCTGGAATGGACCTATTGCGCCGTTATTACAAAAAGTGGCTGCGTCGATTAGCTATGGGCTTCAAATTTATGGTCAACCGCCTTTGATTCCCATCTTGGTGAATATTGATACAACGGGTCAGTCAATCACGGCGAGACAAGTGATCTCGAATGCGGATTTACAGTCGGGTACTCGTGCTTCCATCATGATTTTCCCTGCGGAGAAAGTCATTAGCTTGAGGTATATGGGCCCATGATCGGTGATGGATATTCTTTAGATCAGATACAAAATTTAAATTCAGATAGTGCTTATTATCAGGATCAAATTTCTGTCTTAAATATTCGTTTGAAAGCGGTTCAAGAAGCTGCTGAAGCGCTCGGGATGCAGGCCGGTTTGTATGATCGATCGCAGCAAATTAATGCAGTGTTAAATCAGCATGCGGCGACGTTAGATCAAGTCTTTAATTTTAATTTATTGACCTATAAACAACATGTTCTTCCGCCTGTGATTGAACATGCAGGGCCGTCTTTAAATGTAGGGCCGGGAAATACGACTTTAAGAATCGATGGTGAAACTTATAACGTTGTTCGTCAGGTAAAATTTGTGACCGTTCCGCCGACTTGGCGTGATTATTTATTCATGGATTATAAAAAACCGGATTTGCCCAATAAAGTTTTGCTGCCTAGAAACGACAAAGAAAAAACCATTTGGAAAAAATTTACTCAGCAAGGTTGGCAAGAAGGCGAAGATCAAGGCATTGTAATTTTCAAAATGAACATCAGTCGTCTTCAAAGAGACTACAACGGCATGGTGCTTTATAAGAGCCTCTTGCTCCAAGGCATGGTCAGTCCGTTCTATGTCACTTCGAAAGATAATGGTGTGATCGGGAATGCGAATCACTTAGTGATTAATGATCAATCAATGGCGATTTCGACTTTCCCAGAATTACAAATCCATAGCCAATTATGGGATCCCGTGATTACTAATCAGACTTATCAGTCTGCCCAATTGCCACCGCCGCCACCTCCAGCGCCTGTTATTATTCGTGCCAATAATCCTGACTCTACGGGTGGTACTTCTGCGAGTAACCCTGCCCCTATTGTCACTGCACAACCGATTGTTGTTTTGTCTTCAGAGAGCAATGGCAATCAAGCGGCGATTGAACAATTGCCTTCTGCTGCGCCGATTGCTACTGCCAAGCCTTTTGCTAAATAAAAAATAAAGGGGGGTGTGATATGACGACTGCTGGGAGTGAGCCGAATAGCACCGCCGTTAATCCTCCAAAACCTTTATCTAGACTGTTTACTAATGAGCCTTCTTATTTTACGCCCGATCAACTCGATCGACTTTTGATGCATTGTTATGACCAAGGCGCCTCAGATATCAGCATTCAAAGTGGCGAAACGGTTTTTGCAGAAATCGAAGGCAAGCAAATCAAAATGACTCGGCGTGAGCTCACGCTTCAAGAGGCTTCGGATTTAATTAATTTTATCTATGGTTCGAACGCAACAGCGATGGTTTTTTCTGGGACAGATATTGATACGAACTATCGAGTGAAGTTTCAAAAAGACAAAATCTATCGCTATCGGGTAAATATTACGGCTTGTATGTTCGAAGGCTACCAAGGGATCCAAGTGACCTTAAGAACCATTTCTTCGCAGCCACCCGAATTGGCTAAGTTAAAATTAGAACCAGATTTATATGAAAGTCTTTCGATGCCCCAGGGAATTTTAGTCGTCAGTGGCGCGACGGGTTCAGGGAAGAGTACTTTATTAGCCTCGATGATTTCGCATTTAGTTCAGCGACCTGATGCCAATCTTAAAGTTTTAACTTATGAGTCGCCTATAGAATATGTCTACGACGATGTGCCAAAGCCCAGCAGTATTATTGCTCAGACCGAAATCCCCAGATACTTACCGTCTTTTGCGGCAGGAGTTCGTAACGCCTTGCGTCGTAAGCCCGGTTTAATTTTGGTCGGTGAGGCACGAGATAAAGAGACAGTTGAAGCTGTGATTGACGCGGCTCTGACGGGGCATCCTGTCTATACCACCGTTCATGCGAATGGCGTGGCTGATACGATGCGCCGTATGGTGACCATTTTTCCTTTTGCAGAAAGAGATACGCGTTTATTTGATTTGATTGAATCTGTCAAAGTCATTGTTTGGCAAGCGTTGGTTCCGTCAGTCACTGGTAAAAGAATTGCCTTGAGAGAATATTTAGTTTTTAACGATGAAGTTCGGGATAAATTATTAAAAGCCAAATCAGAAACCATTGTTTCTTCAATTCGAGAACTAGTTAAAATTTATGGCCAGTCCATTTTGATGGATGCCAAAGCAAAATATGCCGAAGGCTTGATAGATGAGCGGGTGTTAGCTAGATTCACCGCCGGTTTGAGTTCCAATGAATAAATTAAATCATGAATAAAATTAATGTTGAGATGACCCATCATGGCTAAACAAGACAGCTTCGTGCATTGGAGAGATTCGGCACGAACTCCGATGTTTTTTACAGTGGATGCGAGAGCGGCTCTTGTCGTCTTTTTATTTTTCTTGAGACCTAACTGGTACACCTTTGGATCGGTTGTTTTTTTTATTACTTTTTTATCGATTTTAAATTATTTCCGAATTCCTCTGATGGTCGCTTTTAGAATCGCCAAAGGGGTCATTGCAGGCCGAATCAAACATAGGTTTCCACGAGCATGAGTAAGCGATTTCGTGGGGTCTCGTCTAATCAAGAAACTTTTGCCTCAGAAGGGATACGTGACATACGGCCGTTCACTCGGCAAATGTATGATTTTCTGGTCAGTCGTTATGGGAGCAGTGGGACCATTTTGGTCATGGCCATTTGTTCTTTTGTTTTTCCGGCTGCAACTGACATTGTTTTTTTATTAATCCTGGCTGTCTTTTGGCTCGCTTTTTTTTCCTCCCATGTCCTGCCTTTTAGAATGCCTATGTATTCAAAAGCGATGGATAAGAATGACCCAAAACCAGGCTCAACCGCACCGTCTTTGGCTTCAGGGATTTATTTTTTCGGTAATGAAATTAATACCAATGATCAGCTTTGGTTCACAAACTCTGACATGAGAACCCACGTATTGATCTTTGGATCAACCGGTTCGGGTAAAACAGAAGCGCTTTTATCAATCTCTTACAATGCTTTGATTCAGGGCAGTGGATTTATCTATGTCGACGGTAAAGGGGATAACTCTTTATTCGCCAAAGTTTTTGGCATGGTGAGATCTTTAGGCCGAGAAGATGATTTGCTCTTAGTTAACTATATGACCGGTGCGACAGACATCATTGGCCCGCAAGAAAATATTTTGTCTAACACCATGAACCCTTTTGCATCAGGCTCTTCCAGTATGCTTTCCCAGTTAGTCGTCAGCATGATGGATTCAGGCGGAGGGCCATCAGGTGGGTCTGATGGCGATATGTGGAAAGGTCGTGCCATCGCGTTCACAGAGGCTTTAATGAGGCCGTTAGTTTGGCTTCGAGAACAAGGGCATTTGTTATTAGACGCAAGTTTGATTCGTAAATATTTTACCTTGGATGTCATCGAAGAATTACTCTATGACCGTAAAGTCGTAGATCAACAAAACAATGTGACTATTTTGGACGAGGGGATTCCCTTTGAAGTTCGAGATTCAATAGAAAACTATTTAGCCACTTTGCCGGGTTATCAAAAAAGCGAGAAGGGCAAACAAAGCGGTAAAGCCTATGAACAGCATGGTTATATCACCATGCAATTGACCAGAATTTTCGGATCTTTAGCGGATGTCTATGGCCATATTGTGAGAACCAGTTTGGCCGAAGTAGATTTCAGAGATGTTGTATTAAACAGAAGAATCTTAGTGGTCTTATTACCGGCGTTAGAAAAATCCCCAGATGAATTAGCCAACTTAGGTAAATTAATCATTGCGTCTTTAAAAGCCATGTTGGCAGAAGGTCTAGGCTCTCGAGTCGAGGGAACTTATGCCGATGTCATTGAAACCAAGCCAACAAACTCTTCGACGCCTTATCTTTGTGTTTTGGATGAGTATGGTTATTACGCCGTCAAAGGCTTCGCTGTGGTCCCAGCGCAGGCGCGGTCTTTAGGATTTTCTGTGATTTTTGCGGGTCAGGATTTACCGGCGTTCCAGAAGGGCGGTAAAGAAGAAGCAGCGTCTATTTGTGCAAACACCAACGTTAAGATTTGTATGAAGCTGGAAGATCCCCAAGAGACCTGGAAATTTTTCCAAGAAACGGCAGGTGAAACTTATGTTTCTGCGGCTAAGAGTTTTAACAAACAGGGCAGCAGTGTTTTTTCTTATAAAGACAGCATGGAAGCGACCTTAGAAAAACGTCACCGTTTAGATTTATTAGATTTAAAAGACCAGCGTGAAGGAGAGATGCATATCTTCTTTAAATCTAAAATTGTCCGAGCAGCGGTCTTTTTTGCGAATCCACCCAAAATCAAAAGAATTAAATTAAATCAAATGCTCAAGGTCAAAGGTCCTTCAGAAGCATCTGTCAAATTATTGCGATCTTTAAATAGCGCGCAGTTCAAAGCAGCGGATTTTGATAGATCCGGCCTGCCAGAGCCGTTATTAGCCTTATTTGAAACACTCAATGAGCCCAGAGTAAAAGACGATGTCAAAGAGCTTTACAAAGCTATTTCTGACTATGTGAGGGGTCATCGTGAAGAAGAAGTCATTGATTTTGGAGATCAATCTAATAATCCCTCTATTTTTATGTCTATTCCGATTGATCAGCGTTTGGCCAGCTCTTTCTTTGATGTGGAGGTCTCCAACTTGCAAGACAGTATTTTGACCAAAGAAACGCTCTACGAAGTTGTTAAAAAATTAAACATCATGCAAGGCAATAGCGAAGCGGCGGCTAAGAAAGAAGCTTTACAAGTTATTCAGAAAATCGAAGAAGAGACAAACTATGCGTCTTGTTATCCAGATCAGTATTTCGAGGTTCTGCCATTGATTGATCAGTATTTGCAAAGTCTCAAGTAGGGGCGCAATTTATTGCGCCCTGAGATTTGAAATGTAGGCCTTGCTTACTGCTGAATCGTCTCGCCCCCTGCGGGAGAGACAGGCCCGAAACGCATTGGCGTTGAGGGGCAGAGAGGGGGGAAATACTGACCAATTAGCCAATATAAAAAACTGCTAAGATCCGCTTGAATTCAACAAATGCTCTCTATAGAAAGCTTAGAAATATTGTTTAACTTGATAAAAATTTAGGGTAAGAAAACATGAGTGCTGCCAAGAAATTACTACATGCCGACGATGCTTATAACCAATATGTTTATAAAAAATTAGAGCAGGCCAGACGGGTTTCTAGCTTTCATGAGCAATCAGATCCTGAATCACAAAGAAAAGAACGAGAGAATTTCGTTCGGATTTATAACCTCAAGTGCAGTCCCGATCATTCGAGTGTCAGGCGTTGTGTCGAGATCATTCATACGAAATACAAAATCGACGTCACGCATGGATTAGATTTCATTAAGCAACAATGGGAAAAAGAGTGTGGTGGTAGCGCAGAAGCCTTAGCCAGAACGACATTGATGCGGGAATATAATCTCACCAGCTGTGCGCTTTTAGTTGCCCAAAGAAATAACGCTGTGAATCAAGTCGCGACCTGTGATGATTTTCGACGATATTGGACATTGACGGATTTATTGCGAGATACAGCGGATCCAAATCACGAGATATCTATTGAACGTTTGCAGCAGGCTTTAGCTAACAATGAAAATATGGATGAAGCTTTGAACGCTGCGGGACCTCAGTCTGTAGTGATGCAACAAGCAGCTTCGAAATCACGTTCTTTGAGTGGCAATGCATCCAAAGATAGCGATACAGAGATTGGCGATTAATTAATAAAAAAATAGAAAGTCAGGGATAAGAAATCATGCCATATAAATTAAAAAGTAAGCGAACTGTTTCAACTGAGTTGGCCAGAGCACTGCTTAAACAAGCGCTATCAGTAAAAGATCAGAATGATAGGCGATTAAGTGATTCAAGAACTGCTGGGACAGCGACCGTCGCCGCTTACACTGACGCCGAATTAAAAGCCTATTTCGTAAAGCAGGGTGGGGCAGAGGTAGAATACGTGCCACGGAGAGGGCAGGATCCACAATTTCAAGTTCAGCTCACTCAGGCACTTTGGAAGAATCAGGTTGAAACCGCAATGAACTCCAAGTGGTTGGATGTTGATCTTGCAGCGTCTCCGCCAACCCCTACGGGTGACGATTTAGTACAAGCCAAAAAAGATCAAGCAGCAGTGCATCGTGTTCTTGAACATTTTGCTTTTAAACAACCAGAGCTTGTCGCTGCTCACGAAGAAATTTTAAAAGACGTCCCCAAGGACTTAAAGAAAGACCAAGCCGCGATTGAGTTAGCCAAAGCCCAAGAATCTGAAGATGGGTTTTATACGGGCTTTGCAGCGGGTGTGGCTTCAGATGAGCACAAAGATGCTGTGGAAATCATTACGGGTAAAGCTGAAAACAGTGAATTTAAAGAGAAGCTTGAGGCTTATAAATTAGCCCATGAAGCCTTAACAGGAGTGAAGGAAAAGTTAGAAGAAGCGAAGGCGGCGCAGAGTATTGCTGTAACTGACCTAAGCAATGCTGAGGAAGAGATCCGTCGCCTTCAGAGAGCACTCAGTGAGGCTCAGAGTGGTTCCGACGCTGGCCGGGCAACCACTGCTATTGAAGATGCTTCAGCGCAGGCAGGAATAGCTGCTGCAACCACTGCGAGGGGTCTAGTTAGTGAGAAAAAGAACGCAGCGGATGAAGCCGTTTTAAAAGCTGAAGCAGCATTAAAGACAGCTCAAGACGCGACTAAAGATCCCGCTGAAAAACTCTACCAAGCCGCCCAAAAACTCAACGCCACAGACCGCCAACACCTCAAAGACGTTCCTGGTTTTGAGACATTGGATTCTCGTCAAAGTGCTGTGGAAACACGGCGTGAAGCGCTTAAGAAAAAAGAGGGCGATCTAGAGAAAAGACTCCAAAAAATGCGAGATGGAGGAGGTCTGCCTGAGAGATTTATTGAGTATATCGATGGGCTGCAAGCGATTGTTCAGCAATTAAAGAATGCTGATAGTGCTTTTCTTGAAGACTCCAAAAAAATTAATGAATTAAATAACAGCGTTACTAAAATCAATGAGCAGTTATCTGAAATAGAATCAGTCATGACTTTCAATGGCCAGATGCTCCAGCGCCGTAAGGCAGAATATTCGGTTGGATTGGGTCCAGACGGGTCGATTCATACGACTTATAAATTAGATCGAACGGGCGCAGGCAACGATAATCTAGTCATGCTGGCGATTAGACGATGGAAATGCAGTACTCATGATAAAGATTATGCAGCGGGCTATGGCACTCTCTCAGCTAGGCTCGAAGGCGACTCTCAAAAATTATTGGAGACAAGAGGCTATCAAGCAAAAACGGGTGGTAACCCCCCCGAATCCCATACCCAATTAATTCGCATCAAAATGAATGAAAAAACGCCAGAGGGTAAAGACAAATATATCGTTCGTGCCTTCACTAAAGAGCAGTTTAAAGAATTGAATGAAGGTCGAAGATTTTGGAAAAACCCAAGACTTTGGACAGAAAATGATTTTAATGAAAAACAAGGCAGTGCAGGGATTGGTCAGACTGCTGCACAATTGGTTTTGTTAGGAACGCCTGATGCCAATGGTGAATTTACGAGCCCTTATGTTCCTTATAAAAATGCAGATCAGAAAAAAGCATTTGAGCAAGATTTAAATACCTCTATTTGTAGAAGTATTTTTAACAGGCTGGTTGGTTTTTATAAAGATATTAAGGCCTATGGTTTTACCCCTGGTAGTAATGATCCGTCGAGTGTTTCTAGTGTTGCGTTTGATCCGAAGGCACAAGCTGCATCGGCTGTCTCAACTGCCCCAATTATTCCTGCTGCGCCTACTCCTGCCCTCACAACGACTCCAGCATCTGCTGCCGCTTCTGGGACGGCAACGCCTGCGCCATCAGCGCCTCCGTTAGATAATGCTGTTGTTGGTGCTGGAGCGGGCGCTGGTGCTGGCTTAGGAGTTGGAGTTGATGTTAGTAATGGAACTGCTCCTGTTGCTGGTGCTGGAAATGGTGCTGGAATTAATTCTTCTGCTTCTCTACTCGTGCCTTCATTACCAGCAACACCTGCTGTCTGCGCTGGGGCGGTGGCCGCTAATCTTACGTCCCCAGACCCAAACCCTATGACCCCGCATTAGGTTAACGGACGCCAACGCTAATTAAACCCATTCTCCCCACCCTGTGGGTTCAAAAAAAATTGCGTATACTCCGCCCTCTTTTTTTCGGATGGTCTGAATTCAGTAAGGTTTCTTCATGAGCAAAACACTGCAAGCGGTTAAACTTCGAAATGATTTCTATCGGGATAATTTCAGACGAATAGTGCTCGTCGCTATTTTAAGTTTTTTGTTAAATATTATTTTGTGTGTGGCGCTGTATTTTACGAATACCAAGCCCACACAAGTCTTGTATTTTGCGGTCACCCAGCAGGGTGAGTTAATCAAAATGCAGCCACTCAGTTCGCCGGTCTTGGGTCCTGAGCAATTAGAAAGTTGGGTGACTGAGAATGTCCCCAAGATTTATGCGATTGATTATGTCCATTTCCAAGATGAGCTCAGAGGGGTTCGTCAGTACTTTACGGATTATGGTTGGAATCAATTTACCCAAGCCTTCCAACCTACCCTCAATAAAATTACCAGTGGTCAATATGTGGTTTCAGCCGCAGTGACGGATGTGCCTTATATCGTTGGGATGAAATTAATTAATGGTGTCGCCAGCTGGCAAGTCCAAGTGCCCATCAAGATTACTTTTAGACAGGGTGATCAGGCCAGTACAGAGAATGTTGTTTGGGTGTTGGTCCTCCAGAGAGTTAACAATGCAGCGTCTAATCAGCTAGTGGGAATTTCTCAGATTGTTCAGACGGCAGGGAGCTAATCCATGAGTTTGGATGTCGAACGAATTTTAAAAGAACTATTGGGCAATCGTCGTCGCAAATTTACTTACCAGGGCAAAGAAGTGCCTCTTGATATTTTATTCTCGAAGTCAGGGGGGCTGCCTATTTTGGTTCGTAAGGCCGGGCTGCTCGGTGATTTTTTATTCGGTGAGCCGTTGCATGTGAGTTATACGTCTAATCCGAAAGCTTTAACGGGTGAAGATGTCGTGGTTTCAGATAGACAACATCCGTTTACTTTGGTGATGTTGCTCTATGACACCGTCGAAGAATTAATCGTCAATGCCGGTGATGGCGATGTGATTCTGTAGGGATTTTACGGGATATTCGACTTTTTTTGACGGACGTTGCTGCTTGGAACTAGCCGCTTGAATCGTCTCGCCCCTTGAGGGAGAGACAGGCCCAACAGGCGCTAGCCTGGTGGGACAGAGAGGGGTAGAAAGTAGGGGCGCAATTTATTGCGACCTAACAAAAT
>CANJUQ010000021.1 GCA_947478175.1 Thiotrichales bacterium | reverse complement strand
GCGATGGAAAGTAATATCAATGTTCTAAAATCTGCCGAAAGTGTGAGGACACGTGATCTATTGGGAGCCGGATGCGGTAGTTCTGCAAGTCCGGTTCTGAGGAGGGGGCGATGGAAGTGATTCTGTCGCTCTACTCAACCGGTACCCCATTTATGAAAATATAACGATTTTCTATAGGCATCTCTTCATGAATTATTTTCAAAAATCTTATAAAAACGTCTTCTGGAATTTTTAACGCTTGCCCATTCTTTGGAAGATGAAACAGGCAATATTTTTGATGTCCATAGAAATGGTATAACGAAATTGATTCTAAAGAATGCGAAATAATTATTAGTTTATCGCCTTGGATTCGGTATATTTTTTGTAATTCGTCACTGTCCTTTGAGTGCTGATTTTCAATAATCAATTTATCTAAAGACGACAAGCACTCTGACTCTAAGTTGAGGTTTAAATTACGAACAGACATATATTCATTATTTCCAAGAAATTTATTCTCGAGTTTTTTAAATATATTTTCATACTCGCAGCCACCTTTAATGCAGCAGCCACTCATGAATTTCCGCCTTTCTTAACTAACCCATGAAAATTTTTTTTAATAAGTCTAGATGTGGAAAATTTATCAAATTTTATTTCATATTCGGAATTCATCTCATCAACACACATAACTCTGCCATAGCCGAAAGTGGGATGATTTACTTCATCCCCAACAGAAATTTCTATCTGGTCGGAATTTAAACTTTTTTCATGTGAATTAATCCATTGAATAGAGCCCTCTTCAAATGAAGAATCTAAATCTCCCTGCCTATCTAATAAATCTTTTCTAATATTGAAAATAAAACGAGAGGGGATTCGCATTGAATTATCATAATTAAAGCCTTCTGAGTCTGTTAAATAAAGGGCTTCTTCAGCTCTTGTAAATGCAACATAAGCCAGTCTTCTCTCTTCTTCTAAGGCTTCAGGAGTTCTCACTCTTGAGCTAGGAAAGACACCTTCGTTCAGTCCACAAACAAAGACATACGGAAACTCTAATCCCTTTGCAGAATGAACCGTCATTAATTTGACCATATCCCGCTTATTTTCTTGTAAGTCTTGAGATGTCAGTAGTGCTACTTGAGAAAGATAATCTTCAACATCAAATTTTTCACCTAACTGCTTCTCAATAGAAAGAATTGAATTTTTTAACTCAGCAACGTTGTCTAACCTTTCTTGGTCGCCATCCAGCATTAAAAATGCTTCATATCCAGACATCTTTAAAATTTCATCAATCAAATTAACCAATTTACTTGTTTCACTTTGATCTTTTGAGAAAACTTCAAAATAAGAATTTTTTAATTTCTTGATAACGTCAAGAAATTCTCGTGCTTTCGTGCTTTGAAATAAATTATGGTTAATGTTCATCTCAAAGGAGTCGTAAAGTGTTATTCCATTTTTTTCGGAATATTCTTTTATGAGTTCTAGACGTTTTGATCCAATGCCCCGTTTTGGGGTATTAATTACGCGTAAAAAAGACAAATCGTCACCAACAACAATGAGTCGCAAATAAGATAAAACATCTTTTATTTCTTGGCGTTGATAAAATGGCGTACCGCTATAGACGGTGTAGTCTATGCGAAATTTTAGAAGAGCCTCTTCTACCGATCGAGAAACTACATGCGATCTGTAAAGGATAGCAACTGCTGATAAATCCACTTCTAAGGATTTAATTTTATTAGCAATCCATTCAGCCTCATCTTGAATATTTTTTGCATGATAATAAAGAACCTTTACAGCCCCTTCTTTTATGGGGACTAAATCCTTTTCTAGCCTAATTTTATTGTGTTGTATTAACGAATTACTAACACTTAAAATTCCAGGGGAAGACCTATAATTTTTAATCATAAAAATTGTCTTCACGTTCGGAAATTTCTCATTAAATTTCACTATGTAGTTAACATTAGCGCCTCGCCAACTGTAGATTGTTTGATCTGGATCTCCAACAATAAACAAGTTGTTATGAATTTTTGATAAAAGCGTCACAAGCTTATACTGGCGCCTGCTTACATCCTGAAACTCATCAACTTGGATGTACATTAATTTGTTTTGCCATATCTTTAATATTTCTTCTTTTGTTTCAAAAATGTACAAAGTAAATTCAATCAAATCATCAAAATCTAATGCGAAGTTTCTTCGCTGCAATAATAAATATTTAATGATAACGACTAACTCGATATTAGAAATATTTTCATCTAATAAAGACCTCAGATCCAGTGCGTCTGGTTCTGTCATCAATCTAATATATTCAGATTCATTTTCTTTTTTAAATTTACTTATATTGTCTAAGGCTTTTCTGTATGTTAGGTCTCTGGATGTAAGACCTAGCTGATTATAAATTTCTGATAAGAGTGATTTCTGATCTATTTCATCAAGAATAGAAAAATTTTTTGGGTAGGTTAGAGTCGAAATACTGTCTTTAAGGACTCTGACACAGAAACCATGAAACGTACTAATAAAGGCTGTATCTTGATCGCCTATTAGGCTTCTAATTCTGCTTTTCATAACCCAAGCTGCTTTATTTGTGAATGTTACGCACATGATGCTATTCGGCGAGATTCCAAGCTCCTGTACAAGGTACGCGAATCGATGCGTCAGCGCTCTAGTTTTACCGGAGCCAGCACCCGCAATTACTCTGACATAGCCCTCAGTTGTCATAACTGCTTCTTTCTGCTCATTGTTTAGTGAGTTAATAATTGAACTTTTAGGCCTATTTATATTGTTTTCTTGAGGGGGTTGAATAGATTTTTCATAACCTAAAATTGGTAATAATTTATCATTAGAACGAGCCTCAGAAATCCTAATGACTTTTTTTTGATGCATAGGCGCTGGATGTAAATTTTTAATCTTTAAACAAACTTTATTACACCAAGAAATAATCATAAAAAAACTCATGTATTTTAGAGTTAATCAAAATCCTTTTAAACAAACTCTTATAAAAATTAAGCCTAATCCTAAAGACTAAAATTCGTTGAATTCTATTTGTATAAAAACAAGAAATCATCTAAATCCGCATATTTAATGTTACTGTCTACTCCTCGAATTCACTCGTCCATTGGATTCGTAATTTCCAACCATTCTCCCAATTCTTTTAACCTGTCCTAAAGCCTCCCCCATCACTTCCCTGCTGAGATTCCCCTGTTTAATAGCCGCTCGGATCTCTGAGTTATCCATTTGTGAAAGCATGAGAATATCTGCCTGTTCAGACAGCGAATCCCAACGCTCAGGTTTTTTCAGCTCATTAATAAGGGCTCTCTGCTCTTTCTCAATAACCTCTATTTTTGCATCCAATGATTTTTGAAGCACCTCATCCTCTAAATAATTAAATTTCTTGATGCCGGCTTCCATATATTGCTCATCGAGATCAAACAGCCTTTCCATTAATTCCATCGAACTCTTATTTTTATAAGGATCAGGCGTGGCATGCTTCGTAGCCTCATCGATGATTTTATTAATCTCTCGTAGTTCCATGGAGGCTAATTCTGAGGCTCTTAAAAGCATGGGATAATGCGCTGCTCTATCTTTTTCAATCTCACTCGCAATCTTAAAAGCCTCATCGAAATCTTTCCGTTGAATCGCATTGACCAGAGAGTCAGCCATCACTAACCTCTCGTGCGCCTTGGAATCACGTTCCAATCTCTCCGGGCTTAAACGATTTTTCTCAATCGCTACTGCCAATACTTCCTTGTTTTGATAGATCCCATGACCCAAGGCGTTTTGCTTAATTTTCAGCTCTTGGAAAGCTTCATAGCCTAGATGATCCCAGAGTTTTTGATCTTGTTCTAAAGAAGCTTTGAGCTTGAGATATTCAGCTCGAACTTCTTTTGAAAGATCCGCATAAGCCGCGACTTTTCGAGCTTCTTCACGATTAAAGTTTTTATTTTCTGGTTTGAACATCCGATCTGAAACCCGCTCCAAATAGGCCTGGTAATTGGTCAGATAAAGCCAGCTATCAATCACCTTATCTTTCAAGCTGATTTTAGAAACGGCCCGATGAGCCGATTCATCTGCGTCAAACCCACGACGAATTCCAAATCCTAAGGGGTAATCAATAATGGCGTCTTTAATCCCAACTCGAGACAAGCTGGTTTTTAAAGCGTCTAACGATCGATGAAATTCTTGAGAGGCAAAGATTTGGACATCAGTTTTGTGCCTCGATAAAGCCACATACGCTAAATGCCGATCCCAGCCATAACCATCGATCTGCACAAAGACCTGATCTTTCGTCACGCCCTGGGTTTTATGAACCGTCGCCGCATAACCATAGGTAAAATGCTCATACTCTTTAGCTGAGAACTGTATTGTTTTGCCATTGTCTAATTTCACCGAGATATGATTCCCAGAGATAGCCATAACAGAGCCAAAGCTGCCGTTTCTTACGCCGAGCTGCTTATTATTTTTTAAGAATAAGAGTCGCTCATTGACGCCAACTTCTAATACCCGGCCATCCAATTTGAAAACCTTCGGATCCATCAACCAGCCTCGTTTTACAATTTCTTCACGGGCTAGAAGATTCAATTCAGCGACGCTCTTATTTTGATGCGCCAAGATAATTCTGTTCGGTAAATTCTCGAGACTTAAATCACGCGTCCAGTGGCTCACTAAATCTTTTGAGCCCTGGGCTTTATCTTCTGCAAAATGGATGTGGCCTGCTTGATGATAATAATCCAGCGCCCTTCCCGTCTGTCCATTGGATAAATCACCCGTCGCGATTCGATGCGATTCGAATTTTTGCCTCAAGATCTCGTCCATCTCAACAAATGGCACTGTGCTCATTAAAGATTTAAGCCCTGACCCGGCTCCTAAAGATTGGGTCTGCTCTAGGTCTCCAATCACAGATAATTTTGAGCCTGCTTTTGAAACGGTATTAATTAAAATCGCCATATCATCGCTGTCGGTCATACCCGCTTCATCCATCACGACAATGTCATTGGCATCTAATTTTAAATAGCCGCGTTCCAGGCGATATTTAAAGGCGTGAAGCGTATTGGAAGAAATACCTGCATCATTTTCTAAGCCTTCGGCGGCAATCCCAGAGAGCGACACGCCATGAACTTTAAAGCCAGAAGCTTCCCAAATGTCTTTAGCGACTTTCATCATGTAAGTCTTACCAGTCCCCGCCTTACCGACGACTAAGCTCAAATCTCCACCCAAGACAATCGCCCTCAGCGCTTTAGCCTGAGAAGTATTGAGCCCATATTCCGCAATTTTCTTTTCAACCAATTTTGCACTCACGGCATGCGAATATTTCGAAGATAATTTTTCAGCCTGATCCAACATCTTGGCTTCTTGTTTAAACCGATAAATCGTCGTGTAGTGATCTCGGCCATCCTCCCCAATCCCTAAGTTAATTAAATGCTCATGGGCCTTAACTTTGGCGAAGAGATTTAAAAAATCCTCATGCGACTCCGCTTTCTCATGAATCGTCTTTTGAAGTTCTCGCTCAGAAAAAACAGCATACTTAGACTCTAAATTTCGAACTAATTGGTCGATCTCAGATTTAGAAATTTCGACTTTTTCAGGCAGATATTTATGAACTTCATAGGCCAAATGATGAGCATGAAAACGCTCCTTCGTCTGAGACATCTTGTGCAATAAGGCCTCAGGATTGGCATGAATATGCGCGTAATTTTGAGATCGGATCTCTTTATTCATGGCAACGCGCTCTAATTCAATCCCGCGCTCGTTCATATTTTTAGTGCCAATGCCTTCATGAATACTGGGCTGAAGATCAACGCCTTGATCCACAAAACTTCGATGATCAATCTTGGTCTCAAAACCATACATTTTAAGATTCAAATTGGCATAGTTCGCCCACTCAGCGCGGAGTGAATGCAAAAATTCTTTACCGTTCCACTCTCGAACTTTTAAGCCAAAACCGTCTTGAACGAGTTCACGCATGCTTAGCATTACATGCACGTGAGGGTTGCCCTCTTCCCAGTGAATCGCAAAATCCGCGATCATGCCTTTTTCAACAAACTGATCTTTGATAAAGGCTCGAGCCAAACATAAGTTTTGAGTTTCATTCAGTTCAATGGGCAAAGAAAATTCAAACTCACGAGCCAATTGGGCGTCTTTTCTTTTTTCAGCCAATTCAACTTTATTCCAGAGTGTCTCAGAGGCTAGGTGCGTTTTTTCAGAATCGATTTCTGAAGAAACTGCCAAACTTTTCGCCCACTGAGGAGCACTCTCAGGAACTATTACTTCGCAATGAATGACATTTTGTTTGCTCGAATAGTTATGAGTCTCGCCTAAGTTCTCATCGAACATTTTGGTAGCGTGACGATAGGCAGCCGCTTTTACGACACTTCTGCCCTCTGAACGCTTAATGATTTTTGCTGTGAAGTGATAAATTGCCATAACGCCGAGCACTCTACATAAAGAGCACAACATTTCAAAGAAATGTATAAGTGCGCATTTTCTTAAAAATCAAAATGATCCTGATCTCATTTCATGAGATCTAAAAATTCAAAAGAATTTTTATCAGAATCTGCTTCGCAGCTATTTTATTTTTTTGTTATTTAATTCAGATTGTGATTTCATTTTCTAGCTACCCTCTTTTACTTAGAATGTTCGATCTTTGATATGACCATTAGGATTCACAACAATGCCAGACGAAAAAGCGATGACTCGACGTAAAATCTCTTTCCAAGAAAAACGCTCCAAGCTTCAGGATGAATTAAAAGCCATGAAGCAAAGACTGATCGCCATCGAAGAAAAGCGCAAAAATGAACTGGGGGAGCTCTTATTAAAATGTGGCTTGGCGGATTATGACGATTCTGTTTTAGAGTCAGAATTCAAAGCGATTTCTGAAAAATTACAGGCGATGAAAAATTCCGCTAAAGAAATATCTGCATGAATACCGCTGAAGAACTGCTCAAAACCAAGCAAAAAATTGCCAGGCTTCAATCTAAATTAGCCTTGCAATCCAAGCATGAAAGAAAGGCCGATACTCGCCATAAAATCGAATTAGGTGGCTTAGTGATTAAAGCCGGTTTAGGTGATGCTTCCAAAGCTATTGTCTTAGGCGCCCTACTTTCAGCCATGGAACAAATCCAAAGAGAACCTGAGTCTCAAAATCTATTTAAGCTCAAAGGGGAAGCGGCATTTATGGGGTTTTCTGAAAAAAGTGAGTCATAGATTCAAACCAATTCGAGAAAGTTTGCATGGTGATAAAAGGCCTAATCACGCCCTGAATATTTGCTCGATCCACCCCGCCATAAAATCTCGAATCCCAAGAATACTCAGGATCATTGGCACCATACAGCCAGTATTGATTCGTGCTTTTAATAGCTTTAATGGGGTAAGAACTCATAGGTTGCCCATTCATATCCAATTGAATAAACGGCGCATAGTACGGAACATGATTAACAAAAATGCTCTCTTGCGTCACTTGAACTTCATCACCAGAAACAGCAATCAATTCTTTAATAACGGGCTCAAATCCCCCCTCACAAGAACCTTCATTCAAATAGCCCCGCTGAAGCCCCTGCTCTCCAATGATTCTGGGAAGACAGACTTCGACCGTCTGGCCTCTTTGAAGAATTCCGGGATGAGCCACCTGGTAATAAAAACCGATTGGCATAGAAGGCGTGAAATTAAATCGCATATGAAAAACACCCATCAAAACGAGCAGTGTGATGACCACTAAAACAGCCATGACCCATCGCCAATTTTGCTTTAATTTAATTTTGCCCATTTTCATTGGCGCCCTCTTCTCACTTACTTGGTACTCGTTGCCCAGTGTGGGGCTTTTAGTTTTATTCCCAGCCCTCTGGCTATTTTGGAAAACACGCCTTCAGTCCAGTTTGTTTATCTTCAGTTTCTGGTCATTCACCGACTGGGAGATTATTCCAGACACCGCTCGTTTTTTCTCCAACGAGCCATTCAGCCTATCGATTGGTTTTTGTATTTGGCTAGCTCAAGCCATTTTATATTCCGCCCCCTGGGTGATCTTCTATTCGAAAGATAAAAACTGGCTCAATCTTTCTCTGAGGACATTAAGCCTGCTGATCATTCTCACCCTGCCGCCTCTGGGTTATTTCTTTTGGTTGAGTCCCCTGGCCAGTGCAGGCGTTTTATTCCCAGCTCTTGGATGGCCTGGATTAGGTCTCACGATCGTTTTAATGCTCCTGTTCGTCAGCCTTCCTAATAGCAAAAATAAAATCTATTGGCTCATTCCGACGATGGTCGTATTAATAATGGCTATTCTGGCCAATCTCATTTATATCCCGCCTTCAGCGCCTAAAGATTGGGTGGCCATTCATACAAAACTCGGCGGAACCCCTGCGAATCTTTTTGAAATTCCCACTCGAGAATCAAAGTTAATTTCACTCGCTCAGAAAGCGTTAGACCAGAATAATAAAGTCATTATTTTCCCAGAAAACATCGCACTCGATTGGCTACCTGGGACGCAGTTCCAGTGGCAAGATTTAAATCACCAAGCCCAACAAAAAGGCGCAACGATCATTGTAGGCACTCAGGAAGATCTCAAAAATGGCTCGTCTAACAATGTTCTGATTTTATTAGGCCAAGGCAATGGCTCAATCTATCCAGCACGCCAACCGATGCCGATCGGGTTATGGAAGCCGTGGAAATCTGAAACAGATAATCGCCATTGGAACTTACCGGGTAAATTTTTATTGCAGGGCCAAGAGACCGGTTATTTGATTTGCTACGAGCAAATTGTCCCTTGGCCGATTTTAAGTCTTTTTTTACAGGCGCCCTACCCGACGGTGATTATCAGCGCCGCGAATCAGTGGTTTTCGACACCCACTGGTTATCTCAAACAAAGTAACCACATAAGGGCATTTGCGAGGTTGTTTGGGGTGGCGACGATGACGGCAGTGAATACATAAAAAATTTGATCTTTAAAATCCAAAGAGGAAAATGCGCGCCTTTATAAAAACAACTTAAGTTAATAAATGAATTTCGAAGATATTTTCCAGACGTATGAAAAATTTGTTGAATACTCTGTGAGCAAAACAGACCTAGCGACTAGAGGAGAGGATTTACAAAACATTAAAGAATCGGGTGGTATGACAGAAGAAATTATTAGAAATTTCTTCTGTCAATTTATCCCTAAAAGATATGCAGTCACTTCTGGCTATATCATCAGATCAGACTCTCAAGATAAAAGACCAATTGTATCCGATCAATTGGATATGATTATTGTAGATACCTTAGTCCCACACTCTTTTTATACCCTAGACGATAAATCTTCTGTCCAAGTTGTTCCATGGGAATGTGTTGTTGGAGTTTTTGAAATCAAAAGAACTCTCACTAAAAAGACATTCGAAACCGCTTTAATCCACTTAAAAAAACTTGTTGGCAAAAACATTTTTTCTAAAGAAGAAAAACTACAACACTTAGCTGGCGGCATATCATTAGCTGATAGCCTTAAAAAGACTGAGATTGGCAGCATAGAGGTTTTTTATGACAATCCAATCTTTGGAATACTCTCGCTAAATAATGACCCAGGAATCACAAAGACATACTTAGAAGAAAAAACAGCAGAGATAAGAGAGTCTAAAATCGACATTATTTTTTCGCTGTCCGGACTTCTACACTCTACAATCATCAAAGACACAAAAAAATTATGCTTTCATCCACCAAAATCATACAAAGATGCAGAATACAA
The DNA here is from genome assembly GCA_947478175.1 of Thiotrichales bacterium. Taxonomy (GTDB): domain Bacteria; phylum Pseudomonadota; class Gammaproteobacteria; order Francisellales; family CACEW01; genus CAMCUU01. Next base: position 21,132 of record CANJUQ010000021.1, on the reverse strand, counting down.
CACTCTAATTAATAGAAGTTTTACTCTTTCAGGAATGAAGGAAGAACATGTTGAAAAAATACGTAATCTGATAAAAAAACCGGACAAGTTTTATTCTGGATTAGGCCCTACAGAAAAAAAGATTTTGGAAGATTTAAAGAAAAAAATATTAAATTTTAATGCATCATCGGAGGACTATAAGAAAGCCTGTTTTTCAATAACTGAAGTAGAAATCTTAGAAAGATTCTTAACATCAGAAGAAGAGGATTCATTAACAAAGCTCTTGCTGAAGCCTGAAGAAAAATTAAAAATAATTTCAAAAGGAATAGGTTATCTCCAATATTACGTACAGAAGCTAAATGGCCGTATGAGTAAAACTGAAAACTACTTTTTCAATAAAAAAATATTTCCTGATGGATAAATATAGTTTTTCAAGCCGCTTCCAACTCAATATGAACCCTTTGCCCGATCGAAGCTGCAATATTAACCAAAGCGTCCAAAGAAAATCTGGACATACGACCACGAAGCATGTCATTCATTCTGGGCTGAGTAATTCCACAATGTTTAGCTGCTTCAGTTTGTGTCCAATTTTTTTTATCAAGAATGGCCACAATTTTACGCATTAACTCCGATTTAGCGCGCATATTGGCAGCTTCTCCTGAGGTATCAGCAATGGCATCCCAAACATTTTCAAATTTTTCTACTTCTTCCATTTTTTCAACTCCTTGTTAAATCAGCGAAGCGGTTTTTTGCAATCTCAATATCTTTCTTTGAAGTCGCTTGAGTCTTCTTCTGAAAGGCATGAAGCACATAGACCGCATCAGCAAGACGTGCTGTATAAACAACCCGATAAGTTCCAGACTCATCCCAAATACGTATTTCCTCAACTCCCCTCCCAATCGATGGCATAGGCTTAAAGTCATCCGGTTGCTCGCCTCGTTGAACCTTGTCTAACTGGTAACCAATATCTTGTTTGGCATCAGAACTAAATTCACGAACTCGACTTAAAGAATCTCCGAGAAATTGTATTGGCTTCATTAATTGTCTTAATAAATATATCCGTTCTTGTATAAACAAGAGTATATCCAAACAAGTATAAGTTAGTCAACCAGTTTTAAATACGTAAAAAATTCTTTTCATATTTCTATTAAACTTTAAATAACCTCATGAAAATTAATATATAAATAAATTAATCGTCACATTTAACAATAAATATAGCCACTTATTCGGGTACAAAATCATTAAAACCAAACTATAGCCAAGTTGACAGGTTGTTGCTTTGGTATATTTTAATTAAAAATTAACAACAGAAGACAAAATCAATGAGAAAAGATACTTTCGAACCCAAGCTCGCAGTGACAGCCATTGCAGACCAGCTAGGTATATCAACACAGGCTGTTCACAAGCATTTAAAAAGAGAAGGTTTTACAACGGCAATGGCCGGAAATAAAGGCTATATCACCCACTCCATGGCAAAAAGATTATTCTCCCCAAAATTTGAGAAAAAAAGCTTTGCATTTCAAATTGTTAAAGGTGGAACTGGTAAAACAACAGCCATGTATAACATCAGCTGTGGCGCTAGTATATATGGTGCAAAAATTCTGGTGATTGACATCGACCCTCAAGGAAATGCCACCGATGCCTTTAATATAGAAGCCGACAATACACCAGTCTTAATTGACGTTGTGGCAGACGGTGAAGATATTCGAAACTGCATCGTTCATGTCACAGAAGGAATAGATCTTATTCCTAGCCGGATTGAGAATGTCGTTTTAGACAGCAAACTGGCGATGGACAAAACCCCTCTCCATACATTTTTCGCAAATCTTTTAGAGCCCATCGAGAACAACTACGATTTTATATTCATCGACTGCCCGCCAACCATGGGACATGCTGTAACTGCCGCTTCTCTCTATGCAAAAACTGTCGTTGTTCCTCTTAATCCAGACAAATTTAGTGCAAAAGGGTTAAGCATTTTAAAAGATGAAATCAACGAGATTAAAAAGAATTATAAAATTGGCATCTCTTACAAAGTTTTTTTAAATAAATTTAGCGGCAATACCATTTTGTCTGATAAGACCATCTCCACCACTATTTCAGAAGAAATAGAAAAAGGTAATGCCTTACAAACAGCGATTCGACAAGCTCAAGAGATACCCAATGTTACAGACGAAGGTTTAAATCTCTTTAGTTCGCTCAAAAAATCTACCGCCAGAGACGATTTTGACCTTCTAACAAAAGAATTATTGGGCATTGATATCTCTTCACTTTGGCAAAATAAATCGAACTTACATGTCAATGAAGAGGCCACAGAAGAGGTTTAAAAAATGCCAAAAATCAGCGAAATTTTAGATGAGAAGAAATCCAAATCATTTAAAAAGAGAGATTACAGACCTTGGAACCCCCCTGAAGAAAAACAGGTGGCCAGTGAGTCTCCTATTGAAGATAAGGTAGATGAGCCAAAAGAAGTCTCTAAAAAACCTGTTTCTCAAGATGCGTTTAAAGACTCTGAAATTTATGAGCTCTCCTGCGACAAGATCATCAACTGGGAGTTTAGTGATAGACCCGAATCAGAACTGGGTGATATTGAAGCGCTAGCTTTAGATTTAAAAAACATAGGTCAACAACAACCTTGTATTGTAAGGCCCTCCCCTTCTAAGGCTGGCTTTTATGAATTAATCATTGGTGAAAGACGCTGGAGAGCGGCTACTAAAGCTGGAATAAAACTCAAAGCAATCATTAAAAATTTAAGTGATTCAGACGCTGCATTGGCTCAGTCCGCTGAGAATGACAACAGAAAAGATCTTTCTGATTATGCAAAAGGAATGAGTTATTCAAAATTGATAGATCGTGGCGTTATAGAACAAAAGGATCTTATAGAAAAACTTGGCAAGTCGAGACAGTATGTCTCCGCCCTACTCTCCTTCTCAAAGGTTCCTCTCGAGATAAGAGAAGCAATCGGTGATATGTCGAAGGTTTCATCAAGAACCGCAGAAACCATTAAACAGCTTTCTTTAAAAGGTGAAGCCTACACCGCCATCATCATCGAAAATGCAGAGAAAATTGGAGCGGGCTTACTGGGCCATGAGAAATTAAGAAAAAAAGTTGAGGACGCATTACAGGGCAATAAAAGACCTGAAGTAGAAACAACAAAGATTTTAAGCAAAAGTGGTCGTCATATTTTCACTTGGAGAAAAGATAACAACCACAATCCATCTATCCACTTCCCAAAAGATTTAATCGAATTAATAGATTCTGGGAAATTAAACCTAGACGGATTAACCAATAGAATATTAGAGAGCATTGAGGAGGAACTATCAAAATTATAAAAGTGATGTTATTGAATTTTGTCCGCCGCGGCGGACAAATCACCTAAAAGCAAAAAGCCCCAGTTGACGCTGGGGCTTTTAAATTTACCGGACTACGATAAGAGATATTCAGATACAATCGGAAAAACAACCGTAATCTCGATATATGACCCTCTAATTGTAGTTCGGCACAAACAACGTGTCAAAGGATGCTTAGCATGACTACGATTATTGAGTCTCATTTATCGATTATTTACTTTAATACTTTTGAAAAGTATTTGTCTCAAATAAAAAATATTGAATACCTAGCTGTTTTATCCAGAATTCAATATCACTGCAAAAATTCAAAAATTAATAAATCTGGCAAGATTTGGTTTACTAGAAAGAAATCAGAACTTGCAGAATGGTTCGGTCTTTCCAATGCAAAAATAACTTCCATACTTTTTAATCTAAAAGAATTGGGGTTAATTGAATGTGCTAATTTTAAATTCAAAGGAATTAAGCAGCTTCATGTATCTATAAAAGACCTTGAAACAATATACATTGGATTTGAAGCCCTAGAGAAAGTCATTTCAGTAACAGGCAATTTAAAAACTGCCTTTCTGTATTTAAAAATACTTTATGGTTTTAACAATTCCAAAATTGAGCATGATGGAAAGAAGTGGGTCGCTAAATCTAGAGAAGAACTTGCTACATGGTCCAATATCAGTTTAAGGACCTTAGATAAATGCATTACTCATTTAGAAGAACTAGGGCTCTTGCTAAAAAGAACTTACAAGTGGCAGGGCGCTCCCATTTGTCACTTCCATATCATTGAAGAAGCCGTCGAAACAATTTTTACTTCGATGACCGCGCCGACAAAAACAATCAATTTAAAAAAGATAGAAAAAACTCAAACTGATTCGGCTATTTCAACGTCTGTGGATAAAAAAGAGGCTTCATTTTTTACACCCCTAAACAATGAAATTTGCACAGTGGACTCTGCAAAATCTGAACTTCCTTATATAAAAGAAACAAACTTAAAGAATCCAATTAAGAAAACAAATAACACCGACGAGCCTGTTAATAACTCGATTTCACAAAAAGAAGCAGGTGATATGAGTTTTGTTTTTTCAAACAGAGAAGAAGGGTACTTAAAAGGCGCTCTCTCAAATCTGATTCAGAGAGACAAGGTTAAAATTTCAAGCCCTAAGGAACTACTGGAGCAAGTAAAATTTTCAGTCTCAAACTGGGTTAGGGACAACAAGATGTCTTTTTCTCATGCTGTTAATAGGGCCTGCATGATTATAAAAAGCGGAAACTGGCATACCCCAATGGGATTCTATAAACATTCAGACCTTGGGAAAAAATATCATGAGGCAGTAATCCAGAGAGAAAAATTTTCGGAAGAGAAAAGGAATAGGGCGCTTGATTATCAAAATCAGGAGATTTCTAATTTACTGCTCAGCATTGAGCGCTTACAGAATCGATTATCGACAGAAGAGAATGAGTTGAAAAAATCGCTTATACAGGGACAAATTTCTCGTCTTCAGTCTGAGTTTTCAGATCTATCAAGAAGCACACAACAAAATTTTTTAGTGGCTTCTTAAATGAAAAAAGCACTCAAATTTTCCGTCCTGGCTATCTCGATAGCTTTAATCAGTCACACTGGATTCGCTATTGATCTTTCTGGAACCTATGAATGCTCAATTTATGAAACAGACCATTCAATTCATCATGCAATGATCAAATATTTATTAGACCAAAAAAGCAGTGATTTAACTCAAGGGATTGGCGCTTATCATTTTGAGGGTGGGTTTCAAAAAGATGGGTCTTATATTTATAGCGGAGAAGCCATAGTTCATGGGGATACGATGGCTGAATATTTTCAATCCAAGAAAGACCCGAATGACAATGGCATCGAGGTTATTTCAATCAAACAAAAATTAGACCAGAAGGGCGGTGAAAAAATTGATCTTCAAAAACTTACTTATGAGTCACCCTATGCGAATGGCAGTACACTTGAAATTAATTGCACAAAAGATAGCAATTTTTAATATTGAGACATTCATTTAATAAATTAATTGAAACTTATTACAAATCATGACGCTTAGTGTTTTATACTTAAACAGTGGTAGTAAGTATGAAGCTAATTTTTTATGTGAAGCCAGACAACGGCTGATCCAACATCAAATAATTTTCTCATATATTTTTAGGTAAATTAAAAAAACAGGTTAACTACTTTAATGTTGAAGCAGAACTTAGCGGCGCTAATGGAAAAGAGAAAAATTACGATTGCTGAACTAAGCGAAGAAACAGGCATCTCCGTGCCCACTCTAAAAAAGCTTAGAACCATTGATAATTCAAACCCAACACTAGATAGCCTAACGAAATTGGCTGAATTTTTTAATGTGAGTCTGGACAGCTTGACCAGACAGATATACGAAGAAGAGAGTCATTACTCTGTGCCTCTTATCAAGTATGAAAAAGTAAAAGATTACATAAACGGAGATATTAAAGAGATAAAAACGAGAATAAATGTCGAGAAAAACACAAATAATGTAACTTTTTGCGTGATTTCTGATGTTAATTTGTTTTCGTTTAATGCAGGATGCGTCTTTTTTTGCTCGAGCAGTAAAGTGAAAAAAGGTGATTATTTCATTGGCGCTAATGGCGCTCTCTATAAATTAATTTCTGATGAAAAAATTTATGCCGCTGTCGATTTGAACAGTAATTCCAGTGTCATAGAAGAGGGCTTCATTCGTGCAAAAATAGTCAAAGTTAAGTATGAGGTCGATCTATGAAAAAATTCCCGACGGGCAATTCTGGGTGCAGATTGTCCACGTATTTTATGTGTATATGCATGGCTTACTACATGTGCGTTATCACATCGATAGTGGTTTTTCAAAAAGTAGTCACGGTAAATTTTGGCGCTTTTGAATGGGATATCCCTGGGTCGTTATTTCCCTATGTTTTTCTTTATCCTATTGGATACGTCGTGCTTAAGGTTTATGGCTATCCGGTTATTAGTAAAATGATTATGTCGACCTTATTGATGAGCCTAATTTTCGTTCTGGTTTGTACGTTAATTATCAACTTACCCTCCAACACCCTTCAAATTGACGGTAATTTGAAAGCAATTTTAGATGCCAGTATTCGATTTTATATGGCGGGTTTAATTGCGATGCCAGCAGGAGCCTTTGCGAGTTTGCATATGGTTAACCTCTTAAAAAACAAAATTCACCAGGATTACATTCTGTTTATTATTTCAACTTTAGTGGGTGAATTAATTAACACGATAATTGTTTTTACAATTGCCTTTGTGGGTGTTTATAGTATCGGCCATATCATTACGGAATTCGTAGTGAGTGCTTATATCTTCAAAATCATCGCTGCCATTGTAACGACCCCCTTGGCCGTTTTTGGAGTGAGATTTCTGGTTAAAAAATCAAAGGCGGGCGAGATCTGATGTCATTTTTTTATACAAAATCGTATACCCATATTCCCACTGAGAGTACTGATAAAGCTGTTTTAATGCTTCATGGTTTTAACTCTTCAAAAGAAGAAGTTAAAGATTACTTTAAAACATTAGGTAGTGAGTTAGCTGCCATGGGCGTCAGCAGTTTTGCTCCAGACTTATTTCAAGAGAAGGGAAAGCTTCTTCCTCTGCGGTTACAATATGAAATTGTTAAAGAGTCTATCCAGTATCTTTTAGATTCTGGTTATAAAGATGTGTATGTCTGCGGATTTTCTTTAGGGGCTTATCTTTCAATGAAGGCCGCCGCAGAATTTAAATTGAAAAAAGTATTTTTATTATCCCCTGTATTTTCAATCTACGATGATCTGACCGATTTTCTTGGTTTCACAGTTCCCGAGTGGTTAGCTTCAGGGAAAGATTACATTTTGTATGACCAACCATTTGTCGGTGTTGTTGCTATGCCACGAGAATTCTTGGTTGAAATTCAAACTGCAAAAACAGATTTTGATCTTTCTGAAGGTGAGCTCACGGTGATTGCAGGGAGCGAAGATTTCAGTGCTGCAAATAGCGAAAGAATAAAGGCCTGCCAATCGGCAGCAGTCCTATTTTCATCTCATATCTTCCCGGGTGCGGATCATATTTTTAATGCCTTTGATTCTGAAAAACAGCGATTGTCTAATGTAAGCGCTCTAGTGCTTGAGAGGATGTAATGAAAAGAAATTTTTTAATGAAGATCTTCTCTTTCTTAGATTTTTATAAAATCTTGGAAGAAGAACACCAGCTTTATTACATTGAAAAATGGGACAAAGTGGATGATGGAGAGGTCATTATTACTGTTAAATCTCTTTCCAGTGGGATCGTTTACAAAAGCCCCGTGAGAAATTTATTTATGAACAAAGCCATCTTTCATAATTTACAGGGGTCTGACAAAGAGAAGATAGAACTCTTTATGGAAGCTTGCGGTCAATACTCCATTGATTCTGTCGAATTCCAGCAAGAAGAAAAAATTTATCGAGTGAATGATCTCAGCGGAAATAAATTTGTTTTCTCAGAACGAGACGCCCTCGGTCATATCGATGATTTTGATAAGAAATCAATAAAAATAATTTTGAAAGAAAGCGCTAATAGCCAAAACTTTCAGGAGTGGAAGGCTCAATGCTAAATCGAATAAGAGAACTTTCTGAATATGAAAAGTTTTTTTATTTGATTGAAAAAGTAGCGCCCCTGAATATCTGTTCGACCATAACATTTTATAAAAATTATGAGATTGAGTTTTTAAAAGCCTCAATTCTTGAAGCTCTTTCCGAAGAGCAATTAATTTTTTCTGTCATACAAAATTCGCATTTTATTAATCCAGAGAATTCGGCCATACCCTTTGAGACCCATAAAAATTTTACTGAACACCTAATTGATGAATTATCTGCGTATAGATTTGAAGAGGGGCCATTTGTTAGGTGTGACTTCATTTCTGATGATGCGTATACAGCCAATACGCTGATTTTAACCTGCTCCCATATCATCAGTGACGCTGTATCCATATTTAACCCATTAATACAGAGGCTATGTGATAAGTTTATTGGGAAACAAAGAATAAGAGCCAATTGGCTAACTCCAGTACCTGGAGAAGATTTACTGCCAAGAAAAGTGGGGCGGTGCTATACCGGAGACTATACAAAAATTCGTATGGTTGATGATGTTAATTTTTCTTGTCTGAAAACTTCTCGGCTGGTCTTAGATCTTGAATTAAAAAATTTAAAATTAGCTGCAAAAAATTTAGGAGTCAGCACGCTTTCTCTGATGAATGCGATCATCACAAAAGTATTTTATGAAAATACCCAAGTTGATTCTTTTCTCTACCAACATGTTGTGAATGTACGCCTTGATCATACGAGAAGAAGTCTTAGAACCTATGCTGCTCAGCCGTCCTTTTGTACTCACGGAGTTTCAATTAATCATCCCATCTTCGATTTGAATTCTAAAGCTATCCCAGAGCTAGCTATTGAAATGGATAAAATCACTAAATCACCTTTTGATTATTTTTCTTTCGATAGTTTTATGGCTTTCGTTAAACACAAAAATAAACAGCTAGCGACAGGGGCCTTTGATTTGCAGATTAAGATTCCCTCTTTCTCATTTTCTAGTGCAGGAACATTTAATCATTCATCGGCTAACTCGCTTATTAAGCGAGTGAATATTTCAGCGTCTACCCATCATTTTTCCAGAACAAGGTTGAATGGTTTCGTGTGTTATGCAGTATGCGGAAACAGCATCAGCATTACGCTTCATCACGAAGCTAGTGCACTGAATCATTCAGAAAAACAAATGCTTTCAGAGCAATTATATAAATTTTCAAAAAGTATCTTGTAATATACTTTATTGTTGTATAGGTATATCATATTATACCTTCAGTGCAGTTCGAATTAATTTAATTTATATGAAAAATTATCGATCTGTTTTCGCAGGTTCAATGGAAAATTTAAAAGTAATTAGTTTGAAATCGGGGAAATCATGACAAGTTCTCATTTGGAAATCTAAGTCCCATTCGGGCGAACTCTAAACAATAAATTACATATTTTGGTTGATATAAAAATGACTGTTAAAAATTTAACAGAGGGCATTCTTTTGCCTGCAGTTAGCACAAGTTTGGGCCTCCTTGCGTCTCGATATATGACAATTTCGAACATGACAATTAGCACCGAGGCCCATCATGTCGTTCTCTAATCCATATCTAGGTCTTTCCTCCTTAGATCTAGCCTGCCGCTTTGTTCCGACACCGCGAGGCGGCTTTTTTCTTTAACTTCCGGAATCTAATCATGAACCTATTCAAGCATACAAAATCAGATATCGATAAACTCAAGTACGACGCGGGAGAACTTGTTCTCTCAGCACTTGAGAACGACGACATCACCGAAATCATGCTCAATCCCGATGGGACTTTATGGTTTGAAAGTCGAAAGGCGGGGATGCATCCCGCAGGTCAAATGCCTGCTTATCAAGCCAAGAATTTTTTACACACGATCGCTGGAATTCAGGGGCTCTATATCACGGAAGACCATCCTGTTCTGGAGACAGAGCTGCCACTCGATCGTTCCCGTTTTGAAGGCACTCTGCCGCCGCTGACGGAGAATCCTTCTTTTACGATTCGTAAACGCGCCAAAGAAATCTACACCCTGAGTGATTATCTGCATCGAGGGATTGTTAATCAGAAACAGGTGGACGCGATTCGAAGGGCGATTTGCGATCGTCAAAATATTTTGATCTGCGGCGGTCCAGGGACTGGGAAAACAACGCTGACGAACGCTTGTATTCATGAGCTCACGCAGCTGTGTGATCCCAGTCAACGGATTGTGATTTTAGAAGATGTCCCTGAGCTTCAGTGCGCTGCGAAAAATGTTCTTTCAATGTCTACTTCTAAAAATATCGATATGTCAGCGCTCTTGAGAATTACCTTGAGATCCCGGCCCGATCGAATTTTAGTCGGCGAGGTTCGCGATAAAGCGATGCTGGATTTACTCAAAGCCTGGAATACCGGCTGCCCAGGCGGTATTGCCACGGTTCATGCCAATGGAACCATCGCAGCAATTCAACGCTGCTGTGATTTAGCCATGGAAGCAGGCATCCCAAAACCCGTGAGTCTGATTTGTGAAACGGTGAATGTGATTATCTCGATTGAACGCGATTTAAAGCACCCCGCAGGGCGTGTGGTGAAAGCCGTGACAGAACTCAAGGGCCATAAAGACCAAGATTTTATTTTTCAGCATTTAGCGACGATGGAGACTTAAGCGATGAACGTTTTTTCTGCGATTACGAAAATTAAAAAGATTAAAAATATTAAAAAAATACGATCCAAAACAGTTCTAGTTTTACTGGCTCTATCGCCTTGCTCTGCCTTTGCTTCTGATGATACTTCCACCGGATTTTTAATGTTCTTGTCGGTGATAGCGGGGTGGTTGGATGGTCCGATTGCGCATTGGTTGGCCATCATTGGTGTGGCCTTTGCAGGCTTCACGATTGCCTTTGGTGACTTTCAATCCGGCGGCGCACGGGGTTTAAAAATTGGTGTGGGCATTGCCATCGCCTTTGGCGCGAGTTCTTTATTATCCACGCTGTTTCCAGCCGCTGGCGCGGTCATTGGTTAATGCCATGAGAGGAACCTGTATCACCGTCAATCGCGCGATCATCCGACATATTTTATTTATGGGTGTTGAACGAAAGGTTGCTGTTTTATATACGACCCTTTGTATCTGCCTGGTCATGTCCACGAATTATAAATTCCCCGCGGTGTTGATCGGTCCGGCTTTATTTATTGCCCTGCATACCTTCTTTACGTTTGTCTCCAAAAAAGACGAGCAAATTGTCGAGTTGTATGCCCGACACAATCGCTATAAACAGGGCTACTTCCCAGCAAGAGCCGCTGTGATGGCAGGTCCTGAAAAAGTTCGTCCGTCGATTCTCATCGGCAGGAAGGTCTAATCATGTTTTTTATTAAAGAGCATCAAAAGAATCCAACGGTTCAAGCCCTAGCCAAAAACAGAAAGCTGTCTGGCTTTAATGATCTACTGGGATTCGCCTTGATGGTTGATCCTAAAACCATCATGCACAAAGACGGCGCGTTCTCAGCGTACTTTATTTACAGGGGGCCCGATGTTGATTCATCCACGGGACCTTATTTAGATGCGGTGGTTGCGAGTCTCAATCAGGCCCTGAGATATACCCAAGATGGTTGGATGCTGGAAATGAATCTAGTGAGCCTGGAGGCCACAGACTATCCAGCGCCTCAAGACTTTCCAGACATTGTTTCTGCTCTCATAGATGATGAGCGGCGGGCGCAATATGAATCTGAAGATTCGCATTTCGACACGCTGACCTATCTCACTTTAACGTGGACGCCCGACAAAGAACTCTCCGCGCGAATCAAAAAATTTGCGATCGAGACTGACTCAGAGGTCAAAGCGACCACCCTCGATGAGATCCACGCCAAGTTTGAAAATCAGCTGAACGAAATAACAGGTGTGCTCTCTACATTTTTAAAATTAGAAAGAATCAGCGGTTCGGATCTTTTAACTTTTTTGCATTACTGCATCACGGGTAAAAGCCAGAGTCTAAAAGTTCCGCCTTCCACTTTTTATCTCGATTGTTATTTAGCCACTGAAGATTTTACCGGCGGATTTAAGCCCAAGATTGGGAATTATTTTATTAGAACACTGACTTTCTATGAATTCCCCACTGAATCTTTCCCGACGATTTTAGACAGGCTCAATAGCTTCCCCGTGACGTATCGATGGTCTAAGCGCTTTATTTCTTTAAGCCCGAGTACCGCAGAGAAATATTTAAAGTCGTACCAAAGAAGCTGGTCCTCTAAAGCTTTAGGGTTTATGGGACTGATTCAAAAATCGATTGGCAGTGGCGGGGCAGTTCGCATGAACCGTGATGCGGAGAATATGTTGGAAGAAGTTCTTCAGGCGAAGTCTGACAATGAAAACGGCCTGATTCGATTTGGATTTACCTCCAGCACGATTGTTCTCATGAGCCCTGACGAGAATAAATTGAATGAGATCGTCAAAGATATGAAGTCTGAAATTCAGCAGCTGGGCTTTACCTTAAAAGATGAAGACGTCAATGCCGTCGAAGCTTATTTAGGGTCTATCCCAGGGCATGGCTATTACAATTTAAGACGTCCCCTCATGGACAGCGTGACTTTCGCTCAAATGTCGCCGATATCGAGCATCTATCAGGGCGAAAAAATCTGTCCTTGCCCGATGTATCCACGAAAATCGCCACCCTTATTTTATTCAGCGACGAATGGCTCCCGACCTTATCGATTTAATCTGCATGTCAAAGACGTGGGCCATACCATGATGGTTGGGATGACTGGGGCGGGTAAAACAACACTGCTATCACTGATTGCGGCACAACATCGCAAATACTCAGGCTCCCGAGTGATTTTTTTTGATAAAGATAATTCCAATAAAGCCATCACCTGGGCATTGAACGGTGAGTACTACGACCCGGGCGAAAATGAATCGATTTCGTTTGGCCCATTGGCCCACATTCATGAAGCTGATGAGCTGGATTGGGCTTGTACGTTTATTGAAGAGATCTGCGAGCTCAATGGGATTAAAACCAATCAAATTCAAAAGGGATCTATTAGAGAAGCTTTAATAGGATTGGCCAGCGCGGATCTGGCACACAGAACCTTAAAAAACTTAGTGCTCTCTGTCCAAGAAGTGGGCGTTCGAAAAGTCCTCGAAAATTTTATTAGCTCGCAAAGTATTTCAAGGCTCTTAGGTGGTTATCAGGACAGCATTGAGAATGCCGACGTCATGGCCTTGGAAATGGGCTGGCTGCTTCAGCAAAAAGAGGCTCACTATGTCCCGGTGATTTCTTATCTAATTCGCAAACTCGAAAAGATGTTCAAAGACATCCGGCCAACGTTGTTAATTTTGGAAGAAGCTTGGTTGTATTTAGATAACCCGATCTTCGCTCGAAAAATTAAAGACTGGTTGAAGACGCTGAGAAAACGAAACGTCGCGGCGATTATTACCACACAGTCTATGACCGATATTTTGAAATCCAGTATCAGCGAGGTTTTATCAGAATCTTGTCCGACCAAGATTTATCTACCGAACCCCAACATCAAAGAAGATTCAATTCGTAAGGTTTACGAAAGCCTTGGGCTTAACGACCGCCAGATTCAAATCATCGCCTCCAGTATTCCTAAGCGTCATTACTACGTGACGTCGATCTTAGGAAATCGATTAATAGATCTAGGGCTGGGTGAATTGGCGATTGCCTTCCTAGGAATCAGCGATGACGAGAAAAAGCATTTTTACGCGACCTATCGCAAAGACGATAAAACCTGGATTCGAGATTGGCTCGTTTATAAAAATTTAGGGCACTGGGTCGAACATTTTGACCAGCATTATGGCGGTGAGGTATGAAGCAATTACTTATCGTTGCGGTGCTGTCATGTCTCTGTCTTCAAGCCTTCGCCGGAGGCGGTGGCATTGATATGAGCATTGAGGCTGAGAATCTGGCTGTTGATACCACGACGTCTATTAAAACGGCGGCGTCTTTAGAGCAAGAAGTTCTAGAAGTCGCTAATCAAATGCAGTCTTTGAAATACCAAGTTCAAAACTTAAATGGCTTTAACAGCGTCATCTGGGATAGCACCGCTCAAAATCTTCAAAAGTTAGCCTCCATTGTGAATCAGGGGCAATCGCTTTCTTATTCCATGCAAAATTTAGACGGCGTGTTTCAACAAAAATACCCGGGCTATGTCGCTCAGAAAGATTATTCAAAATCTTATCAATCCTGGTCTCAAACGACTCTGGATACTTTGCGTGGAACTTTAGAATCAGCAGGGCTTCAGGCTCAAGATTTCTCTACGGAAGAAGGGACGATTGATCAGCTTCGCCAAATGGCCAGAACAGAAAGTGGCCGACAACAGGCTTTAGAAGTGGGTAATCAGATTTCCGCTGAGAACGTGAATCAAATGCAAAATTTAAGACAGCTGGTGATCAATCAAACCAATGCTCAGAACGCCTATATGGCTTATCAAATTCAAAAAGACCAATCAGGAACCAAGGCTGCGGAAGACTATATCAACAACGCCGATGACACCTATCCAGCTTATCAAAACAACCAGGCCTTTGGCCGTATTCCTAACTTCAACCCTTGAGGAGAAATCATGAAATCGAACTCTATTAAATTCAGTGTGGGCGGCGCCATCGCTTTAGCAGTCGCAAGCTCAGTCATTATTACTTTTATCTTTATAAAGAATGTGGCGGATGCACCGATCGATTCGATCAAGACTTATCAACCAGCGCATGATTACGGCGAGTCGTTTTGGATTAAAGAATACAAAGCCAATTCAAATCTCTGGAATGAAGCGATCACTTACTGTGATACCAACCAGACACCCACGCCTGGATGCATTGAGGTGGAAGATACCCGCGCAGGCATTGATGTCAGAACTTTAGCTAAATACGAAAAGATTCGTTATTAGGAAATAAGGCGAAGATTCATGCAGCCAGACATCTTAGACCAGATAACCAACGAGTATCTTGCAAAGTTCCAAGCCATTTTTGGCGCGATCTTTCAGACCGCGCAGCATTTGTTTTTTTACTTTGCAGTGATCCAAATTTCTGTGATTGCGCTTTTTTATACGCTCAATCGAGAATCATTGGGTGACATGGCCGCTGAGCTTATTAAAAAAGGTCTAGTGATTGGTATCTTTTTAACAGCGATGAATAACGCTGGGACTTGGTTCCCATTAATCATTAATTTTTTTATTGATTTAGGGGCCAACTCATCGGGGATTCAAACCTTAGACCCTTCCTCCGTAGCAGGTCAGGGCTTATCGATTTCAGCCGGTATTTTAAGAGCCATTGGCGTCTGGGGATTTTTCGAAACGCCTTTAGGCACTTTATTAGGTGGTGTCAGTTGTATTGCGATTTCTTTATTTTATGGACTCATCGCCGCTGAGCTTGCGATCACGCTGATTGAGTCTTACTGCCTGATTGCCATGAGCCCCATGTTCATGGCGTTTGGAGCCAATAAATTCACACAAACCTATGCCATGAATTATTTGAATACGGCGATTTCTCTCGGCGTCAAACTCATGGTTCTTTATATCGTGATTGGGGTTGGATCCACGCTGGGTAAAGACTGGTCTCAAATAGCGACCACGGCGGCTAACACGCGCAACTTCACGGGATTTCTCGAAATTTTAGTGGCAGCCATGATTTATTTCTTAGTCGCTAAACGCGTTCCTTCTTTTATCGCTCAAATCATCAGCGGCATGTCGATGAATAGTGGGGCAGATGCTGCCGCAGGCGCTGTGATGACTGCTGCTTCTGTGGGTGCTACGGCGATAGGACATGCGAAATCGGCTAATTCTGCTGTTCAATCCGCTGGAAGTGGCGCCATTGGAGTGGGGGCCTTTGCTGCCAAAACTTTGATGTCAGCACTCATGAATTCTTCAAAAGGATCAGGTGGTAGTGAATCAAAAAATTCTGGAGAGGCCGCCTCAAACAATATGAGTGGCGGCATGTCTGAGAATTTTAAATCCAATGCTCAAAGTCAGTCGAAGCAAGCGGGCGCTTCTCCAAAAATGAGCTCTAAATCTAATTCATTGAAGAAATAAATAGAAACTATCGGGGGAAATATGAAAACAAAAGAAAAATCATGGCAGCGAGCCTGGGTCTGGCTTTTGGCTTTTTTAAAGAAAATCGACCCAAGCCAATTTGTTTTAAAAAAGGATCCCTTGGTTCATATCGAAGAAGACAAGATAACGCCTCAAGAAATTCGAAAATCGAGAGAGCGGATTTCAAGCTTGGAGAAGCAGCTGAGTTTCATCAAACAAAAATCACAGCGTCAGGCCAGGATCCAAGACAACCCCTATTTAAAAGGGCGTGAAGCTTGGAATGATTTATACGGGACACAAACCATCAAGTTAGAAAACGCCTACAGAATTATTGGCCTCATGGCGCTTGCCGTGGTGATTGCCATGATTGGATTTGTCGTGGTGGCAGGTCAGTCAAAGGTCGAGCCTTATATTGTTCGTGTTCAAGATAATCAGGTTTTAGGCGTGACACCGGCCGATCAAAAGATGCCGATCTCTACTCAGCTGGTTTCTTATTTTATGGATCAATTCATTATCGATAGTCGTTCCGTGAGGGCTGACAATGCTGTTCAAAAAACTTATTCCAATACCGCTTATGCCCTTACTAAGGGACAGGCCTCCAATACCGTCAAACAATATTTTGATGGCAATGATCCTTTTTCGTTGAATCAAAAAATCACGCGGGATGTTGAAATTAATTACACCATGCCTGTCTCAGCGCATTCGTATCAGGTCGGTTGGACTGAAACGACCCGTGATTTAAGCGGCGACTTGCTGACTCAAGAATCTTATGTGGCGGTGATCTCTTATGAATTTGGATCAGTGACTTCCGGGCTCGAAAACTACAACCCGTTTGGAATTTATCTCACCAATATTGCCTGGAATCACACGGCTTAAAGATTAAAAAATTAAAGGAATAAAAAATGAAAAATTTTGCGTTGGGTGTTTCTGCTCTGACTGGCGTCTTATTGCTCTCAGGTTGCTCTTCCTGGTCCAAATATCCTGCTGGAGAATTCAGCTCTGCCAATAAAGTCGTGACTCAAACCGTCAAAGTCCCCGCGCTGCCAGAGACTCAGGTTGAGGCCAGTTTTGGTTATGGGAATGATCCAGCCTTAGTGAAGGCCTACCAAGAGTTTGTAAAAACTGGCAAGGCGCCCAATGTGTACACAGAAGGGTTTGTGTCCTTCCCGTATGAACCCAATCAACAACCGATTGTGGCTTGTCAGCCTTTGAGAGCTTGTATTATTCAACTTCAAGCCGGCGAAAAAATTAATCAAGACGGTGTCGTACTTGGCGATAGCGCTCGTTGGCAGGTCTCAGAAATTTATACAGGAGATCAATTCCCCAATGGGGCTTTCTCACTCGTCATTAAGCCTGAAGACTACGACATCAGCACGAACTTAATCATGGCGACGAATAAGCGGACTTATGATTTATCCCTGGTTTCGATTAATCCGTCTGAAGCGAATAGTGCCTGCATGGGTGATCTAAAAGCACCGGATTGTGAACAGACTCAAACCTATGATCGCAAGGTCACTTTCTATTACCCATATGACACGCTGGCTAAAAATTTGTATCAAGATCAGCAAAGCATGATCAATAGCAGTGCGTCGAACGATTCTAACTCTCAAGTCGTCGATTCCAGCACCACGATGGATCTCAACCACATTAATTTTAATTACAAACTCTCTGGATCAGCGCCCTGGAAACCTGTCCGCGTTTTTGATGACGGAACGCATACCTTTATTCAATTCCCAGGCATTGTCAGCCGCATGGATTTGCCGGCCATTTTTATTTCGAAAGGCTCTGAAAAACAATTGGTGAACTTCAGATACAAAGCGCCTTATTACGTCGTCGATGCCTTATTTGAAAAAGCGGTTTTAGTCTCGAATGTCGGATTCTCGCAAGATCGAGTTTTCATCACCAATGAAAATTTATCGTAAGGGGGTGAGCCATGGCGAATGTAAAAGAGTCTCATATTCCAGTGCCTCCAAAAGGCACCAAGATTTCTAAAAGAATTTGGATTTTTCTTGTCGGACTACTTATTTCTATTGGAATTCTGATCTCTTATTTAATCAGTCATAACTCGGGCGATCAAAAGCCAGCGGGGCCTGATTTAAACAAGGTTAATGGCAGTGGAGAACAGACCGTTTCCAGCGTGGAGATGATCAACCAGATTAATAATCAGCCGATGAATAACGTGCCAGGTGTTTTGGGCGCTCAGAATTTAAGAACGAGTAATGTCGCGGTTTTAGGATCTCGTTCGGGTGGAACGACTCCAGCGCCCAGCCAGGATTTAAAGCAGGCGTTTACTAGTGGGCTGCAAGTGAATCTTGGAACGAATTCCCAAAGTGCTTCGGGAATGCCAACGGGTCCACTTTTTAATCAAAATCAGAATGCTTCTGTTGCGCAAAATCCTTCTGGTGCTGCACAGCCCACGTCTTATGACCAGCAAAATATGCAGCCTCAAAAGACGGCATTTTTAAATCAAGCGAGCACGCAAAATTCAGACTACTTAAATCAAGCCGTTCAAAATCCCGTGTCACCTTATGAGGTCCAAGCGGGCAGTATTATCCCGGCAGAATTAGTCACGGGGATTGATTCGGATTTACCAGGTCAAATCTTGGCGATCGTCAGAGAAAATGTGTACGACACACCCACGGGGAATAATTTATTAATTCCTCAAGGCTCTAAATTAGTGGGCGCGTATGACAGCCAAGTGGCCTATGGGCAAACCAGAGTTCTTATGGCTTGGTCTCGGATTATTTTCCCCAATGGGTCCTCTTTAGATTTAGAAGGCATGCCGGGTGTGGATTTATCGGGCATGGCGGGGCTCCATGATTTAGTCGATGAGCATTACACGCGGATCTTTGGATCAGCGCTTTTGTTTTCATTGTTTGGCGCTTTAGGTCAACTCTCGCAGCCTCAGCAATCGACGACGAATGGGGCGCTTACTAATCAACAAATTATTGCAGCATCCATCGGCCAAGAGTTCTCCCAAACAGGGGCTCAGTTGGCTCAGAAAAATATCAATATCCAGCCGACGATTGAGATTCGACCGGGGGATTTATTTAACGTCTTTGTAACGAAGGATATGGTGTTTCCAGGGACTTATGGGGCGCAATAATCATGAGGTTTTTAGGATTAAAGAACTGGGGGCTAGACAGCCGAAAATACAAAACATCTGACCATTTAATCGCAGCTGCAATCAGGTTGGGTGTGATTATTTTTGGCGTATTAATTTTAAATTTTGACCGCGCTTTTGATTCGTATTTTCAGACCGATTTTTTACCCAATGGCCCCTTGAGTGAAAAGATCTTTCTTGGGATTTTCATTATTTCTTCTTTTGGTATTTGTACTTGGGCTTACTTAAAAATTAAGACACAAGGCAACCTGTTCGTTGTCTCAAGCATTCAAGGGGTTTTTGTCAGCGCCATTGTGAGCATGGCGGCACTTTTTAGCCTGGATATGACGACCTTAAATAATTACGCCGAGCGTTCTGATTTTAGTTTTGGCTATTTGCTTTCTGTCTATGGCGAAAGTGCTGGGTCTATTTACGCGGCTTTAATAACGGTGATTTTGGTTAGTTTTTGCGCCGGCCTTTGGATGCGCGGAAGAAGTTTAGATATTCACAAATCCATTGATCAAACCTCGAAATCGTTTGGATCTGCTGAGATGGCCAGCAAAGATTATTTACGCGCTCACGGCTTTTATAAAGAAGAGGGGAGCTTGCTGGGAAAAGATGAGAAGGGCGATTTTTTAAGGTATGAATTATCTAACAGAACCATTATCTCCTCGACCGGTGGTGGTAAATCCGCCGGGCTGATTATTCCAGCGCTTTTAACCGAAAACAGACCGGTAATTGTTCATGATATTAAAGGGGAGCTATGGGCGGTGACGGCCAAACATCGTGCTGAAAAATTTAATCGAAAAATTATCGCTATTGATCCCTTTGGCATTCTGAAAGACCCTGA
Organism: Thiotrichales bacterium; assembly: GCA_947478175.1. Classification (GTDB taxonomy): domain Bacteria; phylum Pseudomonadota; class Gammaproteobacteria; order Francisellales; family CACEW01; genus CAMCUU01. The sequence goes on along the minus strand of CANJUQ010000021.1, from coordinate 1,287 downwards.
ATTTCGCCAAAGTAAATCTGAGGACCTTTGCCAAACTTTTACTATTAATCCTCTGGACTACATTCCCACTGATGAAAGATTTCGAGATAGGGCCATTACAACGCTCGGAAAAAGTTTGGTAGTTCCAGAAATTAACAGTCATGCGCATTGGGAAGAGAACGCCAAGATTTTATTGGGCGGGTTGATTGAATATATTTTGAAAAAAAGTGACAACGACAGTCAAAAAACTTTATTGCGTTTGCATGATCTGATTACGCAAGATTTAGAAAAAATGGAAATGCTCTTAAAGCTCATGCACAACTCGAAAGATTGCCCACGAGCGAGAGCGGCGGCGGGGCAGATTCTCAAAGTCGCCAATGAAGAGCGGGGGAGTATTTACTCGACAACTTATCGTCAGGTTCAGTGGCTCGTTGATTCGAATCTCCGAAATACCTTTGCAAAGAGCAATTTTGATCTCAAGGATTTTTTAAAAGGCGATATGGATATTTATGTCGTCATTCCAGCGGATCAGGTGAAGTCACAGAGCCGAGTCATTCGGATGATCTTTTCAACGATTACCTCAATGCTCATTCAAACACCGCCAAGCCAATTACCTAAGACCAAGATTCTTTCTATTTTCGATGAGCTAGGGCAGCTGGGTTATAATGATGACGTCGAATGGTCACTGGAAGTCACACGGGCTTATGGGGTCGTGAATTGGTGTGTCTTCCAAGATGTCGATCAAATCGAGCTCTATCAAAAACCGAATTTATTTAAGAACGCGAAGGTCAAACAGTTTTTTGAAATAGACGACCCCAAGACCATGGAGTGGATACAAACCTTGGGCGGGAAGCGAACCATCCTGACTGAGAATATTTCTGAAAATTCGGGAATCAGTACCAACTCAAACCAGCTCTTTAATAAAAACAATTCCCGCGGAGAAGGGCGGAGTACGCATGAAACCGCGGCAGATTTAATTCATACCAATGAGATTAGAGAGCTGAGTTCAGATGAACAATTTGTTTTCGTGAGAGGGTATAGGGCCATTAAGTGCAAGAAGACGTATTATTTCAAAGAGCCTTATTTTAAAGGGATGGCGGAGGGGAGTCCGTTGGAGTTTGAGAGGGTTTAGTTAATCGAAGAAGAGGAATAAATGACCAATAGTAACTACCCAGGTAGGTACCCGCTGATGTTATGAATGCTTTCACCTCGCCCCGCCGCGGGAGAGGTCGAGCAGCTTCTGCGAGGGAGAGGGGGTCAAGGGCTTTGACCTATCATCAGTTCATCACCCATCAGAGTCTTACGAAG
>CANJUQ010000020.1 GCA_947478175.1 Thiotrichales bacterium | reverse complement strand
TTCGGCTCGATTGTTTCGCTGTCTACGCTTCGTTCCCTTTGTTACCTCGGGGCACGCAAGACTCGCTATGCCATGATGTTGGCTTCATCTTTGGCAGCAGGACTTTCACCTGCAAGATCCGCGCAGCTTTTCCCAGCGCACGGCACATCTGTGGCAGAATTTACGGCAAAACAGGGGTTTGAGGTCCAATGGTACGAAAACAACCGCTAAGGAAATGTGGCTCAACTCACGAAACGGAAAAAATTGTACGCTTGGCTTAAAAAGTGGCTTCTTTGCCCATCCCCTCAAAAAGGTCAACTAATCCAAAAAACCCTTGATTACCAAGGTCTTCAAGAGGCCCCATAATGAGATTTTTTAATTGATTTCGCCATGAAAACCCCTCTTAAAGCTAATCTTAAAAAATTCTGACCCTGACAATTTTATGATTTTTCGCTTCCTAAATTTTAATTTATCTCTAAAATACTGAGTACCTATGTTTGTATAAATTTTTGAGATGATATGGCCATATTTTCAGTCCATTTAGCCCATGATTTTGCTTTAGATATTTCTAAAACAAAGAAGTCCTGGAACTTTGTAAAAGGGGATCTAACGAAGATTTTCTCATGCTTAGATGCTGGCTCTAATGTCCAAATTTCACTCGCCGAAGACCGCTCTTATGTCTTGGACATCCAGGCTAATCATGCGTTTAAAACGATTACTTTTTCTTATGATTTAAGTCTGCTCAATGACTTGCAAATAGAAGGTGAAGATCTTAACTTTTCTGCCGTGATATTAGCTTGTGCGATACGACTACAACACAGCTACAGAAAGGCGTTTAAGATCACTTGTGATTCTTATCTTGTCGTCCAAAATGCCGTTCAAATCTTGGCTAATTCTTTAAATCTCAAAGTGACCAATAATTGGCTTTGTAGTTTTATGGATTACCCTGTGCCTGGCCGTAAACCCATTAAAGAAAAGAAGCTCTCCAGCCAAGAAGTCTCCGCCCGTTATGCGGATAAACGGCGTTTGCGTGGCGAGGTTCAAATGAAGACTTGGATCAAGCAAGAACTTAAGGAGCAGCTGGATCTTTACTGTGAAACTCGGGGCTGCACGTTGGAGTCGGCGCTGTCTGAAATCATACCTCTAGGATTAAATATAGGTACTTATTTAAATACACAAAAGCAACCGACTTAAAATAACGCGTTTTGAGCCATTTTCAACATTAAACATAAGAACGCATGACCCAGTTTAAAATATCGCGTTAAATCAAGCGCATAAAAGACGGTTTCTGGATGCTCAATTTAGGTTTTTATCCTATCATTAGCGATAATCGTCTTTATCAGTAGTCAAAAATCCCATGCAAAATCCAAATAAAAAGCCCAACTGGCTCGTCCTTCATGAAAAATCCCAGGAACGAGCCCTTCAGTTTATGAAAGATCCGGACTTGGACGATTACGCCAAGGACTATGTCAAAAATTCTCTGTCTGAAAACACGCTCCGAGCTTATGCCGCAGATTTGAAAGTTTTTAGGCTTTGGTGTGAAAATCGACATTTCGATTATCTCCCAGCCACGCCCAATGTCATTGCCAATTTCTTAGCGGCTCAAGCCAAAAGTAAAACACCTGTTTTAAAAGCCTCCAGTATTTCAAGACGCTTAGCCGCCATTCGCTTTGTCCATAAAATGGCCGGACTCTCAACGTTGCCTACTGATGATGAACTCGTTCGACAAACCCTCAAAGGCATCATGCGAGAGAAGCTTGCCGCCCCGGATCAAAAGTCTCCAAGCACGAATGATTTGATTGCGCTCATGGTGGAACAAATCGACGACACGACTTTAATCGGCTTAAGAGACAAGGCATTGCTTCTCTTAGGTTTCGCCGGAGGATTTCGGCGATCAGAATTAGTGAAAGTAAAATTGGATGATTTAAAAATTCACCAGCAAGGCATGGATGTTTTTATACCCACCAGTAAAACAGACCAGACGGGCCAAGGAAAAACAAAGCCCATTTTACGAGGAAAAGACTATTGCCCCGTGCAGGCGGTTCAAGATTGGATTGCGGCGTCAGGAATTACTGAGAGTTATTTGTTTCGGGGGATTATTCATAAAACAGGACTGCTTCGCCCTTCTTATAATGATCCAAAGAAACCTGATCTCTCCGATCAAACCGTGGCGCTGGTCGTTAAAAAATACAGCGCGCTGATTGGTCTCGATCATGAGAACTACGCTGGTCATAGTTTGCGAGCAGGCTTCGTGACGGCGGCAAGGAAAAACGGCGCTTCTTACGAGCAGATCATGGGGGTCACGGGACATAAAGACTTAAAGTCGCTGATTATGTATTTCAGAAATATCGATCAATACAAAGATCACGCCGGGGAAGGTTTGTTATAAAAGTTGTTGCCTGTTATCGGATCCAGTGACGTATTGATGAATCAAGGAATTAATCAACGATTGATAGGGAAGACCCAACTCCGCCGCTTTAGTGCGAATCGCTAAAAAATCCCCTTCAGGAATCCGTAAACTGATCGCTCTGCGTTGATTTCTATAATCCCGAAATATCTGGGCGTAATGTTTCTTCGTTTGCTCACTTAAATCCCACTCCACTTGTCCTGCTTGTAAAGCCGCGTGAATAGCAGCCTCCTCAGCATCGAGATCATCAATAGGTTCAAGCTGCGTTAAATCAATAGGAACTATTTTCTGCTTTTTCATGATTGGTCCGCCTTGATGGTCTTATTGAATTTTCTATTACGATAAGCTGTTTTAAGAAAAATTTCGGTTTCAGTCTCCACAAAAGGAACACAAACCAAGTAATCGTCATAATCAATCAGAAACATTTTCTGATTCTCTCTACTCGGAACGTCTGCAACCCCCAAAATGTGCTCTTCTTCAATAAGGACTGCAATTTTCTCAAACTCGATACCGCGCGTTTCTTTCAAAAGGGCTGCTTTTTCTAAATTCCAACGAATCGCTTTCATCAAACAGGCTTATTTATAATTTGTATGCTTAATGATATACAATAAAATTATTTTTTCAATGGCTTCCAGGCAGTTTGGCTAAATAAGAGTTTTAGACCTCCTATTGATTAAGCCCATGAAATAGATAAAATAAACACATAAACACCTATGCACATAAGTAAGGATCATTATATGAGCAGCGTCCGTTGGAATATTGCCGTATCACCCAGTACAGATCAGTCTGTCAGGATGTTCCTCGCTGCCAATGGCGGAGGTCGAAAAGGTGATTTATCTCGCTTTATTGAGGAATCCGTTCGGGCCAGACTTTTTGCAAGCGCTGTGGAACAGGCTAAAGACGCTAGTTCTCATCTAACAGAAGTCCAATTGACAGAATTAATTGATGAAGCCGTTCAATGGGCTCGTAATAAATAATGTTAGTCATTTTAGATACGAACGTTTTAATTGGCGCCCTCATTTCATCCAACGGCCCTCCCCATATAATTTATGATGCTTGGTGTTCTGATCGTTTTGAGCTCGTGACCTCATTCGTGCAACTAGAAGAAATAAGACAAGTCAGTCGATATTCAAAATTAAAAAGCATCCTGCCGCCTCACCGGGTCGGAACGATGATCAATAACATGCAGAATGCAAAAATTCTTGAAACTCTCCCAGCATTACCACCAGAAATAAAATCTCATGACCCCAATGATGATTTTTTACTGGCCATGGCATTGGAAAGTCATGCAGATTATTTGATCACAGGCGATCGAAAATCAGGCCTTCTTCAGATTGGAAAACTCAAAAGAACTAAAATTCTGACCCCCGCTGATTTTTGCTTAAATGTTTTATCCATTAAAACCTAAATCAGGTTTTTCTATTTTCTCTGCAATCTCATCAAAATTATCCCGACGTGGATGTGACTCCGACCATTCAATTGCCTCATCGAGATTTTTAAGATTTTCTTTTTTATAAAGCCAACGCTCATTCTCTGGAATAGTAGCCTTGTTAGCTTCAGCGTCTTTTTTAAAGAAATTCTCGGCGGCTTTCACTGCTATCATTTTTTGATGTTCTAAATCTTTGACAGATCGCCATCCACCCTTTTGTAATTGATCAAATAGCGCCTGTTCTTCTTTATCTAAAGCGTCCACAGATTCATATTCTTTGAAATTAATTTCAGGTTTTTTAGATCTCATTCTTTATCTCTAAATATTTCTCTATTCGTGAGAACCAATCAATAAGCAAAATTTTACACGTCCCATGCTGCCAATAGATAGATCTTAACCATAAAAATCAATACGATTCGCTATAAAAATATTACTGACAAAAAATTGACGCACCATGTCAAAAAACATTAACGAAATAGAACAATTAAATACTGATTTGCAAAAAGAAAATGCTTATTTAAAAGGCCTATTGCTCTCACATGGAATCAACTTTAACCTCATTCAAGAACCTACACTTGTAGAAAACTCAAAAACGCCTAATCCCTCTTTGAATAACGCATTAAGCCCCGCCGAGAAAATCTCCCTTTACCGATCTTTATTTCGAGGCAGACAAGATGTATACCCAACGCGCTGGGAAAATTCGACCTCTGGAAAGTCTGGCTATTCCCCAGCCTGTCATCATGAGTGGGATCGAAAATTTTGCCAAAAGCCTCGAATTAAATGCAGTGAATGCCCCAATCAACGCTGGAAAGTCATGACAGATCCTGTCCTTTACGACCATCTGACGGGTAAACATATGATTGGCATCTATCCAATGCTGCCCAATGACCACTGCTTTTTTCTAGCCATGGATTTCGACAAAAACTCTTGGCAAAAAGACGTCGCTGCTTTTTATAACTCTTGCAAAAAATTAGGACTTTTCCCCTTGGTCGAACGATCTCAATCTGGGAATGGCGCGCATATTTGGTTGTTTTTTGATGAGGCTATTCCTGCTTATATAGCCCGGGATCTTGGGACTGGTTTACTCACTTTAACTATGCAGGAACACCCACATCTCAGCTTAGAATCTTATGACCGCCTCTTTCCTAATCAGGACACTCTGCCTAAAGGGGGATTTGGAAATCTCATTGCACTTCCGCTGCAGGGCCAAAGACGCCGTAATGGCAACAGTACTTTTATTGATATTGAAAATAATCTGGCTGTCTTTGCCGATCCATGGGATGTCTTAGCCAAGACTGCAAAATTAAGTTTTATTCAAGTTGAGCTCTTATTAAATAAAATTAGAAGCCAGACAGAGTTATTAGACGTCAAAGCAGAGCCCACTGAAGAAGAAATTTCAAAGCCATGGAAAACTCAGGTCGCTGATAAAAATAGTTACCCCAGTATCACTGAGCCCCTTCCTGCAGAAATAAAAATTGTAAAAGCGAATCTTCTGTACATCCCACTAGCCGGACTGCCAGGAAAACTAATTAATAAAATTAGAAAACTAGCCACCTTTCAAAATCCGGAATTCTATAAAACTCAGGCCATGCGTTTATCGACCTTTGGAATACCCAGAGTCATTAATTGCAGCGAGATTTTTGAACATCATATTGCCTTGCCAAGAGGCTGCGAGCCTGAATTACTGAAGCTCTTGGATCACTATAAAATTCTGGCTCAATGTGATGATCAGAGGGAATCTGGAAAAAATATCAAAGCCTCGTTCCAAGGCAAGCTGACCAAGCCTCAAAAAGAAGCTAACAAAGAATTGCTGGTTCATGAGATTGGCGTCTTATCCGCAGCAACGGGCTTTGGGAAAACGGTGATTGCAGCCAGTGTTATTGCTAAGCGAAAAGTCAGTACGTTAATCTTGGTTCATCGCCAACAGTTACTTACGCAGTGGCAAGAAAGATTGTCAGAATTTTTAAAAATGGAGACCAAACCAGGCTTGATTGGAGGGGGTAAATTCAAACCGAGTTTTAAAGTTGATGTCGCGATGATGCAAAGCTTGGTTAAAGAAGGTCAGGTCAAAGATGAAATAGCCCAATATGGCCAAATCATCGTTGATGAATGCCATCACTTATCGGCTTTTAGCTTTGAACAAGTGCTAAAAAAAGCCAAAGCGAAATATGTTTTAGGACTGACAGCAACGCCCTTTAGAAAAGATGGCCACCAGCCCATTATTTTTATGCAATGTGGCCCGATTCGACATCAGGTTCACACGAAAGACACCATTTTAGAACATGAATATCAATGCGCTGTGCAAACTCAGATAACAGAATTCAGCTCTGATCTACCCAGTCAGTCTTTCTCTGAGATTTATCGCGTATTAGCAGAGGATCAAGCCCGGAATCATCTGATTTTAAAAGATCTGCTAGAGGCTTATCAGTCGGGCCGTTATCCTTTATTGCTCACCTCTCGCCGCCAGCATTTGGATTGGTTTGAGGCGGAATTGAAAAATCTAGGAATCAACAACGTTTTTATTTTTACGGGTGGACGCAGCAAGAAAACAAACACAGCCATGATGAAAGAACTTTCAGAGTCTCAAGACAATCGGATTATTCTTGCGACGGGCCAATATATTGGCGAGGGTTTCGATGATCCAAAACTGGACACCTTAATATTGGCCCTACCCATTTCTTGGCATGGGACTTTGCAGCAGTACGTTGGTCGACTGCATCGCCAATACCAGGACAAAAAGAAAATTACGGTCTGTGATTACATCGATCAAAATTCAGCGGTTCTAATGAGCATGTATCAAAAAAGGCTGAAGAAATATCGAAGCATGGGGTATCAGGTGCAGTGATAAAAATAATACCTCATGCACTCATCAAACCCATCATCTCCTCCAATTGCTCCAGCGCCTCTAGCACCTTTGAAAATCTCTCCGCCGCCCTCGTATGAATCTCAGGTTTTTTAGTCAAAATAAGTTTGTAGGGAGACCCCCTTCTTTCGACTTGATGAGACACTAAAGCACAGGCTTCATCCAATTTATAAACCAGATGATCCCTGCGTTTTTCAGCTAAAGCCCAACAGACTGCTTTTTGAATCCGGTCTTCTAAAAAAGAATTTAGCATCTTGCAATCATCGCAAGAACACGTGCTTTTTTCTCGAAGAGACCAATCATGTGGATCTCTTTGGCCTTGTGATTTTTCTCCCTCAAAATATTCAACAAGAAAAGCAAAGAACGCCCCATGACCCCAATTCCCTGTTTTATATTTCAAATCAGGCTTAAAACTCATAAACCAATCGACGATTTCTAAGGTTGGATAAATAAAAATAGTATCCTGAAGATGCACCAACGCTTTTTGATGCCTTAAATTATCATTGGCCAATAAAGTCCCCAGTAAATAGTCCTGCATGATGGGACATCGATCTTTAGAAGCCTTTCGAATCTCATAATTATTTAAATATTTTTTTAGAAATTCCGTGTCTTCTGCCTGAATAAAATCCCACTGATAGTCTAATAACCACTGAGCTATTTTTGGCTCTTTTAAATTAAAAAACCGGACAAGCTCTGAAAAGTCTTTCAATGCTGATCGCCTAGACCCATGATCTCTCGCGAGCCAGTTTTCAAATTGATCAATACACCACGAAACCCCATAAGTATTTGCCAAATTTAAAATAGCTTCTTCTGTTCGTGCATTAATTGAAGCAAGATTCATAAATGCTAATAATTTTTGAGCCGCGATGGGGTATTGCAGATAGGCTGCTATTTGAAACAGTCGATCATGATCTTCTGCCGCATCTTCTGCTGAATAAGATCTTGATCTAAAGCCTTTCCAATAAGGCAGGACTTCTCGAATAATTGACCGGAGTTCAGCTTTACTGTTTTCTATAGGGCCATCTATTAAGCCCATCAATATTTCCATCAAGGCCGAAGGATCAATATCATTGAGAACTGCAAATTGCTCATCACGACGCCATAAAACAATAGCGGCTCGGTGATACCAACGATCCATGGTATTGCCATAGTTGCCCATGTCGCCTTCGTATTCAGATTCATAGGGATCAAATTCATCACTAGCTTTTGCCCAGCAGATTTCTGAGTCATGGACACCAATATTTTTAAATCCTAATGAAGCCCCCGTTTTATCGATCCAATTTTCTAAGCAGGTCTCACTCTCAATAAAATCAATCAGGGTATAGCCCTCGTCATCTACAATCTTGTCATCGCCTCTGTATTGATACCCATGAAAATTCATCCCATCGTCACAAGTCCAATTCTCACGAACATCCGCTAAGGTCAAATAAATTTCCAAATCTAAAGTTTCAGATAACTCTCGAAGTGCTTTAGCTGTTTCGATATCTCGGCCTTTTAGGTTATCCCAGGACAGGCCATGTTCGGTGTAATCATGGTCTAATAAATACACCAGCTTTCGAGGCCGCTCTTTTGGAATATTCAAATCGAAATAATTTTTAAGCGCTCGCATTAATTCTGGATAGGTCGCTGAATATTTTTCAGAATTCTCTTCAAGAATTTTATTCTTCTTCAGCACTAAATTATAAGTCAATGCCATCCGATACCCAGATTCGACGGGGGTAGCTTCATGATGGCAATCCGAATAAAAACCAATAAAAGTACAGACTGAACTCCCAGAATTTTTAGAGGCCTGAATGCGAAGCGTGGAACCCTTATGATCAATTAAAAAATCACCACCGGTATGCTTCCCCGGCAAAATAATCACTAAAGAGGCCACCATGCCATCGCATTTTTCAGAATCTTGGTGAGCCTTGAAAAACTGGCCAGGCTCATAGATCAAAAAATTATGAAGCTCTGGGATCAACTCATCTTGCTCTGCGAATCCCAGTTCTTTTTTAAATCTAGATAGGGTCTTATTTAATTCAGATTCCCAAGAAGGATGCTTCATAGAAATCTGATCCGCTTTAATTTCCCAGACATCTCGCACAGTCTTATCAAAGAGAGTTTTATCCCGTCGACCAAAGTGCGCAGGTGAGGCATAATTAATCAAACTCGTAATTTGTTCAGCAGTCAGTGGAAACTGAAAAGATCTAGTCCCATTGAGCTCTAGTTTTAAATGCTCGAAGGGAACCGTAAGACAAGCGCAGAACTTTTCCTCACCTTCGCCATGAATAGATTCAATGGCCTTTGTAATTTCTTCAAGCATTTTGCTTAATTCCCAACACAGACATCTAAAAATATTTTCTGAGCTGCTGACAAATTAAGACTAGACAAAGCATCCGACTCACCTTCTTTAAATAATTTTACCGCTTCTAAAAACTGATAATTACCATTTTTAATTTCATCATAAATGGGCAAAAAATCTGCAAGGTATTCTTCCCCTTCTAGCCAATCAAAGCTTGTTTCTTCATTGGTTATAGAAATATCTAGCCATACCCATTGGCCCTCTTCATCGCAATCAATCACCTGTTCAACGCAGTGATTTTCAATGGCTGATAAATCAACTTCTTTGCGAAGATATTTAAAAATCAGCTGAATCGTTCCAAAATTTGAAATATAAAAAAACACATCAAAATGCTTTAACAAAAGCGCTAATGGCTTTCCACGAAAATCCCCATAGTTATAAACATAAATGGCATTGTGAGTGCCGACTTTGGCTCGGCTAGATAGTGCGGCCATTTCTTTACGCGCTTCAGCGGATAATGGCTGATGTAATCGACAAAATTCGTAGTATTGATATTCGCTCATTAAAATCTCTAGACCCAAAAAAGTTGGAAATTATCTGACTAATGATCCATCAATATCAAGATGATATTTATAATATTTTAAGAGCCCTGCCCCTCAATCAAAAACCAATCACATTGAACCGCCTCTTCGCACTCGCCTTCCATGATTTTAAATAACATCCCATAAGGCACGCGATAATTTTTATTGTCTCTCGTGCTTAAACTCACCGTCTTAAAATTTAACTTACTCACCACGCCAGAATAATTTTTACCTTCATAGTCAAAGCCGACCAGATCGCCGACTTTCAAATTATTTTTACCCAGCTTTTCTTGACCATGGGTTTTGATCTCGCTGTCTTTTCCAGAGAGATTAATCATGCAATAAGGCAGGCTCCAATCTCTATGATCTAAGTGATCTTTAATCACTAAATTTTTTAAATTCTTCTCTAAAACTAAGCCCTGTGAGAGCGAATTAGTTTTCGCATTAAAATAAGAAACCGTATCTCCCACTGCAAAAGCATTTCGAGCTTGATGAATTTTTTCTGGGTCTTCCATTTGATTTTTTAGAGCGACTTGTAACCGATAAAGATCATACAAGCTCGCGTTTTTTAATAAGCTCATCATTTGTGTGAAATCCATAAACCAACCCTCTCAATATTTTTATTGATTTTTAATCTTTCCAATACGGCTTCAAGAAATTTTCTAACATCAATCCATTCGGCTTGTTATTAAACACAGCTTCTTTAATTTCTTGATGGATTTTTTGCTTAGAAAAACCAGAATTCTCAACCGCTCTCATGATGTCCAAGTAAGGCAAGACCACATCTTCTGAGGCAATCTCATAGCCATATCCTTTACTGATCCAATACAAACTCGCCATCCCAGCAGAAATCGCAAAGTCAGGTTTTGTACTAGAAAAGTCTTTGGCAGCGCGAGCGAGCGTTCTTGGGTCCGCAGGATTAAGAGCCCCCAATTCAATCGCCAAATCAAAGAGTTCTAAATCTTTTGCCGTCGCAAACCATTTGCCTTCTTCACCTGGCTTACTTTTGATTAACCTTTCTAAAATTTCAGTCAATGATTTATCAGGGTATTTTTTCGCAATGGCTCTAAACGTCGCCAGGTTTGTCATCTTTTGATTGGCCTCTAAGCCATAGCGCTCATAAGCCTCATCTAATCTTCCCATCGAAATTAAAATTTCTTCGCACGTTTCTGCAATCACAATTCCAGGCGACCAATTGCCTCGAGAGGCTTCTGCATAAATTAAAGCGTCTTCTGGTCGACCCATCGCCAGCAAAGCTTTGACACCAAATCGACGTTCCAACCACCACTTAGATTTTGATTGATCTAACAAGTCTAATAATTCTTGATGTCTTTTGGCTACGACTAAACAAGAGAAACAAGCAAAAGTTCCTCTGAAAAAATTGTAGCCCGTCTGTTCTTCTGTCCAAGATTTTTTGAGACCCTCCAGTAAATTATTCGCCCAATCAGAAGCCAGTTCTTGGGTTACACATAATTCTCCAAAGACATCCCCCAAGTGCTCAATATAAGGAATCTGGTCCTTCTCAAAAGCTTTCCATAATTTAGCTAGCCATGTCTGACGCTCTTCTTGAGAAACATTGGACTTGGTCAAAACAGGGACAAGCTGATCAATGGCCCAATTCACTGCACTGCCTACAGCCCCAGAAGAGCTATCGACATGCTGCAGTGCAGGAGAAACTTTAGATAAAAAAGAAATAGCCCCCTCTGCGGCAAGAACCGGTTCTTTTTTAGCCACTTTTTTAATTTCAGAAACCGCTTCTTTAATACGTTTAATAGGCAAATCTGATTTCCAGCCAAAAGCCCCTGATCGAAACTTTGCTGGAAATTCCCATTGATAAGATTCCATCTAATTCAGCCCTACAAATAAAAACTATCACCTATTTTTCTGGAGATTTTCTCTATTACCCCAGTTAAAAACCATGCGGATGGTATCAAAATAAAAGCCAATTTGTATTTGCTTTGAGCATCCCCCGTCATTAACCTCATCTGCTTAATTTTCAGCCTATAAACCCAATAAAAATGCTAATTTTACTCATCAATGGCCTCATCCTGACTTCCCGCTTATCATTGCTCAAATTATTTTAGCAATTTCTCAATAGACCAATCATGAAAGAAATCCAAATACCCACTGAACTTAAAAATTCTATTTCTAATCTTTATGAGCCGTCTGGGATAAAACTCACCAGCGAGCCAACCCCAGAACTTGAAAGCACTGACTATGGCGCTTGTTGTTTTGCTCTAAATAATAAGAAAATTTTATTTCGAATCGCTAAAACGACGCCCACAAAAATTGGCCAATTTGTCACTCTCTGGAAACGCCCTAACCCCAAGGGTGAAATTGCACCATTTGATCTATCAGATCAAATCGAGTTTGTGGTTATTCACGTCTCAGATGGGGTTAATCATGGTCAATTTATTTTTGATCAGAAAATTTTGATTTCAAAAGGCGTGATGTCTAAAAATCATCAGGGCGGAAAACGGGCGATTCGAGTCTACCCTGCGTGGACAAGCCCCACCGCCAAAGATGCGATTAAAACACAGTCCTGGCAGCTGCAATATTTTTTGCGACTAAAAGAAAATATTCATGCTGACTTAGACCAGGTGAAAAAGTTTTTTAATTGTGCTGCTTATCCTGAGTGATTTTAAAGGAATTGACTTTTAGTAAATAAATATACAATATTCATTTCTACTATTTTTAGCTTGGAATATTTAAATCATGTGGACACAATCTTTCAGCCGTATTTATCCCAATATTTCTAAAGAACAAATTTGGGCCGCCTGGTCTGATGTGAACAACTGGCCCCAATGGGATAAAGGCTTGGATTATTGCGATATGAAAGATTCTTTTACTGAAGGCGCAAAATTTATTTTAAAGCCCAAAGGCGGCCCCAAAGTCAAAATATTTATTTCTAAGATCATCCCCTATCAAGAATTTTCAGACTATTGCCGATTTCCTGGCGCCAAAATGTTCGACGAGCATTTTTTAGAAGAAACCCCTGAGGGTCTGAAAATTACCAATAAAATTACCGTTACAGGGCCTTTGAGTGTTCTCTGGGTTAAATTAGTGGCTAAGAAAGTCGCTGAAGAAGTCCCCGCGCAAACAGAATCTTTGGTTCAATATGCGAGAACGCTTCATGTCTAATGCTAATAGCGCGTTTGGCTTTGAGGCCCCTGAGGACAGTCCTGGATTTTTACTCTGGCAAACAACCATCACTTGGCAGCGAGAAATCAAAAAAGCTCTGGACCCTTTTGATGTCACTCATCCTCAATTTGTGATTTTGGCTATTTTGTTATGGTTCGAAGAAAGTGAAGTCATCCCCAATCAAGTTTTGATTATTAATCAATCCAAACTAGACAAAATGACGGTTTCGAAATCGATTAAATCACTGGCTCAAAAAGATTTAGTGACCCGTGATGAACACCCTGAAGACACCCGTGCTAAATCAGTCTGTTTAACTAAATCAGGAATTAAACTTGCCAAGAAATTAGTGGGGATTGTCGAGGGCGTGGATGCCGAATATTTTGGGATTTTAAATCGGCATGACCAGAAAAACTTGGTTCAGGCTTTGGGGAAATTGAATGAGAGATCATAGATTTGCTAACACCTCATCACGTAATGAATTGGCCGTGAGTTGAAGTTCTTGCTGGCGATTTGGCCAATCTTCTTCACCTATTCCAAAATAGGCATCCCGTGCGTTGTTTAAAACTGCAGCCTCTTCCGATGGAAGACGAACTGAAGCCCAATCGGCAGCAACATCTTTCGGGGAAAACTCTCCCGTCACTAAGGTTCTCCACATACGCGCTAGAGTTAATAGAACATTGCGCTCATCGCCGTGTAACGATTCCATTAAAGCCGGTAGCGCCTCTTTAATAGCCTGGCGAATATCAGATCTTGGAATAATTGGCAGAAGACTGCTGGCATTTGGACCAAAGAAAGGTACCGCTTCCTGTCGTGCCTGAGCCAGAACCAAAGTCAGTTCTGTATCACAGACAGGCTTGGGAATTTCTCCAGACTCATATTGATCACGCAGCCACTCGCCGTAAATAAACTCGCATTTAGCGGGATAAAGCGATGCATTAAGATCAGCGTGCAAGAAAATAATCACTTCAAGAGGACGCCGCCCCTCAGGATCAGAAGGATATCGGCCGGATGCCTTCATTAAATCATCAGCAAGACATTTCCGAACTTCAGGCGTCATTGGCAAGTCAACGACTGCGAGCAAATCAATGTCACTGCGAGGACGAAGTCCACCCGCCACCGCTGAACCATGAAGGTAGATAGCAAGCAATGAGCCAGCTAATCGCTTTTGGATCATTAATAAGGCTTTCTCTGCTTCGGGAGGAACCGTCACTAAATCAAAACTTCTCATAAGGTCTTTTATTTTTTCCTCTCAATTCAAATCATGGCCTTCTCTGGATCCCATGCTTTTAACGCTGTTTCATCACAGTGGCTCAGTCTTGCTTAGCTTAGCTATTTAGTTTTTATAAAAAATTGCTCAATAAACTGACGGCACATTTGATAAACCCGATGATGAAGGCGACGCCAGGTTTCCTCTCTGACCGTAAAGCCCAACAATGCGATCGCTCTATTTAAACTTAAAAGTGGCATCATTTCTTCATAAGCAGGCACTTTTCGAAAAGAGGCATAGCCCTCCAAAAAAGAGTGCTTAGTGCTTAAATTAAGCGCCCATTCTCCATTTTCTAAAGCACAAAAATCTTCTTGCGCAAACCCTCCGCGTCCTGCTGACCAGTCAATCAGACCTTGGACCTTCCCATCAAAAACAAGGATATTCGCCGGTCTAAAATCGCGATGAATAATACAAGGACCATCGACAAGCTCAAAAAGATCCACCTGAGCCTCATAATAACGAGCGCATTGATCCAGTATTTTTTTGGATAAGTGAGCTTGGCATTCTTTTAAGCCTTCTTCAAACTTTAAAGTGAAATGAATTTTGGGGTCCCTACTCAGCGCTTGCACTTGAGTAAGATCGCCATAGCCAGGCGTACAGTGAAGATGAATTTGTGCCAGAAGCCCTCCTAGTTCATGGGCAAGTACTGGCGTCAAGTCTGCGTCTGAAAGCAAGGCACCAGGAAAGTGCTCCATCAAAATAGCGCCCTCTAAACCTATCTCAAGCTCGGGTGGCACAAGCTTTTTTATTCGCGGCACGGGTAAGACTCCCGAAAAATAGTTTAAAAAATAGACCTCATGATCGTAATCACTCTGTCGTGAACAGATTTTTAAAATGAAAGGCTCGCCTTTAAGATCAATAATTTTATAGACCTTCGCGACCATGGCCTCGCTATGCTCGATACGCGAAAAAATAGCTCCCTTCAAATCAAGTCGCTCTTGATAAATGCGGATTAAATCATTCTCTAATTTTTTTAAAATGGGAGTTACCACTCATGATCCCTCAACTTTATGATCGCCTGTCTTATTCTTTCTTGCTCTGTTTAAGGTAAGCGCTTTTTTACCAACATCATCGCTCAACTATTAACACTTTTTTACACTGCTGATTATTTTTACCGTGATGAAATCATCCCAATAGTTTTAAGCCATGTTTCAACAAGCGCTGGCCACTGGGTTATTGGAAGTGCTGTACGTCGCAGTCCAAATCCATGACCTCCTTCTGCATAGAGATGCATTTCTACGGGAACCCCCGCGTTTTTCAGAGCAATGTAATACACCAGAGAATCATTCACATTATCCTCATCATCGTCTTCTGCTTGAAGTAAAAATGTCGGCGGTGTTTTCGAACTCACGGGGACTGCTGGATTTAAAACAAACTTCTGATCATCAATCCAGAGATGCCCTGGATAAAGTGCAATCGCAAAATCGGGACGACAGCTTTCCGTATCTGCTGCATCAATGGGCTTATAGATTCTCTGCGTAAAATGCGTACTCATTGCAGCAACAAGATGCCCCCCTGCCGAAAATCCAAGCACACCAATTTTATGAGGATCAATATGCCACCCTACTGCATGCAAACGAACGAGACCCAATGTTCTCTGAGCATCTTCTAAAGCCATCGGTGATTGAGGATAAGCACCCCAATCTGGCGCCATTCTTGGAACAGAGGGCACGCGATATTTTAATAAGACACAAGTGATCCCCTGGGAGACTAGCCAATCACAAACTTCCGTTCCCTCAAGATCCATGGCTAAAACTTGATAACCGCCCCCTGGAAAGACCAGCATCGCTACCCCCGTATTCTTTCCGTTAGGTGAATAGACCGTCATGGTGGGTTCCGACACATGGCTCACCTCCTCCCATGGCTGCCCTGCAACCAACGCATCCGTCACACTCTTTTCAGATTCTGGCCGTGTGACCGGCTGCGCATCAGGCACAGCTCCGGGCCATATTGCCACCTGTGTATGGCTTGGCGATGGCTGCCAAGTACTTTGGCCGGCCCAAGAATTAATGCTGAAAAATGCGAACATAAAACAACAGGCAGTAGATAAAAATTTGATAGTCATTGAGCGCTTTCCTAGTCCCTACAAAAACAGGCTATTGAACCATGCAAAAATCTAGAAAACCAACAAAAAAACAACCTCGAGTTTGATTGATTAAATAGTGATTGAGCTATTTAAAAAAATAGCTATTGTCCGGTCTCTTTTTTATTTAATTTCAATGGGGAAATTTTATGCAAAAATTTACAATCGATCAGCTGATGGATGACACAGAAAAATGGGTTGTGACAGGCGAGTTAAATGAAGCCACGTTAGCCGACGACTTCCATTTTGTTTCCCCGTATTGGGCAAGCTATGACAAAGCGGCTTTTCTTGAAAAATTTCTTGATCCTACGGAGTACCAGCAAAAAGCTTTATCCAATATCTTACGTTTTCATCCAATGTTTAAGCTAAAAAGTGATGACCATAAGAGCTTTGCACTCATATTTCAGTACCATACAAAATATGGCGTCAGTGTTGATGAAACAGTGCTTGGAACTATTAAGAACGGCTTGATACTGGAACTTCGATCGATCTATGATCTAGAAAAAACTCGACAGGCACATCAGCTCTAAAAGGCTCATGGATTTTTCAAAAAACTTTAAATTGACACGAGCATCCCAATGCCAACCTCTAAAAACTTTTTTACAGTCTCTGCTTATCAAGGCCCACATATCCCCGGCGATATTACCCATAATTTAGATCAAACCCTGGAGCAACTGACCCTCGCAGAATCTAAAGGCTCAGGGGTTTTGTGCATGCCAGAATCTTTTCTTCACGGTTATTTTGAAAGAAAAGAAGAGGCAGAAAAATATTCTTTGGATCTTGAGAGCACTGACTTCTCAAAGCTTTTAGAAAACTTCAAAGCGTTTAATACAACGCTACTTTTAGGGATCAACGAACGCCGTGGTGATCAGATTTTTAATACGGTCCTCGTGATTGAAAAAGGCCAGTTTCTGGGACAATACAGAAAGGCTTATACCTACCCGCCCTATGATTATTTTTCTCTGGGAACTGACTTCCCTATTTTCGAAAAAAATGGTGTGAAATTTGGCGTGATGATCTGCCTAGATAGCTGCTATCGAGAGCCCGCTCAAATTATGGCTTTCAAAGGCGCGCAGGTTTTATTCTGTCCAATGTTTAATCGCGTGGAGCTCGATGCCAAGATGCTCAATTTTTTAAATCGAAAAGCGAATTTTATCACCCGCGCTTATGACAGTGAGTGCTGGTTGATTACCAGTGATATTGTTTGGCCGGAAGCAAATCAAAAAGTTTGCCCTGGATATGCCACGATTGTCGATAAAAACGGGGAAATCGTTTGTCGATCAGAGCCTTTTGAATCAATGCAAATCCAGTATTCCATTCCTATCAATCAACTCCGATCTAATCAGCAAGAGCCAGGTATCTTTCAGCGTTTTTTTGGGAATGAAGAACTTCAAAAAATAGCCGATCAAGAATATCAAAAAGCTTTAAAACTTCTTCACCATTAAAATCTTATCTTACTTAATTTTCATCAACTCACGATTCCTAACCACTAAGACCAAAGTCACAATACTTAGAAAAACAAAAACCAAAATTATTAATCCAATATTTCTAAAACTCCCGTCATAAAAATACCCGGCAATCTGCAAAGACAGCGCTGAGAAAATCAGCTTTCCACCTTGAATTACCCCAGAGATTCGGCCCTTGGATTCCGGCATAAAATTAATAGCTAATGGGTACAGCAGGCTACTGGGGATAATTTGACCGATCACAAAAATTAGTAAGCTCAAAGTAATTAATAAGGGCATATGACTATAAAATAGAGCGACCAAGCCAATCACTACGAAACTCAAACCAAAAATCCAAATATTGATGCTTAAAAATCTTCGTGAATCTGCCTTGTGAATCATTAGGCCAAATAGAACAGACCCAAAGGCAAAGACTAAAGCCAAGATGCCCTGGTAATAACCAAAGTGGGCCAGACTCACACCGCAGTCTTTCATATAGAGCAAAGGCGACATGCCGACAAAAACCCAATACGGCACACACATCAAGAAAATATGCGCGCTCACCAGCATCAAAGGTTTTGATTTGAAAACTTTTACATAGCTTCCTTTTATTTTTTGTTCTTGCTTTTCTTCGCCATTTTCTAATTCTGATTTTTTAGAAATCGGCTGATTAGGAATAAAAAATATCACCATACCTAAAATTAAAATTCCCAATAATAAAAGCGCCGTGAAATTCCCCCGCCAGTGAAAATATAAAGTGATATAAGATCCAAGCACTGGAGAGGCGCCTACAGCGACGTTCATAAAGCCATTCAAAATACTCATGAAAAACTGCTGCTGTTTCAGAGAACACATATCCGCAATAATCAAAAAACTTAAAATACTGGGCGCTGCGATGCCCACGCCCTGCAAAAAACGCCCCAGGATTAAAAACCAATAAGACTCCGCGCATAGGCATAAAATACTGCCCAGAATAAAACTTAATAAGCCCAGTAAAAGCAGCCGCTTTCGCCCATAACGATCAGACAGGCTCCCGACAAAAAATAAGCTCAAGCAATAACCAATAAAATTGATGGATAAGAGCGCCTCAACCCAAAAGGGGGTTAAATTAAATTGGCTTTGTAATTGGGGAAAGCTAGGAACAAATAAATCAAACTCCATGCCGGTGAGTAGGTCCATTAAGATAACCGTGAGTAGGATTTGGCTTTTGGCCAGTGATATTTTCAATCAAATCTCCTGCTTTACGTTATGACTAGGCAGTTCTAATAATTTTTTTACCAAGTCCTGATTTGGAAACAAAACTGCATAGTTATTGTCCGGGTAAGTCGCCACTTGGGCCGTGATGATTTTATGTTCAGCAGGAATAAACATGAAAATACTGGTGTAACCCGTAATCACGCCTGTGTACCACCAAGAGGGCCCACTATTTTTATCTTTAAATTTTGTCCAAAAAACGCCTAACCCATACTGAGATCCTTCGGGTCTTGGAGACATATTAGGAACCCCCACTGTGGTTAAAAATTCATTCAAACTTTTTTGATCTAAAACTTTCCCTGGCGTGAATAAATCTTCAGTCCAAGTGAGCAAATCACCTGTACTCATCAGCATAGCCCCTGCTGCCCCAGGAAGACCGGCATTAAAATCCGTAATGTCCTGATGATTGGCATAAGCATGAGCCATTTGGGTTAAAACAACTTTTGGATAAAAGCTTTCTGAATAAAAGCTGTGAGATAAATTTAATGGCTTAAAAAATCTTTCTTGATAATTTTGCGCTAGAGACTCATGTGTGATTTTTTCAATGATCAAAGCAGCAAGAAAATAATTCGTATTCGAATAATGCCAGCCACGACCTGGCGCGAAATAATTTGGATGGGCATAGGCCATATCAATTAAATTTTTAGGTGGAATAATAGTTTTAGGATTGCTGCGTTCTAATTTTTCAAACTCAGAAGATTCCGTAAAATTATAAATCCCAGCGCTCATATTTAATAACTGTCTAATCGTGATTAATTTCCAACGTGGATACTCTGGGAAATAAGGCCCGATAGGCTTATCTAGATTGATCTTTCCTTCTTCTTGCAGCTGTAAGAGGGTCGCTGAGACAAAAGTTTTAGAAATACTGCCAACGCCATAGAGTGAATTCATAGTTGGCGCTTGGCTCGTGTTAACTAATAAGCCGCCACTTTGATACGTTTGAATTTGATTGGACTTTAAATCCTCAATGCCAATAACCACTGACGTAATGTGATTTTGAGTACGCCATTGGTTTAAAAAATCTTGGAAATTCTGGGGAGATTCGGCAAAGCCCATAGGACTTAAAATTAAAGAGACGAGTAAAAATAGTAAAAATAATCTGATGAGCTTCATTCAAATAGCCTTATTGCTGAATTGTTCTTTAGTCATTCGATATACGACATGCCGACATAGCCAATGATTTTTATCTAATTTCGGATGATCAAAATCATCTTCTGGATTATGAGTCATGCCAATCTTTTCCATAATCCGCATGGATTTTTGATTAGGTAGGGCCGTAAAAGACACCACTTCTTTTAAATGAAAGGTCTCGAAGGCTGCATGTAAAACAGCGCTTGCCGCTTCCGTCGCATAGCCTTGATTCCAGTATTTTTTAGCCAGTCGCCAGCCGATCTCAACGGCTGGACTAAAAGGCATCTCAGGAGGACAGACACCCAAACCCACAAAGCCTATAAATTCTTGCGTCGCTTTCAGTTCTACCGCCCAGAAACAGAACCCATTCTCTTTCAGTTGCTGCCTATAAAAATTAACAAAACCGGCAGATTCTTCAGCGCTCAACAATCGAGGAAAGAACTGTCTGACTTCGGGGTCTTGATTCATCTTGGAAAATTCTGGGAGATCCGAATCTTTCCAGGGCCTAATAATTAGTCGGGGTGTTTCTATGCGAAATTCTTGAGACATTTTTTATTCAGCCAACCTTATTTCAATTCTTTGAATTCCCTTGCCAGGATTCACCCGCTTTAAATTCACCATGCCCACTTCTTTGGTAGATCTAACGTGGGTTCCACCACAATGGACCTCTGCAAAGCCGTCTATTTTCCAATATCGGCGCTGGGTTACTTCATCAAAAAAACCAGTCTGAATGGGCAAGTCAGCCTGAATAATTTTTTGATACTCAGACAAAATTTCTTCAAAAATACTGGATATGTTCTGATCCCAAACAAAATCAATTCTGGATTTGCTCTCTGAGATATGAGCCCCAACTTTTGGAAGATTTAATTTTTTGGTGACTAATTCCAAAATTAATTCAGCGGCAAAGTGCTGTCTCATTAATTTATATCGCCGATCCCAGTCTATTTTCATTTCGACTTCATCACCGGGTTGTAAGCCATGACCGGCGGGAAGCTCGTAATAAATTAAAACCCCCTCTTTACGAGAGTTTAAAACTTGCATTTGATTGATATGGGCCAGATCACTTTCTTGACCGCCAGAGAAAGAATAAGCAATAGTTTGTTCGAATAAGACTTCAGCGCCATTAACTTCTTTTACTCGGGTATTTAAAACAGTTTGATAAGGGTCATCCCAAAAGACTTTTTGCATGGTGGTTTTAATATTTTAATTTGAATACGGTATTGGACCATGAACATTGGGTAAAAACCAAGAAAAAATGCGGCCGTAGTTATACTGGAAATGGCATCATTTTTTAGGCCTTATAAATTTTTCCGAGCTTCTTTAATAGCCTCTGAGAGATCTTTTTCTGATAAACCCGTGGATTTAGCCAATTGGCGATTTTTATCAATCATATCCTGAGTTTTTAAATCGAAGTCCAACGGCAATTTTTCGTACTCAAAATATTCCACCCCTTCTCGCCCCATTTCTTTAAATGCTTGAATCCGACTCTGCCAAGACCCCACATGAATTTCTAAACGATATCCGTCTGGGTCTAAAAAATAATAAGAATCGCCCGGAGAAGTATTTTCTTTAAAAGAGCTAACTCCAGCTTGTTTTAATTTCTCGACCATGGGTAAAAAATTTTCTTGCTTAATCCCAAATGCAAAATGGGTATAGTGCGCATCAGGTTTTGGTGTTCTATTTAAATCCAGATTCAAGCAAAACCAAAAATCACCTGCTAAGAAATAAGCGCCTTTTGGCCATTTGCATAAGGGCTTGAGGCCTAGAATATCTTTATAGAAATTAAAAGAGCGATCTATATCAGTAACGGCAAGGGTGTAATGGTTCGCGTGGGTGATCATGGGTTTTTGATTCATATCTTCTGCAGCTTCTTCATCAATAAAAGATTTCATTGTCTTTTCATCAATAAGTCCAACTCTATGAAGGCCATGCGCTAGTTCTGTAATTGTTACTTTAATGCTGGACATTTTTTATTTCGCTAAATCCACAAGAGTATCTAAATAGAAAAATTATTCTGCTCTCACTTTATTTTTAATAATTGAAATTATTTTTTCATCATCAAAATTCAAATCTTTTTTCCCATCTTCTGTGTCTATTCTGATTTTTAACTCATTCCCTGCTAAAGAAGAAAGATCTAAGCGCGATGCTTTTATATTGCTCATAATCTCATCAATTCTACAAAACACATTCAGAGGATTTCCTCTCTCTATTGCGCAAGGCAAGCTTGATGGTTTCATGGCCGCTTCAACTTTAAACTCACACTCCTTTCCTTGTACAACCCATTTTAAATCATTGATCATTGTTTTTTCTAACACACAAATTTGGAAGCGGATTCTATGATACGAGAAGTCTTTATCGGGATTTAAGATGCTTATCACACGAAGATTTATGTAATTTCTTTTAAGCCATCTGAGAATTGGACCAACTAGCTTTAATGAAACGTCCTTAAAAAATAAAAAGATACTCAACACTCTACCTCTTAAAAATAAAAAAATTCGAATTCAAAACAACATTACAACACCCTTTATAAAATTACTCACCAACTCTTTAAAAAATCAAAATTAAATAAAAAATTGAATCACTATCCTCTAGTTTATTGAGATCTCCCCCTACTTTTATAAATCGCCTGCCCATGCGAATTCTCAGAACCAAGCCTCCTCTCAATTTTACTCACTTTATCCAACGCCTCCCCCATCACCTTCCGGCTGAGATTCCCATTTTTCAACGCCACCTGAATCTCAGAAAGCTTCATCCCCGCAAGCATTGGTTTATCAGCCTGTTCAGAAAGCCCTGCCCATCTCACAGGATTATTTTTAAGTTCTGTGACAAGAGCGCTTTGCTCTTGAGCAATCTCTCTTAATTGCCCATCCAATATTTTTTGGCCCTCTTTATCATTCAGCTTATTAAATTTATCAATCGTTGTTTTTAGATAGTCCTGCTCCAGCCCAAACAGCTTCTCCATCAACTCCATAGAACTCTGGTTTTTATAAAAATCCGCTTTTTGCCCCTGAATCTCAGTCAGCCTGAGATCCCCAATCGAAAACTCATCCCTCACCATCTCGAATTTTGGCTTGAATTGTCTAATCACTTCTTCTGGCCCATGTTTTTTCAAGACATCATTAAAATCGGTCTTCTTGCCATCCACGACTTCCGGCAAGGCAATCAATGGCTTTACACCCTCGCTCTCTAATTTCCTGGCACCGGCTTCCGTGGCCTTCCAGCTAGGAACTTCGAATGACAAATCATTATCAGCAGCGATGTAAATTTCTTTAGTCTCATGCTGCTCGGCTAAAAAGCCTAAATGCCCCACGTTTTGCATGTTGCCGCCGCTGATATAAATCGATCCGTCTTTTACTCCGGGAATTAAACTCGCTGCTGTTTCAGCGCCTTCTGCAAGCACGACTTTCTCGTCCCCGCCCTGATAAATTAGGCCCGCGCTACCTCTTAACTGCCCAATGGTCCGCTTAACGACTTCTAAACTCTTATCTTTATTGGCAGTCCTTGGATCTAGATAAGTACATTGAACACTGGTCAGCTCTTTCTGTGCATTAAAAAATCCAACCACCATGGCAGGCTTGGTGCTTCTCGACCCCGTAAAATCAGGCGCTGCAGGGTGATAACGCATCTCAAGCTGACTCAAATCAAAGTCCATCCCGCGATGTTCTTTTAAATAGCGCTCTGCCAATGTGCCTTGGATGGGCTGTGACTCCTTCCAGATTTTTTGAGCGACTTGTTGAAGCCGAGTACGCCGCTTCTCTTCCTCTAAAAGCGCTTGTTCTTTTTTAAGCGCCATCTCTACTTTGAGTTTTTCTTCTGCGGGAGTGACCACTCTTTTAATACTGCCCCGCTCAGGATCCAGTCCCACCATGCCGGCTAATTCAGACATCGCATCGTACCAATCAATGCCCCGATGTTTCGCGTAATACGTAATCACATCGCCATGAATCCCCCGCTCATAGTCATTGACCAGGCCTTCTTTAGGACCCGATCGATGCAAGGTCACGGAGCCATGCTTCTTACCCCAGACCGTTTTGCTGGGTGTGGATCGTTTGTTATTAATCTCTTCACTCAGCAAGCCTGAAATGATTGTTTCTGCTTTAACCATGACTTCCCGTAAGACCTGCGCCCTATCCCAGTAAATTTTTCTATTTTCTGGTCTGAGCCTTTCTGATTTGGATGACTGATTATTTTCTGCCTGTTCCTGGGCCACCACCATTCGCCAATCACGGGTCATGAGTGACGCGGCTCTTTTAATCTCCCGCTCTAGGTCTTGTTGAAATTTGAAGGCATGGGCTTGAATCAGTCCTTTGGTCTTCTCTTTAAGATTGATCATGAGAGGATCAAAGCGCTCTGGATTTGCAATAATTTCTTGAGCTAATTTATTTCTTAAGATTGAAACATGATTCGCAAAGGTAAATTGAGCTTTGTCTGGTTTAGGAGTCCCCCTTTCCGATTCCTTCGTTCTGGTAATCCTGGCCCAGAGGGATCTTGCCTCTCCTGCATATTCAAAATAAGTCTCCAAAATTTTTGAGTCTTGCCGTTCCTCTTTCGTAAGACGTACACGATCTAAGCGCTTCTGATGCGTCCAAGATTCTTCCAGCAGTTTTTTCTTATCAAGATTTCTAGCCTCTAACTCTTGAGAAAAAGATCCAAAGCTCTCTCGTATCTGACAGGCATAATGGCCCTTTAAAACACCTTGTGATTGCTCATAGCGATTCACCATCTGAACCAGTTCATGACGGTTTGAATAGATTTTTAATTTCTCAGGGTCTAATCCGAAAGCTTTAGCTTCTTTCGGATTAAAATCAGGGCTGGAAATAATTTGTGAAGCGAGCTCCGCTTGGGCGCGCTCTAGAATTAAGGTGTTTCGTAAATTCTCTTCCACTTGCGGACCAAGATTTCCATTTTTCTTAGCGTCAAAATAAGTCACCCAGGCTTTACTAATGGTCTTCTTCGCTTGTGAAAATTGTTCCAGCGCCTCATGCACTTCCTTGCGATGAGTCCCCCATTCAAACGTCTGAATCTCCCGCTCTTCTTTCGTGATCTCTTTAATTTTCTGAATCACATAGGCCTTGCTATGGGTGTAGACATGAGAGGCTTTTTTGGCCTGACCCATCGCGCCTAAGATGGCCGCAATTCGAGTCGGTGACTGAATCTTCTCATCGAGATGCGCAAGGCCCAGTTCATAATGTTTCGGGAGGGCATCGTCTAAATTTTTCACATAGGCATGTCGCCAGTGCTGAATCGCAGGATGCGATCGATCGATGGTCAGCTGGGTCTTGTCCTTCAGCTCAAACACAAAGCCCTCTTCCGTGATCTCCAGCACTTTGGCTGCTTCGTTTTTCACTAGACCTAAGTCTTTATGGGTCTTGGTCCAAATTATTTCTTCTTGGATGGACAGCTCTTTGATCTCCGCCTGATAAATTCCAACCTCTGCGTCTTGACGCTTCACTAAGAACTTAATGTCCAGGTTAATAATTTTCCCTTCTAAATTGGCGAGGGTCGCAGTCTTAGTAATTTCACAGATTTCAATGACCGCAAAATAATCCCCCTTCTCAATCCCCTTACTTTTATAGCTTCGATCAAAACTAATCTGCATCCCGACTTTCAGCTTTAGTTTTGCGTCGTCAGTTCGGACTCGGCATTTTCTTAAAGACTCTCTCGAAAAATCAATCTTCCCCAGCTGACCCTGCTCTTTCAAACAGTCTCGAATCAAACTGGTTAATCTCAGTCGATCTTTAAAATCCGTGGCAATCAAATGCGCCCGGCTTCGGTCTTCTAAGCTTGCATACTGCCTGGCCAATCCAATCAGCCTAGCAATCTCATTCGGTTCTTGATGAAGATTCCCCTCTAATTTCAAATAGGCTGTCTGGATATGCTGCTCATACTGCTGCTTCTCTTGATGCGCCTTTAAAAATTCCGTGGCATTGGACTTTTCACCCGTCTGTTTTTCAATGGTCTTGATGGCCTTCTCCAGGTCATCGACATAGAGCTGAATGTTATTCACCGCGCGACTCAAGGCCACATAAAAAGAGCGATAATTAGTCAGATTAGGATTGGCGCCCTCTAACTGCGCAATGACGTTACGAGCCTTTTTTCCTTGAGCTGCATAAATCGTCGAAGACCAGGCATAGTCCCAGTGAGAGTGCACAGAGTTTGTTAAATCTAATTCAATCTCATCGCCGCGATTCAACTGGACCTTGGCCACTTTCTTCCCATTGGCTTTCTCAATAATAGAGATCACTTTGGCGGTCTCTGTATTAAAGATCCGCTCCGCTTTTCTATTTTGAGTCCAGCGAATAAAGTCCCCAGCCGCTAACGCTCTTTCCTCTTGCTGGAACACACTGACTGCACCGCCTTTAGACATGGAGGAGCCTTCGGGTTTCCAGCGGATCTCTTGCCCAGATTTATTTTTACCGCTCCCCTGAAAAATTAATTCTTCTTTTTCAGAATCCCGGCCAATGACGGTCAAATAATCAAAACGCTCAATCCCTAAGCTTCGATAAGCCTTATTGAATCGAACAATGTCCCCAACCTCGTAATTAAAAATATGAGTCCGCTCAATCGCCGTCATATCTTTGGGTTTTAAAATCAGGCACTCGGCCTCAGGTCCTGAAATCACACCCTGGGATTTTAAGCCTTCTCGAATCGCCGAATTCACCGTCTGGCGATCCTCATTGGACCCCAGTAACACAATGGTCTCGTCTCGGCCCTTCGCATCTAAATTTAAATAGGCCTCTGAAATAGCCTTTAATCGATCATCTTTATTTGAAATCTCATGGATCGTACTTTCAGGACGCCACAGCGCCTCGCCATCCGAATTTCGCTGAATAAATTCTTCAGAGCTAATGGCCTCAAAGGCATAACTTACATTCCCCACAATCGTCTCATTCACCGCCGCTTTCAGATCCAGCGCTTCTTGCCGAACGACTTGTTCCATGGTTACAAAGGGCATATCAGCATCCTGCATCAGTCCATAAGGAGAGCCCGCTTCGACTGAGGGCAACTGATACCGATCCCCCACTAAAAATAAAATTTTATTCTGAGCTTCGACCTGCTCCAGTAAATTCAGCATCTGATGAGTCGAGGCCATAGACGCCTCATCTAAAATAATAATCTCTGGCTTCTGAGGCCGCTCATGATCCAGTAATAAATCGAAATCCTTTTGATGTTTTTCTTTCTCTAGTTCTAATAAAAGACTGGAGAGCGTCTCAGTCTTAATGCCCGTCTCGCTCCGCAAGACATCCGCCGCTGAAGCCCCAGGAGAGGCGCCTCGAATTTGATAATCAGACGCTTCTGCCAAGCGACAAATGGCATTAAGCATCGTTGTCTTACCTGTCCCGGCATAGCCCTGAACCCCAATGATTCGATTCGTACTCGTCCCTAAAAACTCAATCACCTTGAGCTGACAGTTTGTCGGCTTACCGCTCTCTGGTGCCCGTCGAACGACATCTTTCAAATAAAGCGCCATGGCCTCTTTCGAGACGATGGCGTCTACTTCATTTAGACCGTTTCGCATGATCTCCACAATGCGACGTTCTTTTTCTAAGACCTGAGCGGACGTGTAAATATCTAAATCTTTGTGCTGACCTAAATGGACTACGTGCTTCGCTTCTTTGGATCGCTCAATGGCCTGATGAATATCCTCAATACCCACATCGCCGAGTGAATATTGCAAGGCGGTTTTAATGACATCCTGTTCTTTAAAAACAGATTCTCTTTCGCCTAAATGCTGAATGGCATAGACCAAAGCTCGGTCTGATAAAACCTTGGGATCTGGATTTTTAAATTTATAAAATCCCTGCTTAATGAGCTTCTCTAATCTCAAAGATTCTTGAATTAATTCATCCAGATTAATCCCTGCTTCACGGGCGCGTTCAGCCCACACGCCCTGCAATTTATCTCGATCAATCGGCTGCTTTCCTTCTCTTAAATTCAAGGTCACTGCCTGAGCCGCTTCCGATCCAAACAGTCCAAACTCTTTCATGACTTCCAGAATTTTGACACGACGCTGAGAGAAACTTTCGATCTGTTCTCGGGTGAATCCCGCCACCTCAAATAAGCCATCTTCACGGGTCTTTTCAATTTTATAACCCAGTGACTTTAATTCTTTGGCGAGCTCCGCCCGATAGATCATCCCGCCGGTCATTTTAAAATCAAACAGGGGCTTTTCAGACAAAGATCGCCACTTTCCGTCTTCACAAAAAGTCGCGTTCAAAACGACGCAGTGGGTATGCAGTTGGCAGTCTACTTCCCCCTCCACACTACGACTGGTGTCATGGCGAAATTTAGCAATCGTTAAATTATCTGACTTGTAAGTTTCCGTCAGAGAATCGATCGTCTGGCGATAGCGAGTACCACGAGATTCTAAATATTTTAAAGCCGTATTAACCGCCCGGTCATGGGCCTCATGAATCCGATAATCTTGACCAATCTCTGCCAAAATGGAGACCGATTTAGGTGCTGAAAAAGTAAGATCATAGCCCGGTTTATGAGCCACGCCTTCATCATGTCGAACACGTGAAATCTGGGTAAATTGATCAATCTTTCCTTCTAATAATTCAGTAAATCTTTGAGGATCTACATAGTCAGAAAGCCCTAAAATTTCAGCACCTTTTCCACGCCAATGCGTCGCGGCAATGGACTCAATAGACCCCCGATGATAATAGTTATCCTCTTCATAATATTGAGCTGCCTGCTTGGCATCTTTAATCGCGAAAATAGTGAGCATGAGACAACGCCTTTAGAGATTTATTTAAGACCCGTTCTTCTTTAAAATTTCATCCGTCTTCTTAGAAGCTTTCTCTAAAATTTCTCGATCTTTCACTAAGTGTCTCAATAATATTAATGTCTCAATAGAGGCTGAAATGGCCACTTTTTGATGCTTACTGAGGTCAGTATTAGCTTTAAATTCTAAATAATTATTATCTGTTTTCGTATTAAAATTTTCTAAACCATCACGAATAAAATTTCTCAATGCATCACTGGTTTTTATTTTATTTTGATCACAAAAATTTTCTAACAGAGTGCCAAGTTCATCATCTAATCTTACGGTAAAAACTTTCAAAGTTTCGCTCCTACTATGCAAAAACACATAGTACGAATAATCAAATAAAAAACAAGATAAAGAATACGTTTGAATACATAGTTTCAACATTAATCCAGATTACTGGGTCAATCTCCAGCTATCTACTGGGAAAAGAACCTCATTTTGAATCTAAAAAATGTTTATAATAACAACAATTAAATAAGGCATATTGATAAAAAGCCTTTGCTCTATTTAAATTTAAACATAAAAACACTTAAGCAACGAAGTTGCATTTGGTGTGTAAATTTTAATTGGGGTTTCAGGGGCGAGCCCCTGTGTTTTATGCTGTATTGCAAGACTCACCTATTGATAGATTTTCATTGAGATGGCATATCTAAAATGATATAAAGACATCGACCTTAAATCACTCTGGAGAACCCCCATGTCACTGACACCCTCTGATCTTAAAAAAATGGAAAGAATCCAAAAAGACATGGAAGATAAGAAAAGAGAACTTGAAGAAAAATCCAAAGAGCTTGAGAGCATAAAATTAAAAGCCTCTGAGGAAGTTACAAAGCTTTCTTATAAATTTAATCTTTGGAAGCTGGACAAAAAAACGCTGGAAGAGGCTTTCGAAAAAATCGCAAAAGAGCATAAAATCTGAGCCCATTCATCCGCTATTTTATGGATAGTTTAAATGGTAAGAAATGGCCGAATCACAGCTTTAATATTCTCTCGACCTACACCGCCATAAAATCTCGAATCCCAGGAATACTCCAGATCATTAGCACCATACAACCAGTATTGATTCGTGCTTTTAATCGCTTTGATGGAGTAAGAACTCATGGGCTGTCCATTCATATCAAATTGAATAAATGGCGCCCTATAAAAAATTTTATTTACAAAAATTCCATCGTGATTAATTTTGATTTCATCGCCAGGAATAGCGATCAATTCTTTAATTACAGGCTCAAAGCCACCCTCACAAGAACCCTTATTCAAATAGCCTCGCTGAATCCCCTGCTCTCCAATGTTTTTTGGAAGACAGACTTCGACTGTCTGGCCTCGTTGGAGCTTTCCTGGATGAGCCACTTGGTAATAGAAACCAATCGGCATAGAAGGCGTTAAATTGAACCGCATATGAAAAATATCCATCAAGACGAGCAACGTGATGACCACTAAAACAGCCCCCGCCCATCGCCAATTTTCTTTTAACTTAACTTTTCCCATTCTCATTGGCGCCCTCTTCTCACTCACTTGGTATTCATTGCCGAGCATTGGCCTATTAGTTCTATTTCCAGCCATTTGGCTAATTTGGAAAACCCGTCTTCAGTCCAGTGTGTTTATCTTCAGTTTCTGGTGTTTTACAGACTGGGAGATTATCCCAGACACCGCTCGCTTTTTCTCCAACGAGTCATTCAGCCTATTGATTGGGTTCGCCATTTGGCTAACTCAAGCGATTTTATATTCAATCCCCTGGGCCATCTTTTATTCGAAAGATAAAAACTGGCTCAATCTCTCTCTGAGGACATTAAGCCTTCTGATCATTCTCACCCTGCCACCGCTGGGTTATTTCTTTTGGCTTAATCCACTGGCTAGTTCCGGCGTTTTATTCCCTAAGCTTGGCTGGCCTGGATTAGGCCTCACCGCTGTTTTAATGCTCCTGTTCGTCTGTATGACACATAGCAAAAATAAAATTGTTTTAATCATTCCAACAATGGTTTTACTCATCACCGCGATCCTGGCTAATTTGATTTATTTCCCAACTTCGCCGCCTAAAGATTGGGTGGCCATCAATACAAAACTGGGCGGAACACCAGCTAATATTTTTGAGATTCCAAACCGAGAATCCCAATTAATTTCACTCGCTCAAAAGGCTTTAGACCAGAATGATAAAGTCATTATTTTTCCAGAGAACATTGCGCTCGATTGGCTCCCTGGCACTCAATTCCAATGGCAAGACTTAAATCAACAAGCCCAACAAAAAGGCACGACAATTATTTTAGGCACACAGCAGGATCTAAAAGACGGCTCATCTAACAACATTCTAATTTTATTAGGCCAAGGCACTGGCTCTATTTATCCAGCTCGCCAACCGATGCCCATTGGACTTTGGCAACCTTGGAAAACTGAAACCGATAATCGCCATTGGAACTTACCTGGAAAATTTAACTTACAGAGCCAAGAGACCGGTTATTTAATTTGCTATGAGCAAATTGTCCCCTGGCCGATTTTAAGTCTGTTTTTACAAGCGCCCTACCCGACGGTGATTATCAGCGCAGCGAATCAGTGGTTTGCAATGCCCAGTGGTTATCTCAAGCAAAGTAATCATATGGAGGCTTTGGCGAGGTTGTTTGGAGTGGCGACGATGACAGCGGTTAATTCTTAAATTTTTTCAATAATATTTTCTTGGAAAAATATAAAAGCCTCATCAAAATTCCAGTTCATCCCTGGCGGAAGTAGCAGACTCATATCAATTCTAAAGTCAGTATTTAAACGCTTTTCTTCCATATTATTTTTAAATAAATCTTTGGAAATTCGAGCCCCCTCTTTTTCACAGTATTTGTGAAAAACATGAATGACCTGATCGATATTGACAGAGCAAGAATTAAACACGTACCAGATATCAAATAAATCTCTGCCCTTCCTACGTTGATACAACGCTCTCAATTTAGTGGCCATTAGTTCTTCAAAATCATAAGTCGAAATGTCACACGATCCTTCAAACCACTCTGATTGAATAGAAAAATGCTCTTGTCTTAATGACAGAACCTGGAAGTGCTCACTGGTGTTAATTTCAATTTTCAATTTGGCAGGTAAGTTACCCACTGAAATATATTTGTAAATTAGCTTTACCCCACGCTCGGTAATTTTGCGTTTCGGCTCCCCTAGCCATGGTAATAAAACTTCTCTGATCGCATCAATAGTTTTACCAATAGGGCCTGGGAGTCGCTGAACAAAGTCAATATCTTCACTGTAACGCGCAGGTGGCTTGATGAATAATTTATTCAAACAAGTACCACCCCTAAAAACTAAATTAGTTTTAATTTCTGGATGGCTATAAAGACAAATTAAAGCTCGACTAATAATCAAATCTTGCTCGACCATATCGAGCAATTTCCAGTTTGCGTTTTCCTTCCAGGCCTCAACAAAATCTTCCGAAATCATAGATCACTCTCAATCGTTGTATTAGCAATAATCATCCATTTTTTGACCCGAGGAAACCCTGATCTTGGAATCTCTGAGGCTAATGGAACAAACACCTTCATTTTATTTTTTAAATAGCTTTCTATTTTTTCAGAGAGCTCTTTTGTTTTTTCCGGGACCATGGTCTCCACCTGATCCAAAATATACCCAAGCCTTTGGAGCCAAGAATTTTCTTGGATCTTATCGGCCAAAATTAATAGCTTCTCAGCATCCAGTTCCTCTACAAGCTCTGACAATACCGTTGCAACATGATTTAACCCGCCGCTTCTCCCTAAATAAAGAAACAAATCCAAAGCGACCAATTCGGGAGAGGCAATTTTTAAGATCCCTGTTTTCACAACCACTTCTTGCATTGGAAGATCTTTTAAAGATTTTTTATAAAGAACATCGATCTTTACTTGCCCAAACTCCAAAGGATGTTTGATTCTTT
>CANJUQ010000019.1 GCA_947478175.1 Thiotrichales bacterium | reverse complement strand
TCTGTAATCGCTAAAAAAATAACGGCTTTTAATTTTTCATAGGACTCGCCAATATTTAATTGACCTGAATAAGCTTTAGCCGCGTAGTATTGCGCTCGTTTTTCGAAGCCAGTGGTTTGACAAACCTGCATTTCGACAATGTATTGCCGGCCTTTCTCATCCGTGCACAAAACATCCAAGATGCTTTGTTTTTTACAGGCAATATTAGGATCTTGGATGGGCTTTAAAAAAGCGACATGTTCTATTTTTTGTTTTGTGGGAAATTCAATCATGTCGTTAATAAAGTGAATCAAGATGTCTTTGTTTTTTTCTTGTCCAAAAATTTGCTTAAACGCAAAATCGTTTTTGGGATCTAAAAATTTGCTCAGTGCCACGTAAAAACTCCCGTTTTTATATTAAATTTAAACAAGAGTTATTTTTGCAAATCTAAACAAAAACATCCAGAGAGAAATTTTAAAAAAAATTTATTTTTTTAAAATTATTTTCACATAGCCCTCGGCGTACTTTGTTTTTATACTCGCGCTCCCCAATTCTGAGCCCATCAAGAATATAAAAGAGAAATGCCCAATGATTAACTTAAGTAAAGAGACCGTTAAGTCGTTAGTTGTTCTGTTTTTTACCAGTTTGTTTTTTTTCTATGGTTTCGGGCTGAACAATATGTTCAACGCGCTAGGCGGTCAGCTGATGGAAACTTACCAGCTTTCACCTGAAGGCTTAGGTTGGATTTCATCTTTGTACTTTTGGGCCAATGTAATTTCTTTGATTCCGATGGGAATCTTGTGTGATCGAACGTCTCCTCGTGTCGTGATTCTCTGTGCTTTGGTTTTATCTGTGATGACGGTTGTGGCTATTGCAGTCTCGAGCGAACTCTGGGTTTTGATTGTCGCCAGGTTATTTATGGGCATGGCAGGCGGCTGTATTTTTGTCGGTTGTATTCGTATTGCCGTCAATTGGTTTTCTTTATCTCACATGGCTCGTGTGGTGGGCTTTATTGTCACCATGGGGATGCTGGGCGGATTCATGGTCCAATCGCCATTTATTGCGTTAATTAATTTATTAGACTGGCGTGAAGCCTTGTTGATTGTTGCTTTGGTGGGCGTGGTGATTGCCATTTTGATAGCCGCTTTTGTGCGCGATGTCCCTCAAAAAATCAAACCCAGCTTTGATCCGTTTAATCATGAAGAGCATGAACACTCTGGAAATCTTGATTCGAGAACTCAGAAAAAATTGGTAGAAAAAAAAATAGTAAAAAAAGAGTCAGAAGAAATAAAAAAAAGCCTATGTGGCAATTTAAAAATCGCGTTTAAAAATCCTCAAAACTGGTTAGCCGGCTTAGCAGGCAGTTTAAATAATTTGCCAATATTTTTATTGGGCGCTTTGTGGGGGGTGCCTTATCTGATGAGCGTTGAAAGATTATCTAACACAGAAGCGGGTCTAGTCAGTGGCATGTTGTATTTTGGAACGATGGTTGGCTCGCCTTTGATGGGCATGATTTCTGATGGATTAAAGCGCCGTAAGTTACCCATGCTGGCTGGTATTTTATTGTCCATAGTGATTATTGAGATTTGTTTAAATCTTCAGCATGTATCGCTTTTAGTTTGGTGCCTTGTATTTTTCTTGTTAGGCATGACAGCGAGCGCGCAGGTCTTGGCTTATCCCATCGTTGCTGAGAGCAATCCTCATCCGGTGATTTCCACAGCGACCTCGATTATTTCTATTCAAATGCTGTTAGGCGGTGCGATTTCAGAGCCTTTATTTGGATATATTTTGGATAAAATGGGTGGCGGTAATTCTCCTATGGCATATGAAGCCGCGATTAAAATTTTACCTATCGCGTTTGTTTTAGCTTTTATTGTTGCGTTGTTTATTCGTGAGACTCGGGCGCAGCGTTAGGGAAAAAATATAGCTACAATCGCCGGCCTTTATTTTTTAGATTTTTTAAATTTATTTATATTCCAAAGAGAGTCTGCATGTACGTGAAAGAAGCCCAATCTGGGTCTAATCGAAAATTTCAAAATCAATTTAATGACCATGATCTCAGCCAATTAAAAATCCCTCCGCATTCTTTAGAAGCCGAGCAATCTGTCATTGGTGGCTTGATGCTAGATAACCAAGCGTGGGACAAAATCTCGGACAAAGTTTACGAAAAAGATTTCTATCGAAAAGAACATCGATTTATCTTTCAAGAAATTGCGAGATTGGCTGAAAAGACCATGCCCTTTGATGTCGTGACGTTGTCCGATGGATTAGAACATGCTGGGAAATTAGAAGATGTGGGAGGCTTGGCCTATCTCAGCGACCTGGCTCGTAATACGCCGTCAGTGGCCAATATTGCAGCGTATGCTCAAATCGTTCATGACAAGGCTATTTTGAGACAGCTTTTGTCGGTCTCTTCGGAAGTCGCTGATAAAGTTTATTACCCCGATGGATCCAGTGTGAATGAGATCTTGGATGAAGCTGAGCGAAAAGTTTTTTCGATTGCTGAACATGGCCAAAGAGAAGTCGGTCCTGTTTCTGTGAAAGAAATTGTGCCAATGGTAATCGAAAGACTTGATGAGTTGATGCAAAAAGAAGGGGGTATTACTGGATTAGCGACGGGTTACAAAGATCTCGACCGTCTGACCTCTGGGTTACAAAAAGCAGATCTAGTGATTATCGCAGGTCGGCCCTCCATGGGTAAAACTTTATTAGGCATGAATATTGCTGAAAGTATTTCGATGGATTCAGACAAGCCTGCTTTGATTTTCAGTATGGAGATGCCTAAAGACTCGCTCATTATGCGTCAGTTATCTTCGATGGGGCGAGTTGACCAAGCGGCTTTAAGATCAGGAAGACTAGAAGAACATGATTGGAGCAAAATTTTTTCAGCCATGACACTTATGACCGATCGTATGAATATGTTTATTGATGATACGCCTGCGCTAAGTCCGTCTGAGTTAAGATCTAGAGCCAGAAGGCTTGCCAGAGAGCAGGGAGGGTTGAGTGTTATCGTTGTAGATTATTTACAGTTGATGCAGGTGCCCGGCAATAAAGAAGGTCGGACCAATGAAGTCTCTGAAATTTCAAGAAGCTTAAAGGCGTTGGCCAAAGAATTAAACGTCCCTGTGATTGCGCTCTCCCAGCTCAGTCGTAAAGTCGAAGAAAGAACAGACAAGCGCCCCATGAACTCGGATTTGCGTGAATCGGGTGCGATTGAGCAAGACGCAGATGTCATCATGTTTATTTATCGCGATGAGGTTTATCACCCCGATAGCGAACAAAAAGGCACGGCGGAAATTATTATTGGTAAGCAAAGAAATGGTCCCATTGGTATGGCACGTCTGACTTTTATGGGGCATTACTGCCGGTTTGATGATTACTCAGCACAGCGCATGAATTAAAAATTTAAAATCTGAAATTTAAAATAAATGGAAAGAGAGAATTATATGGATTCTTTTCGTGTTTCGGCTGAAATCGATTTTTCTAATTTGCGCCATAACTTATCTGTTATTAGGCATAGGGCTCCAGGCTCAAGGGTTATGGCGATGGTCAAAGGCAATGCTTATGGCCATGGCATGGTGACAGTTGCGAAGCATCTAAGAGATGTTGATTACTTTGGTGTGGTTGGGATAGAGGCAGGCATTGCTTTAAGACACTCTGGGGTAATTCAGCCGATTGTTCTTATGAATGGCTTTCAGTCTCAGAAAGAATTGGATTTATTACTTGAGTATCGTTTAGATACCGTCGTTTTTGATTTTCTGCAGATTAAACAAATTGCACAAATCTCCCAAAGCCCAGAAAATTTTTATTTAAATACTTGGATCAAAATAGACACGGGAATGCATCGGCTTGGTTTTCAAAGCACCGAAGTTCCCAAAGCCTATGAAAGTTTAAAAGCTTGTTCTCAAGTCAAAGATATTTTCTTTATGACCCATTTTGCGAATGCCGATCAAGAAGATTCTCCCAGGAATAATCTCAAAGTAGACCTAAGTGTTAATCAGCAATTTTTAAGATTTTTAAAACTGACAGAGGCCTATCCTAACCATTTAAAATCAGCGGCGAATTCTGGAGCATTGATTCAATATCCAGAATCTTATTTAGATATTATTCGACCCGGAATCATGCTGTATGGCGTGTCTCCCTGTTCTAATCAATCAGCCAAAGCATTAGGCCTAAAACCGGTCATGACGCTTAAATCTAAAATAATCTCTTTGCATCGATTAGAAGTCGGTGAGCGGGTGGGCTATGGGTCGACTTGGCGAGCTTTAAGACAGACAAGACTAGCCGTTGTTTCAATTGGCTATGGGGATGGTTATCCCCAATTAGCTTCTGAAGGAACGCCGGTATTAATTCGGGGTGAGCGGGCTTGGCTTGCAGGGCGTGTCTCAATGGACAGCATTACGGTCGATGTGACAGATATAGAAGAAGTTGCTTTGGGTGATGAAGTGGTTTTATGGGGTGAGGGTTTGCCGATCGAAGAAGTGGCTGCTGCTATGGAAGCTTCACCGTATGGATTATTAACGGGTGTGACTGCAAGAGTCGCCATGGAATTAAAAGAAATCGCTTAATAGTTTTTATGGATCAGTGCAAACACCTAAAATAATAAGATACAGCGGGATCTAGCACTCGATAACAGTCGTTGGCATCTTGGAAAATAATGTCTTTGAGTAACAAGCTTTCTATGGCCCGTCGAATACTGGCAGAGGGGATTTTTGTTTGAGTCGAAAACTGAATTCCATAAGGCTCAGCTTCTGGAGAATTAGATAAAGCTTTGATGATTTTTTTTTGATTTAACGGTAATGCGACAATTTCTGAAACAATAATGCTTTTATTTTTGATCATGTAAGTCTTCCAGATTTGTTCAATGGCGCCTTCGTTCTTGGGCGTTTTTTCTTTGAGCCAAAGTTCGTTACATAACGCATTAACATAAAAAGAATGACACTCAGTCAGATCTAATATTTTTAAAATTAAATTTTTAGGAAGCGCTTCACCCCATCGGGAAGACGCAGCACGGCTAATAAATTTAAGATATTCATCGGGGTGAATTCTCTCCAAAGGCATCACGCTACATAGACGGTAAAGGGGTCTGTCTTTTTGGCTAAACATTTCTTGTAATAAATGTCGATTGCTGCCTGAAAATAGATAAGTCACGGCTTTGCTTCTTTCCACGGCATGTCGAATGAGCGCTTCGACGGATTTGTTTTCTTCGATTTCACTGATTTGCTGAAATTCATCAAAAACTAATACAGCGGTTTTCTCCATTTTTTGAGCATATTTGTCCAATTCAGTCAGTATTTGATCGATAGGGGTTGTGTCATCAGATGACAGTTGAAGTTTGAGAGATTGTCCCATGGCGCTTAAATTTAACTCAGGAGACATGGATTTTATTTTATCGACGGTTTGAACTTGAATTTTCTTTATTTCAGGAGACATGGCTAAAACGAGTTCTTTGGCAGCCGCTCTAATTTTATTTTCTATTTCTTCTTGGGTTGTTACCGATAAGAAATCAACCCAGGCATAAATCAATTGATTATCACGGATTACTTGGGTGATCAGGCTAGATTTACCATATCGGCGGGGGGCCATAATGACGGTATGCTGTATGTTGTCGATATATTGTTTCAATAGTTCTCTTTCTGCTGTGCGATTACAGAAGGCAGATCCTTCAGCAATGCCAGAGGGAAAGAGCCGAGTTTTGATTCTTGTCATGACTTATCATTATTTTTTTAAATTTGTGATTCAGTCTAATAGTTTAGTTGTCATGTTGCAACATTGCGCTGTGCAACATTGCACATTACATACATGCAACATGATTTAAAAACTGATTTAAAAACATAAATTAGATTGCATTGAATTTGAGACCTCCTATGGGATAATCGCCGGCTTTTTTTAACTGCCGGGAAATTCATGAAATCTTCTAAACCACCTGTTTCAGCTAAGCCATCCATGGAAATTATTTCAGGGCCAATTCTTGCTGAAGTTCATGCCTTGTCTCATGAGGGTCGTGGCATCGCGAGTGTTCCCAAGATTAATGGCAAGACGGTTTTTATTGATGATGCCTTGCCCGGTGAAACAGTAGAAATTCAATATTTATCTCGTCGGGGAAAATTTGATGAAGCCAAGACTCTCAATGTTTTAATTCCCAGTGAGCATCGGGTTAAACCCGAATGTCCTAGCTTTGGAATTTGTGGCGGCTGTGCTTTACAGCATTTAGAAATTTCTCAGCAGGTTTTGCATAAACAAAGTGTCTTAAAAAATCATTTGGAACATTTTGGAAAGATCAGTCCAGAGATTTGGCTTGAGCCTTTGATTGGACCCACTTGGGGTTATCGAAAAAAAGCCAGGTTAGGCGTCAAATATGTCTTTAAAAAAGGCGGGGCCTTAGTCGGCTTTAGAGAAAGACAGGGGAAATATCTAATGGACATGAACGAATGTGCTGTCTTGCATCCCAGTGTCGGTCAAAAAATCCCTGAGTTGAGAAATTTAATTAGCCAATTAGACGCCAAAGACAGTATTCCTCAGATCGAAGTGTCGATAGATGACCATGTGACCGCTTTAGTATTTAGACACTTGAATGATTTATCGGTTGGAGATTTAGAAAAATTAATTAATTTTGGTCAGGCCCAAAATTTTTGGATTTATTTGCAACCTAAGGGCCCAGAGACAGTCCATTGTATTTATGGAAATTCTGAAGAGGGAGAAGAGGGCAAAGAGGGTAAGAAGCTTTCTTATAGCCATCCTGACCATGGGATAGAAATTAAATTTTCCCCCCAAGATTTTACGCAAGTAAATAGCGAAATTAATTTAAAAATGGTGAATCAAGCTTTGGATTTATTAGATTTAAAACCTGAAGATAAAATTTTAGATTTTTTCTGTGGGCTGGGAAATTTTACATTGCCTATGGCTAAAAAAGTTCAGAGTGTTTTAGGCATCGAAGGGGATATCCCCATGGTCAAAAAAGCTTTAGAGAATGCGAAATTAAATAATTTAAATGATCTTAATAATATTAATTTTTTAGCTACGAATTTATTTGAAAAAGATTGGCAAGAAAAAATTAAAAATGATTTAACAAAATATAATAAAGTTTTATTGGACCCTCCCAGATCCGGTGCGGAAGAAGTCGTAAATTTTATTGGCCAAAACAAAATTCCTCGCATAGTGTATGTCTCTTGCAATCCAGCAACGCTCGCTCGAGATGCTGGAATCTTGGTTCATCAATATGGTTATCGATTAGTGAAAGCAGGGATCATGGATATGTTTCCCCATACGGCGCATGTCGAATCGATGGCTTTGTTGGTCCGGGAGAAAAAATAATTAGGGAAAGATAACCATGGTCCAATCTCGGCAGCAGGTTTTTATTAATCCAGATCGTTCAGTGAATCAAAAGGCTTTTTTAGACGCCTTAAGACAGCGTTTTGGAGAAGAATGGGTTAAGAAAATACAGGCTGTTTTAGAGATTAAGACCCCAGAGTTTTTTTTATATTCTGGCCTGACACCTCAAGTTTTTTCTCTTGAAATGGGCGTGATTTTATTTGAACTGAATGCTGATCCAGTGGCGATTTTGTCTGCGTTTATTTTTCCGTTTTTTGATTCCAAAAATTTAGATTTACTGACACTGGAAAAAAACTGGGGATCTGAAGTCGCACAGATTCAAAAAGGTGTCGTACAGATGAGCGAA
Organism: Thiotrichales bacterium; assembly: GCA_947478175.1. Taxonomy (GTDB): domain Bacteria; phylum Pseudomonadota; class Gammaproteobacteria; order Francisellales; family CACEW01; genus CAMCUU01. The sequence continues at coordinate 26,722 of CANJUQ010000019.1, read as the reverse complement.
GCCTCTGGTTTATTAACCCAGCAAAAAGCCAGTACGGATTTAGATCAACTCAGAAAAATGTTTCTCTCCATGGTCAATGACGTGAGAGTGGTTCTAGTGGCTTTGGCGAAACAGCAAGTTGCCATGAGGCATATTAAAAAAATAGAGGCTCAAGCGGCTTCAAAAATTGCAGAAGGTGTCATGAAACTCTATGCGCCGTTAGCCAATAGACTGGGCATTGGGCAATTGAAATGGGAACTAGAAGATCGGGCGTTTAGACAGCTTTCGTCTGAAGATTATTTGGCCATTACGGGATCTTTAGATTCTAAGAGAGCGGATCGTGAGGTTCACTTAGAAGTCATGATTGAAAAATTAAATCAGGCCTTAAAAAATCATGGTGTTGAGGCTGAGATTATGGGTCGAGTGAAACATATTTATTCGATCTATAAAAAAATGCAGAAAAAACATCTTGGCTTTGAGCAATTATTTGATATCCAGGCTATGCGTATCTTGGTCAAAGATATTTCAGACTGTTATCGGGCCTTAGGCGTGGTTCATCAATATTGGGAACCCGTCCCATCAGAATTTGATGATTATATTTCTAGCCCAAAATCCAATGGCTATCGGTCGATCCATACGGTTGTTAAAGAGCCATCGGGTCAAAATATCGAAATTCAAATTAGAACTTATGCGATGCATGAAGAATCTGAAATGGGAGTAGCTGCCCATTGGAGATACAAAGAAGGGACTTCAAGAGATATTTCTTATGAACACCGGATGCAATGGCTTCGAAGTCTTTTGGATTGGCAGAAAGAATTACAGTCTCAAGAAGTTTTACAAAAAGAAGTGTTAGATAACAGAGTGTATGTCGCGACGCCTCAAGGCAAAGTGATTGATTTAGAGCAGCGCGCGACACCGATTGATTTTGCTTACGCTGTTCATTCTGAAATAGGCCATCGTTGTCGAGGAGCGAAGGTTCATGGCCATATTGTTCCATTGACTTATGTTTTAAAAACCGGCGATGCGGTTGAAATTTTGACTTCGAAAGAATCCAGGCCGTCGAGAGATTGGTTGGCTAAAAGATTGGGTTATGCCCATTGTTCTAGAACCCGGGCCAAAATTGCTGCTTGGTTTAGACAGCATGATAAATCAGATAAGCCTGCTGAAAATCTCAAGACAGATCAGAGTCAAATCCAGAATCAAATCCAGAATCATCAAAATCAACCAGAGATTTTTGAGAATCCAAAGCCAAGCCGGTCCATTGGGAATTCTGGGGATTTTATTTTAGAGGGTATGGATAATATTTTAATTAGCCCGGCAGGCTGCTGCCGGCCTGTGGTTGGAGATAATTTGACAGGCTACATCACGCAAGGAAAAGGCGTTCGGGTTCACCGGATAGATTGCCATCAGGCGATTGAAAAGACCCTAAGACATCCAGAAAGATGGGTGGCTGTTCGATGGTCTGAGACTATTAAAAGCCAATACCCCGTTGATTTGTCTATTTATGCGCAAGATCGACCGGGATTACTCAGAGATTTAACAGCGGTGATCGTCAATGAAAAAGTCAGCATTGCGGGCATGAGTTCTGGAATAAACCGCCGGGCTCAGACGGCGAGTATCCTGATGACTTTAGATGTCCAGAGCAAAGATCAAGCACTGCGTCTTCAGGAATTATTACGGACTGTGTCTGGCGTGATGGATGTGATCAGAAAGTAGGGGCAGCCCTAAAATACTATTGAAGATTGAAGCCCCCTTTTATTTTTAAATTTGTTGTGATTAAACCTTTGCCCCTCAGCTTTAAATTCTATTTAATAGCGCCTTCTTTCTTGATCCCCCCTGGTTTTTCTTAATTTCCCCCAAGAACCAGGCCCTAATAGGCGATTTCCATGTCAATTATTCTCCCTAAAAAAACCCTAAGTGTTTTTAGCTTAGTCATGCTAAACGTCATCGCAATTGATTCTTTAAGAACCTTGCCATTGAGTGCTATTTATGGAACTTCGTTGATTTTTTATTATTTAGTCGCAGCGGTTATTTTTTTCCTGCCGACGGCTTTTATCGCCGCTGAGCTAGCGACGGGCTGGCCAGAAAGAGGCGGAATTTATGTTTGGACTCGAGAGGCTTTTGGGAAAAAAATTGGGTTTATGACCATTTGGCTTCAATGGTTTTATAATATTTGTTGGTACCCGACGATCATGGCTTTGATTGCGGCGACGATTGCTTATGTGGTCGATCCTAATCTGGTCAATAGTAAAATTTATATGTTGTCTGTGATCTTAATTTTGTTTTGGGGTGCGACTTTAATTAATTGTTTCGGCATGCGGATTTCTAATATTTTGTCGACTCTGGGGGCCATTATTGGGACGTTACTCCCCATGGGTTTTATTATTATTTTGGCTTTAATTTGGTTATTAAAAGGTAATCCATCGGCTATAAAATTTACCTGGCATGATGTTCTGCCTAATTTATCTAGCTTTCAAAATCTGACTTTATTAACAGCTGTTTTGTACGGCTTAGTGGGCATGGAAATGTCTGCGGCCCATGCCTTGGAAGTTAAAAATCCTCAGAGGGATTATCCCAGAGCCATGATGTGGTCGACGGTGATTATTTTGTTTTCAATGATCTTTGGGTCTTTGGCGGTAGCCATTGTCGTTCCACCTGAAAAGTTAAATATCGTGGCTGGATTGTTAGAAGCGTTTAGATTGTTTTTTGTTAATTTTCACTTGGAATTTTTAATGCCTGTGATTGCAATCTTAATGGTCATTGGGGCGTTGGGAGGCGTAGGCGCTTGGATTTTAAGTCCTAGTAAAGGTTTATTAGTTGCATCGGAAGATGGCAGTTTGCCTCAATGTCTTTCTGTTCCAGGGAAACATGGCGCGCCGGTGAGAATTTTATTAATTCAGGGGATTTTATTTACGGCTTTATGTTCTGTTTTTGTTTTAATGCCGAGTGTTTCAAGTGGTTTTTGGGTTTTGACCGATATTACGGCGATCTTGTCTTTAATTGTTTATGTCCTGATGTTTTCAGCGGCTTTAGTTTTGAGAATTAAATACCCAGAAGTAAAAAGAAGCTTTAAAACCCCCGGCGGGAAAATAGGCCTCTGGGTTTTTTGTTTAATGGGCTTAGGGACTTGTATTTTTATTATCTTGATTGGGTTTATACCGCCTGCGCAAATTTCTGTTGGGAATATCTGGATCTATGAAAGTATTTTGATTATTGGCGTAATAGTTGGCTGTGTGGCACCGTGGGTGATTGGGCTGGCAAATTCCCAGCCTAAAAAGAAGAGAGCGTAAAAATTTCATGCATTTTTAAGTCTCGAGACTTAATTTTTCCATGTTTTTTTAAGTCATGAGACTTAATTTTTCAAATATTTATTAAATATTTAATTTATTTATATCAAATAATAGATATTATGATTTGTTTTATATATTATTTTGTATATTAATAAAAACACGGGCCAATTTAACTATGACTGACCACGCCTTATTTAAACAATTGCAGCAAGCCAGAATTTCTCAGGGGCTTTCTCAGCAGTCTTTGAGCGAAAAACTAGGCCTGGCACAAAGTTATTTATCTCAGGTAGAAGCTGGAAAAATTAATTTAGGCCTTTCTAATTTTCAGGAGATTGCCCATGCCTTGGGGCTTGATTTGCTATTGATGACTAAGCAACAGGCTTATTTAGTCAAGGCTTTATTGGCGGGGGAATCAAGTCAACTGCGTTGGCAGCCTGATAATGACCCAGAAGATCTAGGGGGAATTTCAGGGCGGGATGAATTGTCATGAGTGAATTAAAAGAACTAGTCGTTTCATTGAAAGATCAAACTGTGGGAATTTTGACCCTGTTGCCTGGGGATAGAAGCCTGTTTGCTTTTTCAGAAGAGTATTTGGCTCGGCCCGTTTCTGAGCGGTTTGTGTTAAGCCAGTCTTTCTTTCAAAAAGATGCATCGCTGGTGCCTATGGTGGGACCTACGCAAACGAAAGCGCCGGCTTATTTTTCTAACCTGCTTCCCGAGGGGCATTTGAGAGAATACCTAGCGAAGAAAGCAGGGGTTAACTCTGTTCGAGATTTTGGTCTGCTGAAATTACTTGGGCAGGATTTACCAGGGGCTGTGAAATTAGAATTATCTCAAACGGCTTTAAGTTATTTAGAAGAAAATCCAGAATGGCTTGAGCAAGAAAAAGCTTGGAGTGATCAAGCTGTTTTGAAGTTTTCCTTGGCGGGGGTTCAATTAAAGTTTTCAGCTCTTTTAGAACCTACGGGTGGGCTGACAATTCCAACTCAAGGAATGGGCGGAGAGTGGATTGTGAAGCTTCCATCAGAAAAATTTCCTGGCGTTCCTGAAAATGAATTTTCGATGTTGGAATTAGCTAGGGCCATTGGAATTCAAGTCCCTGAAATTAAATTAATTCAAGTGTCTGAGATAGTCGGTATGCCCTCTGCTTTGGGGTATTCAAATTGGGGCGAGAAAAAAGCATTGGCGGTTAAGCGTTTTGATAGAGAGACTAATTCTCAAGGGATACAAGAACGTGTTCATATTGAAGATTTTGCTCAAGTGTATGGCGTGTATCCTGAGAAAAAATATCAGGGTGTGAGTTATAACAATTTGGTTGAAATGATTGCTGTGACAGCAGGCGAAGTCGAAGCGTATGAATTTATAAAAAGACTTGTTTTTAATTGGATGATTGGTAATGGCGATATGCATCTTAAAAATTGGTCTTTTATTTATCCGGATGGAAAAACACCCCGTTTAGCGCCAGCTTATGACTATGTCTCGACGGTTTTATTTATGAATGACAGTACGTTGGGGCTAAGTTTGTCTAGAGAAAAAAATAGTCGTGAAATTAGTTTGAGACACTGGGAACGGCTCGCTGAGAGAGCAAATTTATCTAAACAATATGTTTTAAATTTAGTCCAGGAGACTCGGCAGCAGATTTTAGCTTCATGGGATGTCTTGAAGAAAAATTCCTCGATGGAGAAATCTTTGATTACCCGACTTTCTAATTACATGGAATCTTTTTGATATGTTATTAAATAATCTTCGACAATTTCTCCAAAAGAGGGTGTTCTTTTTAGTTTGTAAATTTTTAGATTTATTTGGGTTACACCATGAATTAGACGAATTAGCAGGTACGTGGTCCCAAAAAGAAGCGGCGAAATTTCAAAAAAACACGGCAGATTTTGAGAAAATTGATAAGGACCTATGGCCATGAGGCCTGTCTGATTTGATTCTCTAGTTTTCTCTAATTTCTCTGGTTTTTTTCGGCGTATCTTTAGGTATACTCGCGCCCCTTCAAAATGCCGTTAAATCTAGAATTTGCACCCAATGACTTCTGAAATTACCCCTGAAAAAAATATAGAAAAAAATTCTGAAAAAACCCATGCGAGTGTCCCTATTTCTCGTATCCGAAATTTCTCTGTGATCGCTCATATTGACCATGGAAAATCGACGATGTCTGATCGATTTATCCAGATGTGCGGCGGTCTGTCTGACCGTGAGATGGAAGCACAAGTCTTGGATTCTATGGATATCGAACGGGAGCGAGGCATTACTATCAAAGCCCAATCCGTGGCTTTGGACTATGTGGCGAATGATGGTTTGGCTTACCAGCTGAATTTTATTGATACGCCCGGTCATGTGGATTTTACCTATGAAGTTTCCAGATCTTTGGCGGCTTGCGAGGGTGCTTTATTGGTCGTTGATGCCGCGCAAGGGGTTGAAGCTCAGACTGTAGCTAATTGCTATACGGCGATCGAGCAAGGCTTAGAAGTCATTGCTGTTTTAAATAAAATTGATTTGCCCCAAGCCGAGCCTGAAAGAGTCTGTGAGGAAATCGAAGATATTATTGGTATTGAAGCCGCAGGAGCCGTCCGAGCCAGTGCTAAGACGGGGCTTGGGATTCGAGAGGTCTTAGAAGAAATTATTAAAAGAGTTCCTGCGCCTAGTGGGAGTATTGAAGGATCTTTACAGGCTTTAATTATTGACTCTTGGTTTGATAGTTATTTAGGCGTGGTGTCTTTAGTTCGAATCAAAAATGGTCGGCTGAGAAAAGGCGAAAAAATCCAGGTCATGTCGACGAAACAAGAATATTTAGTGGATAGGCTAGGCGTGTTTACGCCCAAACGATTAGATCGTGAAGAATTGCATTGCGGTGAAGTGGGTTTTATCTGCGCCAATATTAAAGACATTCATGGAGCGCCGGTGGGCGATACTTTGACCGGGGTTAAAAACCCGGCTGAGAAGGCTTTACCAGGATTTAAAAAAATCAAACCGCAAGTCTATGCCGGATTATTTCCCATTAGCTCAGATGATTTTGAAGCGTTTAGAGTTGCGTTAGAAAAATTGTCTTTGAATGACGCGTCGTTATTTTTTGAACCCGAAACTTCGCAGGCTTTAGGTTTTGGCTTTAGATGTGGTTTCTTGGGCATGCTCCATATGGAAATTATTCAAGAGCGTTTAGAGCGTGAATATGACCTGGATTTGATTACTTCTTCGCCGACAGTGGTCTATGAAATAGTTAAAAAAGGCGGGGAAATTATTTATGTCGATAATCCAGCGAAACTACCAGATCCTGCGGTGATTGAAGAAATCAGAGAGCCCATTGTCGAAGCCAATATTTTGGTTCCTCAAGAGCATTTAGGGAATGTGATTATTTTGTGCAATGAAAAGCGCGGTATTCAAAAAAATATGGTGTATGTCGGGCGTCAGGTATCGCTCAAATATGAACTCCCCATGAACGAAGTCGTTTTAGATTTTTTTGATCGCTTGAAATCGACTTCAAGAGGCTATGCGTCGTTAGATTATGGTTTTTCGCATTACTCTCCGGCCAAAATGGTTAGATTGGATATTTTGATTAACACGGAATCTGTGGATGCTTTGGCTGTTATTGTTCATCGAGAGTTAGCGGATCGACGGGGTCGTGAGTTGGCGGATAAATTAAAAGAACTCATTCCTAGGCAAATGTTCGATGTCGCTATTCAGGCGGCGATTGGTGGGCAGGTGATTGCTCGGACGACCGTAAAAGCCATGCGTAAAGATGTCTTGGCCAAGTGTTATGGTGGAGATATTTCACGTAAAAGAAAATTATTAGAAAAGCAAAAAGCCGGTAAGAAACGGATGAAGCAAATCGGAAGCGTTGAATTGCCGCAAGAGGCATTTTTGGCGATTTTGAAAGTCGATAAATAAAGGTTTTTTGGAGACCCCCCTCTCTCTGTCCCTCAACGCTAATGCGTTTCGGGCCTGTCTCTCCCGCAGGGGGAGAGACGATTCAAGCAGGAGGGGGCGTCTTTATTTGTGTGATTGTGTAGGGGCGAATCTTGTATTCGCCCTAGGTTGTTAAGTTTGGGAGACAGCATGAATTTTATGGGCGTCGTTGGAGAATATTTTCCATTAATTTTATTAGTCCTCACGGTATCGTCAGGATTAGTGATGTTAATGGACCAGGTTTTTTTTAAAAAATCGCGAGAATTATTAGTTCGCGCAGAAATTAAAGATCTAGACCAGTTACCTAAAAAAGAACGCCAGGAAAAACTAAAAGGGCCGATTGTCACAGACTATTGCCGTAATTTATTCCCCGTTTTTTTATTGGTTTTGATTTTAAGGTCTTTTTTGGGGGAATTTTTTCAAATCCCGTCAGGATCGATGCTGCCGGATTATCTAATCGGTGATTATTTATATGTTAATAAATTTGCCTATGGGATTCATATTCCTGTTTGGAATACGGAATTATTGAAAGTGGGTCAGCCTCAAAGAGGCGATGTGATTATTTTTAATTACCCCGTGGATACTCAAGTAGATTTAATTAAACGGGTGATTGGTGTCCCTGGAGATCATGTTTCTTATGTTAATAAAATGCTGACCGTGAATGGTGTCCCTGTTCCGACGAAATTTTTAGGAAATAGGATTGTCGAAGGGGGGCCAGAAAATCAGGCCGTTCAAGAATATCAAGAAATAATTAATGGCAAGACGCATACCCTAATGAATGCCCCTTGGTTACCTGCCCATGATTTTAAAAATCTGATTGTTCCCAAGGGAGAATATTTCGTGATGGGGGACAATCGTGATTTCAGTGAAGATTCCAGATATTGGGGTTTAGTCGATCAAAAATATCTGGTTGGAAAACCAGAGATGGTTGTCTTTAGCTTGGGCGATCATGGAGTGCGCTGGGATAGAATTGGGCATTGGTTAAATTAAAATGACAGATTGGACTCGTTTGTATTCTCGCTTGGGTTATATTTTTAAAAATCCAAATTTACTAGAACTCGCGTTTACGCATCGATCTTATGAGTCGCCCCATAATGAACGATTAGAATTTTTAGGGGATTCAGTTTTAGGGCTATCCATGGCTGAAATTTTATATACAAGATTTCCCGAATGTACCGAAGGTGAATTGACCAAGATGAAGGCTTTTCTAGTCAAAGGCCAGACCTTGTGTGTCATTGCTGAAGAGTTATCTCTGGGTGAATTTTTAAAGCTAGGTGTTGGCGAATTAAAAACAGGTGGACGTCAGCGAGAGTCTATTTTAGAAAATGTCTTCGAGGCTGTGTTGGGCGCTATTTTTTTAGATGCCGATTTAAGAGCGGTCATTGCGGTCATTGCCAGTTTATATGAAGGCCGGTTTGATGATTTGAGTACTAAAACAGTCTCGCCCCAAGATGCTAAAAGCCGGCTGCAAGAATATTTGCAAAAGCTTGGCGAGCCACTGCCTGTTTATGAAATCATGAATATCAGTGGTCGTGAGCATGAACAAGTGTTTACGGTCAAATGTCGTGTGGAATCAAGAAACCTAGAAGTGCTAGGAATGGGATCGACTCGCAAGAGTGCTGAGCAGTCAGGTGCATCAACGATGTTGAAAGAACTGGGTGCGTGAAGTTAAGCGTTAGAGAGAATTTTTAAGAGAAGCCCAATATTTTCTTGAACTTCTTGGAGAATTTCTGGAGAGGATTTGGCAATAAATTCTGCTTTTCGAATGCGCCAATCTAAAGATTTAACATGATCTGAAAGCACAGCACCTTTTATTTCTTTGTGGGTTATAGCAACTTCAAAAGGAAAATTTTTGATTTGGCTGGTGACAGGGCAGGCAATCAACAAACCTGTTTTTTGATTGTAATCCTTGGGGGTTAGTACCAACGCAGGACGTCTTTTGGCCTGTTCTTTGCCAGCTTGTGGGTCAAAATCAAGCCAAATGAAATCAGCGAAATCGGGAATATAAATTTTTTTTACCATGATTCGTTTCCTAGAGCCGACCCTCCAGTTGAAATCTCACCGTGAATATTTTCAGGGGTAATGCGATCTAGCATGGATTGAAGCGTTTTACCTGAAGGGATGGGTTCTAAGATAATTCGATTATTTTCTTCTCGAATCGAGAGCAAAGTATCTTTCTGAATGTTCAGTTGCTGGCAAATGGCTTTTGGCAACCGAAGTCCCAGAGCGCTTCCCCATTGATTGATATGAATAGTTCCCATCATGAAATGTCTTAAAAAAGATATTGTTTTGATATCATATCTTTGCTTTGGAAAAGTACAAGTATTCTGTTCATTCATTTTATTTTTTCTCTGTTTTTTAAAAGGGTGTATGAGGGCGCACCATCGGGGCGCCCCTACAGATCGATTTAAATTTTTATTTTTTATTTTTTATTTTTATCTTGATCCCCCGTATCCACCCATTCCGTCACGGTCCCAATAATTGAATTGGATTGGCTTGAATCTAAGACTGGCACGACGATTCTTGCGACCGGCGTTGGGTTAAAAGAAGTTTTAATTCGGCTGGTAATTTTAGGATTACTGGACTGGGCTTTAATAAAATTCTCAGCAAATCGATAGTTAATCGATTTAGCCGGAACGGTCTGGCCTAAACTATTTCCCTTGGCATCTGTCACCATCGAGCCAACTATTTTCATAGAACTGCTTTGTTGGTTATCAGAAAGTTTTTTAGACAAATCATTGCTTGTTAGATCTGTTAGATCAGCTTTATTGATTTTTTGATTAGAGTTTTGATTGGAGTCTTGATTGCCTTTTTTGACTGCATTTTGAATATCACTCGAGGCTGCAAAAGTGCTTAAACGAGTAGCCTCTTGCTGAAGATCGGTTTTAATACTGGCATGAGCCGTATTAATTCCAGACAGCCCAACAAAAGTCGAGAGACATAGAGCAGAAATAAAGTTTAATTTTTTAAATTTTTTTAAATTTTTTAAAATTTTCATTGAGAAGACCCTTATAGATTTATAGATAAATAGTGATTAATAAAAACGCTCAAGAGCATGACGATGATTTTTGGATCACGGGATCATGAACTCAAGACTTTTAGATTTAAATAAAGATAAAACTTTTAATCAATTGACGTAATAAACTTTCAATTAAAATTTAAAACAGACCCTGTCTTGTATATTTATTTTGATTTTTGTAAATCACTTTACAATCTCCCTTTTTTAAAACAGAGATCAAAAACGCATGAATCCAAATTTTCCAATAACTCCGGGCTCTCTAAGCGCTTTAAATTCGATGGACTTGATTAAATCTAAAATGGATGGCCATGAATTAAAGTTGATTGGATTAGAAAAACTTCTTTCAGAAATTGTGAGTGGAGAGTTAACCCCAGAACATACGGCTTGTTTTTTGACGACCTGTCGTTTGATGGGTTTGTCTACTCATGAAGTTGGAGCGTTGACGCGCGCCATGGTGAATATCGGCGATTGTTTAAATTGGGATTCGTTGGGCGCTGAAAAAATTATGGATAAACCCATCATGGATAAACATTGTGTTGGTGGTGTTCCGGGTAATAGGACAACGCCAATTGTTGTTTCTATTGTGGCCGCCAATGGTCTGATTATTCCTAAGACATCTTCTAGGGCGATTACTTCGCCCTCTGGAACGGCTGATACAATGGAAGTATTAACGCGCGTTGATTTAAACATGGCTGAAATGCGTCGTGTGGTTGAATTAGAGGGAGGCTGTATTGTCTGGGGTGGGGCGATGACAATTTCTCCGGCGGATCGTTTTTTAATTCAAGTTGAAAAAAAATTAGGTTTAGGAATTCTGGGTCAAATGGTTGCTTCTATTCTTTCTAAAAAAATTGGCGCCGGGGCCAGTCATATTTTGATTGATATCCCTGTCGGGCCTGCTATCAAAATTAATTCAGAACTTAAAGCTCATAAGCTCAGCCGATTATTAAAATCAGTCGGAGATTTAATAGGACTGCAGCTTTTAATTTTAGAGTCAGACGGTACTCGTCCGATTGGACGAGGCATTGGGCCAGCCCTTGAAGCCCGAGATGTTCTGAGTGTTTTAAATAATAAAAATCCTCCTGAAGATCTTAAAAATAAAGCTTTAGATTTAGCTGGGAAATTATTAGAGCTGGGCGGTGTTTCGCAAAAGGGGCAGGGTTTGGATTTAGCCAAGAAAACTTTAGAAACTGGATTGGCTTGGAAGAAATTCGAAAAAATTTGTGAGGCTCAGGGGGGCTTAAATCTGCCTAAGTCAGCGCTTTATACTCATACTGTTTTTTCAGATCAGAGTAAAAAAATTCAAAATATAGACTGCAGTTTTTTTTCGCAATTGGCAAAATTAGCCGGCGCGCCTAATGACAAAGAAGCCGGAGTCGATTTGCATATCTCTATTGGGGATTGGGTTCAGAAAGAGCAGCCTTTATTTACTTTGCATGCGAATTCAAAAGAATTTTTAGAAATAGCCAAACAGTACAGTCAGAATTTTTTAAAAATTTTTTAGAAAAACCAGACGCAGTCAGCGGTGACGATATTAAAATAACCTTTGGGGCTGCTAGTAGATAATTCGGTGTATTGACTCACACGGTCAGCTTCCAGAGATAGATAGAAGTTCTGAGCAAATTCCATGGCAATAGAAGCTGAAAACATATCATTATCACCTAAGAGTGTTTCACTGAATTGAGAATTAAATCCTGCACCGTCAACGCCATTTAATCCTTGAGTTTTGCTGTAGCTCATGGAAAAAGTCGTGGGCTTATTAAAGATAGATTGGTTATAGGCTAGCTCTAAGTCATAGGCAGAAATAAGGACGTTATTATTATCAATATTATTGACTTTTTTAGTCGTCGAATCGTATTCAGCCAAGATTCCAAACGGTTGCCAGGTTAAATAAGCGTTTAAGTCTACCGCCGGGAGAAGGCCGTCATCACTAGAGGTTAAGTTGCTCAAACCGGCTTGGGTGTTATTAATATTTTCTATATAGCTGGCGCCGAGTTTGAAATTATTGGAGTTGGGAAGATTAAACCGATATAAAAATTCATAGGCGAAATTATTCAGTTGTTGATCGCCACTATTGGTACTGTCTGTTCTAAAAAAAGAAAACTCTGAAAGAATATTTTTATTTTCAAAGCCAACACTAGCCGTATCTTGAGGGAGAGGCCTGAAGTAATTTTTGTTTAACGGGTCGTTGTAGGGAATAAAAGTATTAAAAGGCGCAAAGTCGATATATTCCCGACCTAAATAAGCATAGAGGGACGATTTTGTTAGATCTCCGTAAAACACAGAGCCTTCTAAGATCGTCAGGTCAGAGCCCTTGGCTTGAGGCTGAACTTCTAAATGCCAGGCATCCTGATAAGTCGCGACTATGGGAAGTCGCCATTTATCAAACCAAACATGAGTGGCTGAATGTTTTTCGGGGTCATAGCCATTGAACGGTGGGACATAAGTCAGCTGAGTATTGTCAGAATAAGCCGCATCGAATTCAGCTTTAATGCCTATCAACAGGGGCGGAGCACCATTGGGGTATTGAGCTAAGAGGCTTAGCAAAGAAGGAATTCTGTTATGTTCAGTCGTTGCGCCAATCGAATGCTGAGTATCGTTATAGAGAAAATCATTGTTACTTTGAGAATTATAAATAGATGGGGGGATTTCAATACCACCCAAAATTTCTTGATTACCTAAGTTCCCTGCAGCACTGGCATAAAGAACAGTCCAATAGGCCGTGAAAAAAAAATTAATTTTTAATAAAGTTTTGAGAGAAATTTTTTGCATGAAAAGCGATATCCAATTTTGGGCGGGCGAGTATAAAACTTTGAGATCACCAAACTAGGGTGTTACTGTTTGCGGCTTTTTAAAAAAATATTAAAAAATATTAAAAAAATAACCCATGATAAACCTGATGAATATTGATCAATCTGTCCAAAAATTGCTTGAAGGCGAGGTAATCGCTATTCCCACAGAATCTGTTTATGGCTTGAGCGTTGATGCTCTGAACCCTGAAGCAGTTAAAAAATTATTAAAATTAAAATCTAGAAATTTTAATAAAGGCTTTATTTTAATTACAGATGATTTAAAAAATTGCCAAGATTGGCTTCAAATTATTTCTCCCGAGCATCAAGAAATATTAAAAAAAATTTGGCCGGGCCCGGTGACTTATTTAATACCCAGTTCAAATCAAGTTCCTGTTTATCTAAAGGGAGATCATGAGACTTTGGCGATTCGAATCAGTGCGCATCCTGTTTTATCTGAGATTGCTAAAAAATTAGGTCGTCCCTTGGTTTCTACCAGTGCTAATTTAACCCAGCACCTGCCAGCTAAATCTGTTTTAGAAATTAAAAATTATTTCGGTGAAGATTTTTTTATTGCAGCAGGCGCTTTGGGAAATTTAGACAAACCAACGGCTATCTTTGATCTCCTCAGTGGAAAACAGATTCGCTAGAGTATTTTTTAGTATTTTTTTATTTAAGATTTTTATTCAGCATCTTCGGCAAAGTCACACCCGTTTGGCCTTGATATTTTCCCTGGCGATCTTTGTAAGACACATCGCAAACTTCATCGGATTGGATAAATAGCATTTGGGCGACGCCTTCATTGGCATAAATCTTGGCAGGCAATGGCGTTGTATTCGAAAATTCTAATGTCACATGACCTTCCCATTCAGGTTCTAAGGGCGTGACATTTACAATGATGCCGCAGCGTGCATAAGTCGATTTCCCCAAACAGATTACTAAGACATCTCTGGGGATCCTGAAATATTCAATGGTCCTGGCCAATGCAAAAGAGTTGGGCGGGATAATACAAACGTCGTTTTTAAGATCGACAAAGCTATGCTCGGAAAAATCTTTTGGGTCAATAATGGCTGAATTAATATTGGTAAATATTTTAAATTCATTGGCGCATCTGACGTCATAGCCATAACTCGAAGTGCCATAAGACACAATTTTTTGGCCATTCACATGGCTGACTTGATTGGGTTCAAATGGCTCGATCATGCCTTCTTCGGAACGTTTACGAATCCAATGGTCTGCTTTGATACTGGGCATGAGCGGGTCCTTAATTTAATTTATAAATTATTTTATTTAAAAGATTGATTAGTTGTTTTGTTAATCGTTTTGGATAACAACGCGCGGGAATTTTATCGAGTAATTTTTAGCTCGCAACGAGAGATTCGCGGTAAGTTTCAAAGCTAGGGTTCTATAAATTTTAGAGAGAGCACTATTGGGATCTTGAATCACTGTTGGGCAGCCCTGGTCAATTGATTTTCTAATTTGAATATCTAAGGGCAATTGGCCTAAGAGTGGGACACGGCATTCTTGGGATATTTTCTCTCCCCCGTGTTCGCCAAAAATGGGTTCAATATGGCCGCATTGAGAGCATTGGTGAGTCGACATATTTTCGATCACTCCTAAAACGGGGACGTTGACTTTTTCGAACATTTTGACGGCACGTCTAACATCCATTAAAGCTAAATCTTGTGGCGTAGTAATAATCACAGAGCCACTCACAGGAACTTTTTGAGAAAGAGTGAGTTGAATATCACCCGTCCCAGGGGGTAAGTCGATAATTAAATAATCCAGATTATTCCAACGACAGTCATTTAATAATTGCTTTAAAGCCGTTGATACCATGGGGCCACGCCAAATCATGGGGGTTTCTGTATCGACTAAGTAGCCAATGGACATGGTTTGTAAGCCATGTTTTAAAACAGGATTAATAGACTTTTGATCTGAGCTGGTGGGTGGGTCAAACGTTCCCATCATGAGAGGCACAGAAGGGCCATAAATATCAGCATCTAATAATCCAACAGAAGCCCCTTCATAAGATAAAGCCAAAGCTAAGTTAACCGCTGTCGTTGATTTACCGACGCCGCCTTTGCCAGAAGCGACAGCAATAATATTTTTAATATTGGGAATGCCTGTTAAGCCTGGCTGGACTTGGTGAGAGGCTATTTTAGAATTGATTTTGATTTGGATATTTAAATTAGAAAACTCTGGAAAATTAATTTGAATTTGCTCAGAGATTTGCTCAGAGATTTGTTCAGAAATTTTTTCAGATAGTTTTTTTTGAGAATCAGAATTAAGCGGATAACCAATAGTTAAAATTATTAAAATAATTTCGGGGTTAACTGGGTTATTTAAATTGATTTGAATAAGACATTTGGCCTGTTCGAAAGTATGGCCATGATAAGGATCTATTAAATTATTAATTAAATTTTTTAAGTTATTTTCTAGATTATTTTCTGGGTTATTTTCTGGGTTATTTTTTAAATTTAAATCATTTAAATCAGTCATGAGAAATTCATAGGCGCTATTTAATTCAAACAGGGCGCGGACTATACCTGGATTTATATTTTTTTACCGCCCTTACCCCAAAGCTCAGAAGACAAAATACTTAAAAGAATAATGGCGCCGCCCAACAAGGTTCGCCAAGTGGGCGCAGCGCCATTGATAAAATAACTAAAGAAAGTAGCAAAGACGGGTTCAAGGGCGAAAATCAAGGCAGCACGAGAAGGACTGGTCAGTCTTTGATAACGGGTTTGGGCAAGTAAGGCAAAACTAGTTGCAAAAACGGCACAGAAAATAATGCACAAAAAAGGGACTAGCTCAAAAGCGGGTTTATAGGGGGATCCTAAACTCAGAGGGGTGATAATTATGATGGTCCCAATCACTTGGAAAAAAGCGAGGGCATCCAAATGTTGATTATGTTGAGAGCATTTTTGTAAAGCCAAAATAGCGATAGCAGAAAAAATAGACCCGGCAATGACCCAATAAACACCCGCTTGAATAGAAACAAATCCAGCGTCTGTTAAAACAAAAATTCCAAAGAGACAAATTAAGCTGCAAACAAAGTCTTTGAATTTAGGTTTTCCCATGCGAAAGAAAATTAAAAATAGGGGGACAAATAAAACATTCAGCCCTGTAATAAAAGCCCCTTCAGCAGCTGAAATAGTCTCCATGCCTTCGGTCTGAGTGAAATAAACCCCGGCGTTTAAAAATCCAATGAGTAATCCAAATAAAAAAGTTTTGAGATCTGCATGAATGACGGATCTAAAGACAAAGGGCAATAAAATTAAAGCGCCAATCGAAAATCGAATAGTGACAAACGTGGCAGGATCGACATAAGCAACGGCGTTTTTAATTAAGGGAAAAGTAATGCCCCAAGCGAGCGTCGCTAGGAGCAATAAACCATCGGCATGGAGACTGGCACGATTTGCCATAGGCTAAAGCCCTCTAGGATTTTTGAGTCTATTTTTGAGCCGAGAGATTAGCCTGATAATAAAGATTTGCGGAGTCAGCTAGGTTGGAAAGCTGCAGGGCTTGATAAGAATCTGCTAGGAGCTTCATAGCTAAAAGTGCTGCCGGGGTTGTTGGATAGCTAATTATTATCCCTTCTGCGCGAGCGGCACTCGCAACATAGGCTTTTTGATTGAAATAATATTGAGCGACTGAGAGGTCATGGTCCGCCATAATATTGTTCAAATAAATCATGCGACGACGAGAGTCTTGAGCATAAGAACTTTTGGGGAAAAACGTCAGTACTTGATTGAAGCTACTGAAAGACGCAACGTAGTTATCACTTTGATGTTGGGACATTTGATAAGGCAAGTAACGTTCTAAGAATCCACGGCCATTATTAAATTCGACCACGCCTGCCATGTAATAAGCATAAGCAGCATTGGGGTCATTGGGGTAAAGTTTGATATAGCGAGACGCGGCAGCCAGAGAAAGTGCAGGATCGCCAGAAAGATAATAGGCATAGATTAATTCTAGATCGCCATTTTGACTGGCTGGGCTGAAGGGGTACTGAGAATTGAGCGATTCATAGGCCGTAATAGCGTCGTTGTAGTCGCCTTTTTTGAGATAGGCGTGGCCTTTGTCATAAATTTTAGGGGCGGGCCAGCTAATGTAAGGATCTTTTTTTTCTTTCGTTGAACAGGCGGTGAGTGCAAGAGAAAGAACAGTAGAGAGGCATAAGCCAAGAATCACAAGCTTTTTCATGGATAAATAAAAGACCCTGCAAAATAAAAGGGCGGGAAGTCTAACAGATCTGCTGTGGGCCTTGCTAATGTTTCTTGCTTCGAGCTAGATTACGCGCCTTTATTTCATCCTGGTTTATTAGGTTTATTCAAAATCATGCCAAATCAACATCAATACAGTTTGTTAAGTTCACAATTACTAGGTGATGGCGTTCGTTTTTATCATCCAGAACGTTGGCGTGAACTAGTCACGGAAGATTCTCCAGCGATGCATGTTTTTACTGATTTTAAAGAAAGAACGCCGGAGAGTATTTCTCCAGAATCTAAGATCGATCAAGCCATTGAAGAAATGAAAATGACAAAAGTTAAATCGCTCTTAGTCGTCGAAGAAGGCTCAGATGTGATTTTAGGACTGGTTTCTTCAGGAGATCTTCAGTCCATGTTGACGGGAATTCGGGCACACCAACAAGGCGTGAGTCCGAAAGATTTAACAGTTGGAATGATGATGCGTAAAGCTGAAGAACTTCCCAGTATTGATTTTAAAGATCTGAGTAATGCGAGAGTGGGGCATATTGTTAGGTTAATTCATGAATTGGGAGTGATGCATCTTCTGGTCACAGAAAAAATAGAAAAAACAGAAAAATTGGATCAAATGGAAGAAGAAGTAGTTGTTAGAGGTATTTTTTCAGCGACCAGAATCAGTCGTCAGTTGGGTGAGAATATTACGAGTGATCTAAGCGCGCATTCGATTGCAGAAATTAATAGAAGATTGGCACTGTAGAAATTAGGTAAAAATTATTTAGAAATTATTTCGTCTTGCAATTAAACTGGCATGCCTATACCATCCCGCCCCGCAGCTAGTCAGTCTGCGTTCAAAAACTTCATAATTATTTTTATTTTTCAATTCAGAATTTTTTCAAATTCAAACCAATTAATTCAAACTAACTAAATAGGTTTTCCCTTGATGAATCTTAACGAACTTAAGAAAAAATCCGTTTCGGAGCTCATGTCCATGGCGCAGTCCTTGGGTTTAGAAAACGCTTCACGGGCGCGTAAACAAGAAATTATTTCACTTATTCTGAAAGCCCATGCCAAAAAAGGCGAAGATATTTTGGGTGAAGGAGTGGTTGAAGTATTGTCAGATGGCTTTGGCTTTTTGAGATCCTCGGACTGTAGCTATATTGCCAATCCTGATGATGTCTATGTTTCTCCCAATATTATTCGTCGGTTTCATTTAAGAACAGGTGATTTTCTAACAGGAAAAATTCGTCCACCCAAAGATAACGAACGTTATTTTGCGCTGGCCAAAATTGATTCGATTAATTTTGATTCACCCGAATCCACTAGCCATAAAATCTTATTTGAAGATTTAACCCCGTTATTTCCTAATGAAAGACTTCGAATGGAGCGTGGCAATGGATCAACGGAAGATATTACTTCCAGAATTATTGACATGGTTTCTCCGGTTGGAAAAGGCCAGCGAGCAATGATTGTGTCCCAGCCTAAAGCCGGTAAAACACTCATGATGCAAAATATTGCACATTCGATTTCGACCAATTATCCCGAGTGTCATTTGATTGTTTTATTAATCGACGAACGTCCCGAAGAAGTCACAGAGATGGCTCGGACTGTCCGAGGCGAAGTCGTTGCGAGTACATTTGATGAACCTGCTAGTCGCCATGTTCAATTGGCCGAAATGGTCATTGAGAAAGCCAAAAGACTAGTTGAGCATAAACATGATGTTGTTATTTTATTGGATTCCATTACGCGGTTAGCGCGGGCCTATAACACGGTCACGCCAGCTTCTGGAAAAATTTTATCAGGCGGTGTTGAAGCCAATGCTTTGCAAAGACCTAAAAGATTTTTCGGTGCGGCGAGAAATACTCAAGAGGGTGGAAGCTTGACCATTATTGCGACGGCTTTAATAGACACTGGCTCTAAGATGGACGAGGTGATCTTTGAAGAATTCAAAGGGACTGGGAATATGGAATTACATTTGGATAGAAAAATTGCCGAAAAACGCGTCTACCCAGCGATTAATTTTAATAAATCAGGAACGCGTCGCGAAGAATTATTGACCACACAAGAAGAACTGCAAAGACTCTGGATCTTGAGAAAAATCATGCATCCGATGGACGATATTGCAGCGATGGAATTTTTAATCGAGCGTTTGAAAGATACAAAAACAAATGATGATTTCTTTAATTCTATGAAGAGATCTTAGGAGTCTTAATGGCTGAAAGAAGGCCTACAGTATTTTATTTATTTTTCACTAAACTCGGCCCTCTTTAAAAATGACTCAAAAATTCAGGAGCCCCCTCATGACACTTTCAAAATATTCACAAATTCCATCTGACGAAATTATTGCTAGAACCACCCAAGCGCTGGAATCTCATGGCATGTCTGTGAAGATTGCCAAGAATGGCGCTGAAGCTAAGTCTCTAGTATTGGGGTTGTTACCCAAGGGCGCTGAAGTCATGGACATGACATCGATGACTTTGGATACCATTGGGGTCTCAAAAGAAATTCAAGAATCTGGCGTTTATAAATCAGCCAGAAAAATTTCTTATACCTTGGATCAAGTGAAGCAAGCCAAAGAAATTCATAGTTTAAGAGATACGCCTGATTGGACCGTCGGCAGTGTTCATGCTGTGACTGAAGAAGGAAGTCTCATGGTTGCTTCTCAGTCAGGTAGTCAGCTGGCCGCTTATAGTTTTGGATCGGATCATTTGATCTTTGTGATTGGCGCACAAAAAATAGTCAAAAATTTAGACGAAGGATTTAAACGGCTGTATGAGCATTGTTTGGTTCTAGAAAGTGATCGTGCTCATAAAGCTTATGGCGTTCCAGCGAGTGCGATTAATAAAGTTTTTATTTTGCATCAAGAAGTTAAAAAAAGTCGTATTACCGTGATCTTGGTCAAAGAAGTTTTAGGGTTTTAATATGAACATCAAAACTCCCGCCCAATCATATAGTCTGCCAAAGAGCTCAGCTGGCTTTGAGCGAGTTTTGGATAAGGTTTTAGAGCTATATGGGCTTCTTGAATTAAGACTTTCATAATTTTTTCAGCTTCTGAAAGGCCGAGTAAATTTACAAAATTAGATTTGTGATTTCGGATATCTATCCCAGCTGTTTTTCCTAATTTTTCAGAATTAGACGTCGCGTCTAATAAATCATCTTTAATTTGAAAAGCTAGGCCAATGGCTTGGCCATAATTTTTTAGCGCTGTTTGGATTTTTGGCTGGGAATTCTCAGCGGTGAGATAGCCCAATTGGACAGAGGCTTCGATGAGGCAGCCGGTTTTTAAATAATGCATTTGTTTTAAGACTTCGAGAGAAAGAATTTTATTTTCGCTCAAAATATCAATCGTCTGGCCTTGGACCATGCCTGATTTTCCAATGGCACGGCTGAGTATTTTGATCATCGCGATGGCGGTGATGGGATTAGGGATTTGGTGGGATAACAAATCAAAGGCTTCTGTATGTAAAGCATCACCGGCTAAGATGGCCGTCGCTTCGTCGAAAGCGATATGGCAAGTGGGTAAACCCCGTCTCAAAATATCGTCGTCCATGGCAGGTAGGTCATCATGAATGAGTGAAAAAGCATGAATGATTTCAACGGCAGCAGCGGCTGTATCGCATAGAGAAATATCTGCGCCAAGCGCCTCGCCAGCGGCATAGACTAAAAGAGCTCGAAGGCGTTTTCCGCCATTGAGCAAACTGTAACGCATGGCTGTAATTAAGGGGCTAATGGGGGTATTAGGCTCTGGAAGTATTTTTTGTAAATAATCTTGTAGGCGATTTAAAGATTCAGTAGAGAAATTGTTAGATAGAGTCAGCATAAGAAGAATTATTTTTTTGCGAAATGGTTTTGATTTTTAATTCGGCTTCTTGCAATGCTTTAGCGCAATTTTCAGAGAGAGCGATGCCTTGTTCAAAATATTTTAAAGAATCTTCCAGGCTGAGTTTTTGGTTTTCCATAGAATGGACAATTTCTTCGAGGGCTTTCAGAGAGCCCTCAAAATCTAGTGAGGTAGATTTCTTGGTCATATTAATATTGACCATCAGAAGAAGCGGGTGTGGATGGAGTAGAACTGGAGCCTGCAGCAGGTACGGTAGGAATTTCTAACCAATTATTAATCGCCATGATGTCTTGAGAAGACAAAAGCCCAGCGTCTGTTTTAAGTTTTAAGCTGTCGTTTATATATTGATAAAGCGAGGTTGCATATTGCTGTTCTGCTTGGAACAAATTGGTTTGTTCTTGGAGTAGATCATAGATGGTCGTTGTTCCGACTTGGTATTGCGCTTTAGCGGCTTTAACAGAGGCCTCACCTGAAATGACAGCTTGTTTGTAAGCTTCGATTTGAGCAATGTCTGACAGGACAGTTAGATAATCTGATTGAGTTTGGCTAGCCGTGTCTCTCTGTTGTTGTAAGTAAGTATCTTGGTCAGAAGATTGTGTGAATTCTGATTGTTTGACGCTATGAACCGTTGAGAAACCACTGAAAACCGTCCAGCTGGCATTGACAGAAGCGGTCGTTGTATTCGCGCTGCTGGCTCCTGTAGTGTTGACGTAGGCATAAGTCCCTTGGACATTTGCTGTTGGATAGAAAGCAGCTTCTTGAACTTGAACGCCAGCTTTATCTATTTCAACTTGTTCTTGGGCTAATAAAACATTCAAATTATGTTTCATAGCCGTACGCACCCAAACACTTGGATCTGCCGGTGAAGGTTTGATTTTTGGGAAATCTGATTTAAGCAGGCTCAGTTGTTTTTCAGGTTGGCCTGTTAAAGCAGAAAGTGTTTGCAGTGCATCTTGCACTTGGTTTTCATCATTGATTTGAGTCGCAACAGCAGATTCATAAGTCGCTTTGGCACTTTGGACATCAGTGATAGCTTTTAATCCGACTTTATATTGCTGTTCAGCTTGATCTAAGTTTTCTTGGTTAGATCGAACATTCGCGACGGAAAATCTTAATTGTTCTTGGTCTTCTAGAACTTGGAAATAATCCGTTGCGACAGTGTTAGTCAGAGTCTGTAAGGCTTGGGAGTAAGTCAGCGCATCTTGTTTTAATTGGAACTGGGCTTGAGTGTAAGTTTTCCAATCGCTGTAATTAAAGACGGGTTGGGTTGCCGTTAGGCCAAAAGAAGTAATGGTTTGATGCGTATTAAAATTTCGAGCGAAAGCAGTCGTTGGAGAGCCAACAGTCACAGTGGGTAATAACGCGCTAAAAGTAATAGGGATATTTTCTTTGGCGGCTTCATAAGTCATTCGAGCCGCTTGGTAAGTGGCGTTATTTTGAGCGGCTTGTTGATAGACAGCCGTTAAGTCTTCGGCTGAGGCGGGAATATTCCAGGCCAATAAAAACACTGAAAGTGATAACAGGGTTAAGTGATTTTTTGTGATTTTTTTGGCGCTCATACTGGGGTTCTCCTTTGGAAGACAGGGTGGCTCAAAACAGGGCCATTAAAACTGGAAGGCAGGGGGTTCTTTAATATCTATTAGTCTGGGGATCTGAGTTTCAAGAAGTTTGATAGTTTCCCAAGATTGGGGGCCTGTGCGAGTTATTTGCACTAAGTGCATGACAACGCCTGATCCAACGACGGCAACCAAGCGCCCACCTATTGAAAGTTGTTGTTTAAAATTTTCAGGAATAAATGGAACTGAACCTGTTAAGACCATCGCATGGTAAGGGGCGTAGTTCGGCCAGCCGTTTTCAGCTTGTCCATGCATGAGTGTGACATTGTAAATATGATGCTGACGAAGTTTTTCTGTCGCATCTTCAATAAAATCTTGATAGCAGTCCACGGTGTAAACATGTTGACCTAGCTTGGCTAGTAGCGCTGTGAAGTACCCAGATCCTGTGCCTATTTCTAAAATTTTATCAGATGGGAGAATCTGGAGAGCTTGAAGCATTTGCCCCTCAAGAGAAGGGGGTAACATAGATTGCCCATGATCTAAAGGAATAAAAGTTTCAGCAAAAGCTAAAGATTGATATTCAGTGGGGACAAAGTCTTCACGAGGAAGTCGAGAAAGCGCTTCAAGAACTTTAGATTGGGTGACTTGCTGGGGTCGAACTTGGTGTTGGACCATATTGGCGCGGGCCGCATCAACGCTCATAAATACGCACTTAGGGGAGTCTAAAATTTTGGAGGCGGCATACTAGCAAAGAGAGGTTGATAACACCAACCCTGTAGCGACTTCGAAAAATAGGCTAGCTCAACTGGGATTCAGATTTAAATGCGCTCATGATCGGCACCAAAAAATTCATTTTGATTTAAAAAATTATATGCTCAATCATATTTTTGAAATTCTGCGGCCGTTGCCTCGGCTGAGGCAACGGCTGAATGAGCAGCAAAAGGCGTCGTTTGAGTACCACTGCCCGCTCCAGCATGAGGGGCTGCCGCATCGTCGTCCTTCCGATGGGGTGCAAGATCCTTGAGAATGCTGGTTGCATAGTTCTTCATGCGCTTTGTACTTTCTGGATCATTAACGATCTTGGGCAAGATTGTAAAAATATTTGGAACTTGCGCCACGGTGGTTGAGTCTGCAGGACAGCATGCAAAATCGTAGAGAACGCAGAGTGCATTTTCTTTCATGAGACTTGTACTTTCTGGGGCATTCGCGATCGTCAATAAAATTGTATGCAGAAGAACTGGATCTACTGTCTTCTGCAAAGTCTTCTGCAAAAGAGCTGGATTTATTGACGGAATGGGGGTCTTCTTCACGGAGAAGTCTTTGATTTCGAGTGCGAGATTACTGAGGGCGGAGAGTGTCCGTTCTTTCATGAATTTAGTGCTTTCTGGTGCACCTGTGATAGTTAGCAAGGTTGTAAAAATACCATCAATCCTGACCATTTCGATTTTTTTTACAGGATCGGTTGCAAGAGCGTTGAGTGCGTCAAGTACCTGTCCTGTTAAAGCGTTCAAAGTGTTTGAGTCCATGAGGGACTTTGAGCTATTGAGTAGCTCTATAAAAATATTTGTAATTAAAGATAGAAATCTTGGATTCTGGTCAATAAAGAGAACCAGATAATCAAAATCTTGTTTTGTCATTCCTATTAGCTCTGCAGAAGTGATGCAGTTAGTCAGTCGTTTAGCCATACTCTGGCTAATAGCCTCTGGGGTGAGTTCAGATAAATTCAATCGACCTATCAAGATAATTTCACGCAGATTGGCGGATCCTAAATACTCTTCAATAGACCCTGCTTGGAAATAAGACATCAAGTGAGTAGCGCTAGACCTCTAACCGGCACACTAATTTGGTTGAAGTTCCTGCGGCAGCCTGAGAAAAAGGCGTTGTGCCGCCTCCAGCTCCGCCATGAGGAGCATCAGTAGCTGGCATGGCTTCTGTTTGAATCATTTGGGGTTCATCACTTGCAGCACTGACTGGGGATGTTGGAAAAAACTCGTCCAATAAAAGCGTTCTAAATAGCGCAGGGATTAAATGAATAATCCTTCTAAAGCTGCTTAAGGAGCTCTCTTCCATCGTTGTACCAGGCAATACGCTATTGTGGTGTTCAAGTACTTTTCTAAATAAATCTACCAATGGTGCTTTTACCATTGGCAGTAGAAGCTTATTTGCAAAAATAGTACCCATTGGGGATTGTAATAACGCAATCCAATTAATCATTCTTTTTTCCAACGAGTCAGCGGGATCTGAACATCTTGCTGCTATCAAAGCAGTCCCAATTTCTCTTAAAAAAGAAACATTCTCAGGATAATCTTTGAAAATACAATCGAGAAATTCTAGTAAATTTTGGATATCTGAAGATGAAGATTGAAGCATCTGATCAGCGTCAATTACTTTTCCCCATCGTATTGCCTCACGGAAAAATCTTACTAATTAGAGAGCCGTTGCCTCAAATAAAATCTTACCATGAGGGTTTGGTGGATTGTTATTAATTTACCGCAAAGTCACTGAATGCATTCTCTGCTTCATAAGAGGCGAGAATACTTTGCTCTCTGTCTTTAACATCTTGAACTCGCCAGATAGCCACTCGACGCTGCAATGTTCTTAATTGCCCTATTTTGTATTGCTCTGGTTTTTCTTGCATAAGCTCATTTAATAAGTCGCTTGCAGTCCTGTCGGGATCCAGCTCTAACTTAATTCTGATCTGGCTCCAAACAGTAGAAAATGAATCTTCGCGAGTTTTCCAATCTCTTGGAGGCTTTTGTTTTTTGCTCTTATGATATTGATGGATTTCAGGGATGGATTCTTTCTCTAAAGTCTTTGGTGCCAATGAATTAGAGGCAGAATCAATTGAGGCTTCAAAACAGAGAATACTAGAATTCACTGGAGACGCGAATTTTCCAAGCCTTAATTTTTGAGCTCTAGGTTTTATCGATTCAATTTTTAATAAATCACAAATTTCTTGGTCCATGGGTGTTTGAACGGAGTCAGTAGCTAGGGGGATATCGAGTGGTTTCCATGAGTGCGTCCAAAATTCCTCTTGTTGTTTTGATATTTCCCTCAGGAGGCCCAACGGGTCTAATGTTTCATATTGCGCTGTAAGTTTATTTTTAACCTCTGTACTTATTAAATCTGAGCTCTGCAGTCTTTGATAAGGCGTCTTTGCTTTGTCATATTTCTTAGAGACTTTAGCCCCATCTCTTTCTTTGGAAATTAGCTTTAGAGAGGGTTGAAAAAAATTAACATAGAGTCGGAGAGGCGCATACAGAGCGGCTAATGCGTCAACTGCTGCTAAGCCTTCATAACGATCATACCCAACAATTCTACGGACAATAGATCCATTTTTTTCTTCTACATGGGCTTGATCATTGCTCTTATAGGGGCGAGAGCGCGTGAATGTAATTTTTTCATCAGTGCAAAAATTAAATAAGGCGTGATTAATAAATTCACTGCCATTATCTGTATCCAGGCCAAGCAAAGACATTGGCAGAATTTTTTTAGCAATATTTAAAGCAGCAATGACCTCAGATTCCCCCTTCTTCAACAAAGGAAAAAATTCAGTCCATGTTGATGCAATGTCTGTCAGAACTAGAGTATTCAGAAAAGACCCATCCACTCGTCCACCACAATGTGCAACTAAATCGCCCTCCAAAAACCCTGGAACAATATCGTCCCAATCCGTAAAAGTTCGAACTTTAATCTGCTTTTTCAAAAGGCTTCCTGGTGAGGTTGTGCTTATTCCTTTTGAACTGGCATGCCTCTCGCTATTCAATAATCTATCGGCAGTGGCAGGACTTATTTTTAATAGCTGGCTTCTGACATCTTCGGGTAGAGACACATGACCAAAGCGCTCCAAGGCATTTAAAAGATCAGGAATAAATGGGACTAATCTTTTAGCGCAAATTTTATTGGCGGCGTACCAAAGTGTCGTTAAAGCCTGCTGCACAGCTGGATTATATTTTCTAGCATTGACTTTCTTGGCTTTATTTTTAACTGGCGATTTATTCTTTTTATTCAGAACAGAGAGTGCATATTTTCTGTGATAACCCGTTAAGGCAGTTAACTCATCAAGAATTTTTTTCTTTTGGAGGCTGGTTGCTTTTTGGTATCTGTCTTTAATAGTCACAACTATTTCTTTAC
>CANJUQ010000018.1 GCA_947478175.1 Thiotrichales bacterium | reverse complement strand
TGTTTAACGGATTGGAGCAATCCTGGCGCAGATAACTTTGGATGAAGATCGATCGGCATTTTTATCTCAAAAGGTTGCGAAAAATAAATTAAGCATGCCTTTGAGAGGCTTATGTATCAATGCGTCATTTCAGACCGGGAATTGCTGAAGACATCATTGATAACAGCGTTGGAGACGCCTGAGGGATCTAAAGAAAAGAAATCTTTTTTTCAATTTGTCATGGGGCTCATTCACTATGGTAAAAAATCAGATGGGTCTTGGGGGTGCAGAAAAACAGCGGGAGAAGTTTATGTACCTTGTTATAACTTATTTGAACCTGTGGCACCGATAGTCCACATCATGGTTGCCTGTGCAACGCTCGAAGAGCTGACCATGGCCAGTCGGTCAGAGTTTTTTGATCGAAAAGATCAATATGGCAATGCACCTGTGCGTTATGCCCAGTGGGGTGGTCAGGGTTCTGAGATTGTTAAATTTTTAATCAATATGGCCCGAGTCAATCAAGAAAAACAGGCTTCAGAAAAAGCTGTAGCAAGTCGGCAGAAAAAAGCGCCTTCACCCGGTGGTGGAATGGAAGAAGTCTATCAAGAGTTGTTAAGGCATTTTGAGGCGTTTCTGGTAGAGGATGCAGGGGTTCTTAATTTTAATTTAGATCTTTTTAAACGTTACCTTGAAAGTATCAAAGATGATCAAGCTGTCTTACAGCTGGTATGGTTGATTGCACTTCAAAATCGAGAAATTGAGGGTTATGACGAAGTTTTTAAGAGAATCCGTTTTTCATCACAAGACGATTTTGATCAAAAGTTTCCTCACATTGCCAAGATTTTACTGAAGGCTGTGTTGGCGTCTTCTAGCGATGATTTAGACTGCATAGAAGTCCAGCGGCACTTACTCGAAAAAGTGCTTAGTTTGGCGAAATATACAAGAGCGTCCGATGGGTCATTGCAAATTAAAGAGCCCGTGCTATCGAATACAGAATTTTTTGAACCTTTTGCTACACAGGCTCATATTCGGGCATGTTATCGCCGTGATGCAGAGGAATATTTTACCCCTTTAGTTTCTAGTTATTCGCCAGACCTTCATGCGCAAGATGAATCAGGCAATAATTTATTGCATTACGCGATTTGGAGTGGGCAATCTGACTCTATCATTCAGCTGCTTTTGGAGAGCGGCTTAGATCCGCATCATCAGAATAGATCAGGTCTTTCACCGATTGCTTTGGCGCTCTATTTGAATGATCGAAAAATTATCCAATGCATGGGCAATTATCTAGGAAAATTATCAAATGAGTTTGCCATGCTGGGTTCTCCCCATCAATTTTTATTAGGTCTTGCAGCTCAAAAAGTAGGTGATGATTTTTCTGTGTTTAATTGGTTTATGAAAGAAGATTTTTTGAGTTGTCTTAATGAGCCTTGTTGGGACGATGATCCTGTCATGTGGATTTTGATTAAAAATCAGTTTTATCCAACGATTGCTGCGTTATTAACACAAGATAAAACAGATCAAATTGATGTTTTTGTTTTGGAAGAAGTATTGATGACGAACCCAAAAACGCTTGAACGTCATCAATTGATTCAACAGGTTCAGCAGCGCAAGAAGCACTTTAAATCTCATGCTCACAAAGAAGAAGAGGGCGTTGTAGCGACTCGGCAGGAGGGGCTTCAATGGGAGCTTGCGGGAGTCACTGCAGAAAGAGATTGTTTAAAAAAAGAGCTGGATACTCTTAAAAAACAGCAAGTGGGTACAGAAGATAATTTATATAAAACCAGGAGAGCTAATACAGATCTTAAAAAAGAAATTGAAAGTTTGAAATTGGCTCAAGAAGAAAATCTCCAACAGATAAATAGCCTCAGAGCAGAAATATTGAGACTACAAGAAAAACTAATGGCCCAAATAGCCCAACAAGAACGAGAATTTGAATTGTTTAAACAGTTTGAACAAAACAGACGGCGTCAGTTAGTTTTAGAATTGACTGTTTCTCAAACAGAGATCATTCCAGCAGAAATAGTTTTAACAAGAACGGTGATCTCTGAAGCGGTTGCTAGCTCAGAGACTCGTGCAAGTCCTTGTGCAAGTGTTCAGGGTAATATGGACGGCATGAAATTAGCGATGTTGGCAATGACGAAAGAATTCAAAGCGCTTTCAGCGACTGTCACGGGTCTTGAACAAGAAAGTTTTTCTTTTAGATCTGAATTTGCGCGACGTTTTGAAACGGGAGAAACGGTTTTTCCTGCTCGTCCTCATATTTATCAACCTGGGCCGCATTCTATGGCCCCCCAGCCCGCCATGTTGTTTGGCGCTCCGCAAATGATGATGCCTTATGGGTCACCACGGTTGCCCTTGCCGCCCATGATGCCAATGGGGATTTATCCCACAGGGTTTTCAGGGACGCCAATCTAAATTACAGCTCGCGTAGGGGCGAATCTTGTATTCGCCCTCGTTACGTGGCAGGCGCCGATCATGGGCGGATACAAGATTCGCCCCTACAAGGACTGGTGTGGGGCAGGGAAAACAGATCTTTCCAGTCACCCCGTATTTTTCATCCCTGCTGAAATGCCTGTCAGAGATAGTAATAGCGCATCTGATAAAACAGGATTATCGCCCTGAGTTTTGATTCTCTTAAGCACTTCTATTTGGATCATATTAATGGGATTTACATAGGCATTTCTGAGAAATAAGCCGTGTCTGAGTTTTGACATTTTTTCACTTTCAGCGGAATCCCCAATGATGGTTTCTAGCGCTTTTCGGGTTTGTAAAAGTTTATCTCTTAGGCCTTCACCGTAGGATTTTAATTCTTCAGGGGCGAGTTCTTGATCATAAAGCCCGGCAATTCTCGCGTCAGCTTTGACTAGAACCATGTGTAATAAATCTAATAAAGAAAAAAAGAAGGGCCATTGGGAGAGCATGTTTTTTAATAAGTCCAATTGATTATTTTTGATGGCTTCTAACAAAGCTTCTCCGACCCCTAACCAAGCTGGAAGAATCAAGCGGGTTTGAGTCCAAGCGAACATCCAAGGAATGGCCCGAAGACTTTCAACGCCGCCAGTGGCTTTGCGTTTAGCGGGTCTGGAGCCAATCAAAAGTCGGCCTAACTCTTGTTCTGGAGTCACTTCCCTAAAATACCTAACAAAATCGGCCTGTTCTTTGACAACAGAGCGATAAGCATGACAAGACGTGTCACTCATTTGATCCATGAGATCAATCCATTCAGGTTTAGG
This sequence comes from Thiotrichales bacterium, assembly GCA_947478175.1. GTDB lineage: Bacteria > Pseudomonadota > Gammaproteobacteria > Francisellales > CACEW01 > CAMCUU01. The sequence continues at coordinate 31,190 of CANJUQ010000018.1, read as the reverse complement.
TCTAGGCGGAGGTAGTAACGTCGCTTCTAAAACTGAAGTGGTATAAAGCATGAGGTTATGACGAGCGAGAACAGGCATGCCAAATTTTTGTTCGATGACTTCGCCTTGTTCTGTCACTCGCATGCGGCCATTGACGGAGCCCGGTGGTTGAGAAAGTAACGCATCTCGAACAGGGCCGCCGCCACGTCCGACTGAGCCGCCGCGACCATGAAAGAAGGTGAGTTCGATATTAAATTTTTCAGCGAGTTCAGATAAATCTGCTTGAGCGGTGTATTGCGCCCAGCTCGCCGCGAGTTTTCCTGCATCTTTCCCAGAGTCTGAATAGCCAATCATGATTTCTTGCTCTTGGTTAATCAGCTCGCAATAAATTTTGGATTCAAATAAAGACTTCATGATTTGTGGGGCGTTATTTAAATCATCCAGCGTTTCAAATAATGGGACGACAGGCATGGGTTCTTCAACGCCAGAGATTTTTTGAAGCAGCATGACTTCTAAAATATCCGATGCGCTTTTGGACATGGAAATCACATAATTTCCCAGAGAATCTGGATGCGCTTTGGCAATGACTTTAAACGTATCCATGACTTCTTGAGCCAAGCCCTCGAATTTTAAATTGAGGGGTAAAAGGGGGCGCGGATTTTTTAATTCGGTTAAACAAAATTCAACTTTTTCTTCTTCAAGCCATTGATCATATTCGCCTAGGCCCAAGTAACGAGTGAGTTGAGAAAGCGCGGCGCTGTGTTCAACGGATTCTTGGCGAATGTCTAATTTGGCCAAATTCAATCCAAACACATGGGCTCTAGTAATGACATCTTGTAAATGTGCCGTTGCGATGGCGCGGCCTTTGCAGTCGAGTAAAGACTGACGACAGAGTTCTAAGGGCGAAAGAATTTGTTCAATGTCATCAATTAAAGACAGCGAGTCATTCAGTGGGAGATTTTTTAGCAAAGCTTCGCAATGGTTCCGGGTGTTGATTAATTTATCTCTCAAGATTCTTAGAAATACACGATAGGGTTCATTGGTTTCGCCGACCACTTCTCGGATTTTGTTATTGCATTTTTGCATGGAGAGATTTTGGATCAGGTCATCGATGTCTTTAGCAAATAAATCCGCGCCCATCCAGCGGCCGAGTAATAAAACATCTTCAGTCACTTGAGCGGTTACATTAGGGTTTCCATCGCGATCTCCGCCCATCCATAAGCCCATTCGAATGGGGGCGATGTCATGAGGCAAATGGTGTTCAGTATTTTTAAATAAAGCACTGTCGAGTCGTCGCATATAACTGGGAATGGCGCGCCATAAAGTTTTTTCAATCACAGCGAATCCAAATTTTGCTTCATGCTGAGGCGTGGGACGCAGTCTTCGAATTTCATCGGTCTGCCAGACAGCAGTAATTAATTCGTTCAGCTGATTAATAATCGATGTTCGTTCATTCGTCGTTAAAACCATCCGTTCTTGAGTGTCTAATAATTCAGCAATTCTGTGATATTGGCGAATTAATGTCCGTCTTTTGACTTCAGTGGGGTGGGCTGTCAGCACTAAAGAAATTTTTAAAGAACAGACTTGTTCAAATAAATCATTAGGGGTGATGCCTGATTCTTGAATTAAATAGGGAAATAAAGTCTCTGGAGATCCGGGAATAATCGCGCTGTCAGAAGATGGTTGATTATCTTTCTCGCGAATCATTCGGGCATGCTCAGTGCTTTCGGCAATGTTAACTAGATTTAAAAATTGACCAAAAGCACGCGCTAATAATCTTAATTCTTCGTCCTCTAATTGGTGAATTAGAGCAAATAATTCATGTTCAGCGTCGATATCTTCTTCGATGCGGGTGCGTTTAGAGAGATCTCGAATTTTTTCAATTAAATCAAAAACAGCTTGAGACGTTTGTTCCGTAATTACTTGACCTAAGATCTCACCCAGTAGATGGACATTATGTTTAAGAGCGAAGAGATGGTTATTTTCTTTGGGGTCTGGAAAAGCTGAAGCCATGATTTTTCACCGAAATTATCTTTAGGAAAAAAAGAGCCGCGATCATAGGCAAGAGGAACGAGGTTGTCATGGGGAGCGGTGGGGGCTTGTAAAGCGGTATCCTAAATTCCTGTTAGGCAAGTTCTCGATTACAATGCGCCCCTTTTTGGAAGGGCGTTCGAAGGATTAAATATGGCTGTTGATTTTGCGATTGGCACTAGTGATTTTGCAAAAATTATTAATGATAAAAATACTTATATTGATAAAAGTTTATGGATTAAAGATTTATTTGAAGATGCTTCCAATGTCATTTTATTTCCTCGCCCCAGAAGATTCGGCAAGACTTTAAATATGACCATGCTGAGATGTTTTTTAGATATTAGAGAAACAGAAAAAAATAAAAATTTATTTAAAAATTTAAAAGTTTTCCAATATCCAGAAATCATGAAACATCAGGGGAAATATCCTGTTATTTTTATTTCTCTCAAAGAAGCTAAAAAAAATAATTATCAATCAGCCATTGAAGTCATTGGGCTTCTGATTCAAACCCTGTTTGCATCACACCAAAATTTACGAGAATACATAGAATCAAACCATGTTATTTATTTAGATCTTTTTGATCGATTGTCTAGAGCTAAAGCTTCTGAAGAAGAACTCGCCCAAAGTCTAAAATTGCTCTCACAAATGCTAGAAAAAAAATACGGGCAGAAAGTTTGGGTTTTGATTGATGAATACGACACGCCAATTCATGCCGCTTGGGAATTTGATTTTTATGAGTCCATGAAAATTTTTATGCAGGGATTTTTAGGCTCAGGATTGAAAGACAACACAGCTATTTATAAAAGTGTTTTGACAGGCATTATGCGGGTATCGAAAGAGGGAATGTTTTCAGACTTAAATAATATTACGGTCTATTCCATGCTTTCTAATTTTTATGGTCAGTACTTTGGGTTTACTGAAAAAGAAGTGGACTGGGTCTGTAATGAAGCAGGTCTTTCAGATCAAAGAGAAAAAGTTCGAGACTGGTATAACGGTTATAAATTCGGTGATTTAGCTATCTATAACCCCTGGTCGATTATTAATTTTGCAAAGAATAAAATTTTTGAGCCCTACTGGGTTCATACAGGATCTAGTCAAGTGATTGAAGATCTAATTGCCAAAGCTTCTGATGATTTTAAATTTGATTTTGAGGCTTTAATTCAGGGAAAAACTATTACAAAACCCATCAATGAAAAAATCTCTTTCCCAGAGATTCATGATCGAATTGAAGAGGCGATCTGGAGCTTTTTATTGTTTTCTGGTTATTTAAAAATTGTCAGCATTGATCGTGAAAGTACAGATAATTGCTGTGAAATTGCGTTGCCTAATATAGAAATCACGAGGGTTTACCAAAATTATTTTCTAGGCTGGCTTAAAAAATATAATTCAAGACAAGGCGAAAAAATGTTAGACGCTTTGGTCTCTGGGGATGTTGTAAATTTCGAGAAAAGTTTCTCGAAATATATGCAAGAAACCATGTCCTATTTTGATTTTGACAAAACTGAAGATCACCCTGAAAAATTTTATCATGCGTTAGTTTTAGGCATGCTGGTTTATTTAAGATCCACGCATCAAGTGCTATCAAACAGGGAGGCTGGAAATGGCCGATATGATGTTTTAATTATTCCCAAAGATATTTTAAAGCCTGGAATTATTTTGGAATTCAAAGTCGCTGATACTGAAAAACTAATGGCCAAAGAAGCCAAGTTAGCCCTGGCTCAAATTAACTCTCAGAATTATCAAGCTGAACTCGAGGCCCGGGGAATTAAAAAAATCTTAAAATTAGCCATTGTTTTTTTTGGTAAGAAAGTTTTGATTAAATTTTAATTATTTTGTTAGTTTTTAATTCTTTACAAAACAAATCATATAGTTAGTTGTTATTTTATTATTGATATAAAAAAACTTTCTGAACAAATCATAATGAATCCCTTTGGCTTGAATGGGCATCAGTCCTGATTTTCGGGCCATAGCAGTTAGCTCTTCGGGTTTAATAAATTTTTCGTAGGTATGAGTGCCTTTAGGAATAAGTTTTAATAAATATTCAGCCCCGAGAATGGCTTCAATAAAGCTTCTAAGGTTTCTATTTAAAGTCGAAAAAAAGATTAAACCATTTGGTTTTAAAATCTGAGAAGCCGTTTTGATAATGCTTTCTGGGCTGGGGACATGTTCGAGCATTTCCATGCAAGTTATAAAATCAAACAGCATATTGGGGTTTTGATCAGAAAATTCTTCGACGCTGATTTGCTGGTAATTAATATTTAAATTGGATTCTAGAAGATGCAACTTGGCGACTTGAATGGCACTAGGGGCTAGATCAATGCCAGTCATAAGAGCGCCTGATTTAGCCAAAGCTTCGGTGAGAATTCCGCCGCCACAGCCAATATCTAAGCCTGTTTTGCCAGAGAAAGTTCCCAGAGTTTTTTCTAGATTTTCTAAAATAAATTCTGTTCTTAAAGGATTAACTTGATGCAAAGTTTTGAATTCAGCATTGGGATCCCAAAAGCGAGAAGCTAGCGCGTCGAATTTTTGAATTTCTTCAGGAGAGTGATTGGTATTCATAGTTTGTTTTTATAGCCCAGTGGGTAGAACAAAGTCGGCGAGTTTAACTTTAGGGATGGGAAAACAATAGGGAGATAAGCAAGAAGAGAGTGAAGAGCGCTGGTCAGCTTGCTTAATTAGTCACCAACGCCTTTATTTCTATTTTTTTAATTTTCTTATTTTCTAATAAAGGGTGTTTTATGAAATCAGAAACAGGGGATCACAGTCTTAGATTATCTCTCAGAGTTTTACCTCAGGTAGATACAGCAAAATTGGCGCCTTATTTTGAAAACATGCCTTTAGATCCTTATGTTCCCGGTGGGTTTAGGCACCATCGATTGTCTTGCTTGGAATGGGATGGTGAGAAACTTTTGGTGAGACCCGAGCGACGAATTTTTCAGAGTGCTTATATCAATCCGATTGCGGGCAATATTGTTCGAGAGTATCCACCAGTCCAAAGGACTTTATTAAAAGAGCCCAGTTTTTTAGAGCTGGTTAAAATTTTTCATCATTTTTCAGGCTTGCCCGTTAAGACTATTTTTGATGTCCATATGCTGAGAACCCAAGTAGTTAAGGACAACATTGCGGAAGCAGCGCCTGAGGGAGTTCATAGAGATGATGTGGATTTTCTAGGGATTTTTTGTGTCAATCGACATAATTTAAAAGGGGGTACGACGTTTATTTATCAAAACAAAGAAGACGAGACGCCCATGCTATGTAAGACTTTGAGACCAGGGGAATTACTTTTAGTGAATGACAATCATGTCTATCACTATTCTAATAAAGTCTATGCCGCGGGGCCGGGTCCGGCTTATCGAGATGTATTGATTTTGACCACGCCAACACTGATGCAATAATTTTTTTAAGTTTTCGGGCCCTGTAATCCTGTCGTATTGCCTTGCTGGCCAGGTTTGATAATTCGACCGCTTGAATCGGTCGGCATAAATCGAGGGGACCAACCCCCTACGAGGCCCGCCATGGAAGATTGATTAATAATGTTATTCGCAGCGGGAGAGCTCCCGGTAATTTGTATCCCACGAATAAAAAAACTGGCGAATTGCGCGGCAATATCTAAGTCACTCAGAGTGGCGTTATCACCCACATGAAGATCAGCTTTGACTTGTTTGAAGCTGTCTATTTGCTCCATGAGAAAGCGCATGTATTCAATAATTAAATCTGGATTGAATAAACCATCTGCCAGAATTTTTAACTCAACGCGTGTATCCGTCGAGCGTAAAAAAATGGTTAAAGTCGATGGGGTTTTTTGTGTTGAATGGCTTGATTGAGACGTAAAAGTAATGGGGGTGTGAGTGAGGGGCTCATCTTTAGGATGAATTTCGACTTTAAAGATTTGCTCCAAAAGATTTTTTAATTTTGGAATGGGTTCTTGCGGGTGTCGAAAAATATTAGGCGCTGCGACGCGTAAGACATAGCCCAATAAGACTGCCATGAGATGCCCGCCTTTTTCTAAATAGATAGTCAGCGTGAGTGATAATTCATTACGGCTGGTCATGTCTTTTGAAAATTCAGACGCCGTGGTTTGATCCCCTGAAAGATGGGTGAAAAGCGTGGGCTTTTTAGGGGGTATCATGATTTATCCTCTCAGTGGGGCCGGTGTAGGGGCGAATCTTAACATGGGTTTTTTTTAGAGTGTCTATCGAGATGGCATTTTGATTGGATTTAAAGATTAGAAAAATGAAACGGCAGTAAATCTTGCAGATGTTTAAGTTTTAATCCTAAAAATATTAATCTATCTAAACCCAGCGCAATGCCGCAGCCCGTAGGTAAATCATTTGTGATATCTAATAGATCTTGATCAATAGGAACTTGTTTGAGATTTAAAGTTTGGCGAATTTTTAAATCTTGCTCAAATTGATCTTTTAAAATCTGAGCTGAAGTCTGCTCATCATAGGCATTGGCAAGTTCAATTCCCTGATAATAAAGCTCGAATCTTCCAGCCACCCAGTCGCCATCGATTAATTTATGCTTAGCTAAAGCAGCTTGAGTGACTGGGAAATTATTAATAATCACGGGGCGATCCCTACCTAACGATCTTTCAATACAGTGGGAAAATAAAAGGGTTAAATAATCATCTCGCGAAAGTTCTGTGCTGCTGAGAATAATTAATTCATGTTTTTCACAAAGAGAAATTAGATTATTTAAACTGGTCTGATGAGGATTGATGCCCAGTTTTTGTTCAAAACAAGCTCGATAGCTCAGGGTTTCTAGTGGCATAGTTTGAATGAGTGTTTGTAATAACTCATCGACTTCTTGAATTAAATCTTCTTCGCTAAAACCCGGTCTGTACCATTCGAGCAGGGTGAACTCAGGATTATGAAATCGACCGAAATCTTCATCACGAAAAGCTTTGCAGATTTGATAAATTGGGCCAGAACCTGCAGCAAGTAATCTTTTCATCGCATATTCAGGTGAGGTCTGTAAATAAAGTTTTTTATTTTGATAAGGAACTTCAAAAGCCTGGATATACGGATCTGTGACGGGGGTGGGATATAGCAAGGGCGTTTGGACCTCCAAGACTTTTTTAGCTTTAAAAAAAGCACGAATATTTTCGTAAAATGCAGCCTGGGCTTTTAGATAATTAATTGAGGATTCAGAGGGTTTCAAGATTAAGACGGCTCTAGAGGTTATTTAAAACCAGTTATTCTAAAAAAAATCGTGGGATTAATCATCAGGTTTTAAAAATTGTTTTATTTTTTTAGGCTGTTTTGAAGTGCTAGACATTTGAATAAAGCCCTGTCACAATCGCCGCACTTTCTGGTGCTTGCCTTAGGGTGACACCGAAGATTCTATGCCCCCGCTATGAGAAAACATATTTTTTGATCTCCTTTTTTGTGTGTTTTCAAGGGGGCTTTTTTGTGCCTATTGAAAAGATGAGATCTTTCAAAAATCTTCTGTTATTTACTGTGCAAAGTATTGCGACGCAAGTCTCCAAAAGCTATTGTTCGCGCCGATTTTTATTTGAAAATTTCGAACGGAGTGACCCATGAACCCTGCTTATCATTCTTATAATCTAATCAAAATTCGTCAGGCAATTCCGGCGCTTCTACAAACGCATCACTGTCACCCTGTTATTTATTTAAACGGCCCGGGTGGGACTCAAGTTCCCCGCTGTGTGCCAGAAGCGATGTCACATTATTTATTAGAAACCAATTCGAATTTAGGTGCGCCTTTTTCCGCCAGTATTAAAACGGGAAAAATCATGGAAGAAGCCCGAAGAGCCGCCGCGGCGTTTTTCAATGCCAGAGATTGGCGGGAAATTTCTTTTGGTCAGAACATGACCAGTGTCGTATTTAATTTCTCTAGAGCTTTGTCTAATACATGGCAACCCGGTGACAATATTATTCTGACGGAATTAGATCATGATTCGAATGTTTCTCCTTGGGTGATGGCTGCTCGTGAGAAGGGTGTTGAGATTCGTTATTGGCCAGTGAATCTAGAAGGTATGACGTTAGATTTAGAAGACCTGGAGCCTTTGTTAGATTCTCGTACGCGTCTTTTAGCCGTCACGATGGCCAGTAATTTGGTGGGTTCCATTATTAATATCAAAGAAGCCGTTCGAATTGCGAAACAAGTAGAGGCACATGTCTTTATTGATGTCACGCATGCCTGTGCTCATTTATCTATTGATGTACAAGAGCTGGGTTGTGATTCGATGGCCTGTTCAGCTTATAAATTCTCAGGGCCTCATCTGGGAATCTTGTATGGACGGTTGGAAGTTATGCAGCTAATTCCTGCTTATAAAGTGCCTCATGCAGCGGATCTCTGTCCTTCAAAGTGGGAACAAGGGACACAAAACTTTGAAGCACTGGCAGGCCTGGTCGCTATTTTGAAATATAAAGCAGGCATGGCGGGTAATGGAGATTTAACCACGGCTAATTTACATGCTGCGATGCAAATGATTTTTAATTACGAAAGAAAATTAATTCAAAGATTCTTAGAAGGTCTTTCTAGTTTTCCCGCTTTGGCTGAGTGGGATCGTTATGGTTTATTTAATGTAGGCACGGATGTTAATGCAAGAACACCGACGTTTTCTTTTCGTATCCCAGGCCAAACGCCCGAAGAGACCACGAGATGGTTTGCCGAAGAGGGTGTTTTCACAGCAAGCGGGCATTTTCATTGTTCTGGTGTGATCAATAAATTGGGGCTAGATGAGTTAGGCGGCGTTTGGCGATTGGGATTTGCTTATTACACGACGATCGAAGAAATCGATCGGTTATTAGAAAAAATGAATCAGTATGCGCAGTCTGCTCGAGTGTTAAATTCTACTTGTATCTTGACTCAGTGACCTAGTAGACTTCGCCGGTTTTGAATAACTAGTCAGTTTATTTGTGAATAATAATATAAAAATAACCAAGAAATTAATTAGAAAATTTTATTTTCTTGGCTGTGTTTTTTTGTATATCTTTTTGTTTTTAAGTTTGTGTTTCAGCCTAAGTTTATTAACTGGATGTGCTTCTGTTATCGAGGCTTATCCTGACAGAGTTCAGCCAGCCAAAGATAAGCTAAACCAGGCGGATTATTCGTCAGCGATTAAAAAAATTCAGGCCTTGCAGAGCGATAACAATACCCAATTGATTGGACTCGAACTGGGTCGGACTTATCAATTAGCAGGCCAATATGCTCAGAGTCAGCAGCAATATGACCAGGTATTAACACAAGTTCGGGTTGATCAAGAAAAAGCCAAAATAGAAGTCAGTCGTTTGCTCAGCCAATCAGGGGCTTTATTAATTAATCCTCAGGCGGTGTCTTACCGTTTGATGCCTTATGAAGTTGTTTATTTGCTGGGATATCAGGCTTTGAATGAGTTGGGTGAGAATGATCCTAGTAATGCCCTAGTTTATTTACGTCAGGCTTATGAAGAGCAGCAATATATTGAATCCGAGCAAGCCAAAGAGATGCTTTTAGCGGATCAAAAATCTCAAAAAGAAGGTTGGAAATTTAACCCTGCGGATCATGCCAAAGAATTCAATGCGACCATGACAGCAGCGAGTCATATCAAGAATGGCTTTGAAAATGCTTGGGTCTATTACCTCACAGCCTTAGTTAATTTTAGCCAGGGTAATAACAATGATGCTTTCGTAGCGATCAAACAGGCTTTATCTGTCGCACCTGAAAATCCCACTGTTCGAAATTTACTATTAGATATTTTGGTTCAGCGCGGTGGGGATCTCACGCAGTTGAATCAATATTTAAAAAATTTTGGTTTGACTCAAGCGCCCAGTATTCCAGAAAAATCAGGCCTTGTAGTTTTTATGTATGAACAAGGCTGGGTGCCTGAAATGCAAACCGTTAGAGTTCCCATTCCTTTGGTGATTGGCGTGAATCAGCCTCAAATTCAATGGATTAGTTTTCCAGTCTATCAAGCGCCAGAAGCCACTATGACGCCTTTATCTATTCAGATTGGGTCTCAGTTGAATTCAAGCTCTAATCAGACGGCAGTTCTTTTGAATGTTTATGATTTGGCCGCTAAAAATTTAAAAGATCGTTATCCATTAATTTTTGTTCAAGCGGTTTTGTCTGCATTAGCCAAAGCAGCAGTGACTGCTAGTTTGAGCAGTTCTAATAATCAAAATGCGGATGCTTTATTTTCTCTAGCGGGATCTCTCTATGGTGCTGTGATGTCTAATGCTGATTGTCGTAGTTGGCTGACATTACCCAGAGATGAGCAGATCTGGCAAGAGTTTGTCCCCGCTGGGAATTATCCTGTTCAGCTGTCTAATTTTGGCAAAACTCAAACAGTTTCTATCAAAGTTCTTGGGAACCAGGTGACTTTAATTTGGGTTGTTCAAAGTGAGGATTCCAGTGATTTTAAAGCGAGGGTGTTTAATTTTTAATTTTTTTGTAGGGGCGCAATTCATTGCGCCCTGAATAATTAAATTTTTAATTTTTGGTTTTTAATTTTTAAAAGGATCTTGTTCATGAAATTTTTAAAGTGGTCTTCAGTCTGTTTATTAAGTTTTTTGAGTGTGCTGCTAGCAGGCTGTGCGAACCAGTGTATCCAGATGCCCTACGGCTCTGACGAGATGTCTGGCAAAGTTAAAACAACTAACGGCGTTTTGACTATTGCTTCGCCGGGGTCTGATTTAAGCAGTGGGAATTTACTCAGAGGTAAAGCCGTTGTCGTGAATAACACAGACAAAGCCCAATCCGCTAAATATCAATTTACTTGGTTAGATGCCAAAGGTTTCCCAGCTCAAACAACTAACCCTTGGCAGCCTGTTGTAATTGCACCTCGCTCGAGCCAAGTGATTTCAGATGTTGCGCCCGATGCGTCCATGAATCGTTATGTGGTTCATGTTTGTGGCTAGTTTTTTTTAAATTTTTTTATTTTTAAATTTTAATAGGGAGAAATTCTGTGAATAAAGTTTTAACAAGCGCTTTAACATTAGTAGCTTTGACTAGTTTGGGAGTCTCAACTGTTTTAATTAGCGGTTGTTCGTCTTCCCCTAAAGTTTCTTATACAGATCCGAATGCTGTTCAGACCGTTTCGATTGATTACAGCTCGACGGATTTACAGTCCATTACGAACCAGATGGTTGATTCGATGCTGACAACACCCAGAGTGGAAAATATTACCGCTAAATCCACACCGGTTTTATTTGTTTCTGGCATGCAAAATAATTCCAATCAAATGATCGACACTCAGGCTTTAACTAATGCTATTTCAACGCGTTTGATTAACAGCGGTAAGTTTAATTTTGTAGATATGTCCCAAGTCGAGAATGTTAAAAAACAAATGAACTATCAGCATCAATCCGGCATGGTTGATCCAGCAACCGCTGCGGCGATGGGCAAACAAGTGGGTGCGCAATATATGCTCTATGGGGATATTTCTAGCATTAGCCAACGCAATAGCAGCGAACAGACTTTATATCTTCAAGTGACCATGAAATTACTGGATATTCAATCTGGATTAATTATCTGGCAGGGCGAAAAACAAATCAGCAAAGCGGCTTCTAAAAAATCAATTGGTTGGTAGGTGATTGAATAATTCAGTCGATGACTGGATTATTTAAAATATTTTGCTGAAATTACCTTGGATTATTTCAATTATATTGCAATAATCCAGGGTATTTTATTTTTGAAAGCGATTAATTAATTGATTTTTAATAGATTTTTAGAAAAAGACCTGGTGGCTTGGAAAAATAGAGTCGGCCATTTGCCTTTATTACTTCGTGGCGCTCGTCAGGTGGGAAAAACTTCTTTAGTTCGGGAGTTTGCCAAAGCTAATTATGTCTCTCTGTGTGAGATCAATTTAGAGTTCCAGCCAGAATTAATTGCCTGCTTTGAAAACTTAGATCCCCATCATATTTTGGAAAAAATTGCAGCGTTTACTTCTCAGCGCATTATTCCAGGCCAGACGCTTTTATTGATTGATGAAATTCAAGAGGCGCCTATGGCAATACAAGCCTTGCGTTATTTCAAAGAAAAATTGCCTGAACTCGATGTTATTGGAGCAGGGTCTTTACTGGAGTTTGTCCTGAATGCTCCTGAATTTTCCATGCCCGTCGGGCGAGTCGAATTTTTATATTTAAAGCCGCTTTCTTTTTCGGAATTTTTATTAGCAAGGGGCGCTGAGCCCTTATGGAAAATGATCTCCCAGGCTAATTTAGAAAAACCACTGCCTGAGGTTCTTCATCAGAAAGCCCTGCAATTTGTTCGCGAATATTTAATTTTGGGAGGCATGCCGGCAGTCTTATCTGAATATCAAACACGCATGCAATTTTCAGACGCTCAACGAATCCAAATGATGCTTTGGATGACCTATCGAGGTGATTTTGGAAAATATGGGAAAACAATTTCTTTACCGGCTTTGCATAAGATTTTTGATCAGATGCCAGAGTTAGTCGCTCGCCAGACTCAATACAATAAAATCGATCCCGACATGCGATCCGCTGTTTTAAAATCAGCGATTGATTTGCTTTCTCAGGCAGGTGTGCTGCATAAAATTATTAGTACCGCTGCAAGTGGCTTGCCTCTCAATGCGTTATTAAATGACAAGAAATATAAAATATTATTTTTAGATGTCGGCATGATTACCGCTCGCGCTCAGCTCAGTGGACAAATTTTGTTAGAAAAAAATCTGCAATTAATCCATGAAGGCGCGTTGTGTGAGCAATTTGTTGGGCAGGAATTACTCGCGAATCAATTGTCTTATTTATCCCCTGAAATTTATTACTGGGCACGGGAACAAAAAAATAGTCAGGCAGAAGTCGATTTCGTGATTTCAATCGGTGACAAGATTATTCCCATCGAAGTGAAATCCGGCAGCAGTAGCTGGCTAAAATCGCTCAAGATTTTTATGGAAGAAAAGAAAGTGCCTATTGGGGTCAGGATTTCTGAACGGCCTTTATCTTTTGAAGATAAAATTTTATCGATTCCGTTTTATATGATCGATGGTTTAGAAGGTTTAATCTCTCGCTTGATTTAAATTAAAAATAAAGAGATATTTTTGAAATTATTTCTTAATTATTATTTTAAATAAATTTAAAAAACATGAATTTTTTATTGCTAGAAAGCTTATTGGCTTTGTTATTAATCTTGGCTCTAGGGTCTGTGTCTCTAGAACAATCTTTAAATTTAAAATTTCTTTTGTCTCACCAGATTCAAGCTTTTGAACATTCAGTTCAGGGGAAATCTTGATGCTGGGGCAAATGATTGGGCTAGGACTGGGGCTGATTGTTTTAACCCTAGCGCTGAATTTTTTAGGCGGGATTTCTCGAATTGCTTTTGAGATTCATGAACAGATTATTTCTATGGTTCATCTGGAAAAATCGACGCGATGGATTGCCAAGCTAGTTCATACGTCAGGGTTTGATTTTTGTGGGATTCCCGAGATTCCCGAGATTCAAGAAATCTCAGAAAATACTTTAGGTATTAACTTTCAAAACCCTGTTCAAATTATTTCAGACCCAAATATTATTAAATCATTAGGTCTAATGGCTCCCGGTCGAGTGAAATATGTCAGTGGGAATATTCTAGAAATTCAATCAGCGTTGCCTGTTTCTGTGATTCAAAATCAAAATAAAAAACAAAAAAAAATCCCAGAAAAAAATTTTGAAATTAATCCAAACAGTGGGATAGAGCCGGGTGATGTTTTGATTTTGCAAAATTGTTCGCAAGTTAAATTAGCGACAGTGCAAAAAGTAAAAAGTACTTCAGGCAAGCAAGATTTATTAAGTCTTACGTCTCCGATTTTTTTTACAGGGGAAATATCGGGAGTTCAGATAGGGGTGTATCGCCAGAAATTTTTATATCACTGTCAGGCGGGGCTCTGTTTAAAAAATCAGATGGATTTAAAACAAAATAATCGGCAAGTGTTAGTCAGTGGTCTGACTGATTTTGCAGTGAGTCAGTCCAAGAATAATCAAGAGTCTCAGATTGATTTTTATTTGGCTGAGGGCAAAACCCATTTGAGTGGGAGTATTTAATAAGATGGCTCTGAGATTAAAAGACAAATCAAAATCAGAAGGTTTTATCTTGGTTTCTGTTTTGATTATTTTGACTGGGATCGCTTTGATTTTGTCAGGCATGATTTATTCAGTTGAAATTTTCATGAGAATTAATGCTAGAAATCAGTTAGCCCAAGAAGCCTGGAATTTATCTGCCAAGCAGCCAGTGGTAAATCTTGAAGGGGCTTTTCAGAAAACAAATTATTTATATTCAAATTTTGACTTATTAAATTCACCCAAGATTCCCTGGGTATTGGCCTGGAGTCAATCACCCTGGCGTGAATTTTATTTTGTTCAGAAATTTCCCGATGGCGGGGTTCAAGTGACATGGACGGTGGGGACTCAAGAGATTCAAAAAATAGCCGTGAGGCAGGCGTGGATTAGTCCAGGGAATGGGGTGATGGGAAGGAGTTATGGGTTGGCGGGGTGAAAAAAATATTGAAAATGTATTTCTTAGTGTTATAAGTTGTCAGGGTTTTTTGGGCGGTGGCCTGAGGCCCTTAAATTTTTTAGGAGGTGTGAAATGAAAAAGAAATTATTAGAAGTCGCTCATGAAATTGCCAAAGATATGTACGACGTGGGCGGCTTAGATATTCAGACCATGCATTATTTTGATGCCCAATGTCTTCCAGCTTTAAAAGAATTTAGCCCCTCACAAATTAAAAAATTGCGTTTAGCCAATCGCGTGAGCCAATCAGTGTTTGCGGCCTATTTAAATACAAGCCTCTCTACCGTTCGCCAATGGGAGCAAGGGATAAAAAACCCCAGTGGAATTGCATTGAAAATTTTAAATCTCGTGAATAACCACGGTCTCATGTATATCGCTGCTTGAGCCCACTCGGACTAGTTATATACTCCCGCCTTTTTTAAGAGAAAGCCCCATGAAACCTATTAGAAAAGCCATATTCCCCGTTGCCGGTTTAGGCACACGATTTTTGCCTGCGACCAAAGCCAGTCCTAAAGAAATGCTGACCGTCGTGGATAAACCCCTGATTCAATACGCTGTCGAAGAAGCCGTCTCAGCAGGCATCAAAGAATTAATCTTTGTGACGAGTGGTGCTAAGCGGGCCATTGAAGATCACTTTGATAAAAACTATGAGCTAGAAGCCAAGCTGAAAGAAAAGCAGCAGATGGCGTTATTAAAATCTGTTCAGAATATTTTACCGCCAGATGTCCAGTGCGTTTATATCCGACAAGCAGAAGCTTTAGGGTTAGGCCATGCAGTCTTATGCGCTCAAAATTTAATTGGCGATGAATATTTTGCAGTTTTATTAGCAGATGATTTGATTCAAACCCAGGGTCGTTCTTGTTTATCTCAAATGGTCAAAGAGCATCAGAAACATCAGGGCTCTGTTTTGGCTGTCCAAACAGTTAGACCGTCTGAAACTAAACAATATGGAATCGTTTCTTTAGATGAAAATCATCAGATTAAAAATATTGTTGAAAAACCAGAGCCCGAAGTGGCACCGTCTAATATTGCTGTTGTCGGTCGATATTTATTACATCCCGAGATTTTTAGTTTTTTAGCCAATATCAAAACAGGCTCTGGCGGTGAGATTCAGCTGACAGATGGAATCGCACAACTTTTAAAAGTTCATCCGGTCTATGCGACTTTGTTTCAAGGCCAGCGTTTTGACTGTGGCAGTAAATTAGGTTACCTCCAGGCGAATTTTGAATATGCCCTGACGCATTCTGAATTGGGACAGCCTTATTTGGCGTATATCAAAAAGCGTTTGGCAGAGATGGGGGAATAGCGTCAGTGGAGAGCCCTGGGCTAGATTTTTTTTCAAAATTAATCGTTCAGGCGGATTCCATCGGCGCGTCGGATTTGCATCTGACCTCTCATCAAATACCTATTTTTAGATTGGACGGGGATCTTGTTATAGGAGCAGCCGGCGGGCTGCCCTCCAGGCCTATTTCTCATGACCAGCTTCAAAGTATTTTGTTTGATTTACTAACCCCAGAACAAAAATTTTTTTTTCAAAAAAATAAATCACTGGATTTCGCAATAGCTATCCAAAATATTCGCATTCGAGCCAATCTTTATGAGCATTTAGGTGGATTAGCCTTAGCCTGTCGTTTGATTCCCAGTCAAATTCCCACGCTAGAGTTTTTGAAAACCCCTGAGATTTTCAAAAATTTTATGAATCAATCTAAAGGCCTGGTTTTAATCACAGGGCCAACAGGGTCTGGCAAAAGTACGACGTTAGCTGGGCTGGTTAATTATTTAAATACCCAAAAATCTTTGCATATTGTGACCATTGAAGATCCGATTGAATTTATTCATGAGTCTCAAAAATCTTTGATTCACCAGAGGGAATTAAATACTCACACGCCCAGATTTGATTTAGCCCTTAAAGCCGCTTTGCGAGAAGACCCGGATGTTATTTTGGTGGGAGAGCTGAGAGATCTAGAGACTATTAGATTAGCGCTGACAGCGGCTGAGACGGGGCATTTAGTCTTGGGGACGTTACATACGAATTCAGCGGCTAAAAGCTTGGATAGATTAATCGATGTCTTTCCAGGGGATGAACGAACTCTAGTTCGGTCAATGCTGTCTGAATCTTTAAGTGCAGTGATTTCTCAAAGGCTGATTAAAAAAAATAAAAATAAAGAAGAAAATAAAGAAAAAAGCAGTGGGCGGGTAGCTGCTTTTGAAATCTTAGTGAATACCCCGGCAGTGAGTTTTTTAATTCGAGAAAATAAAATCCCCCAGATTTACAGTGCGATTCAAACAGGCCAGGCGCATGGGATGCAGACATTAGATCAGGCATTAAAAAAACTAGTGACAGCAGGAGAGATTGATTTTGAACTTGCTTGATTTGCCTGGTGTTGGCGAAAAAGTTTTAGTAAATCTAGAAAGCATGGGGATTAAAAATCTCGAAGATTTATTATTTTATTTACCCAAGGCTTATCAAGATCGCACGCGGGTTTGTTTGATCAGTGATTTATTAGAAAACAAAGAATGTGTGATCGATGCTGAAATTTTAAATTCGAAGATTTTATTTGGGCGTCGTCGAATGCTGATCTGCGAAGTCGATGATGGATCCGGGTTATTAACGTTAAGATTTTTTTATTTTAATCAGGCCCAGCAAACCCAAATGCAAAAAGGTCGAAGAATAAGACTTTTTGGGACGGCTAAGCGTTATCAATTTCACTTTGAGATGATTCATCCGGAATATAAAATTTATTTAGAAGACCAAGAGATCCCGCTCGAAACATCGCTCACACCTGTTTATGCCCTACCAGAAGGTTTGGGTCTCTCTCAGGGGAAATTTAGGGCTTGGATTAAAACGGCTTTTGAAAATATTTCTCCAGAAAATATTCAAGAACTATTGCCTTTAGAAATTAAAAAAATTTTTAACCTGCCCAATCTTTATGAGGCTTTAAAATTCATGCATTCCCCAACGCTGGGAACTCAGGTTGATAAAATTATCCAGGGGGATCATCCCATGATTCACCGGCTAATTTTTGAAGAATTATTAGCCCATAGTTTGTTACTGCTGCAGGTTAAATCCAAAATCAAAAAAGAACCTGCGCCGATTTGTCATTTGACAGAAAAAACCAAAAAATTATTTTTTAAAAATATTCCATTTAAGCCAACTCAAGCTCAATCCAGAGTATTGGCTGAAATTTCTGAAGATCTTAAAACCCCACATCCCATGTTGAGATTATTGCAGGGTGATGTAGGTTCTGGGAAAACTTGGGTGGCTGCGTTATCGGCTCTGACTGTCATTGAGTCGGGTTGCCAGGTCGCTCTCATGGCTCCGACGGAAATTTTGGCTGAGCAACATGCGAAGACTTTTCAGAAATGGTTTGGGCCCTTAAATATTCAATCTGTTTTACTGACTTCCAAACAGACCGCAAAATTTAGGCGAGAAGCTCAGGCAAAAATAGCGCAGGGTGAGATTGGATTAATTATTGGGACTCAGGCCTTGTTTCAAGAGTCTGTCAGCTTTGCCAAATTAGGATTGGTCATTGTCGATGAGCAGCATCGTTTTGGGGTATTACAAAGAAAAGCCTTGTTAGAAAAAAATACAGGGCCTGAAAAACCGCACCAATTAATCATGACGGCGACACCGATTCCTAGGACGCTCGCCATGACTGTTTATGCAGACTTAGATGTTTCCATTATTGATGAGTTGCCCCCTGGGAGAATTCCTATTCAAACAGTTTTGATTGATTCCCGAAGACGAGCTGAAATCATTGCAAGATTAAAAAATTATATTCAGTCCGGACAGCAGATTTATTGGGTCTGTACGCTCATAGAAGAATCTGAAAATTTTGATAGTGAAGCGGCGGTTTTATCTTATGAAAAGCTTTCTCAAGAATTGCCAGAATTAAAAATAGGCTTAATCCATGGGAAATTAAAACAGGCTGAAAAACAAACCATCATGGGCTTATTCAGCGCAGGTGAAATTAATATTCTTGTTGCAACGACTGTTATAGAAGTCGGCGTCGATGTTCCTAATGCGTCCATGATGGTGATCGAAAATCCAGAAAGATTGGGCTTGTCCCAATTACATCAATTAAGAGGTCGCGTCGGCCGAGGGAGTCAAGCTAGTTTTTGCGTATTGCTTTATCAGCAGCCGTTATCGCAATCGGCCCAAGCTCGGCTAGAAGCAATGCGATTGACCACCGATGGATTTGTTTTAGCTGAGAAAGATTTAGAACTGCGAGGGCCGGGTGAATTTTTAGGCACACGTCAGACGGGAGAGATGTCTTTTAGATTTGCCAATATTGCTCGAGACAGGACTTGGTTACCCAAAATTCATGAAGCTGCTTTGAAAATTTGGACGGATTATCCAGAGACGATTCAGCCTTTAATTTATAGGTGGCTGAAAGAAAATCAGAGGTTGGCGGAGGTTTGAATTTATTCTTAATTTAAATTCATGAACCCCTCTGAGTGCTTGGATTACCAAGCCCCTTGGTACCCTTGCAATTTGACTCTTGATCCGTATAGTCACCCGTTCGCCTGAACGGGGAGAAGGGAAAAAGATGTTCGGAATTCTAAAAGCAGCGCCAGGGATAGAGCGCATTTCAGATGCAGGCGCGATTAAGCAGCAGTACGGATATTGGCGAATTAGAATTCTTTACAGCATGTGGATTGGCTACGCGATTTTTTACTTCACGCGTAATTGTCTTCAGTACGCATTGCCCATCATGCAAAAAGATTTGAATCTGGCGTACACCCAAATTGGGATTATTTTTACGCTCTTCAGTATTGTTTATGGCATTAGTAAATTTTTCAGCGGGACGATTTCTGATCGTTCGAGTCCCCGATATTTCATGGCGTTTGGTTTAATTATTACGGGTGCTTTGGATATTATTTTTGGCTTGTCTTCTTCTTTATATTTATTCGCGATGGCTTGGTTACTCAATGCGTTTTTTCAGGGCTGGGGATGGCCGCCTTGTGCCAGATTACTCACCCATTGGTATTCCCAATCTGAGCGGGGCTTTTGGTGGGGTCTTTGGAATACGTGTCATAACGTTGGGGGCTTTACGATTGCTTTAATTGTTCCGATTGCGATTTCTATTTGGAACTGGCGAGCTGGGATGATTATCCCTGGCTTAATTGGGATCGTGATGGGTCTATTTATGATTAATAGATTGCGTGATGTTCCTGAAAGCATGGGGCTCCCACCTGTCGAAGAATTTAGAGATGACTATCCCATTGGTAAGAAAGCCTTCGAGAAAGAACGCGCCACGCCCATGATGGAAATTCTTCGCAAGTATGTCTTAGCGAATCCTTATATGTGGTTACTGGGCCTGGCTTATGCCATGGTCTACGTGGTTCGTCAGGCGTTTTATACCTGGGGAACGGTCTATTTATTTCATCAGTTACATTTTTCTTTATTTAATTCAGATTTTGCGGGCGGATTATTTGAAATCGGGGGTCTATTAGGTTCTTTAGTCGCTGGGATTTTGTCTGATAAATTATTTTCTAGCCGTCGCGGCCCCATGAATGTAATTTATTGCCTGGGAATGCTTTTCGTTGTCATGATCTTTTGGAAATTTACGGGGACGAATTATTTAGCGAACGTCGTCATTATTTTTTGTCTGGGCTTTGTGGTCTTTGGGCCTCAAATGTTAGTAGGCATGTCAGCTGCTGAGTTGTCTCATCGAGAAGCGGCAGGAGCATCGACTGGCTTTGCGGCTTTGTTTGCTTATTTAGGCGCAGCGTTGGCGGGGTATCCGTTAGGGGTTGTTTTGACTTACTGGCATTGGAATGGATTTTTTATGGTCTTGGCGGTTTGCAGCATCATTGCGACGGGACTTTTAGCTTTTACTTGGCATGCAAAATCGCATCCTAAATTGATGGATGAGATTCAACTGGAAGAGGCCATTAACTAAAAATCTATCAGTATTAAATTTGTTGATTAAATTAAGGCGAATGTAAAAATTTGCCTTAATTTTTTGTTTTATTTTTTGTTTTATTTTTTGTTTTATTTTTTGTTTTATTTTTAATTGTTATTTTCTATACAAGCCCTTAAAAATCAATACAATCTGGCCCCCTCAATTCCCAGTGAATCTCTAAGGAAAGGGTGGGGGATAGATCTAATGACCAATGATCTGCAATTAGTAGATAGCCCCGTGGCAGTTGCCATGGATGTGGTATCAAAAGCTTTTAATCCCAGTGGCCGTCGTCGTCGTGAAGCCATGAGAGTGCTGAAAAGAATTTTAAATCTAGCCATCGCTCGAGGCTTTAAAGAAGCAGATGCTTTTATGGCCTTTTTTAGCCAAGACCCCAGATCTCAAAGCCCCAGAATTTTACGCAAGATTTTGTTTAAATTATTTGAATATGTCAGTGCGGATGAATTTGCGCAGCTGTCTAGACCGATGGAAGGAATAGCGTCTTAGTTAATTAGTTAAATAAAAAAACCCGCCTGAGAGCGGGTTTTTTATTGATGGTTAGTTTCTGGTTTTCCTAGTTTTCCTAGTTATCAATGACATCTTGGGTAATCCCATGTGCACGAGCAATGGTCTCTAGTTTTTTCATGGCTTCAATTTGAATTTGACGCACACGTTCACGGGTTAGGCCAATTTGATTACCAATATTTTCTAACGTTGATGCATCATGGCCTCTTAGACCAAAGCGCATAGAAATCACGGTTCTTTGGTTTTCAGTCAAATGGTCTAGCCAGCTATTGAGATGCGCTTTGAGATTATTTTGTTCTAATTCTCTTTGAGGCGATGGGCTATTTTCAGCAGCAATAGTTTCAATGATGGGTCTGGAAGAATCATCAAACATGTCATCGATAGAGTCGACAGCTTTTGTTGCCGTCAATGTTTTCTTGACTTCATCGACAGTCTTGCCGACTCGAGCAGCGAGTTCATCTAAGCTGGGCTCTCTGTCTAATTCACGACGCAGTTCAGCCATATTTCTGAGATAGACATTGAGTTCTTTTAGAACATGAATTGGAACACGAATCGTTCGAGTTTGATTTAATAAAGCCCGCTCAACGCTTTGTTTGATCCACCAGGTTGCATAAGTCGAAAAACGAAATCCTAAATCAGGATTAAATTTTTCAACGGCACGCATCAGGCCGATATTGCCTTCAGCGATTAAATCTAGAAAAGCTAATCCGCGATTCATATAGCGTTTTGCCATTTTAACCACTAAGCGAAGGTTCGCTTCGATCATGCGGTTATAAGCTGCCCGACTGCCTTCGCGAATCTGAATAGCTAAATTAATTTCATCTTGGGCTGTCAGAAGAGGACAGCTCAAACTGCTGAGATAGAGATTAGTAATATCCATCTCATCATCGTGATCGAAGTAAGACTCTAGCGTGGCGGGAGTTGTGGGTTGTTGTTCCTCAACTTGTGCCTCTGCTAGTAATTCAGCTTCGTTAATATTTTCGTCAATGTCTTCATCGAAGATCTCAGAAGAATCTATGGATTCCAGTTCATCAGTAGATCCATTTTCGAACTCTTTTTCATCGTCCATGCTTAAAGCTCCTTAGTCCAAGTTCATATTGTTTAGTCTTTTTATTTAATCATTATTAATTTTGAAATCTTTCGCCCTGTTCAGAGGCAGCGAAAATCTATCAATACTGGAATTTATTGCAATGGATATTATTGATAACTATTTGAATTTAAAAATTAATCGTGTTCCTGTGTATTTTTACAGTCACTTTTAAACACAAATTCTTGACTAGGATTTTTACGGGTTATTCAGGTGTATTTTCATAACGAAAATTAAAAAAATAATTAAGATCTTTCTTTATTTTCTTTGTGTTTGAGAGGCGCTATGAATTTTTTATTTATATTTTGAGTTTGATTTTTATTAAGACGTTATTTTGATTTTTATTTTAATAATTTTCTGGAAATATGAGATTCTGAAAAAAAAAAATAATTTTGTGATTTCGGGTGTTTTTAGCGCGTTACAGGCAATAAAAAATTCTATCTCGCGACGCTAATTATCAAGTGTGATGAAAATTTTTAGGAAAATTTAGATGTTTTTTAAGTTGGGCATCACATGAATCTTGAAATAATTTTCCAATTGTTCTAGCCCGTCGTGATTGGGAATAATGATGTCCGCCATCGCTAATCTGGCCTCTCGAGAAGGCTGGCTTGCCATAATCTTTTTAGCCTGTTCTGGGGAAATTGGATCTCTTTTGATTAATCGATCTAATTGGACAGGCGGTTCAATATCTATCGTTATTAATGTCTGAATCATGGGATAGTCTTCGCGAGATTTCAGCAGGGGAATCACTAAACAGATGATTGGATTTTTAGATTTTTTAATCTGGTGATTAATTTTTTCTCGGATGATGGGATGCGTTAAAGACTCAAGCCACAGGCGTTCTTCAGGGTGTTCAAAAATAATTTTTTTTATTAAAGATCGATTTAAAGATTTATCTGGATTTAAAACAGAAAGATTAAATTTAGATTTAAAATTTTCATGGATTTTTTTCCAGGTGAGGGTGTCTGGAAGGACGATTTCTCGGGAGATTAAATCCGCGTCAATAATCTCAATATTATGTTGGGAGAGCCAATGACTGACGGTACTTTTTCCGCTGGCGATACCACCGGTGAGGCCAAGGATATAGGGGTGTGGCAAGGTTTTATCTCGACAAAATTTTGAGCGGGGAAGGGTATCTGTGAAGCAGGGGGGCGGCAAGTAGGGGCAGCTGCCGGCCGCCCCTACAAAAGACTCATCAGGAAATCCGCATGCCCGCTAGATTCGGCCTCTTGCTGTGCTAGAATCGCGCCCGTTTTTTGTTCTGATTATTTATTTCAAGAGGAAAATCCCCATGGCTCGTCATTCGGCTCCGCGTAACATCGGAATCGGTAGCTTATTGCGTTATCGATTTCCCATCATGGCGATTGCATCGATTTTGCATCGCATTTCTGGGTTTGTTTTATTTTTAATGATCCCGTTTATGTTATGGCTTTTAGATAAATCCGTTCAGTCACCCAGTAGTTTTTTAGAAATTCAAGCGGGATTTAATTGTGATTTAGCTAAGTTTTTTATTTGGGTTTTGCTCTCAGCACTTTGGTATCACCTAGTCGCTGGAATTAAGCATTTAATAATGGATCTAGGTCATTGGGAATCTAAGTTGGGCGGAAAAATTAGTTCGACAGGTGTCATGGTCATTGGATTAATTGGGATTATTTTGTTGGGAGTATGGCTGTGGTAAAGAGCGTAAAAAACATGATGTCGCTGACGGGATCGGGCATAAAAGATTGGTTTATCCAAAGAGTTTCAGCCGTTTTGATGGCGATTTATATTATTTTGCTCGTGGGTGCTTTGATATCCCATAGTTTTCTACAGGGTCCAGTGACTTACTCTGTTTGGATGGGTTTGTTTTGTCACACTTGGTTCAAGATTGCGACGTTTGTTTTTTTACTGAGCTTAATGTTGCACGCCTGGATTGGGATGTGGACCATTTTTACAGACTATATCCATTGCAGTGTGATCCGGGGTGTTTTAATGACTCTGGTTTTGTTGGGCATGTTTGCCTGCACGGTGTGGGGAATCTGGATAATTGTAGGAATTAACTAATGGTAGCTTTAGCAAAATATGAATTTGATGTTTTAGTGATTGGGGCGGGCGGTGCAGGTTTACAAGCGGCGCTTCAGCTTTCTAAATCAGGTGTATCTGTCGGCGTGATTTCCAAAGTATTTCCCACTCGATCACATACTGTTTCTGCTCAAGGCGGATTGGCTGCAGCATTAGGGAATGTCCATGAAGACGACTGGCGTTGGCATATGTATGACACCGTCAAAGGGTCAGATTATTTAGGCGATCAAAACTGTATTGAATATATGTGCAAGAACGCGCCAGAAGTTGTCTATGAGTTAGAGCATATGGGAATGCCGTTTTCTAGATTAGACAGTGGTCGAATTTATCAAAGAGCCTTTGGTGGCATGTCTCGCGAGTATGACCCTAGTAAGATTGCCCAAAGAACTTGCGCAGCAGAAGATCGAACGGGCCATGCTTTGTTACATACGCTTTATCAGGGAAATTTAAGACACAAGGCTCATTTTTATAATGAATGGTTTGCGTTGGATTTAATCAAAACAGAGGGCGGAAAAATATCTGGCGTGACGGCGATTTCCATTGAGACAGGCGAAGTCGCTGTGTTTCATGCCAGAGCGACGATCTTAGCGACGGGTGGTGCAGGTCGGATTTATGAATCGACGACCAATGCATTTATTAATACAGGGGATGGTGTGGGCATGGCGCTCAGAGCCGGCTTGCCAGTTCAAGATATTGAATTCTGGCAATTTCATCCGACAGGTATTGCTGGGGCTGGAGTCTTAGTCACTGAAGGCTGTCGTGGTGAAGGCGGTGTCTTAAGAAATAAAGACGGTGAACGTTATATGGAACGTTATGCTCCCAATGCCAAAGATTTAGCTTGTCGCGATGTGGTTTCTCGAGCCAGTGCAATGGAAATTCGTGAAGGCCGAGGCTGTAATCCTGGCGGGGAAGACTATGTGAAATTAGATCTGACTCATCTAGGCGAAGAATTAATTGCGAAAAGATTGCCGGGGATTCGTGAATTAGCCAAGACTTTTGCAGGCGTAGATCCTGTCAAAGAGCCCATCCCAGTGGTTCCCACTTGCCATTATATGATGGGCGGAATTCCGACCAATATTCATGGGCAAGTGATTACTCAAGAGAGCTCTGGACAAGATAAAATTATTGAAGGTCTGTACGCCGTTGGTGAATGTGCCAGTGTTTCTGTCCATGGTGCGAACCGCCTGGGGTCTAATTCTTTATTAGATCTCGTGGTCTTTGGACGCGCTGCGGGGATACATATTCATAATGCCGTTCGTGAGGGTCTGAGCTTATCGAATGTCAGAGATTCTGATGTTGAACAATCTTTAACAAGATTAAATCGTTGGAATCAGACTAAAAATAAGACTGGCGAAAGTTTGTTTGAAATTAGAACCCAAATGAAAAAAATCATGCAGCAAGATTTTGGGGTGTTCAGAAAAGGCGAATTTATGGCCGAAGGCATGAAAAAATTATTAGAACTCAAAGAAAGATTGGCCTACGCCGTTCTGCCGGATCATTCTAATAATTTTAATACCATGCGCATTGAAGCTTTAGAACTAGATAACTTAATGGAAGTAGCCTTGGCGACAGCGGTCTGTGCGAATTTCAGAACTGAGACTCGAGGCGCACATTCACGGGAAGATTACCCAGAGCATGACAATGTCAATTGGGTGAAACACACGTTGTATTTTGCAGAAAATCAGCGGACGTCGACGCGTGAAGTCAATTTTAAACCTGTCGAAGTCGAGGCGTTCCAACCCAAAGAGAGAATTTATTAATTATTAAATAATTGGCTGGCTGGTTGGCTGGTTGGTTGGTTGGTTGGTGTAGGGGCGAATCTTGTATTCGCCCTTGCTGCGTAGAGTAAGCACCTAAAGAATTTGGAGAAATTAAAAAATGGAATTTCATGTCTATCGATATAACCCTGAAGTCGATCAAAAGCCCTATATGCAGACGTTTGATTTAAATATCCCAGATGACAGCGGCATGATGGTTTTAACGGCCATTGAATTATTAAAAGAAAAAGATCCAACGTTGGCATTGCGTCGTTCTTGTCGTGAAGGCGTTTGTGGGTCAGATGGTATGAATATCAATGGTAAAAACAGATTGGCGTGTATCACCCATCTTTCAGAATTACCTAAGCCTATTGTTCTAAGACCCTTGCCTGGCTTGCCAGTGTTAAGAGACTTAGTGGTCGATATGACGCAGTTTTATAAAAACTATGAAAAAGTAAAACCGTATTTACAAGGCGCTGAGCCTGCGCCTGCCAAAGAATATCTCCAGACTCCTGAAGAACGAGCCAAGTTAGATGGCTTGTACGAATGTATTTTGTGCGCTTGTTGTACGACGTCTTGCCCGTCTTTCTGGTGGAATCCCGATAAATTTGTCGGTCCCGCTGGGCTATTACAGGCGTATCGTTTTGTCGTGGATAGCCGTGATGCGGCGACAGAAGAAAGACTCAAAGACTTGGAAGATCCGTTTAGTGTTTTTAGATGCCGTGGAATCATGAATTGCGTGAGTGTTTGCCCAAAAGGCTTGAATCCAACCAAGGCCATCGGTAAATTGCGTTCCGAAATTTTAAAACGGGCTGTTTAATTTTTATAAAAATATAAAAATTATTAAAAATTTTTGAGGGAAAACATAATGTCTGATTCTTTGACTTCCATGCGGGCTGCGTGGAAAAGCTCCCAGCTGTCTGGGGCCAACAGTGCCTATTTGGAAGCTATTTATGAAGACTATTTACAAGATCCTTCGTTAGTTGAACCCAGTTGGAAAGCTTATTTTGATCAACTGACCCAGCAAATGCAGGGTGCAAAAGATGTTTCCCATGAAGCCATTCGGGAAGCTTTTTTATCCATGGTGACAATGCCTGGCATTGTTCAATCTGAGACATCTAAATCATCTGAATTAAAAAATTGTTTGGCGCCCGGTGAAGCCCATAAATTAGTCTCTGTCATGGATTTGATTTATGCCTATCGATCTGTCGGTCATCGTCGCGCTCAAATAGACCCACTAGGTTTAAATCCATTGCCAGAAATTAAAGATTTAACCCTGGGGTTTCATGGCTTAACTCAAGAAGATTTAAATAAAGAATTTGATATTCGAGATTTGGGTTATTCAAAAAAAATTAAATTAAAAGAAATTATTAGCCAGCTTGAAAAAATTTATTGCCAAACCATCGGCATTGAATATATGCACATGTCTAATAATAATACGGCTAGCGAAGAAAAAATGTGGATTCGCTCTCGTGTTGAAACAAGAGAAACAAGAGATTTTTCAAAATTAGATTTAGATAAAAAAACCCAGAAAAAAATCTATGCAGATTTAGTTTCAGCCGATGGCTTAGAAAAATATTTGGGTATGAAATATGTCGGTCAGAAAAGATTTTCGCTCGAAGGGGGCGATAGTTTAATTCCCATGGTGAATCAGTTGATTGACCAGGCTTGTCACCAGGGTGTCAAAGAAGTCGTCATGGGCATGGCCCATCGCGGAAGGCTGAATGTCTTAGTGAATGTGATTGGAAAGTCCCCTGAAGATTTAATGGCTGAGTTTGAGGGTAAGCATCATAAGAATTTACTGTCTGGCGATGTTAAATATCACAATGGATTCTCCTCGGATATTGAAACAGCTCATGGGGTTGTCCATGTGGCCATGGCGTTTAATCCTTCCCATCTAGAGATTGTCTCTCCAGTGGTTTCTGGCTCTGTCAGAGCGAGACAAGACCGTCGTCATTTAGATCGTTCTCGTGTGTTACCCATTGCGATTCATGGAGATGCGGCTTTTGCAGGTCAAGGCGTGGTCATGGAGACTTTAAATCTTTCCCAGTTGCGTGGATTTAGCACGGGTGGGACGGTTCATATTGTGATCAATAACCAGGTTGGATTTACCATTTCGAATCCGTTAGATGCGCGCTCGTCTACTTACTGTACTGACGTTGCCAAAATGATCGAAGCACCCGTCTTTCATGTGAATGGTGATGATCCAGAAGCGGTCCATTTTGTGACTCAATTAGCTATTGATTATCGAATGAAATTCCATAAAGACGTCGTGATTGATTTAGTCTGTTACAGACTTCATGGGCATAACGAATCCGACGAGCCCTTTGGGACTCAGCCTTTGATGTACCAAGCTATCAAGAAACACCCAACGCCTCATAAGATTTATTCGGATTATTTAATTAAAGCTGGGGTGTTAACTCAGTCAGAAGCCGATCAGTTTATTTCAAACTATAAAGCTAAATTAGAAGCGGGAAAACCGGTCGTTAAGCTGTCAGAAAAAAGCAGTGTGAGCCGGGCGCTTAATTGGGGTCCTTATTTAGGCATTCATTGGGATGTGCCCTGTTCAACGGTCATGAGCCTGGAGCATTTGAAAGAAGTTGCTAAAAAATTAGATGTAATTCCTGAGGGCTTTGTTTTACAAAAACAAGTCGCAAAAACGTTAGAAGATCGTGCTCAAATGACCCAAGGCAAATTGCCCTTGAATTGGGGTTATGCCGAAGTATTGGCTTATGCGACTTTAATAGAAGAAGGTTATCCGGTCAGATTAGTAGGGCAAGATGCCGGTAGAGGGACGTTCTCTCATAGACATGCTGTGTTGCATGATCAAAACACGGATGCTCTCTATGTACCTTTGAAAAATTTATTCCCTGAACAGCCCAATATTGACATCATTGATTCGACTTTGTCTGAAGAAGCCGTCATGGCGTTTGAGTATGGCTATGCCTGTTCAGCGCCAAATTCTTTGGTAATCTGGGAAGCGCAGTTTGGTGATTTCGCGAATGGTGCTCAGGTCGTCATTGATCAATTTATTAGTTCAGCCGAAGAGAAATGGGGCCGTATGTGCGGTCTGGCTTTATTTTTACCTCATGGCCAAGAAGGCATGGGGGCAGAGCATTCATCAGCCAGGCTCGAAAGATTTTTACAGCTGTGTGCGAATGACAATATGCAAGTTTGTGTTCCTACGACACCTGCTCAGATGTATCACATGTTAAGACGTCAGATGGTTCGTTCTTATCGCAAGCCTTTAATAGTCATGACACCCAAAAGTTTACTGAGACATCCTTTGGTGGTTTCTAGTTTACAAGAATTAGCTGAGGGCAAGTTTCACGCTGTCATTGATGAAATAGAGAGTTTAAATATTAAAAAAATTGAAAGATTAATTATCTGCCAGGGTAAAGTTTTTTATGATTTATTAGCTCGTCGCCGCGAAGAGAAAATAGAGAATATTGCAATAGTTCGTATGGAACAGTTGTATCCCTTCCCTGAAGATTTATTAAAACAAGTGTTGAAAAAATATGTGGGCATTAAAGATATTGTTTGGTGCCAAGAAGAGCCAGTGAATCAAGGCGCTTGGTATGTCTTGCAGCATTCAATGCGTGACTGTTTAAACCCAGATCAAGTTTTAACTTATGCAGGTCGTGGGGCGTTTGCGTCACCAGCTGTTGGTTATCCGTCTTTATATAAAACCCAGCAAGAGCAGTTAATTAAAGACGCCCTGAAGTTAAATTAATTTTAGATTTTATAAGTTTTAAAAATTAGGAAAAAATCATGACCATTCAAATTCAAGCACCCACTTTCCCAGAGTCCATTAGTGAAGGCGAAGTCGCCAGCTGGCATGTGAAAGAAGGGGATTTTGTCAAAGAAGGCGATGTGTTAGCTGAAATCGAAACCGACAAAGTCGTCTTAGAAATTCAAGCGATTAAATCAGGCGTCGTGAGCCAGATTCTTAAAAAAGAAGGCGAGACTGTTTTATCTCAAGAAGTGATTGGGTCTATGACAGAAGCGGCAGCCGGCTCTACACCCACTCCAGTTTCTGCCAAAGCACCTGAAGCTAAATCGGCAGCACCTACAAAATCTGCAACACCAGAAGGTTCACCAGCGGTTAGACGTTTAGCGGCTTCTAGTGAAATAGATTTAAAGCAAGTGGATGGGTCTGGAAAAAAAGGCCGTGTGACGGCTCAAGACGTCAGAGCCTTTGTGAGCGGCGGAGCTCGCCCTGAAGAAAGAGTTCCCATGTCTCGATTAAGAAAAACAGTGGCTAAGAGACTCAAAGACGTCCAAAACACGGCGGCGATGTTAACGACATTCAACGAAATCGATATGAAACCCGTGATGGATTTAAGGGCGAAATACAAAGACGAATTTGAAAAGTCTCATGGGGTCAAACTTGGCTTTATGTCGTTCTTTGTGAAAGCCGTGACTGAAGCCTTGAAAAAATTCCCGTCTGTGAATGCATCGATTGATGGTGAAGATATTGTGTATCACGGTTATTTTGATATTGGCGTGGCGGTCTCTAGTCCAAGAGGTTTAGTAGTTCCTGTCGTGAGATCAGCTGATAAATTATCAATGTCCCAAATCGAACAAGAAATTAAAAACTATGCCGTCAAAGCACGAGATGGGTCGCTTACCATTGAAGAAATGCAAGGGGGGACCTTCACGATTACCAATGGTGGCGTGTTTGGTTCGATGCTTTCAACGCCGATTATTAATGCCCCTCAGGCCGCTATTTTGGGCATGCATAATATTGTCGAACGACCTGTGGCAATAAATGGCCAAGTGGTGATCAGACCGATTATGTATTTGGCCTTATCTTATGATCATCGTTTGATTGACGGCCGTGAGTCCGTCGGCTTTTTAAAGATGATTAAAGAATTGCTGGAAGATCCTGCGAGGATTTTATTGGGACTTTAAAGCTCGAAAGTTCGAAAAACCTTAAAATTTAAACGGGACGACGAGTCCCGTTTTTCTTTCTTTAGTGTTGATGTCGAATCTGCCCAGAATTTCAGAAGAGGCTGGTTATGGTTTTAGTGGTTTATTTAGACAAGCAGCGGAAGGTGGGAATCAGGTGAGTCAGGCGGCTTCCGCTGTGAAAGGGTTCTTAGCAGGGTTCTGGAACTTGGATGAATTGCATGAAGAGTAGGGTTTGCCCCACTAATAAGCCATTCATTCTGACAGCTAATTCTTGAACACGTGCCATGATCTACTATAGTGGACCCGGTTTTTAAGACAGCAGTTTAAGGTGCATACTGACTCGAACACGGAGCACCCAATGACAGAAATTAAGAAGCGCAAAATATACAGCGCTGAATTCAAAACTAAGGTCGGCCTTGAGGCTTTGAAAGAACAAAAAACAATCAATCAACTAGTCCAAGAATACGGCAT
>CANJUQ010000017.1 GCA_947478175.1 Thiotrichales bacterium | reverse complement strand
GCAGACACTGAAGAAAAATTAGCTGAGCTCTTGCCGATTAAGGCCAAAGAGCATCTGCCTAAGATCAAACAATCTGAAATTAAAAATCCAATTCAGAAAGACCCTGCCTAAATTGTTTGGCTGGGTGTACTTGGTGTGACGCTTACGTTGTATCTATGTGGCCCGCAAGTAATTAATGAATATTGGAGAAACCCCAAGCTGTCAGAAGAACGCTTTGTCACACTACCTAATACCAGTGGAACACTAAAGAAATGGTATAGAACTGGCGATATGGTGCTTTGGGATGATGAAGACGGAATCGTCTTTAAGGGTCGAGTAGATGACCAAATTCAAATCCGTGGATGTCGGGTAGAAAAATTAGAAATAGAGCGTGTTCTAAGGGAAGTAGCAAAGACAGAGTTTGCGGCTATTTTGCCCTGGCCGATTGCATCTGATGGCACAGTACAAGGAGTTATTGCTTTCGTTAGTAATTCTCCAATAAGTGCTAACGAAATTTACAAGCTTTGCAGAGAACAACTTCCAGATTACATGGCACCCAAAGAAATTCATGAACTGGACGAAATGCCCCTGAACTTCAACGGTAAAGTCGATTACTTGAAACTAAAAGAACATCGCATTTCTAAAGAAAAAAAGGCCATGAAAATATAATGGCAATAGCAATGGATAATCTGTACGAAGCCAAAATGCCTGAAGCGACCTGCGGTTTCATATTGCGAAACTACACAACACCTTTCAACTACAAGCATAATGTGGGTGTTTGGTTCCCTACCATAGGACCCTCTGTTGCTTACAATTATTTGCCATACCTAAAAGGCAATATCTGTATCTCAGGCAAACCCATTGGAAACTCACTGCCACTCATAGTCATATCTGGCGGCTATGCTGGAACCTTATATGATCAGAGCTATCTGGCAGAGGCATTCGCCAAGTCTGGCTTTGTAGCGATTTCAGTAGCTCACACCCAATTTGATAATAATAAAGCACTTGGATGTGAAAGGGCCTGGTACAGAAGCCATGAGATAAAGAACGCGATTGATAGTTTTTTAAAAGACCCTTTATCCGAAAAAATTTGCAATCCTCAACAAATAGGGTTGCTCGGATTTTCTGCAGGTGGATTCTCTGTGCTACCACTAGTTGGTGCAAAACCAAAATTTGATTTAGATAGCTCATTTAAGCCCTATCTCTCAGAACTTAATGGATTAAATTTTGAAACGCTTAGTGAACCGAAAATTAAAGCCATAGGGCTACTTGCTCCTGCGTTAGGAAAAGTTTTTGACAAGAAAGGCTTAATGGATGTCAAGACGCCTACGCTATTGATAACATCAGAACGCGACGAAGTGCTGCTTAGCACTCCAGATATCTACCGCTCTGCTTTGCCAAATATAGTGATCGACAAAATTTTATCGAACTCTGGTCATTTTGTATTTAATGCTGAAGTATCCGCGCTAATGCAAAAGCTTTCGCCAGAAAGTTGTCTTGATACTTGTTTACCTCGAAAAACTGTCCACCCAGAAATAACAAACTTAACGGTAAGCTTTTTTAAAAAATATCTGGCTGAGAGTAAGGCAGTAGAAAAAAATGTTTAAGCACTTATCTTTCTATAAAACTCATAGCCATTTCACTGCCTGTGATACAAACGAGTTCTCATTTTTGGAGGAAATGCCAAACAACCCATTTGAACTATTTGATGTGGTGCAGAATCTTGTTATACATGAAACTGAATGCCAATGGGGGAATTACCAATTCGCTAAAGCTCGTTATTCAGAAGCTAATTTGAGACATTCTGCAGACATGTTCAGACAAATAAAAAATATTACGCAAAATAAAGTCTTTGATACCCAGCCATTAGAAAAAAAATTGATTTGTAATTGTCGTGGCGCTTCGTTGCTATTTCTATCACTTTTAAGAAGTAAAAAAATACCAGCTCGACTAAGAGTTGGGTTTGTGACATACCATCCGATAGCAAATTTCAATATAGATCATGTAATAGTTGAATTTTACGATCATAAAACAGCTAAAACTTACTGGGCAGATGTTTTAGTTACAGAAACTTTTAAGCAAAAGAATAAAAAAAATATAGTTCTTGATGCTACCAATATCCAAAAGGATCAGTTTATTCCCGCCGAGAGGGCATGGCTTAGTGTTAGAAGTAATCGCGAAACTCCTGAATCTTACGGAATCGGCCTATTCAAGAATAGAAAGGGGTTGTTCACCATTAGAAACAAACTGCTTCATGAATTATGTGCAAGATTAAAAATTGAAATGCTACCAGGCGACTTATGGGGATACATGCTGCTTGAAGGGCCTTCTGCGGATCCCACAGATTCAATTCAAATCAGCAAGTTAGATGAAATAGCAAATTTATTAATAGCGGATGACATCACGCGCTTAACCCACTTATACCAGAACAATCCTGCCCTCAAAGTCCCATCAATCGTTATTAATCATAGTGGGCTTGATGGTATAAAAGCCATTGAATTAGGAGAAATATCATGCCTATCAGCATAAAAGCGGTATCTCAATATATCCCTAATTCAGCCATTGATTTGGCCTCTGATTATTCCAAATTTGGATTATCCAATGGGGACGCAAAAATCTACTCTAGGTTTTATGGATTAGAGAAGATTCCATATACTGACCAATCAATACTAGAGCTCATGCTAAATGTCTCAAGGCCACTTCTTCAAGGGATTGACTTACAGAAAGTAAAATACGTCCTTGCCCCAAGAACTGCTCCTGTAATTTCACCTTTTGGTATGTCCCTAGTCAGGGACCTAGCTGTACAACTGGGTTTGTCAGAGGCGACTCCTTTTGCTATTGGAATGAACAAATGCGTTTCTACACTGAGAGCATTCGAGGTTGCCCATCATTTGCTTTCAGACGGGCCAGAGGGTTCTCTAGCACTTATTGTTACAGGCGAGTCAGTCTTTACTGAACAAAATCGTGTTTTACCCAACATTACGATAACCGCAGACGGCTCTGCTGCATGCCTTGTGAATTTGGCAAATGATCATTCAGAACACCAACTTTCTTCCATGAGTACGAATATCATTGGCGAATATGCTGAGGGGGTGTGGATGACTCGCGAGAAAATCTCTGAATTTGGGAAAATATTCAACGAGTCTATGGCTGAAGTAATAAGAGATGCACTTCAGCAAGCAAATATTAATATTTTACAAGTAAAAGCCATTCTGCCACATAACGTCAACATTCCATGCTGGAGAGGGTTCGCAAAATATTTTGATATCCCTATTGAAAAAATCTACCTAAAAAATATTCCCACAAACTCGCATTGCTTTAATTCAGATCTACTGATGAATCTATCAACGGCTATCAGAGATAAAACAATTCAGCCAGGAGATTACTACGTAATGGCAACTGTCGGTGTTGGAGCAATGTTTGGAGCTGCAGTATTTCGCTATTAGGAAAAAGCAATGATTACGATTAGACATGCACATAAAAAGGACAAGAACTTTATTTCCTCCTCAATGGTTAAAGCCAGTGGAGGAATTTGCGAGCACCTATTGTCTGACGTTATTGTCGGTGTTGAACCTGATAGATTGCTCTCATTTGAAGTCGCTAAAGACAGCTCACCTTTATCATATAAAAATTGCCTGATTGCAGAAGATGATAACGCTTCATATGCAGGTATTATCTGTGCTTATGACGCCAAAGAATTTCAAAAACAACTTCATAATATCCCACAAGGAAAACGAGCCGCTGTAGATACTTTTTATACAGCTGACTTCCCCTTGAGATCTTTCTACATTGATACGGTTTACGTGAATGAACGGCACCAAAAAAAAGGCATTGCTACGCAATTGATAATGCATTTGTCAGCCTTTGATTTAAGCAATTATCAATTCCTAACTCTCTATGTTTGGGAAGCTAACCAAGCTGCACTTCACCTCTATAAAAAACTTGGCTTTCAGATTCTTGAAACTCGATGCTCAACCAATACCGACTTCCCAATCAATGGCAAAAGGCTGTTGATGTACTGCAAAATTAAGGTATTTGAAACCACTGTTAATCAATTAATACATAAAGGCATGCCTCTTTTACCCAGTAAAATTAACTCATATGGCATGGTATGAGTAAACATAGGAGAAAACACACAATGAAAAATCTACTATCTAGACTAGCCATTTTGGCTGTAGCACTGCCACTAATAGCATCAGCACAACCCATGGTGAGTAGCTGTCAGTACGGAAATCAAACCGTAAACGATGTCTTATGCTATGGCCCAGCAGACCTAGAAGGGACGAATGTGACAGGCAATGTTACGGTATTTGGCCCTCTGATCATTCATAACGCTACAATAAATAATCTCACTGTAATGGGTGAGCTAAAAAGTGCAGACAGCACAATAAAAGGCCCCGTATCAGTGTATGGCCCCATCTTTTCTAACGCGAGCACATTTGAGAAGGATGTCTTTTCTGCCACTAACTACATGCAAATGAATGGATCAAAAATAAACGGAAATGTGACCATTAAATCAAGCAGCCAACAAGGCGTGCTCGATATGTCAAATGCTTCATCAATATCCGGTAACGTTGATTTTTCTGAACAATCGGGTGTAGCTGAACTCGATAGCAGCAGTCATATTGCTGGAAATATTATCAACGGCACTACAAAGGCACATAACTAAAACATATAGCTGGTGGAGTAAAATATGAAATTCCTGAGATCAATACGCAGACAAAAAAAATATCTCATTTTAGCTGCCTTAACGATAACTATTTTACTCTACGGGTTAATTCATTTTCTTGGTCAAAGCCAAAAAAATGATACTCAACACCTGCCAATTTCTGGTGTAAAAATAACTAAAATTAAGCAATTACCTTGGCAGGCGACATATCAAACAATTGGTAATTTCACCGCCGTACAGGGTGTATCAATATCCTCTCAAGTTACCGGGACTATTTCTCAAATTGATTTTCATTCTGGCGAGTACATTAAAAAAGGAGATGTACTCGTTAAAATAGACGATAGTGAGTTGCAAGCGCAATTAGCCCAAAAGGAAGTCCAGCTCACATTGGCTCAACAAAATTATGATCGCTTAAAACTTTTACTAAGCGAAAATGCGATATCTCAATCATCTTATGATCAAGCAAAAGCTGCATATGTTGAACTGACGGGGGCAATTAAACAAATACAAGCTGAACTGAGTTACTATACAATTTCCGCTCCTTTTGATGGCACTGTAGGCTTAAGGGACATCAATGTCGGGCAGTTAGTTCAACCAGGAACGCTACTAGCCAATTTACAACAATACAACCCTATTTACTTAGACTTCTCTTTACCCCAAACATATATCAGCAGAAATTTGCTTGGTAAAACTATCAAAGTTGAAGTTTCTCTTGATGCTCAAAGCCAATGCTTCGCAGGAAATATCATAAGCATAGATTCACAACTTAACGCTGATTCTCGAACTCTTGCTGTCAGAGCAGAAATACAAAACCCAGACAATAATCTAATGCCTGGTATGTTCGCTCAAGTTATTGTGCCCATTACTAATACACAACAAGTGCTTATGGTTCCATCAAGTTCAATTTTAAACTCCCTCTATGGCACTTACATTTTTACTTTGAATCCTGCAAAGAACAATCAGTTTGAGGCAATACAAACGCCGGTCAATGTAATCGCGGAGGATGGTGACGACGTCATCATTACAGGAAAAGAACTAAAATCAGACCAAGCCATTGTGATGATGGGCGCTTTTAAGCTACGAAATCATGAGCCTGTTCAAGTAATCAACCAATAGGAACAGACAAATGATTATATTTATAAAAAAGCCTGTAGTTGCCATAGTCACTTGCTTGCTAATCCTCATGATAGGCTTTGTTTGCCTGTCTCAATTGTCAGTGAGTCAATTTCCTGCACTGACTATAACAACTATAACTATTACTACCTCATACCCTGGGGCCAACTCAAAAACCGTTCAGAGCTTTGTAACAGAACCCATTGAAGAAGCTATTGCCAGTGCAGAGGGTATAGATTATATGGCGGCTTCAAGCACACAGGGACAAAGCACAATCACCGCATATATGAAACTCAATTACTCCCCGGACAATGCTTTGACTAATATTACGAGCAAAGTAAATGCTGTTAAATATTTGCTCCCTGATGCAGTAAGAGACCCTAGCTTGATGAAGCAAACTGGAATAACTTTTCCTTCACTTATTGTAAGTTTTACAAGCGATGACATGTCTGATCAAAAAATCAGTGCTTACCTTGCAAAAGTCATAAAACCGCAACTGCAAAATGTACCAGGGCTGGCATTTATCAATATTTTTGGCAACAAACCTTACGCCATGCGCGTTTGGCTCAACCCTGTTAATATGGTCGCCCATAACATCAGTAGTGAAGATGTTTACTCTGCTCTAACCAGTAACAATATTCAGGCATCGCCAGGTAGCTTAAAAGGCCAGATGACCGACACACCTGTCAGCGTATCGACAGACCTCAGCACTCCTCAAGAATTTGAACACCTTGTTATCAAAAGAAATGAAAGCGATCTTGTTCAGCTTGGCGACATTGCAAAAATAGCAATAGGTTCAGAAAACTATGACACCGATCTCTTCTTCAATGGGAAACAAGCGGTCAATTTAGCCTTTATTTTGCAGCCAGGTGCAAACCCAATAACGGTCATTAATCAGGTAAGAGAACAACTACTCTTCCTTGCGGCCGCATTTCCACCTGGCCTACATTCACAAGTAGTCTATGACAGCACTAAATATATTAAGCAGTCACTTTATGAAGTCATAAAAACACTCGTAGAATCCGTCATTATCGTAACGCTTATTGTTTTTCTATTTCTTGGATCTTTCAGGTTAGTCATTATCCCCACAGTATCGATACCACTATCGTTAGTTGGAGTATGCTCATTTCTATACTTACTTAATTTTTCGATTAACACGTTAACACTTTTAGCAATGGTATTAGCAATAGGACTCGTTGTTGATGATGCCATTGTTGTACTAGAGAATATTCATAGGCATTCAGAAAAGAGCAAAGATATTGTCTTAGCGAGTATCACAGGATTAAAGCAGGTTTTTATACCTTTAATTACAATGTCTCTTACTCTCGCAGTTGTTTTTATTCCAATTGGTTTTATAGGTGGATTAACAGGTGCTTTATTTAAAGAATTTGCATTTACCTTATCTTTAGCAGTCGTTGTATCAGGAATAATTGCAGTCGTCTTAACACCGATGATGTGCTCTAAACTTATTACACCAACTGCATTTAGTTCTAAATTGTATGCAGGATCATCATGCCTATTTGATAGAGTGCAAGGGCTTTATCTTCGAAGTTTGAGCTGGGCGCTGAATAAAAAATACTTTGTACTTTCATTAGCTGTAGCAGCGTTATTGTCGTGTGGCCTATTTTTTTTGAACACACCTGAAACTCTTGCTCCACAAGAAGACCAGAACTATCTGGGGATTGCAGCAAATGGCCCATCTAATGCCAGCCTCAATTATCTCCATATTAATGACCATTATTTAGAGAATGCATTTAAAAGCATACCTGGAATGGAAAAATATTTTATTGTCAATGGCCCAGGGGGGGATGTTTCATCAGGCCTGGTCCTAAAAAACGAAAACCAACGTCCGTTATCACAAATGGCATTAGCTGATATTCTTCAAGGGAAGCTGGCAGAAGTACCTGGCTTACAGGCCTTCGTATACCAAATCCCCCCTCTTCCAATGGCAGGTGGCGGGCCTCCCGTACAATTTGTCATTACATCAACACTAGATCACACGAAGATATACCAATTAGCACAAGAAGTTTCCCTCAAAGCAACACAAAGTGGGTTATTCGCTTTTATTATCCCTACTTTGAAGTTCGATAACTCTCAGTTCAATATTAACGTGAATCACGAAGAAGCAGCCAATCTTGGTATTTCTATGAGTCAAATCAATCAGGCACTATCAACACTTTGGAGTAATAACTACGTAAATTTCTTCAGTTATCATGACTACAGCTATCAGGTAATACCTCAGGCAATGCAAAGTTTTCGAAATAATGATAATGCGTTGCAATGGGTCTACGTAAGAACTAAAAACGGCAATCTCATTCCATTATCGAGTATCGCTTCAGTTAGCCACACTCCAGAACCGGAAAGCTTGGATCAATTCCAACAAATGAATTCAGTGACATTAGAAGGTGTTCTTGCTAACGGTGTTACCTTAGGAGAAGGATTAGCCAAGCTCCAGAAAATTGCACAAGAGACACTGCCACCACAAGTGAGCTTTAATTACAGCGGAGCCTCTAGAGCCTTTATTCAGGAATCAGGAAAAATTGGCTATTTAATTGGATTCTCCATCGTTCTCATCTATTTGTTACTAGCACTACAATTTGAAAGCTTCAGTGTTCCTTTTGTCGTTCTAACCAGCGTCCCAATGTCAATGTTTGGTGCGTTGTTAGTACTATATCTAGGCATAGCCACCTTAAACATTTATACAGAAATTGGTTTATTAACATTGATAGGCTTAATCACTAAGCATGGGATTTTGCTAGTAGACTTTGCGCTTAAAGCGATTCAAAACGAAATGAGCAGCTTTGATGCCGTGGTTGAAGCTGCAAAACACAGACTCAGACCTATTCTCATGACCACGTTTGCCATGATCTTCGGTGTAGTACCATTAATCTTTGCACAAGGTGCAGGTAGTAACAGTCGCTATGATTTAGGCGTTGTAATATTTTTTGGAATGTTAATTGGTACTCTATTTACGCTATTTGTTGTACCGACGGTATTGATGCAACTGTTGAGCACACAAAAGCATTTAATTAAGAACTAACGACCCCATGACAATAGGCAGGTAATGGCTTCTTGCTTAAAATGGATTGCAATTTAGTGTCATGTGCTAACACCCCCATTACATTTGACAACATAAAATCATGGAATCCTGGGATAGGTGCTTTACTGCCAGAATAAGCAAAATAGGTATCCAAGCATGGCGCATAAACCATCATGGAAACATAACCAGAAGTAAGCCCCGGCGTAAAATAGATTGGACCTTCAGGAGTTTTGCGCTCGAACACCCCAAAACTGTAACCGATGACCGAACTGGCGCTGTATGGTTGACCGTTAGCAGTATCAATAAAATTAAAGCGTGTTGAAATAGGCAATCCTTTTATAGAATGGTCATTAAATAGCGTATACATCCATTTCACCATATCGGTAGGGGTAGATAGAGTCGCACCTGCGGTTCTCAGCCAAGAGCCATTTAGTTCAGTTTCATCATATTGATTCTGAAAATAGCCATGGACTAATTGGGCATAAATTAATTGACTATAGGGTGTTGTATAATAATAAGTGTGTTTTAAATCAGCCTGTTTAATTAGCTGAGTGGTAAGTGTTTCAGCGGGCTCATGATAAACCTGTTCTAGGATCATTCCGAGCAGCACGTAATTGGTATTTGAATACCCCCACCCTTCACCGGGTGCAAAATCACTCTGGCCATCGTAAGCAAGTTGAACCAATTCCTTTGCAGTCCAAACCTTACCCTCTTCAACCATCAAATTTCTCCACCAATTAGGTGTTTCGTCATAATCCATAATGCCACTGGTTTGATTAATCAATTGACTAATTGTGACGTCTTTCCATTGTGAGTATTGTGGCAAAAATTGCCCAAGCTTATCAGTTAATTTGAGCTTCCCTTCATCAATTGCTTGTGCCGTTAATACAGCTGTATACGTTTTTGCGATGCTACCCACTTTGAAAATTGTATTCTCATCAATAGGCGTTTTGTCTGAAATAGATTTTTCACCCACAAAAAAGCTGTTAGGTTGCTTTTCTCCAGGCATAAGAACTGACAAAGAAACAGCATTGATTTCTAGTTTCTTTTGAGCACTATCAACAACCTGCTGGAGTTGCTGACTGGTAGTAGTTTCGGCCGAAAACGCACCTACCCAACAAGCAAAAATACCACAGCCAATAAGCGATTTTTTTATAACTTTCTGTAAAATCATGCCACATTCCTCATTGCCATATCTTTTTGTCAACACAGGGCCATTTTCTAGTTTCTAGTGGTTAGGAAATTTAAGTTACAGGGGAACGCTGATCCACTCTATCACTGGCAACACAGCCCAGCGAGTCAGTAGCTCTGCCTTAATTAATCCATGGTACATTATTAGCTTATGCTTCCACGAAACATTACCATAAAAAAACCTGGGAGCCTAAGCCCCCAGTCAAATCACACAACTAATGCTCCGAAGGCAGCATCAAGCAAAACACCTTTTTATCTTCAGCACCGGTTTCATCCAAAAATAAAGTGAAATTTCTGACACACGGGAAATCCGTGTACGAAATCTCTTTTTTTATAATTGGGCCACCACCATTACCGATATCTAGGGATGGTTTCCCTATCCATTAATGAATTTTCAACTTATTGCCTGGCCTATGGGTTTGAAGCTCTAAATCAAAAAAAAGATTCGCTTGAAGATAGTTTTCTCGATGTGCTGGAGAAGCGGCGAGATGAAATCAAGGAAGAAAACCTCTCCAACCTCGCCTGGCTGTCGATTAGATTTCAAAATTGGGAAACTTTTTTCAAGGCTTCCAGTCAAAAGCATCCAAACGGCACAGACAAAGGTGAAGAAACAGCTCTCAAACAGCCTAGGTTCTTTCTCTGTAAAAAAAAATCACCTCACTAGGAAATATAAATTTCCTAGTGAGCTATAAGAAATAATTAGACTGCATCAAAAAGTGTATGCAACACCAAGTCCAACAGATGTCATTGTGGCGGGTTTAATGGTGTCGGCATTCGCCAAGTCAATAAAGTTCCCATAATTTTGACCAAACACATGATCTACAAAAATTTCAGCAGAAAAGTTGTCGGTTAAAAACAAACCCGCAGAGGCTCCTAAAAGAGGATTCCACGTATTTTTATTAATAGTAGGGTCTAAATCTGCACCGCTATTAGAAGTAGCAGTATGGAAATATCCAGCACCACCGCGCAGTTGAAGAAAGAATTTTTGTATATTCCACTGAGCAACCAATTGAAAACTGGCATCCCCAATTTGATAAGTGGTAGAACCAGCGACACCATTGT
This sequence comes from Thiotrichales bacterium, assembly GCA_947478175.1. Classification (GTDB taxonomy): domain Bacteria; phylum Pseudomonadota; class Gammaproteobacteria; order Francisellales; family CACEW01; genus CAMCUU01. Next base: position 26,661 of record CANJUQ010000017.1, on the reverse strand, counting down.
ACGTATAGTTAGTCTTATACTTTCCGTAGTAGCTATAACCTAATTGACTGCCTAGTTCGAAAAAATCAGCAACAGGCCATAAATAATCTACGTGAACACCTGCAATGTACTCATCTTTTTTGCCATTAATAACAAGTGAATCCCCATCATCGTCAGTTAATTCTTGGGAGTTTGTGGGAAAATCCATGGTGTTATATCCGCCCTTAACACCGATAGAAAAACCACCTTCATTTTGACCAGCATAAGCATTAGTAATGCCTAATGATAACGCCGCAGCAACGCCAAGCGCAGTTAATCCTTTCATTGTAATTACTCCATACCTCAAAAAGTTAGTACTTCCGTGTAATGAAATATGACAATCCATCGCCACAATTGAAATTTTTGAAAAAGCCTGAACAGGCTTTCTAGAATTGGCTCCCCGAGACGGGCTCGAACCGCCGACCCAGTGATTAACAGTCACTTGCTCTACCGCTGAGCTATCGGGGAATCCAAAGAGGCGCGCATTGTAACAACGTGTTTTCAAGAGAGTCAATAAGAAAGTGTTAAGAAACCGCTTAAAACCCTTATCAAATCTGGTGCTGACAGTGGGATTCGAACTCACGACCTACTGATTACAAATCAGTTGCTCTACCAACTGAGCTATGTCAGCACTAACACCCGTAAAACCCTGAAAAACCATGGCTACAAAAGCGGGCGCGATTATAAAGATCTTGAACCCTTTGGCAAGCTTTTTAGCGCCCCATATTTGAAAATCAAAAAAGGCCCCATCAAAGTTAATATGCCGCCTATTAAAGCAATCCAGGGAAGCTTCTCACCCAGAACAATCCAACCAATGACTAACGTTATAAAAGGCATGGCAAATAAACTGGCTGTTGTCCGGGTAATCGAAAAATAAGTCAGGGCATAGGTATATCCCAGATAAGAAAAGGCAGCTGGAAAAACCCCTAAGAATAAAACTGCTAATACACTAGAAATATTGGCTTGGTGAATCTGATTTAATCCTGCTGGTAAAAAAACAATTTGAATCAAACACGCACTTAAAATACATAAACAAGAAAGTTCTAAGGCCCGAAATTTTCGGAGTAATTTTTTCTGCATCAAATTATAAAAAACCGCACAGATCACAGCAAAAAGCAAAGAGCCCACTCCCATCGTAAAAGACAAATGGAGCGAGCCTTGAGATAGCGCAATCACTGCCACGCCGGTAAAACTAATGATCAGCCCTAAAATTCCAATCCAAGTAATTCTTTCTTTAAAAAATATTGCTGCGCCAATCGACGAAACCACGGGCATACTGGCCACAATAAAAGCCGCCATCGCTGCAGGAACAACTAACTCCCCCTGATTAACGGCAACGTTGTAAATCCCAATACCAATGGCCCCTGAGATAAAAATTAAAAAACCGTCCATCCGACTGATTTTGGTTTTATTAGGAATTAAACAATAAACAGGCCCCATAATTAACGCCGCAATGGCATATCTAAAAAAACCTAAAGCCCCCGGAGAAAAACTATGTTCTGCTACTCGAATCGCCACATACGCTGAAGCCCAGAAAAACAGAGTTAACGCCAAAATAATTCCAGCCAGGGGTTTTTTATTAATCATGATTTATGCCAATCCCAAATAATTTGCCAAAGCAATAATGAATTTTCCATGATCTATAAACCATTCATAACCCAAAATAAAACCACTGAGTAATCCAAACAAATGGCCTTCCCAAGAAACTTGCCCACCCTCTTCGCCTGCCTGTGGAATAATGCTGAAAATAAAATTTCCAAAATAATAAAGACAAACAAAAACCGTCAAAACAGCCGAGACCGTTATGCCTCCCGACAGGCTCATTAATAAAAAACCCCAGTAACCCAAAATCAAACTACTGGCTCCAATATGAATGGCCATTCGTCCAAACAACCAAGTCAAAATTCCCGTCATGAAAATTAAAATAACCGTCACCGCTAAATAAGTTTCAAGACCCCTGATTAAAAGCAAATTAGTGAGAATAAATAATGGGAACAAATTAAATAACAAATGCGAAAAATCTTGATGTAAAAATGGCGAAAAAATAATCCCCGGCAATCCCAATAAACGCCGAGGAATGACACCCAAATAATTTAACTTTCGTTTAAATACAAAAATATTAACTAGATAAATCGCCAATAGGCCCAACAAAATTCCAAGGGTTAGATCAATATATTTAACCCCAGTATCTAATAATTGATTCGCGCTATTGACCAGACTATCCAGTGTCATCATAAAAACTTAAGTACTTAGAATTTTCTGATCCACCGTCTGAGTCCAGGACGCAGGGAAAACCGACAGAATATTTACAATCGCTGTATCAAAACTTTGGACTAAGACTGATTTTTGCCAAGTAGGGGTTTGAGCCAAATTAGTCAGACTAATTAAAGCCGTCACAACGGCTAATAAGGCAATCCCTCTAAAGATCCCAAAAATAGCCCCCATAAAACGATCCGCGCCAGAAAACTCAGAATCCTGAATACTCTTTTTGATAATCCAACCCAAAATAAAACCAATCACGAGGGTGACTATAAAAATACTGCCCATTGCAAAAAACAGCTGGGCATTAGAGCCATCGATCATTTTTGAAAAATAAGGCGCTAACAGCTGACCCAAGATTCCCGGCAAAATAAACGCCAAAATCCAAATAATGCAAGCCAGCAAAGACCGCGCGAATCCTCGCCATGCGCCTAAAGTCATCGATAAGACAATGACTAAAAAATAGACATAGTCTATCCAATTAAACGAATACAACGTCACCATGTTTAAAAACTCCGAGTTTTTGCAAGACATAAGAAGCCACTGAAAAAGAACCGAAGCAAATAATCCAATCACCGGGTGCAAGATTCTGCTTGGCTTCTTCGTAGGCCTGATTTAAAGCGGCGCAATGATGCAAATTTAAATCGCCAAACTCAAGCCACACAGGGTTGTTTTCTAAACCCACGCAATACCAGTGATCAATAACAGGAGACATAACAGAAACCATGGCCCGAAGATCTTTATTTGGCTTGGCGGTGAATACCCCAAATATTTTAGGGCGAGCACAAGATTGTTTTAATTTTTCTTGAATAAACCCCAGCAACCTTCGACAACTGTCTTCATTATGAGCGACGTCAATTAAAATTTTATGGTCATCTTTCTCTAACCAAACTAAGCGGCCAGGGGCAGAGATATTAGGAATTAAATTAATGACATTAATCCAACGGGCGAACACAAGGTCCGCCCCTACTAAATATTCCAATGCTGCTATCACCGCCGCCGCGTTTTCTCTCGCCATCTTGGGCTCGGGCCAATCTGAGGGGTAATCAAAATCCCGACCATAGATTTTTGTTTCAGAAGCCAAGGTATTTTTAATAATTATTTCTTGGGGATTTCTGTCCGCATAAATTAAGGGAATATTTTTTCTAACAATCCCTAATTTTTGCCAAGCTATTTCTTCCAAACTATTTCCCAAGATTTCCATATGGTCTTTCGAAATCGAAGTAATAATTGACAAACAAGGCTCTAGCGCATTAACAGGATCAAATCGCCCACCCAACCCTATTTCTAAGATCGCTATATCTAAATTATTTTTTTCAAAACTTTTTAAAGCTAAAACAAAACTAATTTGAAAATAATTCAGCTCATATTTCAGACAGATATTTTTTATTTTTTCTTCTTCCAGAATTTCTAATAAATCCTGATCAAAAACTGGGACATTATTAATTCGAATTCTTTCGTTAAAAAAACAAAGATGTGGCGAAGTAAATAACCCGACTTTCTTTCCAGAGTTTATTAAACAAGCTGATAGCCCATGAGCGACAGAACCTTTGCCATTAGTCCCAGCAATTAAAACAACGGGGTAATCGGGCTTAATTAAATTAAGTTCTTTAAGCGCCAGATTAATTCTTTCGAAAATTTTCTCAGGGGATCTTTGGGATAGCACATGGGTAGAAGCTAAGGCTGAGACGGTTTGTTCTAAAAGATCAAAGGGCATGGGAAATTCTTATGAGAACGGCGTAGGGGCGGACCTGCGTGTCCGCCCTCGTTCGGTGGCAGGTGATTATCGAGGGCGGACACGCAGGTCCGCCCCTACGAGAAACATCAAGAAATATAGGGTTTCTTCTTACCATTTTTTATTCCAAACAAATTTTTTCAGCCTGATAGGTCTTCAAAACCAACGTCACCTGCAACGCTCCATTTTTTGTCTGAGTGGATTTAACTAGTAAATATCCATAATTCGGCGCAAGCCAATAATCATCCACTCTAGGTCCCTCAGTTCTTTCAAGCTGAATGGTTTTAATATCGCCTAATACGGTTTTTAAAACCGTCAGCTCGGTACCCACAACGGTAAACTGATAAGTCTGAAATTTATTAGATTTAATTAATTCATATGATAATTTTTTTTGATCCGGATTTTTAATTAACAACTGTCTTAATAAAATTTGGGTAGACAATAAATCTCCAGTGCCGGGATGCAACACTAAATCTTTACTTTCTTCTTTGTCTTGATCACTTTTATCTGAATGGGCTACATGATTTTTCCAATCAAAATCAATCCGCTCATTTTTATTTTTATGATCCTGATGGGAATCAAATAATCGAGGAACCAACTGGCTATTAATAATTTCCCCTGTACTCATCTGGAGAATATGGTCCTGATAAAGCGCAATCGTCGACTGAGAATCTAAAATAATTTTATAAGTCTGATCAGGACTAATCATTAATTTTTGAAGCGTTGTCCCAACGTTCAAACCATAGGCATTGACGTCATAAGTCGCAGCATAGGCAGGCAGCTGGCATGTTGTATCTGCAATGGCTATCACAGGCCATAAAGATGCAAAAAACACAATACAAATTAAATTTTTCCAAGAACCCATTGCTTTGCCTCTTCTAATGCCATCGGGATTTGATCTGGTAAATTGCCACCTGCCTGGGCCATATCAGCCCGACCACCCCCACGACCACCCACTAAAGGCGCAATGTGACTAATCAGATCACCCGCTTTTATTTTTGAAGTCAAATTATCCGTCACACCAGCGATTAAATTCACTTTGTTATCCAGACAAGACGCTAAAAGAATCACGGATTTTTTAAATTTTATTTTTAAATCATCCACCGATTCTCTGAGTAATTTAATATCCGCTCCAGATAATTCAGCGCTAATCAAATAAATATCGTCCAATAATAAAATCGCTGATTGGCTTAAATCTTGACTAGGCATCTGAGGGCGGGATTGTGCTGTTTTTTGATTGGACTGATTTGAAAATTCTTTGATTTTTTTTAATAACTCAGACACCCGGTCTACTAATTTATCCGGCGCAATTTTTAATAAACTAGCTAGATCAGATCTCTGTTTTTCTAAATTTTGCAAATAATCTAAAACAGCTTTCCCCGTAATAGCTTCTATACGACGAACTCCTGACGCAACGCTAGATTCTGAAATAATTTTAAATATTCCAATATCACCTGTTCTCGCCACATGCGTTCCGCCACAGAACTCCATGGAGAAATCGCCCATTTTGACCACTCGAACTTGATCACCATATTTTTCACCAAATAAAGCAATCGCACCCATTTTCTTAGCGGACTCTAAGTCAGTCACGACGGTTTCAGCTGAACTATTTTTTAAGATTTCTTGATTGACTCGATCTTCTATTTTTTTAATTTCTTCTGAGCTCAAAGCTTTTGGATGCGAAAAATCAAATCTGAGTCTATCTGACCTAACTTGAGAACCCTTTTGTAAAACATGTGTTCCCAGGATTTCTCTTAAAGCCGAATCTAATAAATGCGTAGCCGAGTGATTTAATTTTATTAAACCCCGAAGTTCTGGATTGACTTGAGCTTGGATTTTTTGGGCAATTTTTAAAACCCCTGATTTTAAAACCCCATGATGACCAATAGACTCACCATGTTTTTGGGTATCTTCGACTATAAATTCTCCACCCGAACCCAATAACACCCCTTGATCGCCGACTTGTCCGCCAGATTCGCCATAGAACGGCGATTGATTCAAAACTATTTGAGCTTGCTGACCCGCTTCTAATTTTTCGACTGACTGACCGTCAATATAAATACCCTCAATGACAGATTCAGATTCTAAAGTTTCATAGCCTAAAAATTTGGAGACTTGATTTAAGCCCACAGGAGATCGATAGGCTTCTTTAAAATGACTGGCGGATCTAGCTCGATTTCTTTGCGCTTCCATGGCTTGTTCAAACTCAGCCATGTCAATCACCCAGCCTTTTTCTCTGGATAAATCTTGAGTCAAATCGACTGGGAATCCATACGTATCATAAAGTTTAAAAACCAAGTCCCCAGAGATTTTAATACCCGACTGCTCTGCACGTTTATTTAATTCAGCTGTTTCTTGATTAAATAATTTCAAGCCATTATCTAAAGTCTTTAAAAATTGGATTTCTTCTTTTTCTAAAATTTCACAAATCAAATTCCGATTAGCTTTTAATTCTGGATACGCTTTTCCCATGATCTGAACCAATGGATCCACTAGACGATAAAAAAACACTTCTTTCGCACCTAGTTTTTCCCCGTGTCTAATGGCCCGACGAATAATTCGACGTAAGACATAACCGCGGCCTTCGTTCGATGGCATGACGCCGTCCGTAATTAAAAAACTAGTCGATCTAATATGATCTGAAATAACCCTCAAAGATTTTTCTTCAAGATTTTTAATATTTAAAATTTCAGCGGTTTTTTGAATCAAAAATTTAAAGCTATCGATTTCATAATTATCATGAACGCCTTGCAAAATAGCCGCTAAGCGCTCTAGACCCATGCCCGTATCAACAGAGGGTTTGGGTAATGGATTTAAGTTTCCAGCTTGATCTCGATCATATTGCATGAAAACCAAATTCCAGATTTCAATAAATCTATCTCCATCCGCGTCAGGAGACCCTGGAGGTCCTCCGAAAATTTTATCGCCATGGTCATAGAAAATTTCCGTACAAGGCCCGCAGGGTCCCGTGTCACCCATTTGCCAAAAATTATCTTTTGCACCAATTCGAGCCAGCCTCTCTGGATTTACGCCAATTTGATTAATCCAAATATCGGCAGCTTCATCGTCTTTTTCATAGACGGTCACCCAAAGTTTTTCTTTAGGAAGTTTTAATATTTGGGTCAAAAATTCCCATGCGAAAAAAATCGCGTCTTTTTTGAAATAATCGCCAAAGCTGAAATTACCCAGCATCTCAAAAAAAGTATGGTGTCTGGCTGTATATCCAACATTGTCTAAATCATTATGCTTTCCACCGGCTCTGACAGACGGCTGAACCGTCGTGGCTCGGGTATAAGGTCTTTTGTCAGATCCTAAAAAAACATCTTTAAATTGAACCATGCCCGAATTAGTAAACAATAAAGTCGGGTCATTGCCTGGGACTAAAGAAGATCTTGGAACGGCTTGATGGCCGCGTTCTGTAAAAAATTTTGTGAATGTTTCTCGAATTAACTGGCTATCCATCTAGATACTCAACCCTTCTCTTTCTAATACTTTTTGAATACTGGGACGTTCGGCCAAACGCGCATGGTATTGATTCAACGCCGTGTATTTATCCATCGGAAATTTGACACTTTTGGACCAGCGATAAACCGGAAATAAATAAGCATCCGCAATAGAAAATTTTTCTCCAGAGAGATAACTATTTTTTTCTAACTGACTATTTAAAATTCCAAAAAAACGATCCAACTGCTGAAACTGATAAGTTTTAATATCCGCCTGAGCTTCTGAATTCTTAGTAATTCTTTCCATGTTAAATAATGGACTAAAAGCTTTATGCAAATCAGAAGCAACCAAAGATAACCATCTGATTATTTCTACTCTTTCAAACGTCCCGACAGGCGCCAATAATTCAGCTGACGGCTTTTGATCAGCAATATATTCCAAGATGGCCATATTTTGAGTTAAGACTTTTCCATTGGATAAAACCAAAGTCGGAACAGCTCCCGCGGGGTTATAAGTAAACAAGGTTTTTCTCACAGGATCTTCAGGCGCCCAGCTAATTTTGGCCAATTCAAAGGGCAGCTGTGTTTCTTCTAAAACAATATGACAGCTCATGCTGCAAGCACCGGGGGATATAAATAACTTCATCATGGAAAAAGCTCCTGTTTAAAAAAAGGAGCGCATTAGATCATTCCCTTGAGCGCCTCACAAGACTTCACGGCCTGAAACTCGGTGATCTTATAACTGGCTAGACCCTGCTGATAAAACGGATCTTCTTGAAGGATTTTTTCTATTTTTTCTTGGGTTCCCAAGGCAATAATAATTCCGCCTGTTCTGGGATTTTTAGGGCCTGAGGCGATTAAAATCCCTAAATCATAATAGCGCTGCAAAAACGCTCGATGGGCTAATAAATATTGATCTATTTGTTCTAAAGATTTTGTATAAACAATATCTATGACCAGCATGTTTTCTCCATATGTTTTTCAAAAAAAATTATAAATTAAACGGCGGCCAAATATCGCTTAATTTTTCCAGACATCAAACCAATGGATATGCCTACTAACACAGTCACCGCCCCATAAATAAAAAATGCATGTTCATAAGACAGTTCATTGAGGCGCATCGAAAAATGGCTCGTATCATCACTCGGCGTTGCATAGTCAGCTAGATAATTAGACAAAGCACCCGCAATCCCTGTAGACAATTGCCAGATCCCCATCATCAGACCAATTCTAGAAATCGGCACTAAATCACCGACCATGGCATAGCCAATTGGTCCGACAAAAAGCTCACCTACTGTCTGGAAAAAATAACTTAAGATAATCCAGTACAAAGCAATCTTGGTGTAACTCGGATCAAAAAATAAGCTACAGCCTAAAACTAAATAACCTATGCCCATCAAGACTGTCCCAAATCCAAATTTACTGGTCGTCGATAACACAAACTGCTTTTTGCGTTTTAAATAAGCCAACAAAAACGAAAGCGTCGGCCCCATGGTGACAATAAAAAATGGATTCAAAGAAGATAAATTCGCTGTAGGAATTTGATAAGACCCGACCATTCGATCGACATAACGCTCCGTGAATAACATGATTAAAGACGGAGAAAGCGAATATAAAGTCCAAAAAATAATCGACACAGAAGTTAATAAAGTAAAAATAATCAGACCCCGTTTGGCATGTTCATTTTCTTTTTTAGCCAGCCATATCACATAGCCTAAAGAGGCAAAGCCCAAAATTAACATCAGGGCGTTGCTGATACTGGAAAAAATCGTCAGCGTCACGGTACAGCTAATCATGACCAAGCTCAGTAATAATCCCCAACCATGTTCTTGTTTTGTATAAATTCGTGTCTCGACAAAAATATGTCGACGCGTCCATAAAATAGGCAGCATACAAGCGAGAGCGATGGCCCCAATGATAAACGCCACGCCAAAGCCCATTTTTTCAGAAATAGTCCCTGAAAACAGCGAAGTAATAAAACTTCCAACATTCATGCCAATGTAAGCCAGTACAAACCCGTCTTCTCTCTTGGGATGCGATTTGCCATACAAATTTCCCAATAGAACATAAAGACAGGGCACACTCATGCCGTTAGAACAAATAAAAATCCCAAGACCTAATAACATGGCACTTTTCATCGGAATGGCCATGACGGACAAGCCAATCACTCCCAAAATAATGCTTAATAAAGTCCCACGTTTAAAACCTAAAAAACGTTCAACAATCCAACCTGCTGGCATCGAAGTCACAAAAACTAGGGCATTGAAAGCCGCTGTGACTGCGTAGGCAGATTGATCTTTGATATGTAAGTAGGTCGTGCAATATAAAACCAATAAAGAAAACACAATGGAAAAACCCATCATGCTAAGCATTTGCATCAGGAACAAAGTCCCCATGCCTTTTGGATGGGAAGGTTTAGTGAGGTTCTGAGTTAAGTCATGAGTTAAATCCATTTTTTATAATCTTTTTATTATGTCTTTTTTGAATGGGGAATTTTACTAAGCGCTTTACTAGGTTTCTATGGACCCAACCTGCTCTTTCAATGAATAAATCGCTTCATCTAAAAACAAATATTGATACAATCGCGCGTTTTTCTTCTGGGTTATATCTGGGTAACAAGGATTTATTTATATGAAAACCAACCATCAATGTTTCTTAGACGCCAAAAAAGTCATTGCCGGTGGCGTAAATTCTTCCGCCCGAGCTTTCAAAGCCGTCCGGGCTATTCCCCGATTTTTCCAACGTGCTGAAGGGCCTTATTTATTTGACGTCGAAGGCCAAAGATATATTGATTACATCGGATCATGGGGCCCTATGATCTTGGGCCATGGGGACAAACGGGTACTTCATGCCATCTCAGAGCAAATTAAATTAGGCTTAACTTATGGCGCACCCACAGAGATAGAAACCCGTCTGGCGGAAAAAATTATTAGCCTCATGCCCAATATTCAAATGGTCCGCTTTGTGAACTCAGGCACTGAAGCCACCATGGTGGCTATTCGACTAGCCCGCGGCGTAACAGGCCGAGATAAAATTATTAAATTCGAAGGCTGTTACCATGGCCATGCGGATTGTCTTTTAGTCAAAGCAGGCTCAGCTGTTTTAACTTTGGGAATACCCGATTCACCTGGCGTGCCAGCAAATACAACCAAAGATACTCTGACCGCTGAATTTAATAATTTTGATCAGGTCACCGAAATTTTTAATACTCATCCTGGCCAAATTGCAGGAATTATCATTGAACCCATCGCAGGCAACATGAACTTTGTTCGCCCTCAGCCAGGCTTTCTAGAGCACTTAAGAAAACTCTGTGATCAAAACGGAAGTTTATTAATTATTGATGAAGTCATGACGGGCTTCAGAGTTGCTTTAGGAGGCGCTCAATCTATTTATCAAATCAAACCCGATATTACTTGCTTAGGTAAAATCGTCGGAGGCGGCATGCCCGTCGGTGCGATTGGTGGATCTCGTGAAATCATGAACCAGTTGACCCCCGACGGAAAAATTTTCCAATCAGGAACACTTTCGGGCAATCCTATCGCTATGGCTTCCGGACTTGCGACTTTAAATGCAATAAGCGCTGAACCTAATTTTTTTGAAAAATTAACAGATCTCTCAGCACGTCTCATGAACGGCCTTCAAACTGCAGCTGATGAATACAATGTTCCATTTCTGACTGATTACGAAGGCGGTATGTTCGGGTTTTACTTTACGCATCAAAACGCTGTAAAAAATCTCAATGATATTTCCAAGTGTGATATAGAACGTTTTATTCAATTTTTTAATTTCATGTTAGAGCATGGGATTTATCTGGCCTGCTCAGCCTATGAAGCAGGTTTTGTGTCCATTACCCATACGCCTCAAGACATTGATGAAACTATTCAGAAAGCCCGGGAGTTTTTCAAAAAATTAAGTTTTTAATTAAAACTTAATTAAAACTAGGATTAGAAAAATCTATTCAATATTTCTCTTTACACCAGGACTTCAAAAATCCCGCAAGCACCCATCCCTGTTCCAATACACATGGTCACCATGCCGTATTTTTTGCCTGATTTTTTAATATTTTTAATATTTTTTAATCCAGCCACCAGGGTCCCAACTCTGATCGCTCCCGTTGCTCCCAATGGATGCCCTAAAGCAATGGCCCCACCATGCGGATTTACTTTTTTGGGATCCAATCCCAATGTTTTAATCACAGCCAAAGATTGCGCGGCAAAGGCTTCGTTCAATTCAATCCAATCGATATCTTCTAATTTCAAGCCACATTTTTTCAAACAATCCGGAATAGCTGCAATGGGCCCAATCCCCATGACTTCTGGCGGAACGCCTTTGACGGAATAGCCCAGCATCTTGGCTAATGGCTTAATTTGATTTTTTTCTAAATATTCTTCACTGACCAAAATCACCATGGCTGCACCATCTGATACTTGGGAGCTATTCCCAGCTGTCACAGAACCCCCTTCCATAAAGGCTGATTTTAATTGGGCTAGTTTTTCAAGACTCGTATCTGATCTGGGACCCTCGTCTTGAAAAACTAAATTTTCTAGGATTTTTATAGTTTGATTTTTGAGATCGGGTGTTCTTGCCAAAATTTTTATCGGTGCGATTTCACAGTCCGTATTAAATAAATTTTCTTTCTGAGCCAGCACAGCTTTTTGATGACTTTCTAAAGAAAATAAATCTTGAGCTTCTCGAGAAATTTGATACCGCTCAGCGACGATTTCAGCTGTAATTCCCATGCCATAACCAATGGCAATATTTTTATCTTTTTCATACCAGGCTGGATTCGCGGTGAGTTTATTTCCCCCCATCGGAACTAACGACATGCTTTCGACGCCGCCCGCCAAAATAACATCGGCCTGCCCCGTCGCAATTCGATCATGGGCAATTGCAATGCTTTGTAATCCAGAGCTGCAATAGCGATTAATAGTCATTCCAGGAACCGTATCAGGCAAACCAGCAACTAAGGCCCCAATACGGGCAATATTTAAACCCTGCTCACCTTCAGGCATCGCACATCCAACAATTACATCTTCAATATCTTCTGGCTTAACTTGTGGGCATCGAACTAGCGCACTTTGAATCACATGGGCTAGTAAATCATCAGGGCGTGTATTCACAAAAGCACCTTTATTAGCTTTTGTAACCGGCGTTCTGGCAATACTAACGAGATAAACATTTTTATTATTAGATTGGCTGGGTTTCATGATTTTTTTCCTGTTAATTCTCAATTTTATGATGGATCCCGTAGGGGCGGACCCGCGTGTCCGCCCTGCTTAATTGGGCAGACACGTAGGTCTGCCCCTACAAAATTCATCAGTTCCTCAAAGGTTTTCCCGTCTTTAACATATGATCAATTCGTTCAAACGTTTTCTCTTGTTCAACTAATTTTAAAAATACTTCACGCTCTAATTTTAAAATCCAAGATTCATCCACCCAAGATCCTTGATCAAGATCACCGCCCGTCATGACATAGGCCAATTGATCCGCCAAATAATAATCATATTCAGAAATTTTCTTTCCAGCTTTCATATTACTTAAAAACATTCGAACTAAAGCCCGACCCTCTCGGCCCTGGACCTGAAATTTTTCAGATAATGGCATCTGATAATTACTATCTGCCAGATATAAAACTTTCTTCTTAGCTACAAATAAAATTTCTTCGGGATTTGCAATAACACTATCCGAGTCTTTTAAAAATCCCATGGCTCTTGCCCAATATGCCCCTTTGCCAACTCCTGCCATCGCCAAAGTTTTAAAGTTTTCTTGAAATGCTTTATGAGGATCTAAAGATTTTGCAGATCTTAAGGCAAATTCTTTACTACCCCCTGCACCTGGGATTAATCCCACGCCCACTTCGACTAAACCAATATAAGATTCTTGCGCTGCAACAACGGCATCTGAATGTAATAAAAATTCACACCCGCCTCCAAACGCAAAGCCTCTCACGGCTGCAACGACAGGAATCTGGCTATATCGCAATCTTAAAGAAGCCTGTTGAAATTTTTCTAAGTGTGCGTTTAAAGCTTCTGGACCTTCCATTAAAAATTTTTCGCCGGCTTCCATTAGATCCGCCCCAACCGAAAAATTTTCATGGTCTTTTTGATAAATCACTAAACCCTGCAGTTCTTTCTCAGCCAGGCTAATACTTTCAAGTAAGCCATCTAAGACTTTTGAACTAATCGTCCCCATTTTTGTTTTAAAGCTTACTACGCCAAGATCATTGTCTTCACGCGTTAAAACCAACCCTTCGTTTTCAAATATTATTTTTCCTGCTGGACTAATTTGCCTGGCATATACAAACAAATTTTTAAAATTATTTTTTAATTTATCTAGCCCTTCAGATTTAAAAACCCATTCAGGCAATTGCGCATCAGTCAAAACTTTTTTAGCTTTCTGATCTATCTCAATCCAATCTAAAACCTCTTTCCAACCTGCCGATCTCCAAATTTCAAACGGCCCTTTTTTCCAGCCAAACCCCGCTTTCAAAGCGGTATCTATTTGATCCTGTCTGGCTTCTATTTGCTCAGATGTTTTAGCGGCATAGATAAATAATTCTCTAAAAATCGCCCAGAGAAATTTTGCCTGCGGATGATCTAATTGGGCTAGCTGGGATAAATTTTTAAATCGTTCACCCCAGTTTTTATTTTCAAATATTTTTAAAATCTCTGAATCTATTTTTAGATTTTTATCTTTATTTCTATCTATCAGTCGATAATTTTTTAAATCCAGATCATAGACATATAAGCCATCTGATTTTTTTTGATAAAAGCCCTTACCTACTTTTTGACCCAGCGCTCCTAATTTAATTAAATCATTCACCCAGCTTGGCAAATCATACAAAGCTCTAAAAGCACAATTAGGAAATCCATTCTTAGAAGTCGCTAAAACATGACCAATCACATCTAAGCCAACAATGTCTCCAGTTCTAAACGTCGCGCTCTTGGGTCGACCCAATAATTTCCCCGTCAATTCATCGGCAATTTCCAATGGGATCTTAAAAAATTCGGCGTAATGCATCGTTACAGCCAAAGAAAAAATGCCCAATCTATTCGCTATAAAATTTGGCGTATCTTTGGCTCGAATTACTTTTTTGCCTAAAAATCTCACCAAAAAAATTTCTATTTGATCTAATAAATTTTGATCTGTTTTATCACTAGGAATTAATTCAACTAAGGGCAAATATCTTGGCGGATTAAAAAAATGCATACCACAAAATCTTTGTTTCCAGATCTCAGGCAATTGCTCAGCCATAGCATTAATAGATAGCCCTGAAGTATTACTAGCCAGAACAGCGCTAGATTTTAAATAGGGCACTATTTTTTTAAATAAAGCTTGCTTGATTTCTAGTTTTTCTAAAATAGCTTCGATGACCCAATCGGATTTTCTTAAAACTTCTAGATCTTCAACTAAATCTAAATTTCTCGGCGTGATTCGATCCAGAGTCTCTGGATGACCCAAGGGAGACGGGTCCATTTTTTTTAATTTTTGTAATGCGGCTTTGACATCAACAGTCGATAAATCAAATAAATTGACAGAAATTCCTGCCGTGGCAAACAGACAGGCAATTTGTGCTCCCATGGTTCCGGAACCAATGACACTAATGACTCCTAATCTCGATTCCAGCATGGATTTTTCCTTTGGTTAGACTCAGCAAAAAAAGACCGCACAGCGTATAACCCTCAAGATGATTTTCCACCCTGTCACATGGCTTGTTATTTCCTAAAGCCTATCGTTTGAAACATCCCTCAGAGCAAGATTTAAATTCAGAGGCTGAATTAAAAACCCAGGGGATTAAAAATATTTTAAAACTGGGCATCGTGTTTTATAAAAAACAGATGGTGATTAAATCAGCGTAAAAAATATTAAGAAAAAATTTAATAAAAATTAACTTTAGTTAACATTTTATTAATTTTTTGTTTTTACAATGCCCGGCGTGTTTAATCAATTAGGATATTTCAAATGTCAGCAGCCGCGCCAACCACTGCCGATAGTCATAGCCCTTTTATAGAAAATAGTGCTGGGCCTTCTTTTTTTAATGTATTAATCAATTTACGGAGAGATCCGGCTTTCGCAACTTATTTTGAAGAGGTCACTGCAGTGGCTGCCTCCTCTGCCGATATCCCAACACTCCACTCAATGGGCTTCATTTTAAGCTCAAGATTATTGGACCCAAGTACGACATTAGGTCAATTATTCTTGGCGGTTTCTCGGAGAGCCCTGACTTTACCGATACCCATAGCAGCCATCGAAGGTTTTGAAAATTTGATTCAAAGCATGCGTAACGCCGAAGGGGGTCTTTCAGAAGAAAATACAACCTATTTGAAAGGCTTAATTCAAAAAACGATTCAGGCAGTTGATACTTGGAACATTGTTAAAACAGGCGGAAGTGCCGAGACTACGATTAGTATTTCTAATCTAGAAATGTTCTCAATTGTTTCTTTGGCCTTAATGCATTTAAAAGTTATTCGAACGGAAGATAATCCATGGGATCACTTGAAAGATTATTTAAGGACAGAAGAAGGCTTTACAGCCCATTGCGGAACGCGTTATAGAAATTCTTTGGTTTTATTTTTGAACTATCAAAATTATCCAGGTATCAAAGTTTTCGAAAGTCCTGTTTCGCTCTTAACACAGGCAACCCAAGATTTAATAACCCAAAGACTAAAAGCACTCAAAGAAAGCGATATTAAAAAATATCTTAAGAAATTTTATGACCATCTTTTGTCCACAGATTCAAGCGCTTCTGATTCTGAAGAAGACCTGCTTTCAAAAACGAGCTTATCGAAAGAACTTGCGGATCTTTCTCCTGGAAAACAAATCAGCACTTATCTAACAAAGCTGGGTTTAGAGCAGGCTTTAAGTCAACCGACTTTTTGCACTGAACTGACTGGCAAAATCCCAGAATTTCGAAACAATTTAAATCTTGATGAGTATCCATTTACTCAAAGTGGTGAACTCGGCTTTTACCTTGAATCATTTTTTGGAGTATGCCAGCCAATGGATGCCTGGTGCAGAGAAATTTTGAGTCGCTATTTATTCACTGCTGATTCCTTAGAAAAACTCAAACACGCAGATTCTTTAGCGCAACAATGCTTAGAGATTTATTCTTTCAGAAAAAGTATTAAAGAGAGAGGGCTTACAGAACAGCCTTTCGCCATAGCGTATTTTAAATTATCTAATGTTTTATTTGAACATTCTCTGAGCACCCGTGATGGATATCCAGCATTAAGTTCAGCACTGGCCGGTATTAAAAAGTTCAATACGGATTCAGAGAAAGCCCGAGAAATTTTTGAACAAGAAATGAAAATAAAAAGCACAGGAGCTTATCGCGCGATTGAAGATGCTTTTGCACATTTGTTTTCATTGTTTGAAGAATCTGGAGAGGCTGTGGCTTCAAATATCCCATCGTTTCGAGAAGATATTTTGAATTATTTTATTCAAAATGTTTTATCACAATCGATTGATCCCGTGACGGAAGCATGGCTTGAGGCACACATGAGGGCCACTGCAAGTGGGTTTAGCTATCTTGATAACACGTATGATCTAAATATTATTTTATTAGAAGCCCTCAAGACGCCTGTTTCAAAATGGACGGGACGTTTTGCCGAAGTGTTTTCAAGCGCTGTTGCGCTGCTTGAAGCAGGCTTTGAAGGAAGATCTGAAGAGATTAAAAGAAGCTTAAAAAAAGCCTATCCGCATTGCTTTCAGTCTTTACTTCGAAAGCTTCACAATAACTATCTAAGTCGATCAGGCCGTGAAGATGCAGAAGAAGCAACAACAATAAATTTAGGGATTCCGAAATTGTTAGGCTTATCAATGGATTCTTCGAGAGGACTTGATTCCGTTTTTTTAAAGACCATAAAAATTTTAGCGATTGTTCCTTCATTAAAAGATTTAATTCCCGAGCTGATTGCAAGAGTGCCTAATTCAGAACTTTATCTATGTGATATCGCTAACCTTCCAGCAGAAATACGAACTCAAAACTATTTATTAGCTTTGATTGCAAGGGTATCAAGTTCAAATCTTACTCTGTCTCAAATCACTCTCCTCATTCCTATCTTGCCAGATGTAATGCTAACTCCACTTTTTTTAGTTTCTCTGATTACAAAAGGACTTAATACAAATCTTACCCTGCCTGAGATCACTCACTTTATTCAGGCTTTGCCAGAGACAATGCAAACTCCACTTTTTTTAAATTTTCTCATTACAAAAGGACTTAATACAAATCTTACCCTGCCTGAGATCACTCACTTTATTCAGGCTTTGCCAGGGACAATGCAAACTCCAGATTATTTAAAGATTTTGATTGAAAAAATCCCTCTTGAAAATCTTAATCTGCATGAGCTCACTTCCTGCATTAAGACATTCCCAAGCGCACTGGCAACACCAGACTTCATCAAGGACTTGATTGAAAAAATTCCTGTTAAACAATTCCATCTGGGTAGGACCGTCCGCTTAATTCTGGCTTTGCCAGGGACAATGCAAACTCCAGATTATTTAAAGATTTTGATTGAAAAAATCCTTCTTGAAAATCTTAATCTGTATGAGCTCATTTCCTGCATTAAGACATTCCCAAGCGCACTAGCAATACCAGACTTAATCAAGGACTTGATTGAAAAAACTCCTGTTAAACAATTCCATCTGGATAGCACCGTCCGCTTAATTCAGGCTTTGCCAGGGACAATGCAAACTCCAGATTATTTAAAGATTTTGATTGAAAAAATCCCTCTTGAAAATCTTGATCTGTATGGGCTCACTTCCTGCATTAAGAGATTCCCAAGCGCACTGGCAACACCAGACTTCATCAAGGACTTGATTGAAAAAATTCCTGTTAAACAATTCCATCTGGATGGGATCGCCCGCCTCATTCAGGTTTTGCCAGAACAGGCAAAGCCCTATTTAGATTCTTTGATTAACAAAGTGCCTGATGCCAATTTTAAGCTGGATCAGATCCCAAGTTTTATCATGAAGATGAATGCAAGCGAGCCAGTGAGAATGAGAGACCCAGTGAGAATGAGAGACCCAGTGAGAATGAGAGACCCAGTGAGAATGAGAGACCCAGTGAGAATGAGAGACCCAGTGAGAATGAGAGACATAGGAAGTGCTCCTTTTTTTGACGCTTTTTCTCACACTTTTGATCAAGAGCCGCGCAGCAATTTGGATTTATTCAAATTTATTTTTTCCAATATAAGAAAAGAAAAAATAAAACCTGCTGCCTGGGAATTCTTGATGGCGCTTAAAAAAATGACAACAGAAGAAGCCGCTCCTCGACCACCATCTCCAATGGACTAACCAAGTTTTATTACTGAAACAACACTTCAATGGACTGAGACAGAAAACTCTCTTCAGAAAATAATTTCATGAAATTTTCTGTCTTTTGTTCATCCCATCTTGATCGAAGATTTTTACGCGCTTTTTCGAGTAATAACGGAATACCCTCTTGGCGTCTAGCTCTATGTCCCAAGGGGTACTCAATAGCAACACGTTCTGATTTTGAGCCATCCCGATAATTAATAGTGATCGCGTTTCCAATGGCCCGTTTGTTTGGATCAAAATAATTTTGGGTAAATTCACGATTTTCTCGAACTAACATGATTTCTCTTAAGGCATCGATTCGAGCATCTGTGGCTTCAGCTTCTTCATAATCTTCAGCACTTAAAGATCCTTTGAGCAATCCAATAGCAATCATATATTGCAAACAATGATCTCGATCTGCAGGGTTATTTAAAGGCCCGACTTTATCAATAATTCGAATGCCTGCTTCTGTTGTTTCGACTTCAATATTTTGAATTTTGTCCCAACGCGTGACAATTTCTGAGTTTAATTTAACCGCCGCTTCGACGGCCGTTTGCGCATGAAACTCAGCCGGATAAGCAATTTTAAATAAAATATTTTCCATGACATAAGACCCCAGCGGTCTTTCTAAGACAATACTTTTCCCTTCAAAACAAACCGCTTCAAAACCCCAACGCTTGGCAGTCAAAGCCGATGGATAACCCATCTCACCTCTTAAGGTTAAAAAGCTAAGTCTAACCGCACGAGCACAGGCATCCCCCGCCGCCCAACTTTTACGAGAGCCTGTATTCGGCGCATGTCGGTAAGTTCTTAAAGCTGACCCATCAATCCAAGCTTGAGACAAAGCTGCACAAGCCTGCTCTTTTGTTCCACCCAATAACCAAGTCGAAATAGCGGTTGAAGCCACACGGACTAATAAAACATGATCTAAGCCGACTTTATTAAAACTATGATTCAAAGCTAATACACCCTGAATCTCATAGGCTTTGATCATGGCTTCAATGATTTTTTGAATTAATATTTTTTTACCCTGTCTGTTTAAATAATCTAAGCAACCCAAAATAGCGCCCAAATTATCTGACGGATGACCCCACTCAGCCGCTAACCAAGTGTCATTGAAATCAAGCCATCGAATTAATAAGCCGTTATTAAAAGCTGAGGACATGGGGTCTAATTCAAATTGGGTCCCTAATACTCTTGAACCCCGATGCATTGTCGTCCCTGGCACAGAAGGTCCCAGTAATTTGCTACATGCCGGAAAATTAATGGCCAAGAGCGCACACCCAATAGAATCTAATAAAGCATATTTTGCAGTTTCAACGGCCAGCTTAGATTTCATGACATCACAGTCATAGACATAATTAACAATCTCTTGAATCAGATCATCATAATCAGGTCTCACCGAAGAATTATTACTCTCACGCATTCCAGTTCCTTAATTTCAGTTCTTAATTCCAGCTTCTTAAATTAGGTCCCACATAATCTGCATTGGGTCTGATCAATCGATTGTGGGCTCGCTGCTCAAAAATATGCGCACTCCACCCGGTTATTCGGGCTAAAACAAAAAAAGGTGTAAATAACTCAGTGGGAATACCCATAAAGTGATAGGCGGTTGCACTATAAAAATCGAGGTTAGGGAACAAGTTTTTTTCTTGTTTCATAATTTTTTCTATAGCTCGACTGATGTCATATAAATATCCATCAGAAGCCTCACGACTTAATTTTTCAGACCATGTTTTAATAATTAAATCTCGAGGATCAAATTTTTTATACACCGCATGACCAAAGCCCATGATTTTTATTTTCTGGGCTAATAAATTTTTAATGCCATTCTCTGCTTCAATAGGATTCTTAAAAGCTCGAACTAAAGCCATCGCTGCTTCATTCGCCCCACCATGTAAATTACCTCTGAGAGTTCCAATGGCACTGGTAATCCCAGAATAATAATCACTCAACGTCGCAGTCGTAACTCGAGCTGAAAACGTGGAAGCATTGAATTCGTGCTCAGCATATAAAATCAAAGAAGTATTTAAGCACTGAATATATTCTTGACTGATTTCCTGATTGATTTCCTGATTGATTTCCTGATTGATTTCTTGAGAATTTTTCTGATTTTTAAATAAATTTAAAATATAAGCCGCATGAGAAATCTCTGAGCTTTCTAAATTTTCTAAACTAATTTTTTTTCCTGAATTAACCCAATGAAACCAGTAAGCCAATATTCCAGGTAATTTAGCTAATAAGCTTTCAGCACAACGATGCTGATCAGAAAAATTTAAATCTAAAACTTCAGGTTCAATTATTCCTAAAAAAGAAACACCCGTTCTGAGTACATCCATGGGATGGGCAGTGCTAGGAATTTTTTCTAAGACTTCACATAAAGCTTGGGGAAGTCTTCTGGCTTTGATTAATCTTTTTTGAAATAAATCTAGTTCTAATAAATTTGGTTTCTCGCCCCAAAGTAATAAATAAGCCACTTCTTCAAAAGACGCATGGGCGGCAAGATCTTCAATCGCATAACCTCGATAAGTTAACCCAACGCCTTCTTTTCCCACGGTCGAAATACTTGTCTCACCGACCGATTGACCCCGAAGACCTTCTGAAGTTTTATCCATGTTTGACTTACACACCCATCCAAAAATTAGGGGCGCACTGTAAGAAAATATTGGGGCGTGTCAAATGGAAATTGTTACGCTTGTTACGCAATGTTAATTTTTTGACGGTCATTCCTATTTTGGAACTAACCGCTTGAATCGTCTCGCCCCTTGCGGGAGAGACAGGACCGAAGGTGAAACCGAGGGACAGAGAGGGGAGCCAAAATTATTTCATCTGATCCAACGCCCATTCAATATGCTCTCGAGCGATAGGGAGATTTTCGCCTAATTCTAATAATTTTTGATTTAAAGCTTTTAAAATTTCTGGCGTTTTATTCCCATTTCCCAAGGCAATCGCAATATTTCTGATCCATTTTTCATAACCGATTCGTCTAATCGCTGAGCCTTCTGTTTTTTTTAAAAATTCAGCTTCGGACCAGCTAAATAATTCTAATAATTTGGGAGACTTTAAATTTCTTAAAGATTCAAAATCTTTCTCTTGAGTGGTTTTTGCGAATTTATTCCAGGGACAGACAATCTGACAATCATCACAGCCATAAATTCTATTGCCCATGGCAGATCTAAATTCAATCGGAATACTGCCATGATGCTCAATGGTTAAATAACTAATACAACGCCGAGCATCTAACTGATAAGGCCCAATAATGGCCTGAGTCGGGCAGATATCTAAACATTTTGAACAACTCCCACAGTGGGATTGACTTGTATTTTTAGGAACCAAATCCCCCTCTCTGTCCCTCGGCTTCACCTTCGGGCCTGTCTCTCCCGCGAGGGGAGAGACGAAAGCAGAAAAGGATTCTTCAAAAACTTGGATACCTCGTAACGAGTCAAGATCCAAAGAAGTAATTAAACAGCCCAGAAAAAAATAAGAACCGGCTTTGGAATTAATCAAATTCGTATGCTTTCCAATCCAACCTAATCCGGCTTTGACTGCCAATGGCTTTTCCATAATGGGTGCGCTATCGGCCGTGGGTCTATAAGAAAAATCGCCGTAAATTAATTTTAATTTTTCAGCCAGCTTCACCAATCTAGCTCTGATTAATTTATGGTAATCCCGATTCTGGGCATAACGAGAAATAAAGCCCAGTTCTGGGTTATCTAACACATCCCATTCTGGATTCTCACAGAGATAATCCATTCGAACCATAATCACAGACTTAGCGTCAGGTAATAATGCTTCCGGGTGATACCGAAGGGATCCATGGCGAGCCATATAGTCCATGGTTCCCTGATGCCCTAAAGACAACCATTGATTTAGTTTTTCACTGGCTTCTGTCAAATCAATATTAGAAATACCACAGTCAGAAAATCCAACTGATTTGGCTAACTCTTGAATTAAAACTAATCCTTCCGACATAGCACGGTATCGACTAATTCTTTCTGAAGCTCTGGGTAGTCAACATTGAAATGTAACCCACGACTTTCATGACGAGACATCGCAGATTGGATAATCAAATCCGCTAATAAAATTAAATTTCGAAGCTCTAATAAGTTTTTATCGACTTTAAAATTTGCATAGTAGGCATCGACTTCTTGCTTTAATAAATCTATCCGACTCTTAGCCCTAGTCAGTCTTTTATTGGATCTAACAATGCCGACATAGTTCCACATCAGCTGCCTGACTTCATCCCAATTTTGTTTAACTACGATGGCTTCATCTGAATCTACGACTCTGGATTCATCCCATGGTTTTAAATTTTCTGAGAATTTTATTTGGGGTAAATATTTTTCCAGATCTTCACTCGCTGCCTTGGCATATACCAAACATTCTAAGAGCGAATTACTGGCCATTCGATTAGCCCCATGCAGCCCTGTAAAAGCGACCTCTCCCGCTGCATATAAGCCCGCTATATCCGTCTGGCCTTTTTGATTAATCATCACACCGCCACAGGTGTAGTGCGCTGCTGGGACAACAGGGATGGGCTCTTTCGTAATATCTATCCCCAGGCTTTTGCACTTGGCGTCGATACTCGGAAAATGCGCCCGAATAAACTCTGGATCTTTATGTGTGATATCTAAATACACACAATCCAAACCCAATCTTTTCATTTCATGATCAATCGCTCGGGCGACAATATCTCTAGGAGCTAACTCAGCCAACTCATGAAAACGTGGCATGAATCTTTCGCCATTAGGCAATCTTAAAAAAGCACCTTCGCCTCGCATGGCCTCTGTAATTAAAAAAGACCCCGCTTTCGGGTGATATAAACAGGTCGGATGAAACTGATTAAATTCTAAATTGGCGACGCGACAGCCGGCTCGATAAGCCATGGCAATTCCATCCCCTGAAGAAACTTCAGGATTCGAACTATAAAGATAAACTCGTGAAGCCCCGCCCGTGGCTAACATAATGGCTTTGGCTCCAAAGACTTTCACTGAATTTTTCAACTCATCTAGAACATAAATCCCAACGGCTTGCTTATTTTTTGATTTATTTTCTAGGTTATTTTTAATAATTAAATCCACACCAATATGGTGCTCAAAAATTTCTATATTTTTTTCAGCCCTGACTTTGTCAATTAAAACCCCAACGACAGATCTTCCGGTCGCGTCATCCACATGAATAATTCGACGATGTGAATGCCCACCCTCTTGAGTCAAATGATAGGCATGGGTTGAATCTTGTAGAGGCAAATCAGCCACTGTAAATTTCACACCTAGTTTAATTAACCATTCAATCGCCGACTTAGCGTTCTTAACAGTAAATTCAACAGCGTCTTTATGGCACAAACCTGCCCCTGCTACCAAAGTATCTTGAACATGAGATTCCAGAGAATCCCCTTGGTCTAGAACAACTGCAATACCCCCTTGGGCATAAAGACTAGACCCTTCAGAAAGACTGGACTTAGATAACAGTGCCACATGATATTTTTGAGATAAATTCAAAGCCGTAGTCAAACCAGCCACGCCACTGCCAATCACAATCACATCAAAATTTCTGGAATTATCTTTTAGATTATTTTTTGGGTTATTTTTCACAGGGGAAACTCCAGCATTCTGGATAAACTAATTTTTGCTTTCTGAGCGGTGTTTAAATCCACTTTAATCAGATTTTTTTCTTCTAATAAACATTCATACAGATTTTCTAAATTATTTAACCCCATCCATGGACAGTGCGCACAAGAACGACAGGTCGCTCCCTGCCCCCCTGTCGGCGCTGCCATGAATTTTTTATGAGGGGATGCCTGACGCATTTTATAAAGAATCCCCTGCTCTGTTGCGACAATCAAAGTTTGATTCGGGAGTGTTTTAGAGGCTTCGAGTAGTTTCGCTGTAGATCCCACGCAATCGGCTAATTCAATCACATCTGCTGGAGACTCAGGATGAACTAACACAGCGGCTTCTGGATGCTCTAGTTTTAAATTTTTTAAAGCCTGAGATTTAAACTCTTCATGGACGACACAAGAGCCCTGCCAAATTAACATATCGGCGCCAGTCTGTTTCTGAATATAATCCCCTAGATATTTATCCGGACCCCAGATTATTTTTTTACCTTGGCTAGCTAAATAATCGACAATCTTTAAAGCATTACTCGACGTCACACACCAATCCGCCAAAGCTTTCACGGCCGCAGAAGTATTGACATAAACAACGACGGTTCTATCCGGATTTTGTTCAATAAATTTCTTAAATTCTGACGCAGGGCAGCTGATATCCAAAGAACATTCAGCTTCTAATGTCGGCATAATGACTGTTTTTTCTGGACTTAAAATTTTGGCAGTTTCACCCATAAATCTCACGCCACAGATAATTAAAATTTTAGCAGGATGTTCCGCCCCAAAACGTGCCATCTGTAAAGAATCACCGACAAGTCCGCCGGTTTCTTCGGCCAATTTTTGCAACTCGGCATCGACGTAATAATGAGAAATTAAAACCGCATTTTTTTGGATTAGTAATTTTTTTATTTTCTCACGGAAAGACTTTTTTTCAGATTCAGAAAAAATCTTAGGGCTACTTTTAGGCCAATGTTTATTGATCTCCAGTAAGACATCCATCATGGCTTCAGACCTCTATATTAAATATAACCACAGGGGGAAAAGCCGCAGATGTTACTGCATTGAAGTGTTAGAACAAATACATAACCGCTTCGATTTCAACATCCGTCCCCTTGGGTAAACCCGCGACAGCAAGGGTTGCTCGGGCAGGATAAGGTTCTGAAAATAATTCAATCATGAGTTGATTAACGATTTGAAAATTATCCAAGCTTAATAAATAAATATTAAGCTTAATAATATGATTTAAATTTCCACCAGCTGCTTCGCAGACGGCTTGGATATTCTGAAAAACTTGTCTAGCTCGAGCTGCAAAATCCCCAGAGACTAATTCACCCGTCTTTGGATCTAAGGGAATCTGACCTGAAAGAAAGACT
This sequence comes from Thiotrichales bacterium, assembly GCA_947478175.1. Classification (GTDB taxonomy): domain Bacteria; phylum Pseudomonadota; class Gammaproteobacteria; order Francisellales; family CACEW01; genus CAMCUU01. The sequence goes on along the minus strand of CANJUQ010000017.1, from coordinate 924 downwards.
ATTTTCCCCACAGAAAGATCCGCTGAAACAGCCTGGGAATAGGGCCCAATAGCCGCTGGGGCAAAAGAAGTCTGAATGATTTTTTTCATAAGAATTAAACTAAAAAATTAAAACTCTTCTTTGTCTACACGGCGCTTCAAGATGGATTTATCAATTAAACCCTTTGCGATTTCTCTTAAAGCAACAACCGTTGCTTTATCATTATCCCAAGGAACTAGCGGGTCTTGTCCTGAGCGGAGAATTTCCCTTGCCCGCATGCTAGCTAATAAAACCAACTGAAAACGGTTATCAACATGTTCTAAACAATCTTCAACGGTAACGCGTGCCATGGGCCAATATCCTTGTTCTTACTGAGCTCTTACTGAGCTTCGATCAAAAAGAGGCGGGATTATACAGGCGAACGATCTAGATGCAATTCTGATTTACGGAAAGCAAATTTAAGGCCCTGGATAGTTATTATTTTTTATTGATTGATTCAAGCAAGCATTATGTGATTTTTTAAATTAAAAAAACATTGAGGGCAGACACTCAGGCCCCCTAAAAAACAAAGTAATTTTATTTAAATTAACAGAATTACGCAGCCTTTTTAAAAGACCTTAATACACGAATAAATTTATACTATTCGCTGATTGTTTAACTTTCTCTTAAGAATTGATTCATACAATGCGCCCAACTTAGACAGGCTAAGAACTTTCTTAGTATTTAAGTCTTATTTAGGTTTTCACAGATTTTTTTACCAGGTTTAAATCTAAAAAAAAATTAATTTATAAAAAAAGGATATCGATCATGACCTGTTATTTTTACGCCCATATTGACGGCCAAAACACTGAAGCTGAATCAGCGCTTGCTAAGCAATATGCTGAAAAAAATCGCTTGACCATTAATCAAACCGTTGTCGATCAAGACAATATCAAAAGCAATTGG
>CANJUQ010000016.1 GCA_947478175.1 Thiotrichales bacterium | reverse complement strand
GCAATTTTTAAGATCCCTGTTTTCACAACCACTTCTTGCATTGGAAGATCTTTTAAAGATTTTTTATAAAGAACATCGATCTTTACTTGCCCAAACTCCAAAGGATGTTTGATTCTTTTGTTGGAAATAATTTGAAACTGTCCAGGCCTTTGATGAGAAGCTCCATGATACTGAGCCCCTGAAAGCAAAGAAACATAGTAATCTGCTTTCATATATTTCATCAAAATAGGCACCAATTCTTCCGGAGGAACACACCCAAGTTCTTGGTTTTCAGGCGGAACAATAATATATAAGCCTCTCGCAGGGCTAATCAAATCGCCATTTTTTCTCAAACGTGTAATGGCATTCAAAGCAGCACTTTTCGAAGTCTCGTTATCAGCTAACAGCTGACTTAACGTGAAGTATCGCCGCCCTTTCTTGCGAATTTCTTTAAGATAAGCCACCAGATTCATGATTACTTATGTCCGTAAAATAACTATATTCGATATAATAAGGACATGATGAGTAAGTTATTTAATAATGTCAATCAAAAAACTAGCCCAGATCAAAAATATCTTCCCACTGCTTCCCAACCCTTCCAGCCTGAAAATTTTATGCTCAAAGAAAAAATCGTGTGCTTTGGTATTCATATGACAAAAATAAGCGAAATGTATATAAGCAACCTATGTTTTGAATATAAATGTCAAAAATATTTTTCACTCATATCCAAGTCTAAGTTTTTGGGCTTCTTCCAATATGTTTTTTTTCATAAGCCCAACCTGCTTTTCTTTCTTATTTAAAAATCAAATATGACAATAACATACTGAAAAATATTGATTATATTTAAATTTTACCGGGTAAAATCATCTTTATTCAGTCATTAAAGTCTCTTTTAAAGAAGCTTCAAATGTCTCCATACTCTTGATGGACTCTGAAAGCGCTGACTGAGAGAGTAAATAGGAATGAAAAGCTCTCTTAACCAGAGGTGATTCCATTGGATCTCTCTTTTTCTTGGCTAATTTATCGACAGCCGTTGCTTGTTCAATCACTTCTTGCTTCTCGGCAAGAAAGTCAGCTGTGAATTTAGCAAGAGTCGCTTCATCTAAATTTTCTAAAAATTTAGACACTTCAAGATTGACATATTTTTGATATTTCTCTTTAAGATCATCCAATGTTCGGCGAATATTTGTATCGCTCTCTTCTTTTTTCCGCTTACTAGACCTTTCAACTTTTACATCAAAAGTAGCCACTTCTTTAGAAAACCCTTCTTTAATAGCCTTAACAACATAGCCCGCAATATTTCCTCGCTTGTCTTTATAGGCTGAAGTATTCCTCACGTAGTCAATTCCAGAAAATATTTTCTCAAGAGGAACGGTCAACAACAAATGTTCCACCATTCTTTTTTCAACACTAAATTCATTAACTAAAATCTCTTCCGCTCTTAATGCCCTTTCATCATTGATAGTCTCTGAGAGAGGAAGCTGGCGTTTATATTCAACATTGAATTTAACATGCGTGACTGAAGTTCCTTTTTTCTGAAATTCAGGATCCACTTTAATATCTGAGACCGTGTTAATTTCAGTAATCGCTGGTTTCAAAACCCATTTATTAAAATCTTTATAGGATTCGTAGCGTTTTTCAACTCCAAAAATATCTCTTAAATCTTGGACAGAGAACCAGCGAGTCCCACCAGGGCTCGTGACGTAACGGAGGCATTGCTCATATAAAACCAGGGAATAAACACTGGCAAATTTCGACTGCATATCCAATGTTAACGAAGCGTATTGTTGTGGATAATGAAAAAGATCAGGAATGCCATCTCCAAATTTCCAACAAAACTCTCTTGTTTCTGCATTCCATCTTAAACTCGAGATAAGAACAGAGCGCTGGTAACTTTTTGATTCATCAACCTTTGGGACATCTCCAAAGGCATTCCAAGTAAATATAATTTTTTGCAAATCTTCAAAAGCCGTACTGAGTAGCTTCCAGTTATTTCCTGTGTAACCAAAATAGGTATGGAGAGTATCAATATGGATCTTATGCCAATCACCTGTTTTTAATTCATTATAAACATGGTAAACGCAAACATTGATCAGCTTTCTCGCAACGAGACTCACAGCAGAAGAAGGTTTGCATTGAATGCCAGCAACACTCTTCTTCAACTTCAGCTGTTTATCATCAGAGGTCATCACTACTCCCTAATTAGTCTCGTACAACATAAAAAATTAAAGGAGGAGAGATTGCACAGAACTACTGATCTCTCCCACCAATAGCAGCAGTAGTTATATCTCCTACCGTAGGTTTTGTCAAATTTTGAATAAAAAATAATTGCTCATGTCAATAGACCGCCGTCTGTTTTTACAAAAAACCTGTAAAAAACCAAGGTAAATTAAGAAAAAGATACCATCCCAAGACTAACAATCCGAATATCGCTGATTTTCCACGGTGCAATCTCTCCTCCTTTCTGTGCAATTTCTCCCCCTTTGCGCCAATCACAAAACAATTTCTAAAAATCAGAAATTAAAAAAGGCCTCTATTTGTTCAAATCCGCACAAAATCACCACCTTCAAGTCCATTTGCACGTAAAAACAGCGCCCTGTGCAATCTCTCCCCCTTTCTGTGCAATTTCTCCTCTTTCGATAGAAATTGAGAAGGGAGCGCTGGCTTGGATATAAAATCTGTGCAATCTCTCCTCCTTTGCGTTAATCACAAAAACAACTTCTAAGAGTCAAAGATCAAAAAAGGCTCATATTCATAAAAATTCATACAAAATCACTCCCTTCAATCAGATTTTTTAGCCCATTTGCACTCAAAAATAGACCTCTGTGCAATCTCTCCTCCTTTCTGTGCAATCTCTCCTCTTATGCTTGTGCAATCTCTCCTCCTTTGACTTTCATAATGAACAATAAAACTGCAGAAAAACATTTAAAAAAGAAATAAAAATCAATAGGTTACAAATGGAATAAGATTTTTTTTAATTCTGTGCAATCTCTCCTCCTTTCTGTGCAATCTCTCCCCTTATGCTGTGCAATCTCTCCCCTTATGCTGTGCAATCTCTCCTCCTTTGCCCTTGGAAACCATTGAGCGGCAACGGTTTCACTAGTTGTAAACATAGGTTTAAACAAATGTATATAACAACATGTTGTTACATTCTTAGATTTATTTTATAAGTTTTATTTTCAGAACACCTTGAATAATCAATCTTTTAACCCTAATCTATCTCCTACCGTAGGTGATTGAATGATTGGGATTATGACTATACAAATCGACGTATCTAATAGAAAAGGAGGCACTGGGAAATCAGAAACAGCCTTACATTTGGCTATTTACTTAGCTTCTATCAAGGGCAAGAAGGTACTTTTGATCGACGTTGACGGCTCTAACTGCAGTCTTTCATGTCAATTGCTTAAAATGGAAAGAGATGGCGTTACAGAGGGTTTTAAACCCCCTATTCATCCAAAGTATGATGATTTGATCGATAAGCACCCTACGTGGTCTGGAATTAGCTCAGTGGCGTCTATTTTCTTCGATGAGCCCGTTATTCCATACGGAACAGCCTATGAGAATCTAGATATCCTTCCGGCCTACACAGCGGCTTTAGATAAAGTCGAGGAAACTCATAGGAGTCTCGTAGAAAAGAACGTTTACCATAAGTATGAAGCTTGGAGAAACAACGAAGATATAGTTAATTGTTACGATTTTATCGTCATTGATCATTCCCCAACTAAAAAACATGTTGCGGATGCAGCCTTGAGCGTTTCAGATGGTTTGATTATCCCAACACAAGCATTGTCGGCCTCACTGAATGGTATGAAAACAATGTTGCAGATTTGGACTCAAATCAATCAAGCAAGAACCATATCAAACCCCTTGAGACTACTGTCAATTATTATCACTAATTACGATAAACGGGTTTCTATTCAGACCGGAATTGTCAATTCAATTGAACAAAATGCAGTCGCTTCAAAATATTTAGCGCCAGAATACATTCCAACCAATAAATTTTTCCAAGAAAAAGACTATGAACGACAAAAAACGAAGAAAGGTTCAATTTTTGATCTCCCTGAAGGCAATCCTATTAGGGAAAAAGTAGAGAAAAACTGTGAGTACATTTACAAGGGAGTCATGGAATGAGCAAGAAATATAAGTCTAAAGCAGAAAAGTATTCTGATAACGAAGATTTTATGGGTGACTTAGAAACAGTGATCCAAGTTAATGAAGAAAATGCTCATATCAACACTCAGCTCAAAGCCATTGAATGTCGCAGTATCAAGATTCAAAGAAACCAAAGGGCTCTGGCATTAAGCCAAAAAGATATTTCGTCAACAGGAACGCTGATTTCAGATAGTTCAGATCCTTGTCATGCACAAAAGCTTGCTGAGTTTGAGTCATTAGAACTCACTGCTAAAAATATTAAAGAAAATGAACTACAAAACCCAATATCAGTCTACATAGATAAAGGATCTTATTATTTAAAAGCAGGTCAGAGACGTTTATTGGCTTCAACAATTGCTGGTAAAAAGACAATATTAGCGCGTGTCTATGATGAAGTTCCCAATGATTATGACCTTGAAATATTCCAATGGACTGAAAACTTTCAAAGAGAAGATTTAAGTACTCGAGATACAGTGGCTGCGGTTATGGCTATTGCGACTCTTTGGGAAAAGCGTAATGACTCAAAAATAACACCATCAGGGCTTGCTTCCACACTGAATTGTTCTAATTCACAGGCAACCAAATACTTTGCTTTATTAGAAGCTCCTGAGGATGTTCTTGAAGCCATCAGAGGTGGACAGCTAACCAGCCTCAAAAAAGCCTATGAGCTGACGAAGATTACAGACGTCAAGAAAAGAAAAGAGTTAATGCAAAAAATCATTGATGGTGAAATAACTCAAGACATGATTATCTCCCTAACATCTCAAGACAAAAAAGAATTGACTAAATCAGTTGAAACAAAATCAAGCAGAGGCAGGGCCTTTGTAAAAGCAAACCTTGGAAGTACAGGATCAGTAGGTGTTGTTAAGACGCTTATTGACGTTGTTCTTTCAAACTCACATTACAAAGCATTAAAACCAATAATGGGGAAAATAGAAATTTCTGATTTCAAGTCTGCAACAGCCGCTTTTAAAAAATTAATTGCAGAAATGGAGAAATTAGAGAATGCCTAATGAAAAGAAAGTAAAAATTACTTTTAAGGCACACAAAGAACTTATCAAAGAAATGGGCCTTGGGATTAAAAAAGCTGGATATGGATATCATGAAAAGAGTCGGTGGGTTTCTGAGGCGATCGAATATTTAATTTCAGGAGATGATTACCTTGATAATGTCTTAGAAGAAAAACCTATTGGAAAACTAGAAGACAACCCAGCTGTTATTTTCATTACAAGTGAGCTTAGGAACAAGCTCGATAACGCCATCGAAAATTGCTTAAAAAAAGATCCATTTAAGCAGGGGGTTCAGAGCTCAATTATTAGGACGGCAATTATTCAAAAACTGTTAAGAGGCTAGATTTTACCCGGTAAAATTTTTGAAAATCACATTAAAAACAATGTGTTGAGAGACTAATTAAAAATCAAATCGGGTAAAATGACTGTCGAAACGCCTGTAATTGATAAGGCGGATTTTGAGTGACGACCCTGATGAATAAATTTAAAATGCCTTCCAAATTTTTACCAAGATCCAGAGAATTTTTTAATGTCCGATTTTGAGTCAGCGATCAAAAATCTTTTAGAGCATTACGCCCCAATGGCTTATGAATTGGATCAAGATCCTATTTTACTCAAACAAGCTTATGCAGACTTAATCAATCAGGGCGCTTTAGGTTTGTTAATTCCAGAATCTTGCGGAGGGCGGGGCGGAAATAGAACGGACTGGGCCCGTTATAACATAGAGATGTCCTCATGCTCTGGGGCCTTATTATTTTTACAGGCCCAACATCAGTTCTCAGTGCATCGCTTAAAGACCTTATTGCCAGAGTCTTTAGGTGTTCGTGATTTATTGAAAGAGGTGATTAATAAAAAACAGGGGCTTGGATTTATTTCATTACTCCAGGCTAAATCGCTCACGATTACCAGAGACAATTCTGGTTGGATCTTAAATGGAAAGATCCGTTGGATCACGGGGTGGGATTTTTTCGAGCGCTCTTACCTCTCTTTTGAATCAGGAGATTTTCAATATCATGCTTTGATTCCATTTCGAAATAGGGCTGGATTAACTTATTCCCCCGTGATGAATACCAGCATGTTTCAATCAGCCAATACGGTTTCTTTGAATTTAGAAAATTATTTTCTGCCTGATGAGGCGGTGCTTTATTCAAATCCCATCACTGAGTCTTTGCCGATGGAGCATCCGACGACGTATAACTTTGCAGGTATTTCAAAAGCTTGTTTGCGAGAGGCAAAATTAGGTAAATATTGTCGAAGTGAACAAGCCTTGGCTGAATTTTTTAGGCTTGAGAGAAAATTAGAGGCTTATTGCGAAACCATCTTTTCAGGACTTTCTCATGAGCCGTTGGCCCTAAGATCTCGAGGCTTAAAACTTGCCGAAGCCTGCGCATCTTTCGCAAGACTCATGTGTGGCGCTTCGTCCGTGTTAGACACCCACCCAATGGGGAGAATAAGCAAAGAACTTTGGCAAAATGCAGTCGCTGGTATTTCAGAGGCTCAAATAGAGGCGTATTTGGAGTGAACCATTCAAATTTATTTTCTCATTTTTAATTTGGCGTTTTTCAGATTGATATGATCCAATAACCCATTTTTTTGAAAGGACAATGATGACAACTCAGACCTTGCTCATTACCGGATGTACAAAAGGCATTGGTAGGGCTTTAGCGATTCATTTTGCGCAACAAGATTATAAAATCTATGCTGTTGGCCGAGATCAAGACCAACTCAGTGAACTTTCTACAGTTTCAAATAATATTCATCCGATTTGCACTGACATTACCAGTGTGAATGGCCGAAACGCGATTGAATCAGCTTTAAAAAAAGAAGCTGCTTTGTCCATTATTCACAATGCAGGAATTTCAAGCTCATCGCCTTTTAAACTCATGGCAGAGCAAGATTTAAGACAGTCTTTTGAGACTAATTTTTTTGCACCCCTTTTATTAACGCAACAATTACTCTCAAAACTAAAAGGTCAGCGGGTGCTTTATATTTCCACAGGGGCTGCGGTACAAAATTTAGAAAGTAAGTTGGCCTATTGCACCAGTAAAGGCGCCATGCATCATGCGATTCAATGTTTGAATACAGAATTTAATTCGCATGGCGCGTATTTTTCTAACTTACGACCAGGCATGGTGGATACCAATATGCAGGCAGCACTTCGAGAGACTAGTCTCGATATTTTGCCTTCCAGAGATTTTTTCATTCGTGCAAAAGAAGAGGGTAAATTAATCACTCCAGAGACCGTTGCAGCTTTTGTGAATTTTGTGATGTTTAAAACAGACCCTAAAACTTTTACTGAAAATTTTTGGAATATTTACGACGAAGTTTACCATCCAAAATGGCTGCCAGAAGGGGCTATTAAACCCAATTTTTGATGATAAAAATTTTTAAACCACTTGTATTAAAACATGCGCCAACAAATTTTTTGGTAAAAGTTTTATTCTATTTTTTTCGCAGCGTTCGATGATTTCTTTATTCTCATAATGAGAAGTGACCAAAACAGGCGGCTGGCTCAACTTTAGTTTTTCCAATACGTCCAAGCCCGTTAAAGAATCTCCCAGTAACTCATAGTCAGAAAATATTTGAATCCTGGATTTGGATTGTTTTTCATACCAGGTCATAAAATCTGAAGAATTATAAAAATGATGAATTGCTAGATTTTTTGAAACCTCATCCAGACGATTATCCCAGGCCCCATGAACAGAGGGGTCATCGTCTAAAATAGCGATAGGCGTTGAAGGGGAGACCTCGATATTTGAAATAAGCCAAGAGGGTGGTTTAACAGAGGGTAGCGTCATTAAAACTTGGGTTCCATGGCCTAGTGAAGAAACTAATTTGATGTTTCCCCCTAATGCTTCAATTGTTTTTTTGGCGTGAGAAAGCCCTAAACCATTTCCTTTTTCTTTAGTTGATTCGAGGGTATTGGCTAATATTTTTTCTTGAACCTCCGGTGATATACCAGATCCATTGTCGCTGACTGCAAGATGAATTTTTTCATGGATGACATCTAGGCTTAATTTGATCACACCTTGCTGATGGCCACTCATGGCCTCCACGGAGTTATTAATCAAATTAGATAAAAGGCGCTTCATTTCAGTAGGATTAAACTCAGAAAATGTAAAAAATCCTTGCTGAGTTATTTCTGGCTCAATGGATAAATTTTTATCACCAAAGGTCACTCTTTTTTCAGAAATCAGCGTTTCAACAAGGGGTGAAAGTAGCCATGTATTCAAAGCATCGCTGGAATTTGAACCCTTTCCTTTATGCTGAAGCAGTAAATTATTCGCAATATCATTGATCCTATTGGCCGCATTGCGCATCAAAATTCGTTGCTCTTCTGGGACCTGTGGCAGCATCTTTAAACAAATATTGAGAGCAGCTACTGGGGAACGGATATCATGGGCAACCTGGGCTGCTCGTTTACCTAATTCAATATCCAATCGTTGGTCTTGATAAGTATTTAAAGTTTTTAATAGGTAAGACAACTCTGTCAAATATTCCCGTTCATTGCCGTTTGGTCTGTTACCAATTTTGATGCTTTTTTGAATTTCATGTATGGGGTCAGCAAGGTGTTTATCCACGATTCTCCTAACGATCTTTAAGCTAACTAATGTCATAACTAAAACAAGCAATATAAAAACGGAGATGAGTATTAACCATTGATAAGAAGGTGATTCGTTATAATGCAATAATATTTTAGGAGTATTGGTAGCGATAACAGGGAAAGACCCCATTTTTTCGTTGGGGGATAAATCGTAAATTTTACATTCTTTGTCGGTACAGGCTTTGATGTTGTGGTTAATTTTATTTAATCGAGCTGGGTAATTTTTCTGATCAAAATATAAGGTCATCTGATAATTACATATCCCATAAATCGAATTTATTCTGTTACCCATATAGCAAAGAGCAACAGTCGATGAAAAATTAGTGGGATGCCCAGATTCAAAAATAGCATTACCACTTTTATCAACAATGGAAACACCAGAGATTAATTTGCTATCTAAGCTAGAAAAAAGCCATGCTATTTCAGAGTAATTATCCTGTCTTGAAACTATTCCAGATCTCAAATAACTCACGAAATCTTGATTGTTTGCAATAATACTAACCTGCTCAGATAAGTTAGATTGCAAGAGGCTATTTGCATTATTGATAAGCTCTACAACAGTAGTTTTTTCTTTCGCGACAAACAGAGCGTAGGTAATAGAAAAAATAATTATGGTAAATAACAAGCTGCCGATACTGAGCGTATAAAGCACTTTTGCTATATGTTTTTTAAATGAATTGAGATCTTTTACCTGCCCAATAAAAATCCTGTTGAGTACTTCTTTTATTTTAGGGGTTATCGTCATGATCAACTTTAAGCTTTATGAGGTCCCATTGATTGTTATATTCTTTTTGGAAGTTGCTGACAGGTTGGATCATTTGTAATTTTGGTAAAATTTTTCCTGTCTGGTTATATAAACTAGTGTAAGAGGGGTCGTTCATATTATTTTTAAAATAGGGCGAAAAATAATAAGTATCTTCCTCAAAATATTTTAGAGTTGGCTGACTTTGCATAACGCGTGCAGCACATGCAGCTTCAGGGGTGTCTTTCATTTGTACAATCAGATCAGTACAAATTGAGCTGGCATTGGATGGAATGACAAACTTATAAGGCTTTCCTGAGCTTTTTATATAGAGCAAGGCGTCGCCTGACCAAATATACGAAAATGCAAAATCTGGGCTGTCATAAATTTTATTAAAATCACTCGTGATAAAAACTTTAGTGCCTTGGGTCATACGTTTTAAATTGTCATAAGTTAATGAGACTGTTCCGTCTTTATTCTTCGGGATTTCTGGACTGTTTTTGAAACCAGTCGTCAATAAATTCCCAATTTCCCCAGAATCGTCAACAAGAACGACTGTATGATTTTTAGCGGATTTAAAAATGTCGCTCATGGACTCATTAGGAGTGATTGTTATTAGCTTTGGGTTATACATAAAGCCAACAATGGCGTGAGTAAAAAAAGCCGTGTTATGGGTGTAATCATGAGTTAAATAATATTCTTTCAAATAAGGGTAGTAATTAGAAGATGACTCCCAAAGATTACTCGTTGGTATATCGGGCAGTTGATTCTTGATGCTGCCGTAAATCAAATTACTGAAAATCATGACATCGTAGGAATTCGGATGCTTATTAAACGCATTCAGAAAATCAGCATTGGTGTAATAAGCGTCATGTGAAAATTTTACATGGCATTGATCTTCCACTGCCTGGCCGATTCTAGGATCTTCTAAAAAACCATAAAACGCTACAGCATTGACGGTCTTTTCCGGTGCTGGGGTATTTGCAAAAGAAAAAATAGGACTAGCTAAAAAACAAAAAATAAAAATAAACTTTTTCATTTACACGGCCCTTGTCATATTTTCAATGAGTTCTTGCGTGTTTTGAACACATGCAAAGCCAAAGGCTAGATTTTTTAAAGTGGCTAAGTGTAATTCTTCATTGAAAGTAGCGGTCGCATCGTTAATGAAAAATATTCGATAGCCGTACATAAAAGCTTCTCGCGCCGTCGTTTCACAGCAACAATTTGTCATAACCCCTGTAATAATAAGGTCTTCAATATGGTTTGCTTTTAAAATTTCATCTAAATCAGTTTTGTGAAAAGCGCTGTATTGATTTTTATCGATAACAATCCTGCCGGAAATATCGAACCCATCAATCATCTGCCAGCCTTCAGTATTTTTTTCTATTTTGTCCCCGCCCCACCAATCAACCATCGATTTAGATATTTCAGAGCTGTCATTGTGCCTAACAAAAATAACTTTGGTTCCAGACTCATCTGCAGCAGAGATAATTTTTTGAATATTAGCCATCTGAAGATCACTGATAATTCCTAGATCTTTTAAAAAAACGTTTTGCATTTCTATGACTAACAAAGCAGCTCGTTTCGGATTTATGTCTAAGTGATGGGTGTTGTATTCTTTTATTTGGTCGAGGCTGACATCATATTTCATCTATTTATCCTTTCTCTTACTTAATTAATTCCGCTAATGCTCAGTACATTGCCAGTAATTTTTGTCGCAGAAAATTTCCTGGCTTTTGACTTGGCGCTGATGTGTTCTGGGTTGATTAACAACCAGTAATAATTCTCACGACCTTTTAATAAATTTGGGCTTGAAAAATAGTTTGACCACTCAGAAACCTTGAGTTCCCAGGGCTCTTTATCGTCTGGCGTGAAGCAGGGGATTTTGGTCCTATTTTTAATGCTTTGAAGAAAAAAAGTATGTTCAGTATCGTTTTCATAGAGATCGATAAATTCATTGAGAGTCCTATCTGTATGGATCATCAAATATTGGGTAATCCCTTCTGAATTGACTAAAAGCATGCCGCCATTTTTATCGGATAAATAATATTCAATGATATTTTTTTCGAGGCAGAGTTTTTCGAAAAAATCAGCAAAAGCAGGGTCGCTTTGAGGCAGCCTAAAACCAGATTCAAGATGATTCAAAAGTGGTGTTGAGCGATCAATGAAATATTGTCTCTGAAGTCTTTTAATCTGATTTTGTAACTCTTGGTCAAGGTTAGGATTATCCTTGCAAATAAAGCAGTCAATAAGCCCTTTATTAAAGGCATCAACCGCTATTTGAAGATCTGGCAAACCCGTCAGTAATATTTTTTTAGCAGGCATCGCTTTTAATTTTTCAGCGAGCTCTATGCCGGTCATTCCTGGCATTTTGTAATCAATGATGATGACAGGAATGTCTTTCTGCTTTTTAGAAGAATATCGAAGATTTCTTAATAATTTAAAATCAAAGTCCACAGGGAGGTGGTCTGGTAAATCATATTCCTCATGATCTTCACAAGCCTGAAGAAAGGCAGAAGCTTTATGAGGAGGCTGATAATTTGAAAAGAATTTCAAAGCTTCATGAGGGTCAAGAATGGATTTGATCTCAAAATTTTCTTTGAGACAGTAGGAAAATGCCTGAAGAAAAATAGGGTCATCGTCAATCCAATAAATCGGGGAGGCGTAATAAAAAAATGGAACACAGGACATGATTAAGACCTATAAAATGTAACCAATACATGGAAGGTGAGCAGACTCAACAAATTGCAGGTATTTTGCAAGTGGGTGATGGAGAGATGGGCCAGAGCATCAATGACTATCAATATTTATCATGTAATAACGTTTAATTTTTATATGAAAATTTTGACTGGACAACAGGCCCTAATATTTTAATTTTCTTATTTAGAACTTCCTGTTGAGCCTGTTGATTCAAGGCAATTAATATTTGATTTGGGCCATCAATAGATAACTCTCTTAAAGTGGCTTCCCCAGTTTCTGGATATTGCACGACGACTAAGTCTCCATCAGAAGGTGTGACAGATGGATCAATAATAAACAAAGTGCCTTTAGGGAATTTGTTTTCTAAAGCGGGTTTGCTGGAGAGGGCATAGGTCTTAGCGCTAAATTTTGAATCAACGACCGTCCACTTATCCCAGTCCGCAGTAGGTATGTTGGCGACAAAATTGTTGTCCACGCAATCTGACCATGAAATAACAGGGATTGCTTTGCCGCGTGGGACTTTTTCAGAGTGAATTGGCATGTCTTCAAGGCAAACATCGCCAACAGGAACAGAAAAATAATCAGCGAGCGCCTTTAGGGTGGAGATTCTAGGATCTGCTGTTTTTCCAGAAAATATTTTATGAAGAGTTTGCTGGGGAATATTAACCCTTCTTGCCAGCTCACATTCACTGATTCCTTGTCCATCTAAAAGACGATTGAGATTTTCAACTAAGAAATTTCGCTTGGTTTTTTGTGGAGACTCTTTGGATTTTATTTTTTTTACAGTGTTCATGCAGGCCTCATCTTTTATTTCAATTTTTTTAGAGAAATTCATAAAAAATTATTATGAAACACTCCAATTATGAGATTGATCATATATCAAATCTCTATTTTAATTCAAATTTATAATAAATTTAACCCTGTTTAGAAAATATTATTTAATAATACACTTGATATTAACTCTTAAAGTTGTTAGAAATTAGATATTGTTTGTATTTATCGGTTAAAAGTTATGAAAAATTTATCCAACCCTAGGTCTTGCCTCCTTAGATCTAGCCTGCCGCTTTTTTTCGACACCAGCGAAGCGGCTTTTTTATTTTTCTTCATTCGCTGAGGTCCAACGATGAACTTATCTAAACACACCCAAAGTGATCTCAATAAATTAAAGTACGACGCCGGCGAACTTGTTCTCTCAGCATTGGAGAGCGACGACATCACCGAGATCATGCTCAACCCAGACGGCATCCTCTGGTTTGAAAGTCGTTCATTAGGCATGTATCCCGCTGGGACGATGCCGGCTTTTCAAGCGAAGAATTTTTTACACACGATCGCTGGGATTCAGGGTTTATATATTACTGAAGACCATCCCATCTTAGAGACAGAACTGCCTCTAGATCGTTCTCGTTTTGAGGGAACTCTGCCGCCGCTGACGGAGAACCCTTCTTTTACGATTCGTAAACGCGCCAAATCAATCTTCAGCTTAAGTGATTATCTGCATCGGGGGATTGTTAATCAGAAACAGGTGGAAGTAATTCAAGAAGCCATTTGCGCTCGTAAAAATATTTTGATCTGCGGCGGTCCTGGGACTGGGAAAACAACACTGACCAATGCTTGTATTCACGAGCTCACGAAGCTCTGTGATCCCAGTCAGCGGATTGTGATTTTAGAAGATGTCCCCGAGCTGCAATGCGCGGCTAAAAATGTTCTGTCTATGTGTACCTCTAAAAATATTGATATGTCAGCTTTGCTTCGAATTACTTTGAGATCCCGACCCGATCGAATTTTAGTCGGTGAGGTTCGCGATAAAGCGATGTTAGATCTACTCAAAGCCTGGAACACCGGCTGTCCTGGCGGTATCGCCACAGTTCATGCCAATGGAACCATTGCGGCTATCCAGCGCTGCTGTGATTTAGCCATGGAAGCGAATATCCCAAAACCCGTGAGTCTGATTTGCGAGACGGTGAACGTCATTGTTTCGATTGAGCGAGATCCCAAGCATCCAGCCGGGCGATTGGTTCGCGCGGTCACAGAACTCAAGGGCCATAAAGACCAAGATTTTATTTTTCAGCATTTAGCGACGATGGAGACTTAAGCGATGAAAATTTTTTCTGCGATTAAAAAGATCAAAAAAATTAAATCAAAAACAGGTTTAATTTTCTTGGCTCTATCCCCTTGCTCTGCCTTTGCTTCTGATGATACGTCCACCGGATTTTTAATGTTCTTATCGGTGATAGCAGGGTGGTTAGATGGTCCGATTGCGCATTGGCTCGCCATTATTGGTGTGGCCTTTGCAGGCTTCACGATTGCCTTTGGTGACTTTCAATCAGGCGGCGCACGGGGTTTAAAAATTGGCGTTGGCATTGCCATTGCCTTTGGTGCGAGCTCTTTATTAGCCACTCTGTTTCCCGCCGCTGGCGCTGTGATTGGATGATGCCATGAGAGGAACCTGCATCACCGTGAATCGAGCAATCATCCGACATATTTTATTTATGGGTGTTGAACGCAAAGTCGCTGTTTTATACACGACGCTGTGTATCTGCATTTTGATGTCGACCAATTACAAGCTGCCTGAAGTTTTGATTGGTCCCACTTTATTCATTGCCCTGCATACTTTTTTTACTTTTGTCTCCAAAAAAGACGAGCAAATTGTCGAATTGTACGCGCGGCACAATCGTTATAAGCAGGGCTATTTCCCTGCAAGATCTTCTGTCATGGCACCTCCCGAAAAAGTTCGCCCATCCATCCTCATTGGCAGGAAGGTCTAATCATGTTTTTTATTAAAGAGAAGCAAAATAATCCAACCGTTCAGGCCTTATCTACGAACAGAAAGCTCTCAGGCTTTAATGATCTATTGGGCTTTGCCTTGATGGTTGACTCTAAAACTTTGATGCACAAAGACGGCGCGTTCTCAGCCTATTTTATTTATCGCGGCCCTGACGTTGATTCGTCGACCGGGACTTATTTAGATGCGGTGGTTGCCAGCCTCAATCAGGCGCTGAGATACACCCAAGATGGTTGGATGTTAGAAATGAATTTAGTGAGCTTAGAGGCCACAGATTATCCCGCGCCTCAAGATTTCCCGGATATTGTCTCTGCCCTCATCGATGATGAGCGAAGAGCCCAATATGAGTCTGAAGATTCTCATTTTGATACGCTGACTTATCTGACGCTTACTTGGACGCCTGACAAAGAACTCTCCGCGCGTATTAAAAAATTTGCGATCGAGACGGACTCAGAGGTTAAAGCCACAACGCTCGATGAGATCCACGCCAAATTTGAAAATCAGCTCACCGAAATTACTGGCGTACTCTCAGCCTTTTTAAAACTCGAGCGTATCGAAGGCCAAGATCTTTTAACTTTCGTGCATTACTGCATCACGGGGAAAAACCAAACCCTCAAAGTCCCGCCGTCCACTTTTTATTTAGATTGTTACTTAGCCACTGAAGATTTTACCGGCGGGTTTCGACCCAAGATTGGGTCTAACTTTATTAGAACGCTGACCTTCTATGAATTCCCGACGGAATCTTTTCCGACGATTTTAGACCGACTCAATAGCTTCCCCGTGACCTATCGTTGGTCCAAACGTTTTATTTCTTTAAGCCCGAGTACCGCGGAAAAATATTTAAAATCTTATCAGCGCAGCTGGTCGTCCAAAGCCTTGGGCTTTATGGGCCTTATTCAAAAGTCCATTGGTAGCGGTGGGGCGGTTCGCATGAACCGTGACGCGGAAAACATGTTGGAAGAAGTCCTTCAAGCGAAGTCTGACAATGAGAATGGTTTGATTCGATTCGGCTTTACCTCTAGCACGATTGCTCTCATGAGCCCGGACGAAAATAAATTGTCTGAGATTGTCAAAGACATGAAGTCTGAAATTCAGCAGCTGGGCTTTACCTTAAAAGACGAAGACGTGAATGCGGTCGAGGCTTATTTAGGATCGATCCCAGGGCATGGTTATTACAATTTGCGACGTCCACTCATGGACAGTGTGACCTTCGCTCAAATGTCACCGATCTCCAGTATTTATCAGGGTGAAAAAATTTGTCCCTGCCCGATGTATCCGAAAAAATCACCGCCTTTGTTTTATTCAGCGACGAATGGCTCCCGGCCTTATCGATTTAATCTTCATGTCAAAGACGTGGGCCACACCATGATCGTCGGCATGACAGGCGCCGGTAAAACTACTTTGCTTTCTCTCATTGCCGCGCAGCATCGAAAATACCCAGGCTCTCGCGTGATCTTTTTTGATAAAGATAATTCGAATAAAGCCATCATCTGGGCATTGAACGGCGAGTACTACGACCCGGGCGAGAATGAATCTATTTCGTTTGGACCCTTGGCGCATATTCATGAATCGGATGAGCTGGACTGGGCGTGTACTTTTATTGAAGAGATTTGTGAGCTCAATGGGATTAAACCTAATCAACTTCAAAAGTCTTCGATTCGAGAAGCCTTGGCAGGATTAGCCACTGGGAAGGTGGAGCATCGGACTTTAAAAAATCTGGTTTTATCAGTCCAAGAAGTAGGCGTTCGAAAAGTCCTCGAAAATTTTATTAGCTCGCAGAGCATTTCAAGGCTCTTAGGCGGCTACCAGGACAGTATTGAAAATGCCGACGTTATGGCGCTGGAAATGGGCTGGCTGCTCCAGCAAAAAGAGGCTCACTATGTCCCGGTGATTTCTTATCTGATTCGCAAACTCGAAAAGATGTTCAAAGACATCCGGCCGACTTTGTTAATTCTCGAAGAGGCCTGGCTCTACTTAGATAACCCCATCTTTGCCCGGAAAATTAAAGACTGGTTAAAGACGCTTAGAAAACGAAACGTTGCGGCGATTATCACGACGCAATCGATGACGGATATTTTGAAATCCAGTATCAGCGAAGTTTTATCTGAGTCTTGTCCGACAAAGATTTACTTGCCCAATCCCAATATCAAAGAAGATGCCATTCGAAAAGTGTATGAGGGCTTAGGGCTTAACGATCGTCAGATTCAAATCATCGCGTCGAGTATTCCAAAGCGTCATTACTACGTGACGTCGATCTTAGGAAACCGACTGATTGATTTAGGCCTTGGCGAATTAGCCATCGCCTTTTTAGGGATTAGCGATGATGAGAAAAAGCATTTTTACGCGACCTATCGCAAAGATGACAAAACATGGATTAGAGACTGGCTCGTTCATAAAAATTTAGGGCACTGGGTCGAGCATTTTGATCGGAATTACGGCGGTGAGGTATGAAGCAATTACTCATCGCTGCCGCTCTGTCATGTCTCTGCCTTCAAGCCTTTGCCGGTGGCGGTGGGATTGATATGAGTATTGAGGCTGAGAACTTGGCCGTCGATACCACGACGTCTATTAAAACCGCGGCGTCTTTAGAGCAAGAAGTCCAAGAAGTTGCGAATCAAATGCAGTCTTTGCAATACCAGGTTCAAAACTTAAAGGGCTTTAACAGCGTCATTTGGGATAGCACCGCTCAAAATCTCCAGAAGCTCGCCTCTATCGTTAATCAGGGACAGTCTCTGTCTTATTCAATGCAAAATTTAGACGGCGTGTTTCAGCAGAAATACCCGGGCTATGTCGCTCAGCAAGATTACTCAAAATCTTATCAATCCTGGTCTCAAACAACGCTGGATACTTTGCGTGGGACTTTAGAATCCGCCGGGCTTCAAGCTCAAGATTTCTCCACGGAAGAAGGGACGATTGATCAGCTTCGCCAAATGGCCAGAACAGAAAGTGGCCGACAACAAGCTTTAGAAGTGGGTAATCAGATTGCCGCTGAGAACGTCAATCAAATGCAAAATTTAAGACAGCTGGTGATTAATCAGACCAATGCTCAGAACGCCTATATGGCTTATCAAATTGAAAAAGACCAATCAGGAACTAAGGCCGCGGAAGACTATATCAACAACGCCGATGACACCTATCCGGCTTATCAAAATAACCAGGCCTTTGGCCATATTCCGAATTTTAACCCCTAAGGAGAAACCATGAAGTCGAGTTCTATTAAATTAAGTTTTGGCGGTGCTGTTGCGATTGTCGCAGCCGCTTCAATCATTGTGGGACTGGTGTATATCAAGAATGTGAGTGATGCCCCCGTGGACTCACTCAAAGAGTACAAACCCGCTCATGATTACGGCCAGGCTTATTGGACCGAAGAAAAAAATGCGAATACCAAACGTTGGCAAGAGGCCATTGCTTATTGCAATACCTATCAAACACCAACCCCAGGCTGTTATGAAGTGGAAGGCGCTTATACCGGGATCGATATGAGCAAATTGCCTGACCACATGAAATTTTATTAATGAAGGCCTAGCCATGCAGACCATCGATCAATCACAGGTTTTTGATCAGATCACCAATGAATTTTTGGCTAAGTTCCAAGACGTTTTTGGGATGATCTTCCTGACCGCTCAACATTTGTTTTTTTATTTTGCAGTGATTCAAATTTCTGTGATTGCTCTTTTTTATACGCTCAATCGTGAGTCATTGGGCGACATGGCGGCAGAGCTTATTAAGAAAGGCCTGGTGATTGGGATCTTTTTAACGGCGATGAATAACGCGGGGACATGGTTCCCACTAATCATTAATTTTTTTATTGATCTAGGGGCTCATTCCTCAGGGCTTCAGACACTTGACCCCTCTTCCGTCGCAGGACAAGGGTTGTCAATTTCAGCGGGCATTTTAAGAGCGATTGGGGTTTGGGGATTTTTCGAAACGCCCTTAGGCACTTTGTTAGGTGGTGTCAGTTGTATTGCGATTTCTTTATTTTATGGACTCATTGCCGCTGAGCTTGCCATCACGCTAATCGAGTCCTATTGCTTGATTGCCATGAGCCCTATGTTTATGGCTTTTGGCGCTAATAAATTCACACAAACTTATGCCATGAATTATTTAAATACGGCTATTTCTTTGGGCGTCAAACTCATGGTTCTTTATATCATCATTGGAGTTGGTTCTACGCTCGGGAAAGATTGGTCTCAAATTGCTGAGACGGCTGCAAAAACAAAACAGTTTGAAGGGTTTCTTCTGATTCTCATCGCTTCCATGATTTATTTTTTAGTGGCCAAACGGGTTCCTGCTTTTATCGCTCAAATCATCAGCGGTATGTCGATGAATAGTGGAGCGGATGCCGCTGCAGGCGCTGTGATGACGGCTTCTTCTGTGGGCGCCATGGCGATGGGACATGTGAAATCCGCTGTTTCTGTTGGAGGCGGCGTTGGAGGAATTGCCATTGGTGCTGGCGCTTTAGCGGCCAAAACAGCGGGCTCAGCTTTGATGGGCGCCGTTAAGGGATCTAGTGCTAAAAATACCGGTGATGCCGCATCAAACAATATGAGTGGGGGCCTATCTGATAATTTTAAATCCAATGGCCAAAGCGCTTCTCCAAAAAAGAGATCCAAATCAAATTCGCTAAAGAAATAGGGGAACCTTATGCAACATTTTTTAAGACACTGGCGTCAGCATTTAGAGCCGCTGGTGAGGGTCTGTAAAAAAATAGATCCAACAAGATTTTTTATTAAAAAAGATCCTGTGATTCATATCGAAGAAGAAAAAATCACGCCTCAAGAATTTAAAAAATATAAATTAAAAATAGCGAGTCTTGAGAAGCAATTAGTTTTTATAAAGCAAAAATCCCAGCGTCAGGCAAGAATTCAAGACAATCCGTATCTCAAAGGCCGTGAGGCTTGGAATGATTTATATGGCACGCAGACTATTAAATTAGAAAACGCGTATCGAATTATGGGCGTGATGGCTCTAGGTCTTGTCGTTGCCATGATTGGATTTGTGATTGTGGCAGGTCAGTCCAAAGTCGAGCCTTATATTGTTCAGGTCCAAGATAATCACGTTTTAGGCGTCACACCCGCTGATCAAAAGATGCCGATCTCGAGCCAGCTTGTTTCTTATTTTATGGATCAATTTATTACTGATAGCCGATCTGTGAGGGCTGACAATGCGGTTCAAAAAACTTATTCCAGTACGGCTTATGCGCTTACCAAAGGCCAAGCCTCCAACACCGTCAAACAGTATTTTGATGGCAATGATCCTTTTTCGTTGAACCAAAAAATCACACGGGATGTTGAGATTAATTACACCATGCCGGTTTCAGCGCATTCGTATCAGGTGGGTTGGACTGAAACGACCCGCGATTTAAGCGGAGACTTGCTGACTCAAGAATCGTATGTGGCGGTGATTTCTTATGAATTTGGATCGGTGATTTCTGGTCTTGAAAATTACAACCCGTTTGGGATCTATCTCACCAACATTGCCTGGAATCACACAGCTTAAAAGGAATTTAAAAATGAAAAATTTTGTATTGGGTGCCTCTGCCCTCACTGGGGTCTTATTGCTCTCAGGGTGCTCCTCTTGGTCTAAATATCCTGCTGGAGAATTCAGCTCAGCTAATAAAGTCGTGACTCAAACCGTCAAAGTCCCAGCGCTCCCAGAGACTCAAGTGGAAGCCAGCTTTGGTTATGGCAATGATCCCGCTTTAGTGAAGGCCTACCAAGAGTTTGTAAAAACCGGCAAGGCGCCCAATGTGTACACAGAAGGGTTTGTCTCTTTTCCGTATGAGCCTAATCAACAGCCCATTGTGGCGTGCCAGCCTTTGAGAGCTTGTATTATTCAATTACAAGCCGGAGAAAAAATTAATCAAGACGGTGTCGTACTTGGCGATAGCGCTCGTTGGCAGGTGTCAGAAATTTATACCGGAGATCAGTTTCCCAATGGGGCCTTCTCACTCGTGATTAAGCCAGAAGACTATGACATCAGCACGAACTTAATCATGGCGACGAATAAGCGGACCTATGATTTATCCCTGGTCTCCATTAATCCATCAGAAGCCAATAGCGCTTGTACGGGAGATTTAAATTCCCCTGGCTGTCAGCAGACCCAAACTTATGATCGCAAAGTCACTTTCTATTACCCCTATGACACCTTGGCGAAGAATTTGTACCAAGATCAGCAAAGCATGATCAGTAGCAGCGCGTCGAACGATCAAAATTCTCAGGTGGTTGATTCGAGCACGACGATGGATCTCAATCATATTAATTTTAACTACAAACTCTCAGGCTCAGCGCCCTGGAAACCCGTCCGAGTTTTTGATGATGGCACTCATACTTTTATTCAATTTCCAGGCATTGTGAGCCGTATGGATTTGCCGGCGATCTTTATTTCTAAAGGGGCTGAGAAACAATTAGTGAACTTCAGATACAAAGCACCTTATTACGTCGTCGATGCCTTGTTTGAAAAAGCGGTTTTAGTCTCGAATGTCGGATTCTCGCAAGATCGCGTTTTCATCACCAATGAAAATTTATCGTAAGGGGGCGGGTCATGTCAGAAAAGATAAAAGACTCTCATATTCCAGTGCCTCCAAAAGGCACCAAGATTTCTAAACGAGTGAAAGGGCTCTTTGTTTTTGGAGCCATCTTGATTGTCGTTTTTATATTTTATTCCGTGAATCATAACTCGGGCGATACGACCCCAGCGGGTCCTGATTTAAATAAGGTCAATGGCGATGGATCCCAAACGGTTTCAAGTTTAGAAATGATTCATCAGATTAATGCGCAACCCATGAACAATGTCCCAGGGATTTTGGGCGCTCAGAATTTACGAACCAGCCATGTGGCGGTTTTAGGGGCACGTTCTGGTGGAACGATGACAGAACCAAGCCAAGATTTGAAACAGGCTTTCACCAGTGGTCTTCAAGTGAACCTCGGTAATAGTTCACAAGTGAATTCGAGCATGAATACGGGGCCTGTCTTTAATCAAAATCAGAATGCTTCTATGGCGCCTAGCCCTGCTGGCGCCGCTCAGCCAAGCGCTTATAACCAACAAAATATGCAGCCTCAAAAAACCGCATTTTTAAATCAGGCGAGTACGCAAAACTCAGACTATTTAAATCAAGCGGTTCAAAGCCCAGTGTCACCTTATGAAGTTCAAGCCGGCAGCATTATTCCAGCAGAATTGGTCACCGGGATTGATTCCGACTTACCCGGTCAAATCTTGGCGATTGTGAGGGAAAATGTGTACGACACACCCACCGGAAATAATTTGCTCATCCCTCAAGGCTCTAAATTAGTGGGCGCTTACGATAGCCAAGTGGCCTACGGTCAAACCAGGGTTCTCATGGCTTGGTCCCGAATTATTTTCCCCAATGGGTCCTCTTTAGATTTAGAAGGCATGCCAGGAGTGGATCTCTCAGGCATGGCAGGGCTGCATGATTTAGTCGATGAACATTACACGCGAATCTTTGGCTCAGCGCTTTTGTTTTCTCTTTTTGGTGCTTTAGGTCAACTCTCGCAGCCTCAGCAATCCACGACTAATGGGGCGCTGACGAATCAGCAAATTATTGCAGCATCTATTGGCCAAGAGTTCTCACAAACAGGCGCGCAGCTCGCTCAGAAAAATATCAATATTCAGCCCACGATTGAGATCAGGCCAGGGGATTTGTTTAACGTCTTTGTGACGAAGGATGTGGTGTTTCCAGGGGCTTATGGGGCGCAATAATCATGAGGTTTTTAGGATTAAAGAACTGGGGGCTAGACAGCCGAAAATACAAAACCTCTGATCAGTGGATCTCAGCTGCAATCAGATTGGGCTTGGTTATTTTTGGCGTATTCATTTTAAATTTTGACCGAGCTTTTGATTCGTATTTTCAGTCAGATTTGTTACCGAATGGACCCACGAGCGAAAAGATCTTTCTGGGGATTTTTATTATTTCTTCTTTTGGTATTTGTACTTGGGCCTACTTAAAAATGAAGACCCAAGGCAACCTATTTTTTGTTTCAAGTATTCAAGGGGTTTTTATCAGTGCCATTGTGAGCATTGCGGCACTTTTTAGTCTGGATATGACGACCTTAAATAATTACGCCAACCGTTCTGACGTTAGTTTTGGCTATTTGCTTTCTATCTATGGCGAAAGTGTTGGGTCTATTTACGCGTCTTTAATATCCGTGATTTTGATGAGCTTCTGTGCGGGTCTTTGGATGCGCCGAAGAAGTTTAGATATTCACAAATCCATTGATCAAACCTCGAAATCGTTTGGATCTGCTGAGATGGCTAGCAAAGACTATTTGCGCGCTCATGGATTTTATAGAGAAGAAGGAAGCTTACTTGGCAAAGATGAGAAGGGTGATTTTTTAAGATATGAGCTTTGTAATCGAACTATCATTTCATCGACGGGTGGTGGTAAATCCGCAGGATTAATTATTCCAGCGCTTCTTACTGAGAATAGGCCGGTGATTGTTCATGATATTAAAGGTGAGCTTTGGGCGGTGACCGCCAAACATCGCGCTGAAAAATTTAATCGAAAGATCATTGCGATTGATCCATTTGGCATTCTAAAAAATCCAGGATTCAAACAAGGAAAATCAAAAAAACTTTGCAAAACATTTACGATTAATCCGCTGGATTATATTCCCACGGATGAACGATTTAGAGATCGAGCCATTACGACTTTAGGTAAAAGCCTGGTCGTTCCAGAGCTGAACAGTCATGCGCATTGGGAAGAGAACGCCAAGATTTTATTGGGCGGGTTGATTGAATATATTTTGCAGCACCATGAAGAAAAAACTTTGCTGACATTGCATGATTTAATAACCCAAAATTTAGAAGACATGGAGGCGCTATTAAAAGCGATGCATGTTTTGGAAGATTGCCCTAGAGCGAGAGCAGCGGCGGGTCAAATTCTCAAGGTCGCCAGTGAGGAGCGAGGGAGTATTTATTCAACGACCTATCGGCAGGTTCAATGGCTCGTAGATTCAAATCTTCGGAATACTTTTGAGAAGAGCAATTTCGATCTCAAAGAATTTTTAAAAGGCGATATGGATATTTATGTGGTCATTCCAGCGGATCAGGTGAAGTCCCAAAGTCGGGTGATTCGCATGATCTTCTCAACAATTACTTCGATGCTGATTCAAACACCGCCAAGCCAGCTCCCTAAAACAAAAATTCTGTCGATCTTCGATGAGTTGGGGCAGTTGGGATATAACGATGATGTTGAATGGTCACTTGAAGTGACAAGAGGCTACGGTGTCGTGAATTGGTGCGTTTTCCAAGATGTCGATCAAATTGAGCTCTATCAAAAACCTAATTTATTTAAGAACGCGAAGGTCAAACAGTTCTTTGAAATCGATGACCCCAAGACCATGGAATGGATTCAAACGCTGGGTGGCAAGCGAACTATCCTGACTGAAAATATTTCTGAAAACTCGGGCATCAGTACTAATTCAAATCAGCTCTTTAATAAAAATAATTCTCGCGGAGAAGGGCGAAGTACCCATGAGACCGCAGCGGATTTAATTCATACCAATGAGATTCGAGAGTTAAATTCAGATGAGCAGTTTGTGTTTGTGAGGGGCTACCGGGCCATCAAGTGCAAGAAGACGTATTATTTCAAGGAGCCTTATTTTAAAGGGATGGCGGAGGGGAGTCCGTTGGAGTTTGAGAGAAGATAACTTTTTGAAAAATTTATTATTTTTATATTTTCAGTTATTTCAAGAATCAGAATTTATGCTAAAAAATAGCAATTTATGTTATTTCTTGTTATATTAATCTGGCAAGAAAATTAGAGAAAATGATGGAGTTCAACATGAATATTTCACTGACATCGGAGTTAGAGAATTTTGTTAACGCTAAGGTCGCTGGTGGTTTTTACACTTCAGCGAGTGAGGTGATTAGGGAGTCATTGCGTCTGATGCATACTTATGACGATGTTCAGAAGCAACGAATAGCGCAGCTTAGCCAGGCTATTCAAGTTGGCGTTGAACAACTTCATAACAATCAGCACATAGATGGGCAAGTTAGTCGTGAAAAAATGAAGCGAAAAATAGACGCAATAGCTAAGGCGAAGCAATGACAGCGAGCTATGTTTTATCGTCTGCCGCAGAGCAAGATATTGAAGAGGTTATTACTTATATAGCCTCGGAAAATACACAAGCTGCCTATGACTTTGTCGATGCTTTGTATGATTCATTTGAAAAACTTGCAGAGCATCCATTCATGGGCCATGTACGTGAAGATTTAACAGAATATCCCGTGCGATTCTGGACATTTAAGTGGCATTATTTAGTTGTTTACAACCCCACTCAGCCTCTTGAGATTGTAAGAGTGTTAAGTGGATTTCGAGATGTTTCGAATTTGATTCATTGAAATTTACATATTTGAAAAACTAAAAAACAAGACGGTCTCCATATGGATCAATCATGCCCCAGTTCCGACTAACACAAAAATACGCCAAAGATTGCCGAGTAGAAAAACTCGTAGAGCCTAATCCAATGACACATCTTTTGGATGATTGGTTCATAGACGTCATTAGAATTCAGCGTAAAAAAGTAGCGATGGTGGTTCATGCTAAATCACTTTTTACTTTTCTATTGCCTTATGCAGAGATCGGTTGTGCTGTGAATGTTCCAGCTTGCATTGGCGTTCTGCTTCAAGAGTTTATGCAAAAAAATGATTTAATGGACCGACATGAACAATTAATAAAATTATTTCGTGGCCCCATGGTTTTTTGCAAGACAAATGATCGCAGAGTTTTGGGGCATATGAATGACTTCAAGCGCTATGTTGAGTTTTTTATTGAAGCCAATGAGAGTCCCACTTCTCCGCTTAATTTAAAACAGCTGGCCAAAGAGATAAATAAAATACCCGCTAACTTTGGCGCAGCTGGGTATGGTGCGCCATTGAAAAATTTTTTAAGAATACTGGGAGATTTAAGTGAGTGAGCTAATAGATGCCATAACTCTTCGAGAGCCTGTCATTCAAGACAAAACTCTTTTTCTTAAAGCCATGAATCAAAGCCAGCCTTTACATGACCCTTGGGTCTCTCCACCAAAAACATCGGAAGAATTTGATGTTTATATTCACAAATATGCTGAAAATCAGGATCAGAATAAAAGCTTCTTGCTCTTAAATCAGTCTGGAAATATCGCGGGTGTTTTTAATATTAATCAAATTGTCCGGGGATTTTTACAAAGCGGATATCTAGGTTTTTATGCTGTCGAAGGCTATGCCGGTCAGGGCTATATGAGTGCAGGATTAAAATTGGTCTTGAAGAAAGCTTTTGAAGAATTAGGCCTGCATCGACTAGAGGCCAATATTCAACCAGATAACTTTCGGTCGATTAACCTGGTCAAAAAAAATGGCTTTAAAAAAGAAGGCTTCTCGCCAAGATACTTAAAAATTAATGGGGAATGGAGAGATCATGAGCGCTGGGCGATGACCTATGAAGATTTTGAGAATCTGTGAATGAATCAATGACCCAAAGACCCGTTTTAAATACACGCATAACTCTTTTAGATTTTAAGGATTTTTATTGGACCAAGCTGGAGTTAATTAATTTTTGCCGAGAAAATAATCTATCCAGCCAAGGCGGAAAACTAGAGTTAGCAGGGCGTATCGAGCAATTTTTAGTTTCTGGAAATTCTGAGAATTTCGAGAAGATTTTAGCGCCTAATAAAACAGGGAAACTTTCAAAAATAAGAGACAGTGAATTAGGGCCGCTGACCAAAACTACCCCAGTGATTTTGTACAAAAGCGATGTCTTAACGCGCGAGTTTTTTCAAAAAGAAATTGGACCACATTTTAAATTTAATGCCGATGTTTTGGTCTGGATTAAAAATAAAATCAGCGCTCAAGAGTGTTTGACCTATGGGGATATTATTGACGAATGGTTAAAACAAGATCGATTAAAAAAAGATCCAAGTTATACACGCCCAATACCCGAACAATTTCAATTTAATCAATTCATGAGTGATTGGAAAAAAGCCGGTGCTGGGAAAGGCGAAAAAGAAGCTTGGAATTGGCTGAGAGATCAGCCAGGTGAGCCGACTTATGGGCGGTATTTAGAACTGATGAAGGGTTTGAAAGCCAGAGAATTAAAGCAGTGAAGATGGGCAGCTCAATAACATCTGCTATTTTTAGTCTCTTGATTTTAAAGACCTGGCTGGAGAAAAGAAGATGTCGGAACCTGTATTTGTTATTTCTGAATGGTTGCCCAAAGAAGGCTGTGATCAAGAAGCTTTTAAAAGACTGAGATCTTTAATGGAAATGACGCAAAAATCTGAAAAAGGATGTGTTCAGGCTTATGCCTTTGAACAGATCGCGCATTCAAAGTCTCCTGGAAAATCTAAATATAAAATTGTTTTATTCCAAGAATACCAAGAGGTCGAGGCCTTTAATGTCCACACTGAAATGCCGTATGTCAAAGCATTTGTGAAAACTTATATTGAGAATCCAGAAACGGCGATTATTCAAGATGGGACCTGTCGACTTTTTAGAAAATTTGGCGGGGATGAATTTAAATAAAGCCAATGCATTTATAAAATATTTGAGCTTAAAAATAAGATCAAAACATGATTTAGTTTTATTTAATTGCAATCTGACAATACCTGCATGGCCATAATTGCAGGTGGATTTCCCGTATTATTTTTAACGAGATAACCTGGTATTAAATACGAGTAGAAATTTTTTGAAAAACCAGGATGATCCAGATTTTTTTAAGGAATTTTTAGACCATGGATTTGAAAAATATTGCGAACTCTTACTTTGACTCATGGAAAGCCCATGATTTTAAAACATTGGGCTCTCTTTTCTCTGAAGATGTAGTTTTTATTGGCGTTCTTGGTGAAGCACGTGGTGTTGATGAGTGTCTGAAAGGCTTGCAGGGATTATCTAACATAGTGACAGATATTGTCATTCAACATATGTGGACTGACGAAACAGATATTATTACTTGGTACGAGTTACACACGACGAAGACAAACAAGCCGCTGCCTGTCGTTAATTGGAGCCATGTTGAAAATAATAAAATTACCGAGATTCGTGTCACTTTTGATCCGAGACCTCTTCTCAATCAATAATTTTATTGGGACTCAATAATGTCGTCGAAGCAAAGTACGGTTGATTTTATTTTGGAGCAAATATCAGGAGCAGGAGACATCTCGGCTAAAAAGATGTTTGGCGAATATGCACTTTATTGCAATCAAAAAGTGGTGGCCTTGGTGAGTGATGATCAGTTATTTATTAAGCCAACAGCGTCGGGTAGAGCCTTACTTTCTGAGTGCGTCGAAGAGCCGCCTTATCCAGGGGCCAAGCCATGGTTCATGATTTCTGGAGATCTGTGGGAAGACGGTGATTGGTTAACACAATTAATCCAGGTAACGACAGCAGAATTACCATTACCTAAGCTGAAATCAAAGCGCAAAATAAATTTAGAATAAACAAAAATAAATGACATAAAGGTCATGTTTGCCCATCTTATGTCGCACCAGGAGCCACAAAGCAATTGAAGGAACCATGGGTATCGGGCTGTCCTTTAAAAGCAATATTCATATTGGCTGTCAGCTGATCTTTATTGAGAACCAGTTCGCAGGGGTCATTAAACTCAGTTACGTTCCCAACATTCATTTTATTTATTTGGACTAAGACGCTCTGATCGTCAGGGATTTCATTCACTGCAACGTAATAAACCACCTGATTATTGGCGGGTATGTCTAAATGACCTTTGGCATAAAAATGCCCACCGCTAGACACTTGATAGTGCACATTCATTGGATAGCCCGTATTGGCATTTAATACCATTTGGATTTCTTTAGCTTGAGCAGTAAGACAAAAACTCATGCCAAAAAACACAAGCGCCCCTATTACTATTTTGCAACATAGAAAATTATTGAGCTGTTTTAACATCAACCCCTCCTATGGGTTTAATCCCAGAAACAATTCGTACCGGTGGAAACATCCAAAAATAATAGCGAGACAATTTTACGTCTTTCCACCCTAATTGATGAAGTTGGTCCCGATAAACTTTGGTGTATTTAAAATCTAATAATTGTAATTTTCCCCCTGGCTTTAAAACGCGATTGATTTCATTAATAGCTCGTTGGCATTTTTCTTTTACTGCCAAATTATGAATAGCCATGCTAGAGACCACCACATCAAATGTATGATCAGCAAAGGGCATGTTAAGCATGTCGCCGGATTTGAGTTCCACGAGACAAGTAATTTTTTCACGGCGGATATTTTTAAAAACGGATTCAGGTTGATTTAAGGATAAGTCCTCTTTTCGCCATAAATCCAAGCCCACTGTTTTGGAGCTCTTATTTAATTTTTTGGCAATCGCTATCAGTAACAATCCTCGACCACAACCAACATCCAATACGTGCTCTTTCCCTTTTAAATCAAGAGAATCTACCAATTTTTTACCCAGAATCACTTTTCCATACGCACTACTTAAGAGCATCAAAATTGCAAAAAGAATCTGCGTTAAACCAATCCATAGGCAGGCTGTGAATAAAGCTTGTTCTAGAGCCGGAAAAGACTCTTGGAAAAAATACTGAATTAGAAACCCAATAAGTAAAAAGATCGCCCCTATAAAACATAAGCGCTTAACAATGGGCGGGGAATCAAGACCATAATTCATATTCATCATTAATTTTACTTCCATTATCTATTTGCATTCATTCTATTCATCTTGATTGCCTGATCTTTCGAAGCAAATGAGCTCTCCAGGCTGACAATCTAAGTAATCACAAATGGCCTCTAGGGTGGAAAAACGAACCCCTTTAGCCTTATTATTTTTAAGTAATGACAGATTGGTTTCAGTGATTCCAATGGCCTTAGCAAGATCTTTGGATTTCACTTTTTTCTGGAGAAGGACCAGATCCAGGTTTACAAGTATTGGCATTGGGAGTCCCTTCTTAAACAATGAGTTTGCTGGTTTCTTGTTCTTGGTAGGCTTCAGTCATGATCCAGGAAACAAGAATAATCATGAGGGCGCACGCAACGAACGCTAGATTTGTTTTATCAAAAGTGATGGTCATTAATCGATGACCGGCTGGATTATTCCAAGTAACGGTCGCCGACAGCATTGCATCGTGGATAGGCCTTAAAATTTGACCGATAAGAATCGTCCAGCCGGTGCGTTTGATAAAACGTGCATTTTCAAGTGAGAAAATATTCAGCGCCGCATAATTTTTAAAGAGCTTCAGTAAGAAGTAGGCCGTGAGCATATTAATGCTCAATGGAATCAGTGAAATCAAAAGGCCATATAGTTTTGTGGCGGCACTCAAAGTATGTAAAACCGGCGGCGTGTTCGCCATGTAATTAATGGATAGAAAGCTTGCCCAGCCTTCACCTAAGGTGGATTTTACCAGGCCATTGGGTGCATCAACCCAAAATAAAACCAGTGACAGTGGTAATAAAATTAACAGGGCGCGGAACACCCATAGAAAAATTTGGCTAACAAATTGAATTTTATTCATAGAGTCATTTCTCCTAAAAAAATCAGGCCATGCGTAACACGGCCTGCGGATTTATTAACGAATTAATCAAACATTCGCGTGTTGGCAAGTCAGGCGGTGCTCTGACAACTCGAGATTGATTTGACCAGACTGATTCTCATTACTTGTTGAGTAGGAACATGAGTAGGCCTGACCAAAGGTTTTCTCGTCGA
This sequence comes from Thiotrichales bacterium, assembly GCA_947478175.1. Classification (GTDB taxonomy): domain Bacteria; phylum Pseudomonadota; class Gammaproteobacteria; order Francisellales; family CACEW01; genus CAMCUU01. The sequence goes on along the minus strand of CANJUQ010000016.1, from coordinate 7,385 downwards.
AAGACTGAGACATTTCTTTCCCAGTTGAAGTGGTAAAGTTTATTTGTGTGACAACAATCCCCGAATATTGAAAGCCATTCTGTGGCGTATTGATATTCAGTGTTTGACCTGCCTTCAATAGGACGACTTGTGGATCGCTATATTGACCTGGTTCGTTATTGTTTTTCTGAGCTGTCACATAAGTGATTTTCAGTGGACCGACACTTTGATTTGAATTACTTATATCGACGTTATTCGCATAAGCCGCACCACTGATAAGCGCAGCAAGAGCTGACAATGAAATAATGAATTTTCTCATAGTTTAAATCTCCAAAAATTGATAAATAATAAAATTATGTTTTCGAAAACAGGGGCATCTTATTTCAATAATTGTCGTAAAACAACAATTATTTTAAATAAAACGATGTTTTTATTGCCATTCCTTCCGAAAGTTTTCAAATTAATTGGATTATTTTGTCATCCATAAAACCCAATCATCATCAACGGATTCTGTATGCCCATAATTTAAAATCTGATGATTCACCATCACGCCTTCAGCATTAGGAACATAGCCTTCTTGGATATAAAGTTTTTGCGCTGGCCCGTAATCTTTGAGAATTCCAACGCCAATCCCAATAGTCTGATTAGGGCCTAATTTTTGATAAATGGCTTGCTCAGAAGCTTTAAGCAGCGCTCTGCCGAAACCTTGTTTTCGAAACTCTGGCAGGACATTTAAATCTTTAATTTCTGGAATCGCTCTTTCTTGAAAATACGGATGATCGGATTCCCAAAGAACAGTCACATAGCCCAGGATTTTATTTTCAGAGTTTTTAGCAACAATGTTTTTTCTAAGGCCTAGTTCAGCTTCTTGGAGATAAGTTAAGAATCCAGAAAGCGGTTTATGCCAGCCGAGTTTTTTAAAATAATCAGCGAGGATTTCGGCGTCTTGGAGATTTAAGTCTGACAATAGGATGTTCGTGTTTTGTGGAGCATTCATTTCTTGATCTCTTGGCTTTTGATTTTTGATATGAGAGCTGGAATAAGATTTTCCAGAAAAACAATCGTCCGCAATGTCTGGCTGACTTGCTCAGAACTTAAACTTAAAACTTCTGAATCTTGAGTCTCACAAAATCTCTGCATATTAAAGACCATCCAGTGAATCCAATTGCCAGCAACGGCATAACAAGCAGGCTCCAAAAGATTTTGATCTAAGACCCTGCCAGCGTTTTGATAAGCCGCCAGCATTTTAAAAAATAGATTTTGATTAAAATTATTATCAAGACTAATGCCGCTCCAATCTAAACAGGCATTGATGATTTCATGGGTTGGATTGAGCCTTCGAGCGGATTCCCAGTCAATCAAAATAGGTTGATCTTCAGCAGCCCAAAGCACATTTTTGGGATCCAAATCCCCATGGCTAATGACCGACTGTTTTTTTAAGGAGGGAATAGCCTCTAAATATTTTTGATTGAGTGACAAAAGAATTTTTTGATGTTTTGTAAGTTCAGCAGCAAAGGATGCTTTTTTGATTTTTGAATTTTTAATGGCATTCAGAATTTCCTCTGAACTTAAAATATTAAACTCGGGCTCTTTGCTTGAGGGAAGCGAGAAAATATTTAAATTAATTTGGTGAATCTTTGAAATTAGCTCAGCGATTTTAATGCCATGTTGATCTGAGATGGGCTCATGAGGTGGCAAGGTCTTTGCATTGACCCAGGGGTAAATTAGGAAAAATGTTCCGTCAATCTCCATGAGAGTGTCGCCGTCTTTATGAAGGGCGCTAATAGCGGGGATGCCCTCATGGGAAAACTTCATCGCGATTCTTTCAGAGAGCTCGTAATTATTTTTAATGGCCTGATTCTTGAAGTCGATATGGTCTGCTAGTTCTTTGATAGCGTAAGAATTTTTATCCGTCGTGAGCTTCCACATTTTGTGTAAAAGACCGCCGTAGATTCTTTCGGCTGGGGTGGCGGGTGTTCCGATGTCTAATTTTTGGCAGATTTTTTGGATGAAGTCTTGATTCAAAATTCTTGTTCCTAGTGACTGATGAGCTTTTGATAAAAATCAGAGACGTCTATTTTTGCATTAATCCCAATCGCCTCCAAGAAATCAGGGTCATGAAATTCTGTAGCGGGAGATTAGGCTCTTGACTCTGTACCTTGGTCCAAGGTTTAGAATCGTTTTTCTTAATTCACTACAAGGTAAAAATAATGAAATTTTGGCAATGCAGGCATACGTGGAAGAAAAGCGCGAAAAATACGCTGGTTTGTTTATTAGGCTGTGCGATTGGCGACAATGCAGTGATTCTGGCATTTCAGTTTTATGGCAACCCTTCAGTAAAAATTGTTTTGGTAATGATATTGGCGATGTTGGCGGGGTTATGCACCAGCATGGGTTTAGAGACCTTAATTTTATTAAAACAAATGAGCTTAATCAGGGCTATTAAAGTCGCTTTTGGCATGAGCATTATCAGTATGTTGATGATGGAAGCGGCTGCTAACTTAGCGAGCATTATTTTTGCTGGCGGCAATCGTTTGGCCTTGAGTTTTGTCTATATTCTGCCCGCCTGGTTGATTGGGTACGTGGTCGCCTGGGCGTACAACTATTTTCAATTAAAAAAACATGGAAGGTCTTGTCATGGTTGAAGTTTTAACGCGGAGTGTCATTGCTGAGAAATTAGGTGTTCACCCTGAAACACTCAGATATTACGAAGCACAAAAACTCATAGATAAGCCAGCAAGATTGAGCAATGGCTACCGGGTGTATCAAGAAAAAGATCTTAAAAAAATGCAATTTATCTTGATGGCCAAAAAATTAGGATTTTCTCTCAAAGAAATAAAAGACTTATTAAAAATTACAGAGACTGAAAATTTAAATAAAAAAGAACATAGAGAAAAAGTAAGGGGCGTCGCTGAGCTTAAATCATCCGAAATTCATGAAAAAATAAACTTGCTTAAACAAATGAAAAAAAGCTTGGATGAATTAATTCTGCAATGTGAGCAGAAAAAAGAGCTGGAAGACTGTCCCATTATTTCGTGTTTAAAAAATATCTCCTAAGGCTGCAATCTTTCATGAGACCAGGTGTGATTCTTTAATTGGTACAAGAGCCTTTGATGGAATCTATCTTTACTGCCATGCCAGAACTCAATGGTGTCTATTTCTAGATGGTAGGCGCAAAAATGCTCAGGGCGTATAATTTTTGAATCTGAATTGGTCAGCGCATTAATTTGATTTCGAAGTGCTGCTTCATCCAATAATTTCTGACTTTGCTGAGATAAGACAGTTATAGCCTGAGCCGATCTTGTTCTCTCATAAAAAATTTCATCCGACATAGCGTCAGAGCATTTTGTGATCAATCCCTGAAAATTAATTTGCTGCATGGTTTCTCGCCACCAAAGATTTCCAGCGGCTATTGGATTTTTCTCTATTTCTTGGCCTTTCGCACTGAAGGAGCTAGTTGAAAAAATAACGCCAGAGTCATCGCATGATTTTAATAAGACGACGCGGCTGGAAGGACGCAGGGTTGTTTTATTGACGGTGGATAATACGAGGCTTCGAGGTTCTGAAATATTTAATCGATCCGCGCACTCTAGCCAGATTTTCAATAGGTCCATGGGATTATTGGACGGGGACTTAAATCCTGGGTCGACTAAGTCTGGATTGCCGGTGAGTGTTTTGGACATGTTTATTTTCCTGAGACTACAGATTAAAGCCGTGGAAGCTAATCACAGGAAGTTGGCAAAGCAAATAGCAAACCTTTCAGATATTATTTTTATTTAATTTGAAAATTGATTGAAATTTTATGAATCAAAATTTACAGAATTTCCCAATGCCCATCATAACACCCAGATTAATTTTACGTCCGCCTGGGCTGGCTGATGCCAAAGTGGTTAATGCGGCCATTATTGAGTCTTTTGAAAGCTTATCTCGATTTATGCCTTGGGCAAAAAATCCGCCTTCTTTAAGCGAAACAGAGGAATTTATTAAACAAGCTGTGGCTAATTGGATTGTGAAAAGAAACGAAGAGCCTTATTTGCCTTTATTTATTTTTGAAAAGGCTTCTGGCAATTTTTTAGGCGCAACGGGGTTTCATCATATGAACTGGGAAGTTCCATGTTTTGAGACGGGCTATTGGCTGAGAACTTCTGTTTCTAATCAGGGTTATATGACAGAAGCGGTGAATGCCATAACTCGATATGCGTTTATTCAACTAGGCGCCAAAAAAATGGCGATTACTTGTCAGCCAGAAAATATAAAATCAAAAAAAATTCCAGAACGCCTGGGTTATGTTCTAGAAGGCATTTTGAAATTCAGTCGACGAGATAAATTAAGTGGAGAACCCGCAGATACTTTGGTTTATGCCAGATATGGCTTGGAGGGGTTGCCAGATTTAAAAGTAGAGTGGTGATTTTATAAATTTAAAAAACAGGCCTTAATGCCTCAAAAATCGCCAAAACCCCTAGTGACAGCATGATAAGACCAGAGAATTTATTAATTCCCAATAGAGTTCTGCTGCTAAGTTTGTGTCGCAGAATATGAGCAACGCTTGTGCTTAAAATGAGCCACCAGAGCGCTGATCCTGCAATGATTCCAAAAACTAAGGCGAAGGCGTGAATAAAGTTTGTTTTTCCAGATCCTAATCCAAGGCCTGCGAAGACCGCGATAAAAGATAAGATCGTCATGGGATTAGTGATGGTTAATAAAAAAGTTGAAGAGAGTGCTTTTATGCCAGACGCTTCATATTTTTCTTTGGATTCAGGAGCGGATTTTTTACGTAAAAACTGAATTCCTAAATAAATAAGAAAGAGGCCGCCAAGGCATTGTATCCAGGATTGATATTCTATGAGCCAGGATGAAACAGCAGTGAGTCCAAGCCCTGCGATCAGACCATAAACACCATCAGCGAGTGCGGCACCCAGACCGGTCAATAAGCCAATTCTCAATCCGTCATGAAGGGATCTTTGAATACAAAGTAATCCAATGGGGCCTACGGGGGCAGCGATCGAGAAGCCAAGGATGAGACCCTTGATGAGTAAAATTAGCATTTTTATTGAGTTTACAGGCTGAAAATTAAGCAGACGAGGTTAACGATGGGGAATGCTCAAAGCAAATACAAATTTGATTTTACTTTGATATCCTGCGTGCTTATTTTGATAAATCAATCCGATTTTTAATTAGGAAATCCACCCCCCGTGAATACAAAAAAAATGAATATCGATGCAGCTCTTGTCCAGCGACTGATTAAATCTCAATTTCCAGCGTGGTCTGATTTTCCCATTAAGCCCGTTGAATTCAGCGGCTGGGACAACCGAACTTTTCACCTGGGAGATCGCATGACTGTTCGGCTTCCCAGTGATGCCAGCTATGCCTCACAAGTAGAAAAAGAGCAGCGTTGGCTTCCAAAATTGGCACCCCATTTATCTCTGCTAATCCCTCGGCCATTGGCGATGGGAAGGCCATCAGAAGATTACCCTTGGCCTTGGTCGGTGGTTCAATGGCTGGATGGTAAAATGGCGTCTCTTGAAACCATTTCGGATCTTTCAGCATTTGCATTGAAACTGGCTGAGTTTTTAAAAGCACTTCAAAAAATAGATTCAACGGGCGGACCGATGGCAGGCCCTCAAAATTTTTATCGCGGCGGCTCTTTAAAAATCTATGACCTAGAAACTCGAGAAGCGATTAAAAAATTAGACCCGACCATGGATTCAAAACAGATCACTGAAATTTGGAATAGGGCCTTAGATTCAGAATGGAATCAGCCACCTGCGTGGATGCATGGGGATATTGCCGTTGGAAATTTATTAGTGAATGACGGCGAGCTTTCAGCGGTGATTGATTTTGGGCAACTAGGCGTCGGAGATCCTGCGTGTGATTTGGTGATTGCGTGGACTTTGTTCAGAGATCAAAGTCGCGAAGTGTTTAAAAAATCGATCTCATTAGATGAGCAAACCTGGGAGCGGGCGATGGGTTGGGCTTTATGGAAAGCGTTAATTGTCTATACCGCGTTGCCTGGAGTTAACTGCAATGCCATTGAAATTGAAAAAGCGAAGCGGGTGATTAATGAGCTGCTGGCGGATAATTCAAAATTAAAGCGAGGGCGAGCTTAGCAATGGCCAGTGCCAGTTTTGGATCTATTCTATCTTCCAAGTGCCAAGTGTCTGAGAGCCCAACATAAGCCAGGATCCATTTTAATAATCTGTTTTTATTTAGATCTGCAGTTTCAGATTGGCTCTCCATAGATCTCTTTGGGATTTTTTTTATTTTCCATGACTTTTCTTGTTTTACTGGGACACTTATAAGCATTTTATAAATGTCCCAGTGGCACAGAATCAAAAAGGTTCTAGGAGGCACTAAATCGCAAGTTCTGAATGAGATCCAAGTCTGACAAGAATTAAAGAATCCTCTTCTGTTTTTTTATAAATTAGAACTAAATCGGGTTTTAAATGACAATCCCTAAAATCTTTCCAATTTCCAGTGAGTGAATGATCGCTATATCGAGGTGGTATTGGGAGATCATTTGCTAAAATTTCTAGGAATTTTTCGAAAGAATCAGTTAAATACTTTTTATGTTTCCCTTTTAATTCTCTTTTGTAATCCCGTTTAAATTTGGTAGTTGGATCAATCTTCCGCATTCAAATCATCCATCAATGATTTTACCGTTGAAAATGAAGGTAGCCCGCCTTGTCTGGCTTCTTTCATAGCCAAAATTGTTTCTTCATTTGGAACAAGTGGATTAAATGGCAGTGCATGATCTTGCGCAACCTTTGTTAGTAATAACCTAACGGCGTCTGAAATAGTTAAACCCATAGCGGCCAAAACAACGGTGGCTTCAGATTTTATGTGCTGATCAATTCTTGTTTGTACCAATGCATTGCTAGCCATGATTATTCTCGTAAATGATTTTATTGAATGACATTGTAATGCAAAAAACACTTTTTTCAACCATTTTTGGCTTAAGTTTCTTGATCGTGTTTTGATTTTGGTTATATATTCCCCCAGTGCATTTTTATTTTATTTTTCTATTTCAATAAGTTAACTATTATTTTTGCTTGATATTTTTCTTGATCGGGTTGTGATCGGGACAGGTAAAAAGCTTTCTTTTGGGGCGATCAGAGAATTTGCACATTTTTGTACGTTAAGGTTTTTTATTATTTTTATGGTGTGTACGTCGCTACCGTTTTTGTACAAGATTAGTTCCCGATAGCTTTTTGAAGCTGTCATTAATGCCCAGAATTAAAGATGATGGAGGGTAATTACGGGTACCGGTTGAGTAGAGCGACAGAATCACTTCCATCGCCCCCTCCTCAGAACCGGACTTGCAGAACTACCGCATCCGGCTCCCAATAGATCACGTGTCCTCACACTTTCGGCAGATTTTAGAACATTGATATTACTTTCCATCGCTC